>CAJFQQ010000015.1 GCA_904419145.1 uncultured Oscillospiraceae bacterium | reverse complement strand
GGAAAATACATTGAAAGCGATCATCGGTAAGAAGGTCGGCATGAGCCAGATCTTCGACGCTGACGGTAAGGTTGTTCCTGTTACCGTCATCGAGGCCGGTCCCTGTGTCGTGGTCCAGAAGAAGACCGCGGAGAAGGACGGCTACAATGCTGTGCAGCTGGGCTTTGAGGATGTCCCCGAGCGCAAGCTGACCAAGCCTGAGATGGGCCACCTGAACAAGGCCGGCGTGTCTCCCAAGAAGTACCTGAGAGAGTTCGACATCGAGGGCGACCTCAATGTGGGCGATATCGTGAAGGCGGATACCTTCGCCGAGGGCGACCACGTGGATGTCACCGGCACCAGCAAGGGGCACGGCTATCAGGGCGTTATCAAGCGCCACGGCGGCCACCGCCTGAAGGAAACCCACGGCAGCGGCCCGGTGGTTCGCCAGGTCGGTTCCCTGGGCGCAGGCAGCCATATGTCCAAGATTATCAAGGGCACCATTGGCGCCGGCCAGATGGGCGGCGACCAGGTGACCATTATGAACCTGGATGTGGTGAAGGTAGATCCGGAGCTGAACATGCTGGTAGTCCGCGGCGCCGTCCCCGGCCCCAAGGGCGGGCTGGTCGCTATCCGCACAACCAAGAAGACCATCGTCGAGAAGAAGGGCGAGGCCGCCGGCATCAGCTCCAACCCGCAGAAGGCTTCCGCCCGTGTCAATCCGCAGAAGGCCTCTGCGCGTAATAAGTAAGGGAAAGGAGAGTGCTTGAAATGTCTACTGTGCAAGTTTTGAACATGGCCGGCGCCAGCGTCGGCGAAGTAGAGCTGAGCGAAGCTGTATTTGGCATCGAGCCCAACATGGCTGTCGTTCATGAGGCAGTGAAGAATCATCTGGCCAACTGCCGGCAGGGTACTCAGTCCGCCCTGACCCGCGCCGAGGTTTCCGGCGGCGGCAAGAAGCCCTGGCGTCAGAAGGGGACCGGCCACGCCCGCCAGGGCAGCACCCGCGCCCCCCAGTGGACCCACGGCGGTATCGTGTTTGCCCCCAAGCCCCGCAGCTATAGCTACGTCATCAACAAGAAGGTGAAGAGACTGGCCCTGAAGTCCGTCCTCTCCGCCAAGGCCGCCTCCGGCAATATCATTGTGGTGGATAACATTGCCATGGACGCCATCAAGACCAAGGATTTCCGCGCCTTCCTGGACGCTGTGAAGTGCGACGGCAAGGCCGTGGTTATCACCCCGGAGATGCGGGAGACTGTGATCAAGTCCGCCCGTAACCTCCCCGGCGTCATGACCACCACCGCCAAGATCCTCAGCGTTTATGATATCCTCAACGCCAAGTATCTGGTGATTGATCAGTCCGCGCTGGCCATCATCGAGGAGGTGTTTGCGTAATGACTGCTTACGATATCATCATCCGCCCCATCATCACCGAGCGCTCCATGGCCAGCGTGGCCGACAAGAAGTATGTCTTTGAGGTGGCTCCTTCTGCCGGCAAGATTGAGATCAAGAAGGCCATCGAGGAGATCTTCGGCGTGAAGGTGGCCGCGGTCAATACCATGAACGTGCACGGCAAGGCCAAGCGTATGGGCGCTGCCCGCCCCGGCCGCACCAAGGATTGGAAGAAGGCTGTTGTGCAGCTGGCTGAGGACTCCAAGAGCATTGAGATCTTTGAAGGTATGGTGTAAGGGAGGAAACTGAAACATGTCTATCAAAACTTATAAGCCGACAACTCCTTCTCGGCGGCACATGACGGTTTCCGGCTTTGACGGCATCGACAAGAAGGCCAAGCCCGAAGCCAGCCTTACCGAGATCCTGAAGAAGAATGCCGGCCGCAACAGCTATGGCCGTATCACCGTCCGCCACCGTGGCGGCGGCAACAAGCGGAAATACCGCATCATCGACTTCAAGCGGGACAAGGTGGATATGGAGGCCACCGTCCTGCGCCTGGAGTACGATCCCAACCGCAGCGCCAACATCGCCCTGGTCCAGTACGAGGACGGCGAGAAGCGCTACATTCTGGCCCCGGTGGGCCTGGCCGCCGGCGACAAGGTGCTCTCCAGTGCCTCCGCCGACATCAAGCCCGGCAACACCCTGCCCATTGCCAACATCCCTGTGGGTACCATTATCCACAACATCGAGATGCATCCCGGCAAGGGCGGCCAGCTGGTCCGCAGCGCCGGTGCCGCCGCACAGCTGATGGCTAAGGAGGGCGGAGACGCCCAGATCCGTATGCCCTCCGGCGAGGTGCGCATTGTCCGCCTGAACTGCATGGCGACCATTGGCCAGGTGGGTAACCTGGATCACGAGAACGTTCAGATCGGTAAGGCCGGCCGCAAGCGCCACATGGGTTGGCGCCCCACCGTCCGCGGCTCCGTGATGAACCCCTGCGACCACCCCCACGGCGGCGGCGAGGGCAAGAGCCCTGTGGGCCGTCCCGGCCCTGTGACCCCCTGGGGCAAGCCCGCCCTGGGTTACAAGACCCGCAAGACCAAGAATCCGACCGACAAGTTCATTGTCAAGCGTCGCAATGCAAAGTAAGGAGGACAACTGAAGATGAGCAGAAGCGTGAAAAAAGGCCCCTTCATTGCCCCCGAGCTTTTGAAGAGGGTCGAAGAGATGAACCAGAGCGGCAAGAAGACCGTTCTGAAGACCTGGAGCCGCAGCTCCACCATTTACCCTGCCTTTGTGGGCCATACCATCGCGGTGTACGACGGCCGCAAGCATGTGCCCGTCTATATCCAGGAGGATATGGTGGGTCACAAGCTGGGTGAGTTCGCCCCCACCCGCACCTTCCGCGGCCACACCAAGGGTAAATAAGGAAAAGGAGAATGCAGAATATGGAAGCTAAAGCTTATTTGAAATATCTCCGCATCTCTCCCCGCAAGGTCCAGATCGTGGCCGATCTGATCCGCGGCAAAGATGTGGGAACCGCCATGGCCATCCTGATGCAGACCCCCAAGGCTGCCAGTGAGCCCATGATGAAGCTCCTGAAGAGCGCTGTGGCCAATGCGGAGAACAACCACAGCATGGATGTGGAGAAGCTCTACGTCAGCCAGGTGTTTGCCACCCCCGGCCCCATCCTCAAGCGCATCATGCCCCGGGCCCAGGGCCGTGCCTATCGTATCAACAAGCGTACCTCTCACGTCACCCTGGCTGTGGCGGAGAAAGCATAAGGAGGGAGACAGTTTATGGGACAGAAGGTTAATCCCCACGGTATGCGCGTGGGCGTCATCAAGGACTGGGACTCCCGCTGGTATGCCCGTGATGAGAAGGTCGGCGACCTGTTGGTCGAGGACAAGAAGATCCGCGACTACCTGAAGAAGACCCTGTATGGCGCCGGTATCCCCAAGATCGAGATCGAGCGTCAGAGCGACGTGGTGACCATCTTTATGCACTGCGCCCGCCCCGGTCAGGTCATCGGCAAGGACGGCAAGGCCATTGAGGAGACCCGGCTGGCTGTGGAAAAGATGATCGGCAAGACCGTTCGCCTGAACATTATCGAGGTCCGCAACCCCGATATGAATGCTCAGCTGGTGGCTGAGAACATTGCTTCCCAGCTGGAGAAGCGCATCAGCCACCGCCGCGCGATGAAGAATGCCATGGGCCGGGCCATGCGGGCTGGTGCCAAGGGCATCAAGATCTCCTGCGGCGGCCGTCTGGGCGGCCGCGAGATCGCCGGCAATGAGCACTACCATGAGGGTACCATCCCCCTGCAGACCCTGCGCGCCGACATTGAGTACGGCTTTGCCGAGGCTGCCACCACCTTTGGCCGCATCGGTGTGAAGGTCTGGGTCTACAAGGGCGAGATCCTCACTCAGACCCTGCGTACCACCCCCCGCACCATCGACACCAGCAAGCCTTACGAGGAGCGCCAGCGCCGTCCTCGCCGCGATGGTGACCGCCGCGGCGGCGGATTCCGTCGTGAGGGTGGCTTTAACCGCGATAACAACCGCGGCCCCCGCCGTGACGGCCAGGGCTTTAACAGAGGCCCCCGTCCCGAGAAGAAAGAAGGAGGCGCACAGTAATGCTTTTGCCCAAGAGAGTTAAGTATCGCCGTGTCCACCGTGGCCGCATGAAGGGCAAGGCCACCCGGGGCAATACCATCACCTACGGTGAGTTTGGCCTGGTGGCTCTGGAGCCCGGCTGGATCACCAGCAATCAGATTGAGGCCGCCCGTATCGCCATGACCCGTTACACCAAGCGTGGCGGCCAGGTGTGGATCAAGATTTTCCCTGATAAGCCCGTGACCGAGAAGCCCGCTGAGACCCGCATGGGTTCCGGTAAGGGCTCCCCCGAGTATTGGGTCTCCGTTGTCAAGCCCGGTCGTGTCATGTTTGAGATCGCCGGTGTTTCCGAGGAGGTTGCCCGCGAGGCGCTGCGTCTGGCCAGCCACAAGCTGCCCATTAAGAGCAAGATTGCTAAGCGTGAGGACCTTCAAGCTCAGGAAGTAGGTGAGTAAGATGAAGGCAAGTGAAATCCGTAAGATGAGCGCCGCTGAACTGGACGCGAAGCTCACCGGTCTGAAGAAGGACCTGTTTTACCTGCGTATGCAGCACGCCACCAATCAACTCGACAACCCCATGAAGATTGCCGAGGTCAAGCGCGACATTGCCCGAGTCAAGACCATCATCCGCGAGCAGCAGATCGCCAAGTAAGAGAAGGAGGGTAATTGAGATGAGTGAAGCAAGAATTTCCTCCCGTAAGACCAGAGTTGGTAAGGTTGTCTCCGACAAGATGGATAAGACTGTGGTTGTTGCGATCGAGGATCGTGTGGCCCACCCTCTGTATAAGAAGATTGTCGGCCGCACCTATAAACTGAAGGCCCATGATGAGAACAACGCCTGCGGCGTTGGCGATAAAGTCAAGGTGATGGAGACCCGGCCCCTGAGCAAGGATAAGCGGTGGCGTGTGGTTGAGATCATCGAAAAGGCGAAGTAAGGAGGTGCCGATAGATGATTCAACAGGAGAGTTTTCTGAAGGTTGCTGACAATACCGGCGCCAAGGAGATCAAGTGCATCCGTGTCCTGGGCGGCAGCAAGCGCAAGTACGGCAACATCGGTGATGTGATCGTGGCCAGCGTGCGCAAGTCCACCCCCGGCGGCACTGTGAAGAAGGGCGAGGTCGTCAAGGCCGTCATCGTCCGCAGCGCCAAGGGCGTGCGCCGGGCTGACGGCACTTATGTCCGCTTTGACGACAACGCTGCTGTTCTGATCCGGGACGACAAGAACCCCAGAGGGACCCGTATCTTTGGGCCCGTGGCCCGCGAGCTGCGCGACAAGGACTACATGAAGATCCTGTCCCTGGCTCCGGAAGTCGTGTAAGGAGGAGCAGAGAGAAAATGGCTATGAATGTAAAGAAGGGCGACACCGTTGTCGTCCTGTCCGGCAAGGATAAGGGCAAGCAGGGCAAGGTACAGCGCACCATCCCCAAGGAGGATAAGGTCGTGGTGGAGGGCATCAACATGGTGACCTGCCACGTGAAGGCCCGCCGCCAGGGGGAGGAGAGCAATATCGTTCAGCGCGAGGCCGCCCTCTACGCCTCCAAGGTCCAGGTGGTCTGCCCCAAGTGCAATAAAGCCACCCGGGTCGGCCACAAGATCGAGGGCGATAAGAAGGTCCGCGTCTGCAAGAAGTGCGGCGCCGAACTGTGAGAAAGGAGTAGGAAACCATGGCAAGACTGAAAGACAAGTATGTTGCTGAAGTCGCTCCTGCTCTCATGAAGAAGTTCGAGTACAAGAGCGTCATGCAGATCCCCAAGATCGAGAAGATCGTGGTGAACGTGGGCTGCGGCGAGGCCCGTGACAATGCCAAGGTGCTGGAGGCTGTGGTCCGCGACCTGACCGCCATTACCGGCCAGAAGGCCATCATCACCAACGCCAAGAAGTCCGTGGCAAACTTCAAGGTCCGCGAGGGCATGCCCGTGGGCGCGAAGGTGACCCTGCGCGGCAACAAGATGTGGGAGTTCCTGGACCGCCTGTTCAACGTGGCCCTGCCCCGTGTCCGCGATTTCCACGGCATCAATCCCAACAGCTTTGACGGCCGCGGCAACTATGCCCTGGGCGTGAAGGAGCAGCTGATCTTCCCCGAGATCGAGTACGACAAGATCGACAAGATCCGCGGCATGGATATCGTGATCTGCACCACCGCTCAGACCGACGAAGAGGCCAAGGCGCTGCTGGAGCTGGTCGGCGCCCCCTTCGAGCGCTAAGGGAGGAATAAAATATGGCAAAGAAGTCTATGATTCTCAAGCAGCAGGCGGAGCCCAAGTTCTCCACCCGCCGCTATAACCGCTGCAAGATCTGCGGCCGCCCCCACGCCTACCTGCGCAACTACGGCGTCTGCCGTATCTGCTTCCGGGAGCTGGCTTACAAGGGCGAGATCCCCGGCGTGCGCAAGGCTTCCTGGTAAGGGGCCTGTGCGGCAACGGCTTTGACCGGAGCGATCCGGAGAGCATAAACCCCCAGCAGCTGATGCAGAGCCCTGTATACTCGCTCTTGCATCAGATGGTCCCTGCAAACCAAACCGAAGCCCAGCAGAGCGGGTTCGGTTTGGAGAGGAGGCGCAACGGCGTGAGCAAGCCTTCGCCAGCAGGCGGAGGCGAGGGATACAAAGTTTGCGCCGACGACAGGATGGCGAAAGGTCACTGCGAATTACGCGGCGTTCCTGCCGCTCCAAATTCGTAGTGATACCTCGCTGCCTCAGCGCGTCTGGGTCAAAAATGGGCGCGCAACTTCAAACAAGGAGGAAATAAACGTTATGCACATCACAGATCCCATTGCGGATATGCTGACCCGCATCCGCAACGCGAGCAACGCAAAGCATGAAACCGTGGATGTCCCCGCTTCCAACATGAAGAAGAGCATTGCTCAGATCCTGCTGGACGAGGGCTACATCAAGAACTTCCAGGTGATCGACGACAACACCCAGGGTGTGATCCGCATTACCCTGAAGTACCTGCCCGGTAAGGAAAAGGCGATCCAGGGCCTGCGCCGCGTGTCCAAGCCCGGCCTGCGGGTTTACGCCGGTGCTGATGAGCTGCCCCGGGTCCTGCGTGGCCTCGGTATTGCCATCATTTCCACTTCCAAGGGCGTTATGACCGACAAGGCCGCCCGTACGGCCCATGTTGGCGGCGAAGTCCTGGCATTTGTCTGGTAAGGAGGGTATTTGACATGAGTAGAATTGGCAGAATGCCCATTACCGTTCCCGCTGGCGTGGAAGTCACCGTGGCCGAGGGCAATGTCGTCACCGTCAAGGGTCCCAAGGGTACCCTGACCAAGCAGCTTCATCCCACTATGATGATCGAGCAGGAGGGCAACACCATCCACGTCAAGCGCCCGGACGAGACTAAGGAGAGCAAGAGCCTCCACGGCCTCACCCGTACCCTGCTGAACAATATGATTACCGGCGTGCACGAGGTCTACAAGAAGGAACTGGAGATCAATGGCGTCGGTTACCGCGCTGCCAAGGAGGGCAGCAACCTGGTGATGAACCTGGGCTATTCCCACCAGGTGATCGTCCCCGAGATCGAGGGTATCAGCATTGAGGTCCCCTCCGCCAACCGCATCGTGATCTCCGGCTGCGACAAGCAGATGGTCGGTCAGTTTGCCGCCGAGGTCCGCGAGAAGCGTCCCCCCGAGCCTTACAAGGGCAAGGGCATCAAGTATGTGGACGAGGTCATCCGCCGCAAGGTTGGTAAGACCGGTGCCAAGAAGTAAGGAGGCGTGCTGAAATGATTAAGAGACCCAATACCAATGCCCAGCGTTTGAAGAGACATAAGCGCGTCCGCGCCGAGAAGAACATCTACGCCCAGGTCATCGACGATGTCAACGGCGTGACGCTCTGCTCCGCTTCTTCCCTGAAGATGGAAAACGGCAGCAACAAGGAAGCCGCCCGCGAAGTTGGCAAGATGGTCGCTGAGGCCGCCAAGCAGAAGGGCATCGAAGTGGTCGTGTTTGACCGCGGCGGCTATCTGTATCACGGTCGTGTGGCCGAGCTGGCCGAAGGCGCCCGCGAGGGCGGCCTGAAATTCTAAGGGAGGAGGAAGACGAAATGGCTAACAGATTTGAAAAGGCTCCCAGTGAGTATATTGAGAAAGTCGTCCACCTCAACCGCGTTTCCAAGACTGTCAAGGGTGGCCGCGTCATGAAGTTCTCCGCCCTGATGGTCGTCGGCGACGGCAAGGGTAAGGTGGGCTTCGGCCTGGGCAAGGCCGCTGAGGTCCCCGAGGCCATCCGCAAGGGCATAGAGGATGCCAAAAAGAACATGGTGAACATCACCCTGTCCGGCACTACCATTCCCCACGAGGTTATCGGCGTATTCAGCGCCGGCCGCGTGGTGATGAAGCCCGCTGCCCCCGGTACCGGTATTATCGCCGGCGGCCCTGTCCGTGCCGTGATGGAAGCAGCCGGTATCAAAGATATCCGCTGCAAGTGCCTGCGCTCCAATAACCCCGCCAACGTGGTTGCTGCCACTTTTGCGGGCCTGAAGAGCATGCGCGGTCCTGAAGAAGTGGCCCGTATGCGCGGCAAGAGCGTAGAAGAAATCGTTGGTTAAGGAGGACGCGTGAAATGGCAAATCTGAACATCAAGCTCGTCAAGAGCCTCAGCGGCAGATTGGAAAAGCACGTGGCCACTGCCAACTCCCTGGGCCTGCGCAAGATCGGTGATACCACCGTGCAGCCCGACAATGCACAAACGCGCGGCAAGATCGCCAAGATCGGCTATCTGCTCTGCGTGGAAGAGAAGGAGGTACCGGAAAATGAATCTGCATGAACTGTCTCCCGCCGCCGGCTCCACCCATGTTGGGAAGCGCAAGGGCCGTGGCGCCGGTACTGGCAACGGCAAGACCGCAGGCCGCGGCCACAAGGGCCAGAAGGCCCGCAGCGGCGGCGGCGTCCGTATCGGTTTCGAAGGCGGCCAGATGCCTCTGGCCCGCCGTATCCCGAAGCGCGGCTTCAACAATATCTTTGCCAAGCCTATGGAGATTATCAATCTGAGCGCCCTCAACGCCTTTGAGGACGGCGACGTTGTCACCGCAGAGGCCCTGCTTGCTAAGGGCATCCTGAAGAAGTGCCCCTATGGCTACAAGGTTCTGGGCAACGGCAAGGTCACCAAGAAACTCACCGTTGAGGCGTCCGCCTTCTCCCAGTCTGCTAAGGAAGCAATCGAGGCAGCCGGTGGCAAGGCGGAGGTGAAGTAATATGATCCAGACAGTACGCAAGGCGTGGGCCATACCCGAACTGCGGAAAAAGATCATCTTTACTCTCCTGATTCTCCTGATTTACCGCATCGGTAATGCGATCTCCGTTCCCTACGTCAACGTAGCGGAACTGGAGGCCACCCTGAACAGCATGGGTACTACCTATCTGGGCCTGCTCAACGTCATGAGCGGCGGCGCCTTCGCCATGGCGACGGTGTTTGCCCTTGGTATCCAGCCCTATATCAACAGCTCCATCATCATCCAGCTGCTCACAGTTGCCATCCCGCCTCTGGAGCGGCTGGCCCGAGACGGCGGGGAAGAGGGCAAGAAGAAGATTCAGGCCATCACCCGCTATGCCACAGTGGCAATTGCCCTTTTGCAGGCGTTTGGGTATTATATGATGATGCAAAGCTACAATCTGCTCACCACGACAGGTGTGTGGCCGGCGATCGTCATTATCGTGTCCTTTGTGGCCGGCGCATCTTTCCTGATGTGGCTGGGCGAGCAGGTCAACGAGTTTGGCGTGGGCAACGGCATCTCCATGATCCTGTTTGCCGGTATTATTTCCCGCGTCCCCTCTGCGGTCAGCAGCATGATCACCGGCGTGCGCATCTGGTCCGGTGTCCGCAGCGGAACGCTGACGGTGGATTATGTGGAGAGCGCCTTTAACTACACCACCGAGCAGGCGGAGGCCTATCTGAACCAGGCACTGGCTCCCTGGGTCATTCCCCTGATCCTGATCGGTGTGCTGGCCCTGGTGGTGCTGATTGTGTTCGTCAGCGATGCCGAGCGCCGCATCCCTGTCCAGTATGCCAAGCGCCAGGTGGGCCGCAAGATGTACGGCGGCCAGTCCTCCCATCTGCCTATGAAGGTGAATATGTCCGGTGTTCTGCCTGTCATTTTTGCCCAGTCCATTGCCACACTGCCTGTGACGATCTGGACCTTCATCGGCATCCCCGAGGAGGGCACCGTGGCCTACTCCATTTACAGCGCGATTGATACTCAATCCATCCTCTATATGGTGGTCTATTTCCTGATGATCATCGGCTTCAGCTACTTCTACGCCACCATTCAGTTCAATCCCGTTGAGATTTCCAACAACCTGAAGAAGAACGGCGGATTCATCCCCGGCTTCCGTCCGGGCTTGCCTACCAGCCAGTTCATCTCCAAGGTTCTGTCCAAGATCACACTGTTCGGCGCTATTTATCTGGGCATTGTTGCCATCGTGCCTCTGATCGCCGGCAAGCTCCTGCCTATCAGCTCCCTTGCGATTGGCGGAACCTCCGTCATCATCGTAGTTGGTGTGGCCCTGGAGACTGTACAGGCGCTGGAGTCCCAGATGTTGATGCGTCAGTACAAGGGGTTCCTTGAATAAGGAGAATCGAGGATCGTATGAATCTGATTTTATTAGGCGCCCCCGGTGCCGGGAAAGGCACCCAGGCGGAAATCCTGTGCAAGAAGTTGGGCATCCCCAGCATCTCCACCGGCAACATTCTGCGCGCCGCCATCAAGGACGGTACGCCGACCGGGCTGAAGGCCAAATCCTTTATGGATGCCGGCCAACTGGTGCCTGACGAAGTCATTATTGGCATTGTGGGAGAGCGGCTCAGCCAGAGCGACTGCGCCAAGGGCTGTATTCTGGACGGGGTGCCCCGCACCATCGCCCAGGCGGAGGCCATTGAGAAGGCAGGGATTCGGATTGATGCCGTGATCTCCATTGAGGTCTCTGAGGATGAGATTCTGCGCCGCATGAGCGGCCGCCGGGTCTGTGAGGCATGTGGTGCCAGCTACAACGTGGAAGCCGTACCCCCGAAAGTCGAGGGGATTTGCGACAACTGCGGTGGTAAACTGATCCAGCGGGAAGATGATACACCCGAGACTGTCAAGGCACGTCTTGCGGTTTATCATAGAGAGACAGAGCCCCTGGTGGACTTCTACGCCGAGCGGGGCCTGCTCAAGAGCGTGGAGGTGGCTGACAACAAGGAAGCTACCAACGCCAAGATCCTCGCTGCTTTGGGGTTGAAGTGATGATTACACTGAAGTCCAAGCAGGAGATTGAACTGATGCGCCGGGCCGGAAAAATTACCGCGGCAGCCCGTGCTTTGGCAGGGAAAATGGTGACCCCCGGCGTAACAACCCATGAAATCGATCAAGCAGTGTACCATTTCATCAAGTCCCAGGGGGCAACCCCTTCCTTCCTCCACTATCAGGGGTATCCCGCCAGTGTGTGTGTCTCTGTCAATGACGAGATCATCCACGGCATCCCCGGAAAGCGGGTCCTCCATGAGGGGGATATCGTATCCATTGACGTGGGGGCCTATAAGGATGGATTCCACGGGGACTGCGCGGCGACCTTTCCCTGCGGCAAGATCTCTCCGGAGGCGCAGCGGCTCATCGACGTGACCCGCCAGAGCTTCTTCGAGGGGCTGAAGTTCGCCAGAGAAGGGTATCGCGTCCCGGATATCTCCCGGGCTGTCCAAAAATTTGTGGAGGCCAACGGGTTTGCTGTGGTTCGCGAGTATGTGGGCCACGGTGTGGGCCGGCAGATGCATGAGGCGCCGGAGGTGCCCAACTATGTGGTGGGGCACGGCGAGCGTCCCAGGCTCCTGCGGGGGATGACCATCGCGGTGGAGCCCATGGTGAACGCCGGCGGCGCCGGCATCAAGGTGATGCCGGACGGCTGGACTGTTAAGACCGCCGACGGCAAGTGGTCTGCCCACTATGAAAACACCATCCTCATTACTGACGGCGAACCGGAGATTTTAACAGATCCGGAAATCACCGTGGAGTGATCAGTGAGATGGACATTGCGAAATCAGACATTGTGAAATCTGCTGCCGGCAGGGATAAAGGACAGTTCTTCTTCGTCCTGGAGACAGAAGGGGACTTCCTTCTGCTGGCGGACGGCCGGAAGCGCCGCCTGGAGTGCCCGAAGCGAAAGAAACGCAAGCACGTGGAATTCGTCCCGGCATCCCAGAGCGCAGCGGCCGAAAAGATCAGATGCGGAGAGAATATCACGAATCGTGAACTTCGTAAGGCCCTCGCCGTCTTTGGCGAGACAGGTAATCCAGACCAGGAGGGATAGCACTTGGCAAAATCCGATATGATCGAAGTCGGAGGCGCTGCCCAACACCACATTCCAAGTAGATATTGGAAATGGCCATACCATTCTGGCGCACATTTCCGGAAAACTCAGAATGAATTTCATCAGAATTCTGCCTGGTGACAAAGTCACGGTGGAGATGAGTCCCTACGACCTGACCCGTGGCCGGATTACCTGGCGTAGTAAGTAGGAGGAGCTTCGACATGAAAGTAAGACCGTCCGTTAAGCCCATGTGTGAGAAGTGCAAGATCATTCGCCGGAAGGGCCGCGTCATGGTCATCTGCGAGAATCCCAAGCACAAGCAGAGACAGGGCTAAGTGAAATTGGAGGTGCGTTAACAAATGGCAAGAATTGCCGGTATTGACCTGCCCAAGGATAAGCGAATCGAGATCGGTTTGACTTACATCTATGGCATTGGCAGAAAGAGCGCCAAGGATATTCTGGCGCAGACTGGGATCAACCCCGACACCCGCGTCAAGGATTTGACCGAGACAGATGAGGCCAAGCTGCGTGAGGCCATTGACCATGGCTATATGGTGGAGGGCGACCTGCGCCGCGCCGTGGCCCTGGATATCAAGCGCCTGACCGAGATCGGCTGCTACCGCGGCATCCGCCATCGCCGCGGCCTGCCTGTCCGCGGACAGCGCAGCAAGACCAATGCCCGCACCCGCAAGGGTCCCAAGAAGACCATTGCGAATAAGAAGAAGTAAGGAGGGAGAATCAAAATGGCTGCACCGAAAACTGGCAAGAAGGTTATCCGCCGTCGCCGCGAAAAGAAGAACATTGAAAAGGGTCAGGTCCATATCCGTTCTTCCTTCAACAACACCATGGTGACTGTCACCGATGTCCAGGGCAATGCGATTTCTTGGGCGTCCTCTGGTGGACAGGGCTTCCGTGGCAGCAAGAAATCCACCCCCTTTGCCGCACAGACCGCCGCTGAGGTGGCTGCCCGCGCCGCCATGGAGCATGGCCTGAAGACCGTGGAGGTCTTTGTCAAGGGCCCAGGCCAGGGCCGTGAGGCTGCGATCCGCGCTCTGCAGGCCGTGGGCCTGGAGGTTACCATGATTAAGGATGTTACCCCCATCCCCCACAATGGCTGCCGTCCACCCAAGCGCCGCCGTGTCTAATTGGGAAGAAGGAGGAACAGTAAATTATGGCTAAGAATATGCAGCCCATTGCCAAGCGCTGCAAGGCTCTGGGTATTTCCCCCGCCGCGATGGGATACAACAAGAAGACTACCGAGCGCAATCCCGGCGGTCAGATGAGAAAGAAGAAGAGTGAGTATGCTCTCCAGCTTCAGGAGAAGCAGAAGGTCAAGTTCGTCTATGGCGTCATGGAGAAGCAATTCCGTATGTATTACGAGAAGGCTACCCGCATGTCCGGTAAGACTGGCGAGGATCTGCTGAGCCTGCTGGAGCGCCGCCTGGACAACGTGGTGTATCGCCTGGGTCTGGCCATGACCCGCCGGGAAGCCCGCCAGCTGGTGAGCCATGCCCACTTCACTGTCAATGGTACGAAAGTCGACATTCCCTCCTATCTGGTGAAGGTCGGTGATGTGATCGAGGTCAAGGACAGCAGCCGCTCCTCTGTGAAGTTTAAGCGTCTGCTGGGCGAGGATGCCCCGGTGGTGCTGGTGCCCCAGTGGCTGGAGCGGGAGAAGAATGCCCTGAAGGGCACCGTAACCCGTCTGCCTGTCCGGGAGGACATTGATCTGCCCATCGAGGAGCATCTCATCGTTGAGTTGTATTCCAAGTAATCTGAGAGTACCCTCGAGCACCATACGAACGGAATTTAGCGTGGGCTGTCCCCTATGGCCCGCCATGAAAAGGAGGGTAACTGCATGATTGAAATTGAGAAGCCTCAAATCGAATGTATTGAGACCCCCGGCGATGACTCTTACGGCAAATATGTCATTGAGCCCCTGGAGCGGGGATATGGTACGACGCTGGGCAACGCCCTGCGCAGGATCATGCTCTCCTCGCTGCCCGGCACCGCTGCTACCAGCATCAAAATTGCCGGCGTACAGCACGAGTTTACCACCATCCCCGGTGTCAAGGAGGATGTAACAGAGATCGTGCTGAACATCAAGGGGCTGATTACCAAGCTGCACAGCGAGGGTGTCAAGACAGTCTTTATCGAGGCTGTGGGCCCCTGCGAGGTCACCGCCGGTGATATCAAGTCCGACGGCGAGGTGGAGGTGCTGAACCCTGAGCTGCACATCGCTACTCTGGGGGCGGGCGCTTCTCTGAATATGGAGATCACACTCAGCCACGGCCGCGGCTATGTGCCTGCCGACCGGAACAAGGGCAGCCAGCCTGTGATCGGCGTCATCCCTGTGGACTCCATCTACACCCCCGTATACAAGGTCAATTACACCGTGGAGAACACCCGCGTGGGGAACATGACCGACTTCGACAAGCTGACGCTGGAGGTCTGGACGGATTCTACCATCTCCGCCCGGGATGCGGTGAGCCTGGGGGCGAAGATCCTCTGCGATCACTTTGCCCTGTTTACCGATTTGAGCGAGACAGTGGGCTCCCGGTCCACTGTGGTGGAAAAGGCCGAGACCCAGCGGGACAAGGTCTTGGAGCTGACCATCGAGGAGCTGGACCTCAGCGTCCGCAGCTTCAACTGCCTCAAGCGCGCCAACATCAACACGGTGGAGGATCTGATCTCCAAGACCGAGGATGAGATGATGAAGGTGCGCAACCTGGGCCGCAAGTCCCTGGAAGAAGTCATCAATAAGTTGGCCATGATGGGCTTGTCTCTGGCTGACAAGGACAACAATTAAGTATGATGATCGTGAACTGCCCGCAGGGCAGGTTGACAATGTAAGGAGGAAACCAACATGCCCGGAACTCGTAAGCTCGGTAAGACAACCGACCAGCGCAGAGCGATGCTCCGTCAGCAGGTGACCGATTTCCTGGACAAGGGGAAGATGGAGTCCACCGTCACCCGCTGCAAGGAGATCCGGCCTTTGGCTGAGAAGATGATTACCCTGGGTAAGAAGGGCGATCTGGCCGCTTATCGGCAGGCGATGACCTTTATCACCCGTGAGGACGTGGTGAAGAAGGTCTTCAAGGAGATCGCGCCCAATTACTCTGAGCGCAATGGCGGCTATACCCGCATCACCCGCACCGGCGTGCGCCGTGGCGATGCCGCCGAGACCGCAATGATCGAGCTGGTCTAAGATCAGATTTGCCGCGGTCGAGGCGGAGCCGACGCCCGAGGGCGTATAGCGCCCGACAAAGTGCCCTTGGGGTGCGCCCGCCCGCAGGCGGGTGTACCGAGTGCAACCGCCTCAGGCGGCTCTTGGCGCGAGGTTGACCGCAATGATCGAGCTGGTCTAAACACTATTGTTCTCCACGGCGAGTGGGGAACAGGAAGTAAAAAGCCCATTGCTGTACAAGCGTACGATGTACAGCAATGGGCTTTTTCGATGGAAGGGGGAGAAGAACCGGGGGAGAATTGTGGGATGCCTATGCCCATTCAATCTTGAACATTTTGCAAACTATGGCCGGAAATGCCCCGGATGGTTTGCATTTTTCAGAATTTGTGGTATACTTATCCTGCGTTATTGTGAGAAGAAATCTCTCAAAGAGGAGTATGATATACATGGGTTTGATTCAGAAAATTTTCGGAACCTACAGCGAGCGGGAGCTGAAGGCCATCTATCCTATTGTGGATAAAATTGAGGCTATGGCTGATGAGTATAAGGCCATGACCGACGCGCAGCTTCAGGGGAAAACCCTGGAATTCAAGGAGCGCCTGCAGCAGGGGGAGACCCTGGACGATATCCTGCCGGAAGCCTTTGCCACTGTACGGGAGGCTGCCGACCGGGTGCTGGGGATGCGCCCCTACCGGGTACAGCTGGTGGGCGGCATTGTGCTGCATCAGGGCCGCATCGCTGAAATGAAGACCGGCGAAGGCAAGACCCTGGTGGCCACCCTGCCGGCTTATCTTAACGCCCTCACCGGCCAGGGCGTCCATATCGTCACGGTTAACGACTATCTGGCCAAGCGCGACAGCGAGTGGATGGGGAAGGTCCACCGCTTCCTGGGGCTCACCGTGGGCCTCATCATCCACGGCCTGGATAAGAAGCAGCGCCAGGAGGCCTATGCCGCCGATATCACTTATGGCACCAACAATGAGATGGGCTTCGATTACCTGCGGGACAATATGGCCCTCTACAGCCAGGAGCTGGTCCAGCGGGGGCACCACTTCGCCATTGTGGACGAGGTGGACTCCATCCTCATCGACGAGGCCCGGACCCCGCTGATCATTTCCGGAACCGGGGAGAAATCCACCCAGCTCTATGACATGACAGAGATGTTCGTGGCAAGGCTGAAGAAGATGGTGGTCCGGGAAACCGACGAGAAGGAGGAAGAGGCCACCGATATCGACGCCGACTACATCGTGGATGAGAAGGCCCGCACGGCCACCCTTACGGCCCGGGGCGTGAAGAAGGCGGAGGAGTATTTCCACCTGGAGAACCTCTCCGATCCGGAGAACTCCACCATCGCCCACCATATCAACCAGGCCATCAAGGCCCACGGCGTTATGAAGCGGGATATCGACTATGTGGTGAAGGACGGCCAGGTGGTGATCGTGGACGAATTCACCGGCCGCCTGATGTTCGGACGCCGCTATAACGAGGGGCTCCATCAGGCCATTGAAGCAAAGGAGCATGTAACAGTCGAGCGGGAGAGCAAGACGCTGGCTACTATCACCTTCCAAAACTACTTCCGTCTCTACGATAAGCTCTCCGGTATGACGGGTACTGCCCGGACGGAGGAAGAGGAGTTTGCTACCATCTACCGCCTGGATATTGTGGAGATCCCCACCAACCGCCCACTGATCCGCAAGGATGACCCGGATGTGGTGTACAAGACCGAGGCTGCCAAATATCGGGCGGTAATCGAGCAGATCAAGGAGTGCCACGCCAAGGGACAGCCGGTGCTGGTGGGCACGGTGTCCATTGAGAAAAACGAGCACCTCAGCAAGCTGCTGCAGAAAGAGGGCATCAAGCACAACCTGCTGAACGCCAAGAACCACGAGCGTGAAGCGGAGATCGTGGCCCAGGCGGGCAAGCTGGGTGCGGTAACGGTTGCCACCAACATGGCCGGCCGTGGTACCGATATCATGCTGGGGGGCAATGCGGAGTATCTGGCCCGGGCCGCCCTGGTGAAGGCCGGCTATTCCGAGGAGATTATTGCAGAGGCTACAGGCTTTGCGGACACCAACAACGAGGAAATCCTGGAGGCCCGGAAGGTATACGCCGATGCCATGGCAAAATACCGGGAAGAAATCGCCGGGGAGGCGGACAAGGTACGGGCAGCCGGCGGACTCTTTATCATCGGCACCGAGCGCCACGATTCCCGCCGGATTGACAACCAGCTCCGCGGCCGTGCCGGACGTCAGGGGGATCCAGGTGAGACCCGGTTCTACCTGAGCCTGGAGGACGACCTCATGCGCCTGTTCGGCGGTGAGCGGATGCAGAATATGATGGACCGCTTTAACCTGGATGAGGATACGCCCATCGAGAACAAGATGCTCAGCAAGTCCATTGAGAATGCACAGACCAGCGTGGAGTCCCGGAACTTCCAGGCCCGGAAGAGTACTCTGGAGTACGACGATGTAATGAACCAGCAGCGCGAGATCATCTACGGGCAGCGCAAGCAGGTGCTGGACGGCATGGATTTGAAGGACCGCATCCAGAAGATGATCGACGACGCCATTGCCAGAGATGTGCAGCTGGCCTTCGGGGAGAAGAAGCACATCGACGGAGAGCAGTATCGTACCCTGCTGGCGGGGCTGGAGGGGACCTATTTCCCCAAGAATGCCGTCAAGCTGGAGAGCGGGGAAGCGGAGCAGCTAGGCAGCGAGGAGCTGATTGACCGCTTTACCCAAGCCGCCATGGAGACCTACGAGCGCAAGGAGCAGGAGGTTACCTCCCCCATCATGCGGGAGCTGGAGCGGGTGATTATGCTGCGGGTAGTGGACGAGTTCTGGATGGACCACATCGACGCCATGCAGGAGCTGCGCCAGGGCATCCGCCTGCGGGCCTACGCCCAGACGGACCCCATCATCGCATACAAGCAGGAGAGCCTGCATATGTTCGAGGAGATGATCGATGCCATTCAGGAGGAGACCATCCGCCGGATCTATTCCTTCCGGCTTAAGACCAAGGAGGAAATCAAGCGGGAGCGGGTAGCTTCCGGAATCACTGAGGGCTTTGGCGGCGACAAGACGGTGAAGAAGCAGCCCCGCCGGGTTCAGAAGATCGGCCGCAACGACCCCTGCCCCTGCGGCAGCGGGAAGAAGTACAAGAACTGCTGCGGACGGTAAGGTACGAGGCGGCTTCGGCCCCGCTGGTTGGGGCAGGGGGCGTCCGCCGCGGAAGCGGCGTACAAGATTTTTCCCGAAGGGAAAAACTTGGCGCAAGGCGGGATCCATTCCCGCCGCGCAGGTGAAATAAAATGGGGTCCCCAAGGGGAACTAATCCCCTTGGGGAAGTCCCCTGCCCCTGCGGCAGCGGGAAGAAGTACAAGAACTGCTGCGGGCGGTAAGGCGGGCAGCGATGCACCCAGGAGGTAGCGATGGCTTTGATCCAACATCAGGTGGGAGAGCTGATTTATCATACAGCAGAGAATCTGGACGCGATAGCGGAGGTGGCACACGGCTTTTCCACCCGGCTGGGTGGCGTCAGCACTGGAGCACTGGCATCCCTGAACCTTCGGGGGGCCAACGTCAGCGGCGATGCAGCGGAGCACGTGGCGGAGAACTATCGCCGCTTCTGCGCCGCCATCGGCGCGGATCACCGCCGGGTCGTGCTGAGCCACCAGGTCCACCGGGACACGGTCCGGGTGGTGACGGAGGCGGACGCAGGCAAGGGCCTCTACCGTGAGCGGGACTACGAGGCGGACGCGCTGATCACCAATGTGTCCGGTCTGCCGCTGTTTGTCTTTTCTGCGGACTGCATGGTAATTTTGCTCTGTGACCCGGTTGCCGGGTGTGTGGGCGCGGTCCACGCCGGCTGGAGAGGAACAGCGCAGGAGATTGTGAGAAAAACAGTAGAGCGGATGGCAGAGACCTTTGGCGCCCGTTCGGAGCGGCTACAGGCTGCCATCGGCGCCGGCATTGACCGGTGCTGCTTTGAGACGGACCGGGATGTCCCGGAGGCTATAGAGCGGGCTATGGGACGAGAAGCTGCCCCATTTCTTCGCCGGAGGGGGGAGAAGTGGCTGGTGGATCTGAAAGGGCTGAACCGCCGCCAGCTGGAGCTGGCAGGGGTCCCGTCAGAGCAGATCGCGGTCAGCGAGCTGTGCACGGCCTGCCACCCGGAGCTCTATTGGAGCCACCGCAGAATGGGAAACGCACGGGGTGTACAGGCGGCAGCCATTTTATGGGAGGGACCGGCTTAATCCATGAGCAGACATTGGTTGCGCAAGCCATGGGGCATTCTGCTTCTGATGCTGTGCCTGCTTCTGTCCGGCTGCGGAGAGCAGATGGAGGTCATAGACGAAGGCCAGGAGGATATGGCGCCCTGGCAGACGGCAGAGGGCGAGGACGCTGTCGAAGAGGAACCCCAGGAGGTTGCTATCACCTCCTTTGCCCTGGCTTATCACGACGGGCAGACCCTGGATCCTATTACCTGCGGCGACGGAGCCCAGCTGCAGCTGACAGCGCTGCTGTATGAGCCGCTGTTCCAGTTGGATGAATCGTTCCAGCCACAGCCTGTCCTCTGCAGCGGCTATACGGTCAGTGAGGACGGCCTGGTGTATACGCTGACCATCCGCCAGGGGGTGCTGTTCAGCGACGGCAGCGTCCTGGATGCCTCGGACGCAGCGGCCTCTCTGCGCCGGGCCATGACCTCCCAGCGCTACGGGAACCGCCTGGGGGATATCCGCCAGGTCACCACAAGAGGCACCAGTGAGGTGGTCATTACCCTCTCCAGGGCTAACAGCCGCCTGACGGCGCTTCTGGACATTCCAGTGGTGAAAGATGGAACAGAGACGGACGCTGCGCCCATCGGGACAGGCCCTTATCTGTTTATCACCTCCAGCGAAGGGGCTTATCTGGCTGCCAATCCGGACTGGTGGCAGGGCCGTGACCTGCCTGTGGATCGGATCGAGCTGGCAGATGCCAAAGACAGCGATACGATCCTCTATCTGTTTACATCAAGGGAGGTTCAAGTTGTCGCTGCGGATCTGACCCAGGGCAATACAGCTTTGACGGGGAGCTTAGATACTGTGGATCTGCCTACGGCCACGATGCAGTTCCTGGGCCTCAATGCCCGGCGGGCATCCCTTCAGGAGCAGGCTCTGCGCCAAGCGCTGTATATGGGGGTCCCGCGGGAGACTGTGGTAGAGGGTTATCTCTCGGGACATGCGTTGCCGGCACAGCTTCCCCTATCCCCGATGGCCGAGGAATATCCAGAGGCACTGGACATGGATTACAGCCTGGATACCTACCAGCAGGCGCTGATGACACCAGAGGACGGTGAGGCCACTATACAGCGGACACTGACACTTCTGGTGAATGGTGATAATGCATCTAAGACAGCGGTTGCCCAATATTTGGCCCAGAGCCTGACGGTAGACGGAGTGCTTCAGGTAGAGGTGGAGGCCCTGCCGTGGGCGGAGTATCTGCAGGCGTTGGAGAGCGGCGACTTCGACCTCTATTATGGGGAAGTGCGGCTGACCGCTGACTGGGATCTTGCGGCGTTGGTTGGCACCGGCGGCGCGCTGAATTTTGGCGGCTGGAGCAGCGAGGAGACGGATGCGCTGTTAGAGGCATGCCGTACCGGGGGAACCAGTGAGCGGCTGAGCCTCTGCAGACATCTCCAGGAGGTGGTTCCCATCATTCCGGTGTGTTTTAAAAATGATTCCCTGTTGACGCACAGCGGGACCATCGAAAATATCCAAGCCACAGCTGCCAACATTTTTTATAACTTCCCAGATTGGATCATTCATATGGCAGATTCTGTAGAGTGAAAAACCGAGGGGGCCGCATGTTGCGGCACCCCTCGGATTGCTTTCCGGGCACGTTTTAATGCTCCAAGCAACGACTGCAAAATCTGCATTGTGAAGAATGGAAGATTGATGGGCAAAACTTCAGCCTTCCAGGGCGCGCTCTGCAGCGGCGCGGGCATGGATAAATGTGGTATCAAAAAGAGGCAGATTTGTGTCCTCCTGGTGTACCAAAAGGCCGATCTCCGTGCAGCCCAGGATGGCGCCCTCCGCCCCGGCGGCACGCAGCGCCTCCAGCACCCGCAGGAACGTGGCCTTGGAGGCCGGGGAAATGGTACCGCGGCAGAGCTCATCAAAAATGATGCGGTTGATCTCCTGACGGTCTGTTTCGCTGGGAATCAGCACCTCCATGCCGCCGTCGATGAGACGCTGCTTATAGAAATCCTGCTCCATGGTGTACCGCGTCCCCAGCAGGGCGACCCGCCGGATGCCGCGGGACAGAAGGGCGGACAGGGTCAGATCCGCGATATGGAGGATGGGGATGGAGACAGCGGCTTGAACCTGATCGTAGACCTTGTGCATGGTATTGGTACAGATCAGGATGAAGTCTGCGCCGGCCCGCTCCAGAGACTGAGCTGCCTGGGCGAGGATTTCCCCACTGCGTGCCCAGTCGCCGCTGGACTGGCAGCGCTCGATTTCGTCGAACTCCACGCTGTAGAGAATACATTTGGCAGAGTGAAGGCCGCCCAGACGCTCTTTGACCACTTCATTGACAATCTGATAATAAGTGACAGTACTTTCCCAGCTCATGCCACCTAAAAGGCCAATGGTACGCATTGTCTCCCGCCCCCTCAGTACTCTCGCAATACTGCGGCGACTCGGCCCAGGATTTCGCATCCGGTGCCGTCAATGGGCTGGTAATCGTCATTTTCCGGCAGAAGCCAAATCTGGCCATTTTCTCTATGGAAGCGTTTGACGGTAGCCTCATCCCCTAGGAGGGCTACGACAATTTCACCATTGTAGGCGGTATGCTGCCTGTGTATAATCACAAGGTCCCCGGGAAGAATGCCGGCTTTTATCATAGATTCGCCACGGACCCGCAGAGCGAAATATTCCCCAGGCCGCCCGTGGGTATCAAAGGTGATATAATCTTCAATACACTCCTGGGCCAGGATGGGTGCACCGGCGGCCACGGAACCCAGCAGGGGGATCTTCCCCTCCAGCGGCTGATGCAGAACGGTCAGAGCACGCCCTTTACAGGCGCCCTTTTCAATCAGCCCCTGTTCTTCCAGCTTTTTCAGGTGGAAATGGACAGTGGACGGTGACTTAAGGCCCACTGCTTCCCCAATCTCACGGACAGAGGGGGCATATCCATTTTCCGCGCGAAAATGGACGATCACATCATAGATTCTCCCCTGCATGTCGGACTTCCTTCCCATAGGCGCACCTCCTATATTTGTATCAGTATAGCACGGTTTCAGTAAAAATGCAACACTTGTTCCATATGATTTCTTATGTGTGACAATATGGCAGAAAAGATGATATAATTGGAGAAAAATCGCATTTCATACTTGCATTGGGGCATGGAATGTGGTATCATATATACCTGCGATATGGAGTATTACGCGTTGCGGCGCGTTTCCATCAAATTTGGGAGGTATGTAGCAATGACTTTGGCGATCACGATTCTGCAGGTCCTGGTGGGTGTGGTGATTATCCTCATGGTCCTGTTCCAGAGCGGCAAAAACCAGGGACTGGGTGTTATCGGCGGTGCTGCCGATACGTTCCTGGCAAAGAGCAAGGCCAAGAGCCTGGATGCCAAGCTGGCCCGGGCTACTAAATGGGTAGGCGCGGTATTTATTGTCCTGACCCTGGCGCTGAATGTGCTCAGCGTTGCTGGGGTGTAAGGAAGGCTGTCTGCAGCAGAAAGCATGGGAAAAGGGGCACGGTTATTGTAACCGTGCCCCTTTTTGCGCCCGGGATTTACCAGGTGCGGATGGTGGTGGCATTGCAGTACAGCTCCCCCAGGACAGGGATCGTCCCATAGTGCGCAAACAGGTCCTCAACAGTGACAAACTCATATCCCTGTGGCTGCAGACGGTCAATAACCTGCAAAGCGGCCTTCACGCTCGTGGGGTAGAAGTCGTGCAGCAGGATAATGTCCCCAGGTTGTACGCTGTGAACAATGGTATCCGTCACTTTTTCTGCATCCAGTACTCTCCAGTCTTCCGGATCCAGTGACCAAAAGATCATGGGTGTCTTGATTAGGGATGTGCGGGCACGATCCACCATGCCGTAGGGGGGGCGGAGCCAATAGGTGTCTGTACCCAGCACGTCTGTCAGGAGGACCTCTGTCTTATGAATTTCCTCCACAATGGCATTGTCGGCGGCATCCTCCAGAATCGCATGACTGTAGGTGTGGTTGCCGATCTGATGGCCCTCCGCGGCCATCCGGCGCAGAAGGCCTTCGTTGCCGGGAATTTGCTCGCCAATGAGGAAAAAGGTGGCGCTGACACCCCGGGCCTGCAGTCCATCCAATAAAACGGAGGTGGTGTCGGCCCTGGGGCCGTCGTCAAAGGTCAGCGCCACGTATTTACAATCGCCGGATACTGCCGCTCCATTGCTGCTGGCGGAGACTGCCCGTTGTCCCGGCGTGTATAACAGTACGGGCAGAGAGAAAAGAGCCAATATGGCAAGAAATCGTTTCATGGGATCACCAGTGAATAGTTTGGCTTGAACGGCGGAAATTAAAGCAGGCGGTTTTTACCAAACCGCCTGCTTCGATATATTTTCCCCGTGGGACAACCGGGTTTCAAAGGAAATCAAACAATTTCCGAACGGAATAAAACCCTGCCAGTTAAAAGAGTGCGGACAAAAATCGGAGCAATACTGCAACGATCACCAAAATCACAATCACTGCCGTGGAGCCGCCGGAGGACTTGGATTTTGGGGGCTGATTGGCCCCTTTCAGCGGCTGGGCGATCTGGCGGACAGCCCGGCGCTGCGCCTTCTCCTTGTGGACCTCTTTGTGGACAAAGGAGCCCTTGTGATTGGCTTCGTTTACACCATCCTTGCGGACCACTGCGGTGCTGACAGCCTTTGGGGGCTGGTTATAGGCACCGCAGCGGGGGCAGAAGTCGTCCACATCATAATCATAGGATTTCCTGCACTCAGAACACACCAAACGCATGGTTCCCACCTCCTTTTATTCAGTATACTACAGGGAAAGCGGTTTGAAAAGTCTGAAAACGATGCAGCGGCAGGATAGTAATTGCGAAATGCCATGGTCTGTGTTACACTAGACTCAATATAAAAAGGAGGTGCCGCGATGAAATTGCATTTTTATGGCGCAGCCCAGTGTGTAACCGGCAGCTGCTATCTGCTGGAGATCGGTGGGAAGAACATTCTGGTGGACTGCGGCCTGCAGCAGGGACGGGATGAAATTGATAACAGCGACCTGCCCTTTGCCCCCAACACCGTGGACTACGTGCTGGTTACCCACGCCCACATTGATCACAGCGGACGTCTGCCCATGCTGGTGCGGCAGGGCTTTCGCGGCCGCATCCTGACGACCCGGCTCACCGTACAGCTGCTGGAGATCATGCTGGCGGACTCCGCCCACATCCAGGAGTCCGACGCGGAGTACCAGAACCGGAAAAATCAGCGGGCGGGCCGGCCGGCGGTGGAGCCCATCTACACCATGGCCGACGCCGTGGCGACGGCACAGTATATTGACACCTGCGAATATGACCGCCGGATCAGCCTGTGCGACGGGGTGGAGGTCACCTTTACCGATGCGGGGCATCTGCTGGGCAGCGCCAGCGTGACCCTGGACCTGACAGAAAACGGGGAGCACCGCACCCTGGTGTTCTCCGGGGACATCGGAAACGTGGACCAGCCCATCATCCGGGACCCGGTGCTGCTGCACCGGGGGGACTACGTGGTGATGGAGAGCACCTACGGCGACCGCAACCACCAGGAGGTGTGGAGCTATACCGACGAGCTGGCGGCGGTGATCGACCGGACGCTGGGCCGGGGCGGCAATGTGGTGATTCCCGCCTTTGCCGTAGGCCGTACCCAGGAGATTTTGTACTTCATCGGCCGCATGAAGCAGGAGGGGCTGGTGAAGTCGGTGCCGGACTTCCCGGTCTATGTGGACAGCCCCCTGGCCGGGAAGGCCACCACCATTTTTGCCGGGGATTTGCGGGGCTATCTGGATGAGGAGGCCCTGGAGCTGGTCCGCACCCACCAGAGCATGTTTACCTTCCCGGGGCTGCGGCTGACGGAGTCCTTGGAGGAGTCCAAAATGCTCAACACCGATAAGACCCCCAAGGTCATTCTCTCCGCCTCCGGCATGTGCGACGCCGGGCGCATCCGCCACCATTTGAAGTACAACCTGTGGCGCCATGACAGCACCGTCGTCTTTGTGGGCTTCCAGGGGGAGGGTACCCTGGGCCGCACGCTGCTGGAGGGGGCAAAATCGGTGAAGCTCTTTGGCGAGGAGATCGCCGTCAACGCGGAGATCGTCAACTTCAAGGGCCTCTCCAGCCACGCCGACCGCAACCATCTTCTGGCCTGGGCCCAGGCTTTCGACGGCCCGAAGCATATCTTTGTCACCCACGGGGACCGGGAGGTGGCGCCCTACTTTGCCGAGAGCCTCCAGAAGCTGGGCCTGGAGGCCCACGCGCCCCAGTATACCGAGTGCTGGGACCTCCTCAGCGGGCGGATGGTGGAGCAGGGCTATCTGCCCGAGCGGAAAACCAGCACATACGCTGGCGGAAAGGTATCCACGGCTTACCAGCGCCTGGTGGCGATGGGCAAGCTGCTCCAGGAGGTCATCGCCCGCAGCAAGGGCCGGGCCAACCGGGATTTGGGGAACTTTGCCGACCAGATCAAGGCCCTCATCGACAAGTGGGAGAAATAAAACACAGGCCCTCTGAAAGCGGGCGGGAGAGTGGGAACATCCATGGAACAGCTGCGGAAAAACCAACTGCATACAGTAGAGATCACCGGCTACACTGCCGAGGGACTGGGCGTGGCCCGGATCGGCGGCCAGGTGGTGTTTGTCCATGGCGGTGTCCGGGGGGAGACCTGCGTGGTGCAGATTTTGAAGGTCCAGAAGCAGGTGGCCTTTGCCAAAGTGGGGCAGGTGCTCACAGCAGCTCTGGGCCGGCAGGTCGTGGACTGCCCCCACTATCCCGCCTGCGGCGGCTGTGCGTTCCGCCACCTCACCTATGAAGAGGAGCTGGAGGCCAAGCGGCAGCGGGTGGAGGACGCCCTGCGGCGTATCGGCGGGGCGGACATCGCTGTTTCAGAGATCCTGCCCAGCCCCCAGGTCCTCCACTACCGCAACAAGAGCCAGTTTCCGGTGGGACGGGATGGGGCCATCGGGTTCTACCGGGCCCGCAGCCATGCGGTGATCCCGGTGTCCGACTGCCTTCTCCAGCGGCCGGAGGCCAACCGGGCCGCACAGGCCCTGGGCCGGTATATGGCCCGGTACGCCGTCCCGGGCTATGATGAGACTACGGGGACGGGCCTCATCCGGCATCTCTATGTCCGCACCAGTGCGACCGGGGCGTCACTGGTGTGCGTAGTAGCCAACGGGGAGCGTCTGCCCCATGAAGCGCAGCTGGTGGAGGCGCTCCGTGAGGCCTGCCCCGGCATGGTGGGGGCGGTGCTGAACACCAACACCCGAAACACCAATGTGATCCTGGGGGAGGACTACCGGACGCTCTGGGGGAGAGACCGGCTAGAGGATATCCTCTGCGGCCTGCGATTTACCCTGTCGGTCCCGTCCTTCTACCAGGTGAACCGGGCCCAGGCGGAGCGGCTGTATGGACGGGCCATCCAGATGGCCGGCCTCACAGGGCAGGAGACCGTACTGGACCTCTACTGCGGCACCGGGACCATCACCCTGGCCATGGCCGGGCAGGCCCGGCGGGTAATCGGCGCGGAAATCGTTGCGCCGGCCATCGAGGATGCCCGGCGCAACGCGGCACGCAACGGCATTGCCAATGCGGAGTTCTTCTGCGGTGATGCCGGGGCGGTGGCAGAGCGGCTGGCGGCGGAGCAGCTGCGGCCGGATGTGATCACCGTGGACCCGCCCCGGAAAGGGCTGGGGGAGGAGGTGGTCCCGGCCATTGCCCGGATGGCGCCGGAGCGGGTGGTGTATGTCTCCTGTGATCCGGCCACCCTGGCCCGGGACGTGAAGCGGTTTGCCGGGGCGGGCTATGCTTTGACGCAGGCCGTGGCGGTGGATATGTTCCCCCGTACTGCCCATGTAGAGACCGTGGGATTGCTGGAGAGGACCTTGTGAATCAGACCCTTTTGGGAGGAAACGTTTATAAAGGGAGCGCTGTTTCTGCCAAAACGGATACGATCCTTCTCCTGACTGAGATGCACCCAGAATGTGCAGCCCGATGATACGGGGGTACTGAGGCACGTATTTGTCTTTCATCTGGCGTTCGTAAATCATTCGTTCACTTGGCGAGAGGATCCCGTTGTCCCATCGAGGGGACGGGCATAGTGACGTTATGGAAGGAAATTCAAATTTTAATAAGGAGTGTGACTGCATGTACGAGCTTTGGCAGGCCCTGGAACGGGCGAGAGGGTACAAATGGGTGGAGCTCTCCCACCCCCTCAACAACGACAGCCCCTATTGGGCCGGTATCCCGGAGGGGTCGGTGGAGCTGTCCAAAACGGTCTATGACTGGGGCAACCCCATGCTGGACTGTCTCATCCAGACCTTCAAATTCCCGGGGCAGTTTGGGACCCATATCGACTTTCCCGGTCACTTTACCAAGGATGGCGTGCTGTCCGAGGCATTTGGGGCGGGGGATCTGGTATTCCCCCTGTGCGTCGTGGACATCACCAGACAGGTGGCGCAGGACGTCCACTACGCGGTGACCGCGGCGGACATACAGGCCTATGAGGCCCAGTACGGGCCCATCCCTGACGGGGCCATGGTGGCGCTGCGCTCCGACTGGAGCAAGCGCTGGCCCAGCATGGACGCGCTCTCCAATTTCGACGCCGAGGGCGGCGAGCACACGCCGGGCTGGTCCCTGGAGGCGCTGCAATATATCTATGAGACCCGCAGGGCCGCCGCCAATGGCCATGAGACCATCGATACCGATGCCTCCGTTCTGGCGGCCCAGGCCGGGGATCTGGCCTGCGAGCGGTATGTGCTCAGCAGGGGGAAGCTCCAGGTGGAGCTGCTGTGCAATCTGGATCAGGTGGCCCCTGCCGGCGCGGTGGCGGTGGTCTCCTATCCCCGCATCGAGGGCGCCACGGGCCTGCCGGCCCGGGTATGGGCCATCACGCCGTGAGCGGCGGGGATCTGGCCACCATCGAGGCCATCGCCCATATCCGCAGCCCGTTCTCCAGCAAATTCGGCGTACCCAGGCAGAGCGGGCTGGTGGCAGATCTGCGGGCCACCGTGGTGTTCTGCCCCAAGTACAGGAGCCGGGAGGCAGTGCGGGGGCTGGAGGGGTTCAGCCATATCTGGCTGATCTGGCGCTTTCATCAGGCGGTCCGGGAGAACTGGTCCCCCACCGTGCGCCCGCCCAGGCTGGGTGGCAACCAGCGCGTGGGGGTGTTCGCCACCCGATCCCCCTTCCGGCCCAACGCCCTGGGCCTCTCCGCCGTGCGGCTGGAGGGCATTGCGTATGACCCGGAGCTGGGCCCGGTGCTCCATGTGGCGGGGGCGGATCTGATGGATGGAACGCCGATCTTTGATATCAAGCCCTATGTGCCCTATGCCGACAGCTATCCGGACAGCACGGGCGGGTTTGCCGACCAGGTGGAGCGGCAGACGCTCCATATCGTGTTTCCGCCGGAGCTGCTGGAGCAGATCCCCGCGGAGCACCGGGAGGCCCTCACCGGCGTGCTGGCCCAGGACCCGCGCCCCTCCTATCAGGATGACCCGGAGCGGGTCTATGGCATGGACTTTGCCGGCTATAATGTGCGGTTTGCCGTCGCGGGGGATACCCTCACGGTCTGCGGCGTGGAGCATTTGCACTGAAAAGTCAAAATTTCCTGCGAGGGCGGCGGGCTTCGAATATGGGCAAATGCTGCTGCGCATGGAGTGTGCCCCTTTTGCATAGAAAAAACAGGGAGGTCCCATCCAAAGGATGGGGCCTCCCTGTATCATTACGGTGTATCCGTGGGATACTTCAGGAGATAGTCCGTTAAAGACTTGCTGAGACAGGACAGAATCGCCATCCCCGCGGGCAGGGAATCCCGTTCCTGACCGCCGGCCTGCGACTCCCGGACGATTTGAGAGAAATGGGTGGCTGCGGCGCGATAGATGTCCACAAAACGGGTATACAGCGAGCGAACCTCGTCCTCGTCCAGCTCCAGAGGCAGCAGCTTCTGAATGGCTGCGATGCTGAGGCTCTGTTTCAGTGTGCAGATCATCAGCAGATAGGCGATGTGGGTGCGTCCATACCGCTTTTTATTGGGGGGCGGCATAATCTTCATGCGGACATAGTTGTTGACGATGCTGGGTGTGATGATCTTCTCGTCCTCTCCCTGAGAGAAAAAGGTCAGATAGCGGGACAGGAGAAGAACCACCTGATCCATATACAATTCCAGCTCCGGAAGGTTGTCCCATTCCGGAAGCGCATAGGTCCGCAGCTGGGCTTCCCAGGACTGCAGCGGGTCTTCCATGGAGGTGCCTCCTTTCTTCTTGTGTAACAGTATAACGGAGATTTTCAGGAAATGCAATATGGAGTGTGACATGGCGGTACAAAAACACTCTTGACTTATTTTGTAAAACAACATATACTAATATAAAATATTAGATAATGACATTTTTGAAATCGGAAAGGAGCTCTCTATGGCAAAGATCAAAGTGGTGCGGCCCCAGACCCGGGGCGAGGAAATTGCAAACACCATCTCCCACGGCATGGGTGCACTGCTGGCGATGGCAGGGGCGGTGCCTCTGATCGTCAAGGCGGTGATGACGGGCAGCGGACGGGCGGTGGTGGGGGTCAGTCTCTATGCGGCCAGCCTGATCGCCCTGTATGTGGCCTCCACAGTGTACCACGGCGTGACCGCGCCGGGGGCAAAGCGGACGCTGCGAGTGGTGGACCACTGCTCCATCTTTTTGCTGATTCTGGGGACGTATATCCCGTTGGCGCTGCTGACCCTGGGCGGCTGGCTGGGCTGGGTCCTGATCGCCGTCAACGCTGCGCTGGCAGTGGTGGGGATCACCCTGAAGGTCATTGACCTCAATCGGTTCAACAAGCTCTCCCTGGTGCTGTATGCCGCCATGGGATGGCTGATTTTCCCGGCCATCCGGACCGTGGCGTCGGTACTGCCGATGGCAGGATTTCTCCTGCTGTTGTCCGGAGGCATTGCCTATACACTGGGAATCGCCTTCTACACGTCAAAAAAGCACTATATGCACTTTGTCTTCCACTTGTTTGTGCTGCTGGGCAGCATTTTGCAGTACTTCTGCGTGCTGCTGTACTGCGTGTGAGGGAGAACAACCTGCGCCGGCGGAGCGACCGCTCCGCCGGTTTTTGTATATTTTTTTGAAATATTCATTCCTGAGGAGTGAAAATAAAGAGCAATTGGGGCTGCTGCTGCGGCAAAGAGGGCTGTAGTGCCTGGAAATCTCGCTGCGATTGGGGAAATATACAAAACATAGCAATAGAAAACTGTAAAGAACTGTAAGAAATGTCTATTGCATATTTATTCATAAGTGATGTATGATAGATGCAACAAATCCCAGTACCTGGGCATTCAAGCTGTGGAGGACTCGATCATGGAGAAAAAGAATATTAAGAAAATCGTGCTGGCCTATTCTGGCGGTTTGGATACATCCATTATTATTCCCTGGCTTAAGGAGAACTACAACAATCCGGAGATCATCGCCGTGGCCGGCGATGTGGGCCAGAATGATGAACTGGACGGCCTGGAGGAGAAGGCGCTCAAGACCGGCGCCAGCAAGCTGTACATTGAGGATATCGTGGACGAGATGGTGGACGATGTGATTGTCCCCTCCATGATGATGGGCGCTACGTACGAGGGCTATCTGCTGGGCACTGCCTTTGCCCGCCCCATTATTGCCAAGCGCCTGGTGGAGATCGCCAAGAAGGAGGGCGCTGACGCCATTGCCCACGGCTGCACCGGCAAGGGCAACGACCAGATCCGCTTTGAGCTGGCCATCAAGCGCTTTGCCCCGGAGATGAAGATCATTGCTCCCTGGCGTGAGTGGGACATCAAGGGCCGTGACGAGGAGATCGACTACGCTGAGGCCCACAATGTGCCCCTGAAGATCAGCCGGGAGACCAACTACTCCAAGGATAAGAACCTGTGGCACTTGAGCCATGAGGGCCTGGATCTGGAGGATCCCGCCAACGAGCCCCAGTACGACAAGCCGGGCTTCCTGGAAATGGGCATCTCCCCCACCATGGCCCCCGACGCCCCCACCTATCTGACCCTGGACTTTGAAAAGGGCGTCCCTGTGTCCCTGGACGGCGAGAAGATGAAGGTCAGCGACATCATCCGCAAGCTCAACAAGCTGGGCGGTGAGAACGGCATCGGCCTGCTGGATATCGTGGAGAACCGGATGACCGGCATGAAGGACCGCGGCGTCTATGAGACCCCGGGCGGCACCATCCTGTACCGGGCCCACGAGATCCTGGAGCAGATCACCGTGGATAAGGACACCATGCACATGAAGCGCAAGCTGGCGGTGGACTTCGCGGATCTGGTTTACAACGGCAAGTGGTTCACCCCCCTGCGGGAGGCGCTCCAGGCCTTCGCCGTCAAGACTCAGGAGCATGTCACCGGCACCGTGAAGCTGAAGCTCTACAAGGGCAACATCATCACCGCCGGCGTCACCTCTCCCGAGAGCCTGTACTCCGAGAAGATTGTCACCTTTGAGGAGAGCGACTACAACCAGTCCGACGCCACGGGCTTCATCAACCTGTGGGGCCTGCCCGACACCATCCTGGCGCTGCGGGACCAGGGGAAGCTATAATCGGCAAAAAGGCGCGGCCTTTTTACCGATTATACAGACCGCTGCGCGCACGTGCTGCGCACGCACACTCGCGGTCCGAGCGGTGTTTTCCGCGACGCACATGTCGCCGCGGAAAACGGATTGGATGTATTTCCCACCAGAAGATAACCGATTACATCATTGCGCGGCGTACCGCAGCGAAAATGATTACAATGCCCGGCGAGAGGCCAAGCATAACCACAAAACCACAGGCGCGGGGCGGAGAAGCTTCTTCGCCCCGCCTCTGCTATGAAAGGAACAAGCACTATGAAACTCTGGGGCGGACGGTTTCAAAAGGAGACCGACGGGCTGGTCAACGACTTCAACTCCTCCATTCAGTTTGACCAGCGGCTCTACCGGGAGGATATTCAGGGCTCCATGGCCCACGCGGCGATGCTGGGACAGTGCGGCATCATCTCCCAGGAGGACGCCGCAGCCATTCAGGCTGGGCTGGAGGGCATCCTGGCAGATATCGAGGCGGGAAAGGTGGAATTTACCGCCGATAACGAGGATATCCATATGAACGTGGAGGCCCTGCTGACGCAGCGGATCGGCGACGCGGGCAAGCGCCTCCACACCGCCCGCAGCCGCAACGACCAGGTTGCGGTGGACCTGCGGCTGTATCTGCGCCGGGAGATCGGGGAGATCATCCAGGCGATCCTGGACTTCCAGCAGGCCCTGGCGGAGAAGGCCAAGGCACACCAGAAAACCGTGATGCCCGGCTATACCCATCTCCAGCGGGCACAGCCCATCAGCTTTGCCCAGCACCTGCTGGCCTACTGCCAGATGCTGGCGCGGGATGTGACGCGGCTGGAGGACTGCGGCCGGCGCATGAACCAGTGCCCGCTGGGCAGCGGCGCCCTGGCGGGTACCACCTACCCCATCGACCGCTGGCAGACGGCGAAGGCCCTGGGGTTCGATGCCCCCATGTCCAACAGCCTGGACGGGGTCAGCGACCGGGACTACGCCTTGGAGCTGCTCAGCGCCCTGTCCATTTTGATGACCCACCTGAGCCGGCTGGCGGAGGAGACCATCCTCTGGTGCAGCTGGGAGTTCAAGTTTATTGAGCTGGACGACGCCTACTCCACCGGCAGCAGCATCATGCCCCAGAAGAAGAACCCGGATGTGGCGGAGCTGGTCCGGGGCAAGACCGGCCGGGTCTACGGGGATCTGATGGGCCTGCTCACGGCCATGAAGGGGCTGGCCCTGGCCTATAACAAGGACATGCAGGAGGACAAGGAGCCGGTGTTCGACGCCATCGACACGGTGAAGATGTGCCTGCCGGTGTTTACCGGCATGATCGAGACCATGCGGGTGCTGCCGGAGAATATGCGCGCCGCCGCGGGACGGGGCTTCATCAACGCCACCGACTGCGCCGACTACCTCACCAAGAAGGGGATGCCCTTCCGGGACGCCTATACCGCGGTGGGGAAGCTGGTCTACTACTGCACGGAGCACCATAAGGTGCTGGAGGAGCTGTCTTTGGAGGAGCTCCAGACGGTGTCCCCCCTCTTTGAGGAGGACGTGTACGACGCACTGAACCTGGAGAACTGCATGGAGCAGCGCCGCAGCTACGGCGGGCCGGCTGTGGCGGAGACCACCCGGCAGATCCAGGAGATCGAGTCGTTTATCCAGGAGCATAAAGAATGAAGCCTGTTGTTTATATCGACGGCAAGGAGGGGACCACCGGCCTCCAGATCTATGACCGTCTCGCCCGGCGCGGCGATATCGAGCTTCTCCTCATTGATGAGGAGAAGCGCAAGGACACGGCGGAGCGGAAGCGGTGCATTAACGGGGCGGACCTGGTGTTCCTGTGCCTGCCGGATGCCGCGGCCATAGAGGCGGTGGGGCTGGTGGAGAACCCGCATACCCGCGTGATCGACGCCTCCACCGCCCACCGGACGGCCCCAGGGTGGGTCTACGGCTTTCCGGAGCTCAAACCGGACCAGCGCGGCGCTATTGCCGCTGCTCGCCGGGTGGCCAACCCCGGCTGCCATGCCACCGGGTTCATCAGCATCGTCTATCCGCTGGTGGCCATGGGGCTCCTGCCGAGGGAGGCGGCTCTGAGCTGTTTTTCACTCACCGGCTATTCCGGCGGTGGAAAAAAGATGATCGCCCAGTATGAAGGGACAGACAAGTCGGCAGCTATGTGCAGTCCAGGTATTTACGGCGTGATGCAGAACCACAAGCATCTGCCGGAGATGCAAAGGATCTGCGGTCTGGCGAGTCCGCCGGTTTTCAGCCCTGTTGTGGACGACTACTACAAGGGAATGGCCACCACGGTGCCTCTGCACATGTCCCAGCTGCGAGGGGTGCGCAGCCTGCATCAGGTGTGGCAGGCCCTGGCGGATTACTATGGGACTTACGACGGGAAACGGCTGGTCTATGTGGCCGGGGACCCCACGGACCCAGAGGGCGGCATCGACGCCGCCTCCAAGTTCTACGGCGGCGCCAAGGCCGGGGACAACGATCTTGCCCTGCTGGTGGCGGGCAGCGATGAGGCATTTACCATCACGGCCCTCTTTGACAACCTGGGCAAGGGCGCCAGCGGCGCGGCGGTGCAGAACATGAACTTGATGCTGGGTTTTGAAGAGACAGAAGGGCTGCTGTGAAGCAGATTGTGACCATAAAGGAGTAGACGATGAAAGAGATTGCCGGCGGCGTATGCGCTGCAAAGGGGTTCCGGGCTGCCGGGATCCACGTGGGGGTCAAGACCCATAATGTACAGAAAAAGGATGTCGCGCTCATCGTATCCGATGTGATGTGCGCGGCCGCGGGGGTGTTTACCACCAACGTGGTGAAGGCCGCCCCGGTCCTGGTGAGCCGGGCCCATCTGGCCGACGGGAAGGCCAAGGCCATTGTCTGTAACAGCGGCAACGCCAATGCCTGCGCTCCCCAGGGGGAGGAAAATGCGGAGCGGATGTGCGACGCGGCGGCCAAGGCCATCGGCTGCGCCAGCGGCGACGTGCTGGTGGCCTCCACCGGCGTCATCGGACAGACGCTGAAGGTGGATGTGATCGAGGACGGCGTTCCGAAGCTCTATGCGCTGCTGGAGGCCTCCGAGGCGGCCAGCGATGCCGCGGCCCACGCCATCATGACCACCGACACGGTGAAAAAAGAGGTGGCGGTGGAGACCACTGTAGGCGGAAAGACTGTCCGTATGGGCGGCATTGCCAAGGGCAGCGGCATGATCCACCCCAACATGGGCACCATGCTCTGCTTCCTCACCACCGACTGCGCCATCTCGCCGGAGATGATCCATGCGGCCCTGTTGGAGACCGCACAGGTCAGCTTCAACCGCATCAGCGTGGATGGGGATACCTCCACCAACGACACCTGCATTGTGCTGGCCAACGGCATGGCCGGAAATGCGGAGATTACCGAAAAAAATGAGGACTATGCCGCCTTTTTGGAGGCGCTGAAGGTCCTCTGTACCAAGCTGGCCCGGATGATGGCCAAGGACGGCGAGGGCGCAAAGCACCTTATCACCTGCACGGTGCAGGGCGCGGCCAGCGAGAAGAGCGCGGAAACCATCGCTAAGTCCGTGATCTCCTCCACCCTGACCAAGGCGGCGATCTTCGGCTGCGATGCCAACTGGGGCAGAGTCCTCTGCGCCATGGGCTACTCCGGAGAATCCTTTGACCCGGACAAGGTGGACGTCCACTTCGCCTCTGGGGCCGGTGACATCGCCGTGTGCGAGCAGGGCCGGGGCCTCCCCTTTGACGAGGAGCTGGCCAAGAAGATCCTCAGCGAGGATGAGGTGGAGATCAACATCCAGATGGGGGAGGGCGATGGCGCCTGTACCTGCTGGGGCTGTGATATCACCTATGACTATATCAAGATCAACGGGGACTACAGAACTTAAAATCAAGGGGGAGCAGGCTCCCCCTTGAGCAACCCCCACCGCCAGTGTGCGCACTGGCGACGCGCCCCCGCGCTGGGGCGCTGAGTCGAGGTGTTTTTGCCAGGCGCATGTCCTGGCAAAAATGATTGGACGTTCAGAACTTCTTCCTTGAAACGCATAAGAGAAGGAAGCGCAACAGTGAGGTGTGCCATGGAGTTTTCCTATTCCGACCGGGCGCAGGTGCTGGTGGAGGCCCTGCCCTATATCCAGACCTACTACCAGAAAACCATTGTGGTGAAATACGGCGGCAATGCCATGATCTCCGACGACCTGCGCAAGGCAGTCATCAGCGATATCATTCTCCTGAAGCTGGTGGGGATCAACGTGGTGGTGGTCCACGGCGGCGGTCCGGAGATCAGCGCTATGCTGAAAAAGACCGGCAAGGAGAGCAAATTTGTCAACGGCCTGCGCTATACGGACGAGGAGACCATGGACATTGTCCAGATGGTCCTGTGCGGAAAGGTCAACAAGGACCTGGTGGCAACCTTGAACCGGGCGGGGGGCAGCGCCGTTGGCCTGTGCGGCCTGGACGGCGGCATGATGAAAGCCAAGCGCCGTCTGGACGGCGGCGTGGACTACGGCCTGGTGGGCGAGGTGGTCTCCGTGGACCCCAAGCCCATTACCGACGTCATTGCCGACGGATTTATCCCGGTGATCTCCACCGTGGCCCAGGGCGTGGACGCGGAGACCAGTTACAATATCAATGCGGACACGGCGGCGGCCAAAATCGCCATAGCCATGGGGGCGGAGAAGCTGATCCTCCTCACCGACGTGCGGGGGCTCCTGCGGGATAAGGACGACGAGAGCACCCTGATCTCCCAGGTGCGGGTGTCCGAAGTGCCGGTGCTGGTAAAGGACGGCGTGATCTCCGGCGGCATGATCCCCAAGGTGGACTGCTGCGTGGAGGCGGTGCGCAGCGGCGTACGCCGGACCCATATCCTGGACGGGCGCATCCCCCACTCGATCCTCATTGAAGTGCTGTCCCAGGCCGGGATCGGCACCATGATCTGGTGAGAGGCGCGAGCATCCGCCGGGGCGATACGGATTCGGGACAAACAGAAAGGAGCGGTTTCCATGAATTTTGAACAGATCAAGGCACTGGATGAACAATATGTCCTGCAGACCTACGGCCGAAATCCCGTGGCCATTGACCACGGGAAGGGGGCGACCCTCTGGGACACCGAGGGGAAGCAGTACATCGACTTTACCTCCGGCATCGGCGTGTGCTCCCTGGGGTATGCCAACGAGGCCTGGGCCAAGGCCATCTACGACCAGGCCATGAAGGTGGGGCATATCTCCAACCTGTTTTACACCGAGCCCTATGCAGTGCTGGCGGAGAAGCTGGTGAAGGGGAGCGGCATGGCCGGCGTGTTCTTCGGCAACTCCGGCGCCGAGGCCAACGAGGGCATGATCAAGCTGGCCCGGAAGTACTCCTACGACAAGTACGGCCAGGGCCGCTCCACCATCATCACCCTGAACAACTCCTTCCACGGCCGCACCATCACCACCCTGAAGGCCACCGGCCAGGACCACTTCCACGAGTTTTTCTTCCCCTTTACCGAGGGCTTCCGCTATGCCGACGCCAATGACATTGAGAGCGTCAAGGCCCAGGGGGGCGACGACGTGTGCGGCGTGATGATGGAGCTGATCCAGGGGGAGGGTGGCGTCAACCCGCTGGACAAGGGCTTTGTCCAGGCGGTGTCGGCCCTCTGCGCGGAGCGCGACTGGCTGCTGCTCATCGACGAGGTGCAGACCGGCATCGGCCGCACCGGGAGCCTCTTCGCCTATCAACAGTTCGATGTGCACCCCGATGTGGTGACCTTTGCCAAGGGCATTGCCGGGGGCCTGCCCTTCGGCGGCTTCCTGGCCAATGAGAAGTGCAGGGCCGTCCTGGGGAAGGGGACCCACGGCTCCACCTTCGGCGGCAACCCCATGGCCGCTGCGGCGGCCAATGTGGTGATGGATGCCATGACGCCGGACTTCCTCCGGGAGGTCACGGAGAAGGGGGCCTATCTGCGGGAGCGGATCGCTGCCCTCAACAGCCCCTATGTCTCCGGCGTCCGCGGCATGGGCCTGATGATCGGCGTGGGCATCCAGGGCATGACCCACACGGAGATGAAGGACAAATTGATGGCGGAGGGCCTGCTGTGCCTCACCGCCGGCAGCGACACCCTGCGTCTCCTGCCGCCGCTGGTGATCACCGGGGATGAGCTGGACCGGGGCCTTGCCATCATGGCGAAGGTCATGCAATAACAGGAGAGGAAGAGGCGAGATGCAGAACAAACACCTGCTAAAGCTGCTGGATCTGAGCCGGGAGGAGATCCATGAGGTCCTGGACCTGGCGGATCAGCTCAAGTACGACCAGAAGCACGGCATCCCTCACGAGGTACTGAAGGGAAAGACCCTGGCGATGATCTTTTCCAAGAACTCCACCCGGACCCGGGTGTCCTTTGAGGTGGGTATGTTCCAGCTGGGAGGCCACGCCCTGTTCCTCTCCAACGCGGTGAGCCAGATCGGCCGGGGCGAGCCGGTGCAGGACACCGCCCGGGTCCTCAGCCGCTACTGCGACGGCATCATGATCCGCACCTTTGCCCAGCAGGAGGTGGAGGATCTGGCGAAATATGGCTCCATTCCCGTCATCAACGGGCTCACGGACTTCAGCCACCCCTGCCAGGTGCTGGCGGATCTGATGACCATTCGGGAGCACAAGGCCAAGCTGGAGGGCCTCAAGATCTGCTACATCGGCGACGGCAACAACATGGCCAACTCCATTATCGTCGGCGGCCTCAAGTGCGGCATGAACGTGTCTGTGGCCTGCCCGGCGGACTACCAGCCCCACAGCGACGTGCTCTCCTTCGCCGGGGCCGTCACCGACGCCCGGTTCGAGCTGACGGATGACCCCATGGCGGCGGCGAAGAACGCGGACGTGATCTTCACCGACGTGTGGGCCTCCATGGGCATGGAGGGAGAGGCCGCCAAGCGGCAGCACGACTTTGTGAGCTATCAGGTGAACAGCGACCTGCTCTCCGTGGCCCACGCCGACTGCATGGTGCAGCACTGTCTGCCCGCCCACCGGGGAGAGGAGATCACGGAGGAGGTCTTTGAGGCCCACGCTGGGGAGATCTTTGACGAGGCGGAGAACCGCCTCCACGCTCAGAAGGCGGTCATGGCTCTGCTGATGAAGTAAATAATAGGAAACAACAAAGACAGCCCGCAGGCGATGAGCCTGCGGGCTGTCTTTCGATTCAGTGTGCCAGCATCCGCGCGGCAAAGTCCGCTGCCCGCTGCGCCACGCCGGGGAGCTTCACCAGGCTCCCCGCGTCGTTGGCGGTCTCCAGCAGGGAAAAGTAGGGCGGCAGGTAGAAGCTCTTGTTCATGTTCAGTGCCGAGATCAGCTGCTGGGCCACCAGGTCTCCGCCGGAGTAGCCGGAGACCACCAGACCATAGAGACGCTTGTCGTAGAAGCGGGTGCGCCGGTAGAGGGCGGTGAGGCGGTTGACACAGGCGGTGAGATTGGCGGAGAGGGCGTCGTTGTAGTTGGCGCAGAGCATCACCAGGGCGTCGCAGTCCAGAATGGCGGGAAAGACCTCCTCGGTCATTGCGCCGCCATAAAAGCATCCGCCCCGCTCCCCGTAGTGGAGACAGGCGGAATAGCTGCAGCCGATGCAGTCCATCACCGTGCCGTTGCGCAGGCCAAACTCCCGGATGGCAACGCCGTCGAGGTTCCGCCGCACCAGATCCCACAGGGCCAGGGTGTTGGAGGTGGAGCGGGAGGAGGCGTGGAGGGCGACAAGGCGCCGGATGGGGGGGAGGGGCGTGTGGCCCGCCAGCCGCTGCGCCAGCTCCCGGAGGGCCGCGGCATAGGCGGACGCCTCATCCATCCCCGCCAGCTCCGCCTGGGTACGGAAGTTCTGGAGGGAGCCGGTGGCCTCCACCAGGGGGCGGCCGATGAAGGCACACCCGGCCATATTGGCCGACAGGGCCAGGGTCCGGGCAATGGATTTGGTATAGAGCTCCCCCTGGCCCGTCACCACCAGGGCGGCGGTGCAGCCCTCCAGCAGCCGCCCGTTGCCCCGCAGGCGGCCCAGGATGCGGTAGTAGCCCTCGTTGCAGCCGCAGCTGTCCAGGGCGACGGCAAACAGCAGACGACCGGAGGGGAGGTCCTCCACATCGCCGGTAAAGGTGTGGGGGATGTCCTCCAGCGCGGCCTCCAGCTGGCGGCGGAGGACGGCGCTGCAGCTGTTTTCCGGCAGAATCACGGTAATGGACATGGCGCGTTGCCTCCCGAACAGGAAATGGAATTCAGGGAATGGAACGGAGCTGCTCCGCGGTCTCGCGGATGCGCGCAAGCAGCGCCGGCGGCAGGGGCAGCTGCTCGATCTCCACGCCGGCATCGGTCAGCCGGTTTTTGCACCCCATGAAAATGCCGTCCAGATACACCGACGAGCAGTGCCACGCCCCCCGCAGGAGGAGCAGAAGGGACAGCGCGCCGCTGCTGAGGGCCGGCGCCACATAGGGCTTGAACCCCAGGGTCCGCATCTCCAGATTGGCGTGGGCGGTTTTCTCCGTCAGCTCCCGGGAGAGGGCGTCGTCGTAGCGGGCGATGGAATCGGCCACCACCAGCCCCTCCCCGTGGGGGCCGAAGGTCCGCCCCTCGGTGAGGAAGGCGGCAAAGCGGCTGTCCTGCTTGGCGTAGTAGGCCGCCCGGGCGTTCATGACCCCCAGACCGAAGCCCCGGACCTGCCGGGTGGTGAGCCCCTGGTAATCCATGCGGCCCCTCTCGTCCCGGTTGCTCTCCAGAAGGGCCGCTCGGCACAGGGGATCCACCGGGTCGCTGACCACACAGAAGAGGCCGGAGAAGCGCGCATCGCGGGCCTGCCGGGCATAGGACGCCACCAGCTCCCGGTTCAGCGCATATTGCGCCATCCGCACATCCCCGGTCTTTACCGCCGTATCCGGTACAAAGCGGGAGGCGCAGAAGAGAAACACGTCACAGCGGAACAGCTCGGAGGGCTCCACGATCTCCACCGCCGGCATGGTGTCATAGTCCCAGGGGAGAGCGATTTGATTCATCTCAAAGGCCCAGCGCTGGGCAAAGCCGGGCCGCACGTCGCAGATGCCGATGGAGCCGATACAGTCGCTCCCCAGCAGCCGCAGGCCCGTCAGCAGGGTGCTGCCCACGTCCCCCAGGGCCAGCAGATGCACCCGCTTCTTCCCGGCGGGCAGCAGAGGGAAGAGCAGCTCCTGCCAGCGGGGGTGCTCCAGATTGACGGCGGATACTCGCCCTTCGGCGATGGCGGCCCGGAGCGCACCGTCCACCGGCGGCTCCGGGCAGGCGTCCGTCAGTGTCGTCACATCCTCCCGGTCCGTCAGGAGGCGGGGGTGGGACACGGCGAAGGCATCCCGGCCCTGGAGCGGCGGCCGGCGAAAGAGATAGGTCACGGCGCTGCCCTCCGGCAGGGCGGGCAGCGGGCGGAAGGGGAGCCCCTCCAGGTGGGAGCAGAACACATGCTGATGGTCGGTATAGTAGTACATAGGCACCTCTGTTTGGGTCAGATGACGATGCGGACGGTACTCTTCATCCGCTGCAGCATCTCGATATCGTTCTCCAGATAGCTGGAGGCCACCCGGTTCAGGTCATAGGTCATGCAGACCCCCTTGTCCGGGCACAGGGGCAGGAGGACCACCTCGCTGAGGCGGTTGAGGGTCAGGTTCCTGGCGTAGAGCGCACGATATTCTGTCTCCAGGGTATAGAGGATATCCCTGGCGTTGTAGAGACAGCACAGGGACAGCTGGTAGGTGGAGCCGTCGGTGCAGTCTTGGGTGTAGTCCGGGGCGGCATAGGGCAGGATGCGGTTCACCGAGGGCCGCAGTCCTCCGGCCAGGGGGGCGGAGCGGCGGACCGTGTCGCCGCCGATGAAGGGATAGAGGGTGGACTCGGTGAATTTCATGCGCAGGTTGGGCAGATCGTAGACGCTGTCTACGGGAATCCCCATCTGAGCCATGATATCCCGGCCCATTCCGGTGAGATACCCCACCAGCACCTGGCGGATGGGTACATCCTCCTGCTGGAGCAGCGGGGCGATGCGGCGGATGCGCTTGCCGTCGTGGAGCATGTCGTCCACCAGGATCACCGGACGATGAAAGGCGCGGATGGTCTTTGCCTGGTTTTCCAGGGAGGCATAGCCGGGGAAGGTCTCGATGGAGAAGGAGGACAGGTCCGGCTCGTATACCTTGTCTGTGTGGAGGGCCTTGGTGACGGTGTTGGGGATCACCACCCCCCGGAGGATCTTGCCGAAGGGCACGCACAGGTGCTCACCCAGGACTCTGGGGACAGTGGGAGTAATAGGGACCTCGTTGCAGGCGGTGATTTTCTCCACCAGACGGTGGTGCAGGACCTCGGTGGACAGGGGGAGGACCAGGTTGCCGGGGTAGAAGCCGGTGAGGGCCTGCTGCAGGCGCCGGTGGGCGGCAGCCAGGGCGGCTTGGACCCGGGGATTTTCCAGAAGCGGCGGTTTTACCACGGTATCCATGTTTTTGGTAAGGACAATGGGATTGCGCATATCCACTGCCAAGACTTCTTGACCGTCCATATGGGCGGGGAGAAATCCCTGGAGTGTTAATGCTTCCTTGACATAGGCGGGGCACACGTGATCCGGGCTGGCAAAAAAAGCATAGGTGTGTTCCCGGCGCAGAGCATAGGTCAGGGCCTCCGTGAGAAGAAGCTGGCATATATCTGCCTGGCGGGGCCCCCGGGGGACAAAGATATAGGAGATCGCCAAAATACGGCCGCCCGCATTCTGACGTATATAGTCGGATAGGCTGGTGCTGCCCAGCCGGGCATAGAGGGACCGGGCATCCAGGCATTGCATGGCGACAAATCCGAGGATGGATGATTTTTTCGTGCTTTGCAGGGTGAGGATCATATCGCCTTGCTTTTCAATCCAGCGCAGAAGCTCTCCCGATAATTCGCGCCCTCCGGCAAGATGCTGGCGAAGGTAGCCGGCCAGCCCCTCATTCATGCCGGGCTGGGTCTGAAAGGAGAGCCCTTCAGTCTGGAACATAGGCTTGTTCTGGGGTTCCCCCAGATACAGATTATGGTGATAAATATATTCCTGAGCCACCGGATCCACCAGATTGGAGATGTCACGGTTCAGGTCTACCGCCTGGCGGATGCGGGTAGAGGAGATATCCTCCAGATGGGTGGGGAGGGACAGCTCCACCACATGGCCAGTGATGGCGGAATAGTCGGTGTGGCTGCCGGGACTCCCGTCGGCGGCGCGGCGAAAGATAACGTGGGGGAAGGTGTGAATGGAGTCGGCCTGGGGCTCCGCCTGATAGGAGGAGGCGTTTTCCACCACATCGCTGCCAACCACAATATAGACCTCTTTCCCAGGAAAGGTCCGGCGCAGACGGCCCAGATTTTCCGGGTTTGCGATATTCACCGGGAAATCTTCCGGAAAGATGTGTACGTGGAACAAATCCGCAGTGGAAATGGAGGCGATGCGGCGGCGGATACGGTGGGGCTGGGTCTTCTTGGACCAGCTGAACTCATCAATCGCCAGCATGACCTCAAAGCCAAGATCACGGATTGCGGCAACAATTGCCTTGTGGCTGCGGGTAAAGGGGTCAAAGGTACCAGGGAAGAAAGCGATTTTTTCACCAGTGGTGAATTTGAAGCCGCCGTGGGTCAACTCCTGCTCCTTGATAAAGCGGTAAATCCGGCTCAGGGCGGCGGCACGGTAGTAGAAAGTCAGATCGCCGCTGCTGTCCTCCTTCATCAAAAAGAGAATTTTTTGGGCGGCCAGGGAAAAGGCACGGCGTTTTTCGTGGCCGCTGAGGACAGACGAGCCGAATACGCTGTCCCCGAGCACCCGCAGAGCCTCCTGGCGGACACTGCTGCTGGGAGCGGAGAGGCCCTTCATCATCATGCCCAGCAGCCGCTCCCGGCGGCCGCGGAACACATCGTCTGTTTCCGGGAAGCGCTGCCGGTAGGGCTCGTAATGCTCATACAATACGCCGACTGTATCCAGGACAGCTGCGGCTAGGCGGCTGTTGGAGCTGGCTAGTGCGCTCTGAAGGTCTCGCAGGCTCTCCTCCAGCTGCTCCGGGGGCAGGTATAGATAAAAACGGCCCAGATAGGAGGGAATATATTTGGAAAATTCCTGTTGGCCCAGCTCCAGCCCCCGGGTCAGTTCCACAGAGACCTCGTTGCGCTGATCGTGGCTGAGGAGAGGGACCAGATCCAACAGCGCACTTCCCGCCGCCCGGCGAACAGTGACTTGCTCACTAACCATCAGAAGGTTAGAGAGGTGGGTGGCGATGTGGAGCAGATGATAGCCGTGGTCGATTCTGGCAAAGGCGGTGAGGATACGGATATTGGCTTTTTTGATGATCCAAGGGGTGGCAGCCTTCAGATTTTCCAGAAAGATTTCCGAGATATCCTCATCCTCCAGGGCCCCCACTGCGTCATCCGCCGGCAGGCCGCGCTGCTGGAGCAGGACCCACTCCCGCATCAGGCCCAGTGTACTGTTGTCTTTTACAGGCAGCGTGTGGATTGCTTCCACCAGTGGGGTGGGGTCCTCAGCCAAAGGAAGCAGGACGTTCAGCACCTCCAGAGCAGCGGCTCGGACGGTCAAGGCGCGGCGGCGGGACAAAATGACGGCAAAATGCCCAATGGTCTGCCGTTGCTGGGGAGAGCACAGCTGAAGGGGCAGAGAGGTTGCGGAATCCAGCAACGTAAAGGCGGAGGTATCATCCAGTTTGTCTGGAGCCGCATAGAGCCCTAGACAGAGATGCAGGAACGACTGCTGCTCCTGGCCCTGGCTGTGCCCTACCAGAGTGGCGATGACCCGCTTGAGGGTGTAGTTGATCCAGCGCTTGTGCTGGGGCAGCAGCTTGTGGTCAGGGTAGAGAATCTTGCGCAGATACCCTTCAGCCAGCCCCAAGGCGGTATGTTCATGGGGGTCAGGGACATGGTGGGCAGGGACCTCCTTGGTGTAACCGGCGTGGAACCGTGCCAGTATGTCCCCCATCAGTTCTGCTGCCTGACGGCGGATATCTCCCTCTTTGTGCATGAGTTGGTCATAGAGGAAAGACAGCATCTGCTCTTTTTGAGCAGTGTTGAGATAGACTGAATAGGTGGCAAAAATGCTGAGATAGGCCCGCAGGCGCATCCAGTTGGTTTCCCCGCGCGCCTCTTCCATGATTGTGGCAAAGCTGCGCTGGTTGCTGAGTCGGTGCATCAGGCGCAGGTTGTGCTCCACACCGGCAAATTTCATAGCTGTGATGACCTGTGGGGCATCCATCAGGGCAACATCAGGCTGGTGGACAGGGGACAGAACACGGCCCTGAAGGGTAATATCTACTCCTAAGGAGACCATATAGTCCTCAAAATCCTTTAGTTTAGCATAGACAAACTGGTAGCGGGTACGCTTAGCCTGATCTACATTATCCAGTTTGGAAAGGATGACATCGAAGGCCTCGTCCAATGTATAGAGGTGAGTGACTTCTCGGCCGTCAGGGCTGCGCTCCTGCTTGGAGCGAAAATCCGCATAGATCAGCAGCAAGGATTCCACTGACAGATTTTCCAGCTCCAGATCCCATACAGAATGGTTGGCGGCGATGTGGCCGATGTGGGGGATGCGGTGGCGCTTGAACCACTGGTCGGTATAGTAGTAGTGGAGATAGGGAACCCGCTCCCCGCTGCGGCAGCCGAATTTACCGATGTCGTGCCCAATAGAACTGCCGGATACCAGGGCGAGGTCCACCGGAAACCCAGCCCGGTGAAGATCTCGCGCCGCAGACATGGCTACAAAGTTGACGCCTGCAATGTGCTCCAGCGTGCGAAAGGGCGTGGCCTCCAGGCCCAGGCGCATCATTTCATAGACGAACTCCCGGCGGTAAGCCCGGGAAAAACGAAGGTAGCATTCTCGATAGTTGCTGCCGTTCAGATCTTCTTCCGGCAGCAGAGCGATATCCAAAAGGGGTTCAGGAGAAAAACGGGTACGCTCGTCGTCAAATAGAACCTGTAGAAGCGTTAAAAAGAAGAAAGCTCCCGGGGCGTAAGCCCGGCGCAGCCCCTCATTCTCATCGCTGGGAAACATGACAGCGCAGGCATATTGATAGGCGCCGGAGAGCCATCCCTCCTCAGGCTGTGGGGAGAGAAAGTCCAAGGTGTCCCGGCACTGTTCCAGAACAGCAGCACAGGTGAGGCGGCCGTCAGTGCTGAGCAATTCCTCCAGCCGGCGGGAGTAGGCATGCTCTGCTAAAAGTGCAGATATGGCGGCCCGATCATGGCCCAGGAGGGCGGCGGCAGTTTTTGTGGACAGCTGGCGCAACAGCTGGGTGGCAAGTTGGCGGGCCCGCTTTTTCGGCATAAACAGCAGCTCCTTTTTCGTTGTGAATTCTTTTGCTTTTATTATGCAACATCCCTGCCGATTTCGCAAGGTGAAAAGCAGAAGATGGCGATATGGGCCGGGCGTGAATGGGGGATGCAACGAGCACCTTTTTGAAATGGGTGAAGCAAAAAAGGTTATTGCATGTTATCAAAAGAATGATATAATGGATAAAACACAGTACAAATGGAGAGCGCGTTGCTGATATGTGCAGGAGATTAGAAGATTATGTTAACTGTTGAGAGAATGAGTGAGATTTATGGCCTGCTCCAGCAGAATGGTGTGGTGCGGGTGGACGAGCTGGCTGTGCGCTTCCAAGTCAGTGAAATGACGATTCGCCGTGATCTGGAGAAGATGGAACGGGAGGGAAAGCTGACACGCTGTCACGGTGGTGCGGTGCAGAAGCAGGAGATTGCCCGGGATCAGGGAGTCGACAAACGGGCGTCGTATAATCTGGGCGCCAAGGTGAAAATTGCAAAGTACTGCTTTGAACAGTATGTCCATGAAAATACGGTGGTCTATTTGGATGCCGGCACCACCGTGCTGGAGCTGGCAAAGCTGCTGCCTACCATGGGCGGGCTGACTGTGGTAACCAATGACGTGATGATTGCCAGTGCCCTGTTCAATAGCAATGTTGATGTGTTTATGCTGGGGGGGAATGTACAGCGCTTCCAGGGGTGTATCCATGGGCACACCGCGGAGAGCCAGTTGGAGAATTACCGGGTAGACATGGCCTTTGTCAGAAGTCTGTGTGTGGATGATGCGTTCGATGTGTTTACAGCCACAGAAAACAGAGTCTATTTCCGGAGGAAACTCCTGGCGTGTGCCCGCCAGACGTTTATGCTGCTGGACGCATCCAAGTTTCATCGCCAATCCCTTTTCAAAGTGAACAATCTGGCGGACTATTCTGCGGTCATTACGGATAAAACACTGTCAGAGGAGATGGCGTCTCAGGCTTCTCAAGCAGGGATTGAGTGGATTGCAGTGTAGACGGGCATGAGGAATGCACAGGTTTTCCCGCCAAAAAAGCCGCCGAATTTTTAAAATTCGGCGGCTTTCCTGTTGCCTTTTGCCTGGAAGCGAGGTCACTGCCCAGATGAACCGCTACAATCACGCCAGGGGAAGGGATAGGAGGGACTCCAGAATTGCATGACAGTCCGCAGCTGCCTGCTGGGCTTTTTCGGCCGTTTTTTCGTCCCATGTACTGTCTGCCAGGACTGCCTGCGTGTCCAGTAGCTCGAAACGGTCAGCGGAACCGGCCTCACGATCCAGCATCAACATAGGTACGTAGGAACAGCCGGTGACAGCACAGTTTCCAGTCACATTATCCCGGGTCAGCTCCAACGTGAGCACGGCAGTGGTATCTGTAAGCGGATCGTTTTGGGAGGAAATAAAATTTCCAAGGGAATAGCACACGAAGCCTGTACGGGAGTCACCGTCCGCCCCGGGAACCGTCCTCATTTCCAGGGGCTGCGGTACGTGGGAGTGCCCACCGAGGATCAGGTCAGCGCCGTTTGCAATGAGGAAATCCGCCAACTGTTCCTGATAGGCGTTCTGTGTGGTCTGATATTCAACCCCCCAGTGGATCATTACAGCGATCAGATCCGGCTCCAAAGCTTTGGCGGATGCCAGCCCGGCCAGCATCCGAGCCTCGTCCGGCTGTGAGAGCGTAGTCAGGTAATCGGTGTTGAACAAATTTACCGCATAGGGGGCGTCCTTTGGCAGTGGAATGCCATTGGTGCCATAGGTGTATCCCAGAAAAGCGACAGAGATGCCGCCTACGTCTGCCAGTATGACATTAGCGTCAGCCTCTTGGGCCGTCCGACTGGTGCCTACATGGGCGAGCCCCAGCTCGTCCAATACATCCAGGGTGCGGCACAGGCCGGAAAAGCCCTTGTCCATGCAATGATTGTTGGCAGTCAGCAGCAGGTCAAATCCGGTAGCTTTCAGGTCGCTGGCCAGATCGTCCGGTGAATTGAAAGCGGGGTATCCTGAATAAGGCGGGCCGCCGGCCAGGGTGGTCTCCAGATTTGCCACAGCATAGTCAGCGCTGGAGACATACGGCGCTGCGGCGGCCATGATCCGGCCATAATCGTAGCGCCCCGCCTCCTGATCCCAGGCATCTTCAACTACCGGCAAATGACTCATTACATCCCCACATACCGCCAGCGTAGCCACTGTCGGTTCGGGCAATTCCGGTTCTGCCGGCTCCTCCGGCTCGCTGGGGGTGGCTGCCGGTACAGCTTCATCTCCACCCACATCGGGAGAGTTCGCGGCCCCTCCAGAGGCACAGCCGGACAGCAGTGTGACGGCCAGTGCGAGCCCAAGCAGCATAAATTTATTAAATGATATTGTAGACATATGTACTGATCTCCCCACAAATTGCATAGATGCCCCGGTCATCTTTTGCGCCGCTGGCGCCTACCGTAAGAACGACTACACCGTCGCCGCTGGCGGGGTCATAGGACATGCAGTTGTAGACGCCATAAGCGCTGCCGGTATGATAATAGAGCGTGTCTCGGCCGTAGATATTTTTCTGGCAGCGCAGTGGCAGCGCTTGGTATGTACCGTCGCTGAGCATGGTCTCATTGATCGTCTCCATCAGTTCCACTGTTTCCGGCTGAACCAGCTGCAGCCCCTCATACTTGCCGTCATTGGCCAGCAGGGCCGCGATTTTTCCGAGATCTGCAGCGCTGATGGTCAGCCCACCGGCAAAATAGCTACCGGAGGCACCAGGAGTATCCGAGGAGTGCATATTGCGCTGGGTGGAAACAGTCCTGGCAATACCGCCGCCATGGTAGGCCAGTGTGACCAGATGGGAATGATTCTGTAGATCCCCGGGGGCAAATGCGGCGTCAATTCCCATGGTGTCAAAAAGATCTCTCTGCAGAAGGTCATCCATACACATGCCGGAAGCCAGCTCAATGGTTTGCCCCAGCACGCCAAAGGCGTAGTTGTTATAGGACCAGGAGGTAATCGCGCCTGGCTGCATATGGCTGAAGCCGGAAGAACCTGCCAGCCGGGAACGAACTGCGCTGTAGCTGCGGGAGGCATCGTCCCCCAGATTGCTGATAGAGGATGTGTGAGACAGCATGGAGCGGATGGTAACAGGGATATCCGGATAGTAAGGGTTCACCGCTGGTACCCCCCAGTATTCTCCAATGGAGACATCCAGATCTACAACCCCCTGCTCCCGCAGAAGCATGGTTTCCAGACCGATCAGAACCTTGGAGATAGAGGCTACCCGCATCCGATGGTCTGCCGTCATAGGATCGCTGCCTTGTGTAGCCCAGCCTGAGGCAAAGGTATCCGTTACGCGGCCACCCTCAATGACGGCGACTTGGACACCGATCGCGCCATATTTCTCTGCGGCACTGTCGATGGCGGCCTGAATGTCGCTGTGGTGTGCCGTGCTGACGCTGGAGACCGGTGCCAAATCATCTTCTGCGGCCAGCTGCGCTGCCAGAGGCTCACCTTCGACAGCGGCAAGGAACGCTACGGTGATTTGGGCAAACTGGCTGCGGGAGACAGGAAGGCCAGGATGGATGGTATCAGTAACCAGAGCGTCATACAACCCCTGCTCCAGGGCCCAAGATACCGCCTGTACAGAGAAGGTTTTGACCTGGGAAGCATCCTGATAAGCGCTCAGATTTCCAGTGGATTGCGGCTCGTACCCCATTTGCTGTGCTTGTCGCCAAAGAAGAATCGCCAGCTCCTCCCGGGTTACCCGACGATCCGGCGTGAAGCTTCCATCTGCGTTGCCGGTGATGATCCCTGACTGCGCAGCCCAGCGTACCGCATCAGCATACCATGCATCCGCGTCAATATCGCTGAAGGGAAGCGACAGGGTATTATCAAAGGTCGCTCCTGGGGCCATGCGCTGCAGCAGCGCGGCGATTTCTGCACGTGTCAGGAGCGCATCCGGATCAAACTGCCCATTGCCGACCCCCTGCATAATGCCAAAATAAGCTACATAACACACAGCATCCCGGGCCGGATTATCCTCAGATACGTCAGTGAATAAAATCTGTTGGATAGATTCCAAAGTCAATGTTTCCTCCGGTGCCGACTCTATGCTCTCCTGGCTTGTTTTCAGGATCTGTGCATTGTCAGAGGCATCCGCGCGACTGGATAGTAATGCGGCTCCGGCCACAATACCCGATGCCACCAGACATCCCAGCACAGCCAGCAGAGTGCCGCGATGTTTCACCATGTTTTCTCCCTCTTTCTCTCTTGTTAGCAAAATAAATCTTTTGTTATATTTTCCTGAAAATATGGAAGATGCTGGGTACAGTGTAGCGCAACTAATTATGAAATACAAGGCTCCTTCCGAAAAAATTTGACAAGATTTGACTTTCCAAAAATCCCAGGAGCCTCTGTTCATCCAGATTCTGGAAAAATTCTCCATTGTGAAAACGAATCACCTTCTTTTACTCCGAAATATAACAAAAGATTTATTTTGTTTAAGAAATCAAGTGCAGCCGGTTTAGTTCCCGCATATGCTCGGAACCGGTAGAGACCAGATACATCCGTGTGGTATCAATGGAGGAATGCCCAAGGATATCCGCCAGTTTAGCAACATCCCGGCATATTTTATAAAAGGTGCGTGCAAACAGATGGCGCAGGTTATGGGGGAAGACTTTGGATGGCTCCACACCGGCCGTTTTGCACAGTGATTTCATCTCTGCCCAGATTTGGATCCGGTTGATCCCCTTCCCGCCTCGGGTGAGAAAAATCTCGCCGGAGGCGATTTTCTGCTTTCTGGCATATTTCAGGAGCTTCCTGCAGAGCTTGCCGGGAAGCAGGATGATCCGGATCTTGCCCTTCAAGCGAATTTCTGCCCGCCCGCGGGATGCGGATTCCACAGTCAGATATTTCAGCTCTGACACCCGGATGCCGGTGGCACAGATAGCTTCCATCAGCAGGGCTAGGCGTTCTTTTTGCAAGGTGCAGGCGGCCGCAACGAGACGCTCATATTCAGGCCGTGTCAATTCTCTACAGTCGTCACGGAACAGCTTTTTCTGCAGGCGCAGAGCCTTGACACGGCAGGTATCCCAGCCGAGAAAGGAAAAAAACTTGTTGATGGCAGCTACCATGGCGTTTACGGTTACGGGGGCATACCCGCAGGCCAGCAGATGCTCTCTCCAGGCAGTAGCCAGCTCCTTAGTGACGCACTGCCCTTCCAAAAATGCGGCAAAGGCCCGCACATCCCGGCTGTACTTTTCAATGGTGCCGCTGCTCCGATCTTCGTCGCGCAGCGCTTTGACAAATGCGGCGATCTGTTCTGCTCGAATACAATATTTTTGCATTTATTGATCCTCCTGTTTAAAATTGGAACGGGTTCATTTTACCCTGCGGAAATGTATTTATCCACGTCCGACGATGAGGCCGGTATCCTTCAGGTGCTGGATATAGTCGTTCGCCCTTCCGGGAGTCGGGTGCCGCGCTGGATTGCGGGCAAGCGGCTATGGAGCTGACACCGGGTGTCCATAGGCCGATGGGGACGGCGTGGCAGGTGATGCGGGAAAAGAAAGACGGAAGGAGCCGCATAGAGCAGCGCAATATGGCAGCAGCGGGGCTTGGCCCCCACAGCCCTTCCGGCGCAGCTATGCACGAGGCTGCAAGCGCATATTTGCGCGCACCGCGGGGGCGGACGGAAGATTTTGGACGGCAGGTGTGCAGCCAGCCAGGTATCCCTGCATCTGGGTATCTGGACGTGCGAATCGTTAACGCAATGTACGAATTTGTGATATTTGTGTGAAAAAACGTGCGGGGCTTTCAACAGGACGATTCAAACAGCCAGTGGGATGGAATTCCGGAAACTACAAGATATTGTGTGATTTACTGAAAATCCTGCGTACAGTTCGGTTAATCTTGACAAAACTGCGGGTGGCCTTGAAAATTGAGTTGACGTCCTATAGACGGCATAGTAAAATAAATTCAAGACACATTGTTGCTTTGTGTACGTTTTTGCCTGTCATTTCTTGTTGCGTTGACTTTGTGCTGCGATGCAATAAAAAACGGGTGAAGGGCGTGCGCAATCCTTCTGAATAGTGGATGGGCGCCTCCCGAGGGAGGCGTTTTGGCAAGGTGCCGGCAGCTATACGGCAGTCGGCCCGGCATGGGTGGATTTGACAATAGAAAAGAAAAGTGTATGATAGGTTTGGTATCGATGAGTGCCGCAGTCTGCCCTTGTGTCCTGCAGCGCTTTTTCGATGATAAGGTGTTCTAGACAATTAAGGACGGAAGTCCACAAAATGAAGGGAGTAACCGATTATGAAAGCAATTGTAAAGTATGCTGCGGAACCGGGTAATATGGAGATCCGTGAGGTTCCTGAGCCCAGTGCCGGCCCCGGCCAAATCAAAATTAAAGTTGTGGCCGCTGGTATTTGCGGCAGTGACCTGCATATTTATGACAGCGATATTGCCATTCCGGTCCGTCCTCCGGTCACTGTGGGCCATGAGTTCTCCGGTGTGATCGCCGAGATCGGCGAGGGCGTCGAGGGCTTCGAGGTCGGTCAGCGCGTGGTCTCCGAGACCGCTTATGCCTACTGCGGCACCTGCGAGGCCTGCCGCGAGGGCTGGTATAACCTGTGCCCGGAGCGCAAGACCCTGGGCTACTGGTACAACGGCATCTTCACCAACTACACGGTGGTGCCCGCCGGTCGTGTGCACCTCATCCCTGAGGGGGTGTCCGACATCGCAGCGGCCATGACCGAGCCTCTGGCCTGTGTCTGCCACGCGGTATTTGATCTGACGAAGATTTCTCCCACCGACATCGTCCTGGTCTCCGGCCCGGGCCCCATCGGCCTGATGACCATGCAGGTGGTGAAGGCCCACGGCGCCACGGTGATCGTCTCCGGCACCAACGTGGATACGGAGCGTCTGGCTCTGGCCAAGGAGCTGGGTGCGGACTACACCTGCAATATCCAGGAGGAGAGCCTGGAGGATCTGGTGAAGACCCTGACCAAGGGCAAGGGCGTGGATGTGGCTCTGGAGTGCTCCGGCAGCCACTTCGGCACCAACTCCGCTCTGAAGCTGCTCAAGCGCCGGGGTTACTTCACCCAGATCGGCATGGGCAAGCCCGAGGTGCCCTTCTACATTGAGGCTCTCAACTATAAGGAGCCCCATGTCTCCGGCTCCCTGGGTTCCCGCAAGGCCAACTGGGAGCAGGCCCTGACCCTGCTGAGCCAGGGGAAGGTGAAGGTGGAGCCTCTGGCCGATGTCCGTCTGCCCATGGAGGAGTGGGAGACCGCATTCGACAAGTTCCGCAAGAAGGAAGGCGGCAAGTTCATCCTCTATCCCTTCAAGGAGGACTGAGCACGCTGCGGCCGATCCGCTGCCGCTGGGCTGACGGGGTAGGCTGAACATAAAACGCTTAAGGAATCTGGCACCACGGATTGCCGCGAGCCGCAAAACGCGGTTCGCGGCAATTTCCCATTTTGACCCGCACATTCTACACGAAACAGGGAATCCCCATTTGGGCAATTCGTTAAATTTTTTCTTCCGCCGGTTTCCGCTCTTGACGTTCCGGGCAAGAAGATGTAAGATAGAACCGTAAAATAAAATAGCATTTCAATAAATGAAATCTAGAAGGAGGAACGAACATGAAAGACAGTATTCATAAGTATTTCCAAGTGGGTACCATTCAGTGGATGAGCTACCCCAACCGTGATCCCATGGAATCCCTGAAAGCGATCTGCCGCGATGATTTCTTTGATGCCATCGAGCTGAAGGGCTTTGGCGATAAGAATGCTGAGGCCAAGGCTCTGCTGGACCAGAGCCACCTGAAGGTCTGCTACGGCGCACAGCCCCGTCTGCTGGGTCCCAAGCTGAACCCCAACGCCATCAATGAAGAGGACCGCAAGAAGGCCGAGGCCACCCTGATCGAGGCTGTTGACGAGGCCGAGTATCTGGGCGCCAAAGGCATTGCGTTCCTGGCCGGCAAGTGGGAAGAGGCCACTAAGGACGAGGCCTATCAGCAGCTGCTGAAGACCACCCGCAATGTCTGCGATTACGCCGCCAAGAAGGGTATGAACGTGGAGCTGGAGGTCTTTGACTTCGACATGGACAAGGCCGCCCTCATCGGTCCCGCCCCCTATGCTGCCAAGTTCGCCGCTGATATGCGCACCACCCACAGCAACTTCGGTCTGCTGGTGGACCTGAGCCACTTCCCCACCACCTATGAGACCAGCCAGTTTGTCATCCGCACCCTGCGGCCCTATATCACCCACTTCCACTTCGGCAACGCCGTTGTGAAGCCCGGCTATGACGGTTACGGTGATCTGCATCCCCGCATGGGCTATCCCGACAGCGCCAACGACACCCCCGAGCTGCTGGACTACCTGCGCGTGTTGAAGCAGGAGGGATTTTTCGATGCTGAGAAGCCCTATGTCCTGTCCATGGAGGTCACCCTGCGTCCCGGCGAGGATGAGGATATCGTTCTGGCCAACACCAAGCGTGTGCTGAACCGCGCCTGGGCTCTGCTGGAGGACTAAGTTCGAAGGCTCTTTTCCTGTGCTGACTTGATTCCTGCATAATACGAAAAGAAAGGATCGATTATCATGAAAATTGTTGTTCTGGATGGTTACACCGAGAACCCCGGCGATCTGAGCTGGGCTCCTCTGGAGGCTCTTGGCGAGCTGACGGTGTACGACCGTACCTCCTATGTGGAGGCTCCCATTATTGCTGAGCGCATCGGTGACGCGGAGATCGTGGTGATGAACAAGACCCCCATCTCCAAGGAGACCATCGACAAGTGCCCCAACATCAAGGCCATTGCCGTTCTGGCTACCGGCTACAATGTTGTGGATTACAACTATGCCAAGGAGAAGGGCATCCCCGTGCTGAACGTGCCCACCTACGGCACCGCTTCCGTCAGCCAGTTCTCCATCGCCCTGCTGCTGGAGATCTGCCATCACATCGGCCATCACAGCAAGTCCGTCCACGACGGCAACTGGGCCAGCAATGTGGACTGGTGCTATTGGGATTACCCCCTCATCGAGCTGGAGGGCAAGACCATCGGTATCATCGGCTTCGGCCGCATCGGCCAGGCTGAGGGCCGTATTGCCAAGGCTCTGGGTATGAATGTTCTGGCCTATGACCTGTATCCCAATGATTCCGGCAAGGCCATCGGTGAGTATGTGGATCTGGATACCCTGCTGGCCAAGTCCGACGTGGTCTCCCTGCACTGCAACCTGACCCCGGAGAACACTGGCCTCATCAACAAGGACACCATCGCCAAGATGAAGGACGGCGCTATCCTCATCAACAACGCCCGCGGCCAGCTCATCAACGAGCAGGATGTGGCCGATGCCCTGAACAGCGGCAAGCTGGGCGCCGCCGGCCTGGACGTGGTGTACACTGAGCCCATCAAGGCCGACAACCCCCTGCTGAAGGCCAAGAACTGCATCATCACCCCCCACATCTCCTGGGCACCCAAGGAGAGCCGTCAGCGCATCATGGACATCACTGCCGACAACATCAAGGCGTTCCTGGCCGGCAGCCCTGTCAACGTGGTCAACAAGTAATTTGGAGGGAATACGATGAACGCTGAATTGAAACAGAAATTGGAGCAGATGTGCCATCAGTTCCGCATCGACGTGCTGACCACTCTGCATGCCAAGCAGACCGGCCACCCCGGTGGCTCCCTGTCTGTGTGCGAGATCCTCACCACTCTGTACTTCGCGCAGATGAATGTGGATCCCAAGGATCCTCAGAAGGCCGACCGCGACCGCCTGGTGCTGTGCAAGGGCCACGCCGCCCCCATGCTGTACCGCGTCCTGGCCGAGAAGGGCTTCTTCCCCGTGGAGGAGATGAACACCCTGCGTGACTTCGAGACCCGCCTGCAGGGCCATCCCTGCATGAAGGATACCCCGGGTGTCGATATGTCCACCGGCCCTCTGGGCATCGGCCTGTCCACCGCTGTTGGTATGGCCCTGGCTGCCAAGCTGGATAACGCTCCCACCCGCGTCTACGCGGTCCTGGGCGACGGCGAGATCAACGAGGGCACCGTTTGGGAGGCCTGCATGTCCGCCAGCAAGTACAAGGTGGACAACCTCTGCGCCATCCTGGACTGGAACGGCGTGCAGCTGGACGGCACCGCCGAGGATATCATGCCCATGGGCGATATCAAGGCGAAGTTTGACAGCTTCGGCTTCCACTGCATCGAGTGCGACGGCCACGATGTGGAGGCCCTGTACAATGCCTTTGAGGAGGCCAAGACCGTGAAGGGCAAGCCCACCATCGTGCTGGCCCACACCGTCAAGGGCAAGGGCGTTTCCTTCATGGAGGGCAAGAACACCTGGCACGGCAAGGCCATCGGTGACGAAGAGTTCGCCAAGGCTATGGAAGAACTGGGAGGTGCGAAATAATGTCTAAGGCTATTCGTGATGTATACGGCGAGGCGCTGGCCAAATACGGCAAGGATGATAAGCGCGTAGTCGTTTTGGACGCCGACGTGTCCAGCTCCACCAAGAG
>CAJFQQ010000014.1 GCA_904419145.1 uncultured Oscillospiraceae bacterium | reverse complement strand
TTTTTCAGGGTAAAGACCGCGATGCAGGCAAAATAGACGGTAAACACTTTCAGTATCAGGGACAGCCAGAACGCGATTTCTTCCATGGCTCCATACCTCCTTGGGGTATCATCAGTTGGTTCAATAATGGTTAGAAAGGTGGTATGGTCTTATCATAACAAAGAGTTTTTAAGTTGGTAGTAGGGAAACCTTTAAGATTTCTTTAAGAAATCCATCCTCCTCACTTTCTGCTCCCTATGAGAACTGCACCTAATGCCGCAAACCTCCATATACTAGACTACAACAAGGAGGGAAAATCTCTATGTCAGAAACTACTATGTGCGCCGTGGTCTGCCAGGTGCAGGACGGCTCCCTTCTGGTCTGCGACCAGAGCAGCTGCCAGCAGGTGCAGGTCAATACATCCTGCGCCAACTGCTACAGTGCCGGCGACCAGATCTGCATCCACTACAACGGCGCCATGACCGCCAGCATCCCGCCCCAGATCTCTGCCGACTGCATCCACAAGGTCAGCAGCTGTAACTGAGGGACTGACGCCTGTAAGCCTGCCCATGTGGGCAGGCTTACAGCATTTGTCAAAAAAGTGGGCCACTTTTTTCGACAGGAAATGCAGCCTCCTGCGCGCAAGTTTTGTCCACGCAAGTCGGGCAAAACTCACACTTGTAGGCTGTAATGTGTTTTTCCGACGCGCATGTCGCCGGAAAAACAGTTTCTATCTCTTTTGCGTCTGCGGGCGCAAACTCTGTGAGACTATTTCGTGGTTTTCGTAAGCCTGCCCATGGGGCAGGCTTACTTATTTTATAAGTATTGTAGCACTGGGCCGCTTCAGTTTCCTTGTTTCTTAAAGGAATCTTAAACTTCTCTCCTCTTTTTTCTTAAACCTTCCTGTGGTACAATATTTACGAAAGGTGGGAGCATTCCATATGGCAAATATCCTGATCTGCGACGATGAGCGGGACATTGTCTCCGCTTTGAAGATCTATCTCTCCTCGGAGGGATACAACCTGTTCGAGGCATACACCGGCCGGGAGGCCATCGACGTGGTGCGCCAGCACGACATCCATCTTATCCTGATGGATGTGATGATGCCGGAGATGGACGGCATCTCCGCCACCGCCAAGCTGCGGGAGGAGTGCAATGTGCCCATTATCCTTCTCACCGCCAAGAGCGAGGACACCGACAAGGTGCTGGGGCTCAACGTGGGAGCCGACGACTACATCACCAAGCCCTTCAACCCCGTGGAGGTGCTGGCCCGGGTCCGCAGCCAGCTGCGGCGCTACACCATGCTGGGCGGCATGGAACACAAGCCCTCCCGCATTGTCATCGGCGGCATCGTCCTGGACGACGACGCCAAGATCGTCACCGTGGACGGGGAGGCGGTGAACCTTACCCCCATGGAATACAACATCCTCGCCCTGCTGATGCAGCACCCTGGCCGGGTCTACTCCTCCGCCCAGATCTATGAGCAGGTCTGGAACGAGACAGCCCTGGGCTCTGAGAGCGCCGTGGCCGTCCACATCCGGCACTTGCGGGAAAAAATCGAAATCAACCCCTCGGAGCCCCGGTATTTGAAAGTGGTATGGGGCCTGGGGTACAAGATGGAGCCCCAGGCCTGACGCCGTGGCTCCCCAAAGACCAATTTAGGAGGTTTCCAATGAAAAAGATTCTCATTCGCACCCTTTTGATCCTCTGTTTCCCCCTGGTACTGGTGGCCGGCGGCCTGGCCTTCCTCACCTTAAAATGGAGAGCGTACTATGAAGCATGACCTGCGGGGGAGCCTTTTGGCCAAGGTGGTGGCCATCTTCCTGGTGGTGCTGCTGGGGCTCGCCGCCCTGTACTCGGTAGGCGGCCTTGCTATCGCCTATGAGGCCGGGTTCTACCGGGAGGAGAGCCAGACCTTTGAGGACACAGAACTGTTTCAGGACGCTGCCGAGAGCATCGCTTTTGAGGTTGCGGCGGGATATTTGCGGTACGGCGATCCCTACAGTTACGTTTTGGGCATCCAGGTGGAGATCCGGGATGCGGACACCAGGGAAACGCTGTACTCCGATTGGACAGAACCCTACCAGCAGGCTGTGACCCACACCTTTCCTGTCAGTGACTTCGGCGTTTCCCAGGAGCCTGTCACCAGTGAGGGCTCGACCTCTGCCGGGGATACGCTGCCCCCTGCCCCGGCGGAACATCTGGCGGTCACGGTCTATTTCAGCGACTATGCCGATGTCAGCGGCTTTGACCTGGCATCTTCCTATGTGTTCTACCAGCTGGTCTATCCCGTCCGGGACAGCCTCCCCTGGCTGGCCATTTTCTCCGTCATCAGCTTCTTCGCGGTGCTGGTATTCCTGCTGTGCGCCGCGGGCCATCGCCGGGGCAGCGACGAGATTGTCCCCAACTGGCTGGACCGGGTGCCCCTGGACCTGCTGCTGGTGATTTTCTTCTGCCTTGGGTCCCTCAATGTGTTCGTGGTGGCGGAGCTGAACGCCGGGGGCTGGATCCAGCTGGCCCTGATCGTGGCCCTGTGCATCCCCCTGTGCCTGCTGGTGCTGGCGGCCCTCATGACCCTGTCCACCCGGCTGAAACTGGGGAAGTTCTGGGAGAACACCATCTGCTGGAAACTGGGCACCCTGGCGGTCCGCTTCTGCCGCGCCCTGTGGCACGGCGTGGGGACGCTGGTCCATATCCTCCCTCTCACCTGGCGCTGGGTGCTGGTGGCAATCGTCCTGTTGATTTTGCAGCCGCTTCTCGCCATCTGGGGCAACTATGACGGCGGGCCGCTGCTGCTCCTGTTCCTCCTAGACGGTGCGCTGCTGGTGGGCACCGCCTTCTTCTCCTGGCAGCTCCAGAAGTGCCAAGCCGAGGGCCAGGCGCTGGCAGACGGCAACCTGGAGGCCAAAATCGACACCCGGCACATGTTCTGGGACATCAAGACACACGCGGAGAACCTCAACGCCATCGGCGACGGGATGAACCGAGCGGTGGAGCAGCGGATGAAGTCCGAGCGACTGAAGACAGAACTCATCACCAATGTCTCCCACGACATCAAGACCCCCCTCACCTCCATTGTCAACTACGTGGACCTGCTGAAAAAAGAGGAGCTGTCCGGGACGGCCGCCGAATACCTGGCGGTGCTGGACCGGCAGTCCAATCGGCTGAAGAAACTGACGGAGGACTTGGTGGAAGCCAGCAAAGCCTCTACCGGCAATATCGCCGTGTCCCTCCAACCCCTGGTGGTCAACGAGATCATCCTCCAGGCGGTGGGCGAGTACGACCAGAAACTCACCGCGGGAAAGCTGGAGGTCATCGTCAACACCTTCGAGGGGAACCTCTCCGCCATGGCGGACAGCCGCTTGCTGTGGCGGGTGCTGGACAACCTGCTGAGCAATGTATGCAAGTACGCCATGGCCGGCAGCCGGGTCTACATCGACCTGGGCCGCCGGGAGAACCGGGTGGTGCTGAGCATGAAGAACATCTCCCGGGACCAGCTCAACATCAGCGCTGACGAACTCATGGAGCGATTTGTGCGGGGAGATTCCTCCCGGCACGCCGAGGGCAGCGGCCTCGGGCTGAATATCGCCAAGAGTTTGATGGAACTGATGGGGGGCACCTTCTCCATCGCGGTGGACGGGGACCTCTTCAAGGCGGAACTGACGCTGCCGGAGGCGTAAAAGCGCCTGGAAAAACAAAAAACAGGGGCGGCCTTGTAGGCCGCCCCTGCTTTCTGTCTTAAACCTCTTTCAAAATAAAGTGCATCATCACTTTGCTCAGCGCCGTTGCTACCACTGTACAAGCCAGTACCTCCAGTGCCACGTTCAACGTAAAGAAACTGAGGAAGATGGCCCAAAAGCCGCTGCCGTCAAAATAGGTGTTCTGGAAAAACGCTACCACCATCCCCACAAAGAAAACAGTGTTGGTCAACGCACCGGCAACAGAAGTAATGATAAAGGACACAATGCCCGAGTGGTCTACCTTCGTCAGAATACGGAATAAAAATCCTGCTACAATGCCGATCAGGATGCGGGGGATCATGCAGCAGAAGAAGGTGGCCACCGGATTCAGCGCAAGAAGCGCCGCGCCAAACACGCTGCTGCTGAAGCACTGGGCAAAACTGGTGGCGCCGAACACTGCGCCCAAAAAGGCACCGTACCAGGGCCCCAGAACGATGGCCCCAATAACCACCGGGATGGTAATAAACGTGATCTCCACCAGCCCGATGTGCAGGTACCCCAGCGGGGTGTACTGCATCAGGAAGATGATTGCCATAAGTATCGCCGTCAGTGTGATCTTACGGACTTTGCTCATGTTGTGGTTCATAGGTCTGTTCTCCTTTGCGGGTCTTTCACCGCGTGCTGTCGTCCCGCTCCGGGGTACGGCGCACAAAATATTATAACAACAGGCGAACCTGTTATTACCCGATCACAACTTTTTTACTGTATTCAGTTGGTAGAGATGCCGCAGGCCCTTCAGCGTCAGATCCGGGTCGTGGCGGATGCGGCTGCGGCACTGGGCGGTCACCAGCTTGGCAGAGCCGCCGGTAGCGATGACCTTGGCTCCCTCCATCCGTGGCAGGGCCTGGTAGCGCTGGATAAAGCCGTCCACCAGCATGCCGCTGCCCAGAAGCAGGCCATAGCGCATGGCGTCGGCGCTGTTGCGGCCCAGGCACTCCTCCCCGCCCGGCCGCAGGGCGATGGAGGGCAGGAGAGCGGTGGTCTCCTTGAGGAGCTCCGCGCTGGAGCGGATGCCCGGCAGGATGCAGCCCCCCAGATAGGTGCTGCGGTCGTCCACCGCCGCGATGGTGGTGACGGTGCCGGCGTCCACCAAAATCAGGGGCGCCCCGTACTCCGCCAGGGCCGCTGCGGTGTCCGCCACCAAGTCTGCCCCCAGCTGGGAGGGGTCGTCGATGCTGATGCGGAAACCCGTCTTGATGCCAGGTCCCACCCGCAGCAGCGGCACCCGGAACAGCCGCCCCACCGCCTCCTCCACCAAGCCCGTGAGTCCCGGAACCACTGAACCCAGCATGCATCCATCCACCGCGGCGGGATCCACATGGTTGATCTGGAGCAGGTTAAAGAGCATGGCGGCAAACTCGTCGCTGCTGCGCTCGGCGGTGGCGGAGAGCTTGGCCCGCATCTTCAGCGCCTCCCCGGCAAACACGCCCAGGTCAATATTGGAATTGCCAATGTCCAATGTGAGCAACATAGGCTTCCCCTCCTCCCAATTTTCGCCTCTAGTCTACCATAGGACTGTGCCGAGGGCAAGGGTGGTTTTTTCCCTTTTTCAATAAAAATGCTATCAGGTGCCATGACTGTCCTGCCCAAGCGCTTTCGCGCAGTTTTTCTTGACTTCCCTGCACCCCTGTATTATACTGATAATCGAACATTTATTCTACTATTATTTCGAAGGGAGGGCTGGCCTGTGGACGTCATGGAAAAGCTCACCATCCTCACCGACGCGGCCAAATATGACGCGGCCTGCACCTCCAGCGGGGCCCGCCGGGGCAGCCGGAAGGGGTACATCGGCAACACCTCCAGTTCTCTGGCCGGGTGCTGCCACACTTTCTCCGCCGACGGGCGGTGCGTCACGCTGCTGAAGGTGCTGATGACCAACTGCTGCGTCTACGACTGCAAATACTGCGTCAACCGGTGCAGCAACGATGTGAAGCGTGCTGCCTTTACGCCTAAGGAGCTGGCAGAGCTGACCATCCAGTTCTACCGCCGCAACTACATCGAGGGGCTGTTCCTCTCCTCCGGGGTGCTGAAAAATCCGGACTACACCACCGAGCGGATGATCCGCTGCCTCTCCATTTTGCGCAACGAGTACCGCTTCAACGGTTATATCCACGCCAAGGCCATCCCCGGCACCGCCCCGGAGCTGGTGCAGCAGCTGGGCCTGCTGGCGGACCGACTCAGCGTCAACATAGAACTGCCCTCGGAGCAGGGGCTGAAGGCCCTGGCCCCCAACAAGACCAAGGCGGCTATTCTCCGCCCTATGGGGCAGATCAAGGACACCCTCCAGGAGAACAAGCGGGAGCTGGTGAAGTACCGCCACGCTCCCAGGTTTGCCCCCGCCGGCCAGAGCACCCAGCTCATCGTGGGGGCCACGGCGGACTCGGACCGCCACATCCTCCGGCTCACCCAGGGGCTCTACGACCGCTACCGACTCAAGCGGGTGTTCTTCTCCGCCTATGTGCCGGTGGTGGAGAACAGCCTCCTCCCCTCCCTGGACACCAAGCCGCCCCTCCTGCGGGAGCACCGGCTCTACCAGGCAGACTGGCTCCTGCGGTTCTATGGGTTCCGGGCGGAGGAGCTGCTCAGCGATCAGGAGCCCAACTTCAACCCACTGGTGGACCCCAAGTGCAACTGGGCCCTCCGCCACCCGGAATTCTTTCCAGTGGAGGTGAACACCGCCGCCTATGAGGAGCTGCTGCGGGTGCCGGGGATCGGCGTCACCAGCGCCCGGCGCATTCTCTATGCCCGCCGGGGCGGCACGCTGTACCACGAGGACCTGAAAAAGCTGGGGGTGGTTATGAAGCGGGCTCAGTATTTCCTGGTCTGTAAAGGGAAAACCATGGACAACCTGCATTTCTCCCAGGACAGCGTACTCCGTGGGCTCATTGCCGCCGAGGGGATCTCCCTGCCTCAGCCGGAGGTGGAGCAGCTATCCCTGTTCTAGCACGCCGGTGTTACTATGGGGCGCCGCGCCTCCAAGGATTAAACAATTCTTAAAGGTTTTCTATCCCTTTTCTTAAAATGCCCATAGTACAATGGGGACATCCTGGAAAGCGGAGGGATTCCTATGTCCGCCTTTGTTTTGAAGCTGCTGGCCCTGCTGTCTATGGTGGTGGACCACACGGCGGCGGTGCTGTTGTACGCATCCCCGCTGTACGACCCCCTGCGCGCCTTTGGCCGCATGGCCTTCCTGGTCTACGCCTTTTTCCTGGCGGAGGGGTTCCGGCACACCCGCTCCGCGCCGAGATACGCCCTGCGCCTGGCGGTCATGGGACTGATCTCCACCATTCCCTACTGCTTTACCATCAACAAGTATTTCGACTTCTGGACCAGGGTGCGCAGCCTCAACATCTACTTCACCCTGGCCTGGGGCGTGGTGCTGATGCTGCTGCTCCGCTGGGATACGCCCCACCTTCGGGGCTGGAAACGGCTGGCGGGGCTGGCGCCCCTGGCGCTGATCCTCCCGGTCTTTTTGCAGTTCGGCGTGTGGGAGCTGACGCAGCTGATTGCCGTTTTGCTGCTGGTGGGCGGCATCGGCCTGCTCTCCGGCGGGAAGCTGCCCCCATGGTGCCGGCAGATCGGGGACTGGGCCTGGAAAACCGCGGCCTTCCTGATCCTCTATCAGCTGATCCATGAGTGGACGGGAATTGAAGTGGAGTACTCCTACACCGCCCTGTTCCTTTTTGCCCTGCTGTGGTTGTGCCGGAACAAGTGGCAGAGCGCCGCGGTGCTGGCTGCGGCGGCGCTTTGGATGTATCCGCCGGCCTGGGACATGGGCCAGACCATCGGTGCCCTGCTGGCGGCGGTGCTGGTGCTGTTCTACAACGGGCAGCGGGGGCCGGACGACCACCGGCTGTTCTACTGGGCCTATCCCGCCCACCTAACGGTGCTGTGGGCTATCAGCGCTTTGACCGTGTACACAACCTGCATATAAATGCTGTCATTGTAGCGAAAGGAGGTGGAGCGCTTTGGACGTCATCTACCGCTACGACGGAACGCTGGAGGGATTTCTCTGCTGCGTGTTCGAGAGCTATGTCAACAAAGAGCCCCCCATGGGCTTCCAGGGCCCGGAGGACTTGGAGCCTACGCTGTTCCCGGTGCGGTGGGTGGAGACCGACAGCGCCCACGCCCAGCGCATCCACGCCAGCATCCGCCGTCGATCCGCCTACGCCGGGGAGCTGGTGGAGAAGGGGTTCCTCACCTGTGCGCCGAACCGGGAGCTGATGCTCTTCCGCTTCATTGCGGCCCTGTACGACGAGGGTCCCGCCCTGCTCCGCCGCATCAGCGACGACGCGGTACTTCCCCTGCTCCAGGCGGTGCGCCACCTGGAGGGGGAGGCCCACCTGCTCAAGGGCTTCACCCGGTTCTCCGACTTTGACGGCGTTCTCGTGGGGGAGATCGCCCCAAAAAACCGGGTGCTGCCCCTGCTGCGCCGCCATTTCTGCAGCCGGTTCTACAACGAGCGGCTGATGCTCTACGACCGCACCCATCGCGAGGCCCTGTTCTACCGGGAGGGCAAGTGGTGCATCCTGCCCCTGGACCACTTTGAGATGGCCCGGCCGGACCGACGGGAGGCGGAGTTCCGCCGCCTGTGGAAGCGGTTCTACGACACGGTGGCCATCCGGGAGCGGTACAACCCCAAGTGCCGCCGCACCCAGATGCCCATGCGCTACTGGGGTACCATGACGGAGTTCCAGGGGGAGGACTATTTCCACAGTGACGAGGACGGCGCCCTGCCGGAGGGTACCGCCCCCGCCCTGCCCCGGGGAAAAACCACCGGAAAGGAGGAGGGATAACATGGGCTTTCGCGCCTGGATTACCGACTACTCCAAGGGGGATGGTCTCCGGCTCTACTGGCGGCTGTTCTTCTGGCGGCAGCGGATGAAAAAGGGTTTTCTGTATCAGGTCCTCACCTTCTGTTTGAACCGCATGGCCCACCGCCACGGCGGCTATATCGGTAACGGCGCAACCCTGTCGGATATCCCCTCCCTGCCCCACGGCCTCCACGGCGTCTATATCTCCCGGTACGCCAACATTGGCCCCGGGTGCCGCATCTACCACAACGTCACCATCGGGGAGGTGGACGGCAGAGCCCCCTCCATCGGCGCAAACTGCCTCATCGGGGCCGGTGCCGTCCTGGTGGGGGATATCCGCATCGGCGACCATGTGAAGATCGGTGCCGGGGCGGTGGTGGCCCGGGATGTGCCCTCCCACAGCACGGTGGTGGCCCCGCCGCCCCGCATCCTGGCGGGCGGTGCAACGGCCCCGGATTCCGAAAGCGAAAGGTAGGCGATGGTCCATGCAGGAACAGCGGGAAGCGGCCGTCCGGGCGTGGTTTTCCATGTGGCTGGAGAAACAGGACACGGGCATCCTGGACCTCTATGCCCCGGATGCGGTGTATATTGAGAGCTGGGGTCCCTGGTACCACGGAGCGGAGGCCATCCGGCACTGGTTCCAGGAGTGGAACACCCGGGGCACTGTGCTGCGGTGGGACATCCTCCAGTTTCTCCACCAGGGGGACCAGACCGTGGTGGAGTGGGCCTTTGACAATGTGATGAACGACGGCAGGCACGAGTGCTTCGACGGTCTGTCCCTCGTCCGCTGGACCGAGGCGGGACAGATCGCCTTTCTCCAGGAGTTTGGCTGCAACCGCAGGCACTACGACCCCTATGAGAGCGGGGACACGCCCCGCTTCTCCGACGACACAGTGCTCTGGTTTTGAGCAGTCAGCGAGCGCTACGCGCGGCGTCCGGCCTGCCGGGTGCCGCGCTTTTCGTATCTCTCCAAGCCCATTCATAGATGTGATATTTTTGTATCATCTCCATTGACAGCCGACATACATAGTGATATATTTATCTCGTCAAGCGACAAATATATCTCTTTGGAGGCATTTTCCATGAAATCACACAAGGTGCGTTTCGCAGTCTGCTTCGGCGCCTTCTGTGTCCTGCTGCTGGCGGGCGCCATCTGGTATTCCCTGACTTATAACGATGGGCGGCTGGTTTACCCCATGGACTTCTCCGCCTATGCCTTCTGCCCCCAGGACCTGCCCATGCTGATCGCCTGCGGCCTGTTGACCCTGTATATTCTCACCCTCGCCGGGCTTCTGGTGCGCAGTGTGCTGGTAAACCGGCGGCGGCAGGCGGCCTCTCCCGCCACCCGGACCATCAACCCGAAGTTCGGTTTTCTGGGCTTTCTCGGCTTTCTGGGGTTCCTCGGGTTCTGGACGTACCGCATCGACCAGACTGTCTTTCCCTGTATTTTCTTCATGTTCTTTGGCTTTTTCGGCTTTTTCTACGAGGGGAAGCTCTCCAACACGCTGATGGACGAGCGCTACCGGGAAAATCAGATGCGGGCCCGGTCCGTGGCCAACCGGACGGCCCTGTCCATCATTTTCCTGGCTACCCTGATCCTGGGCCAGGGCCGGCTCATCGGCAACCTGGAGCATGCGTTTATCGTCTATGTCTCGGTGGTGTCCCTGGCCTTCGCGCTGGAGCTGTTTTTGAGCGAATTTCTGCTCTACCGCTATGACCACGACGAACCGCTGGGCGAAAGCGAGGACTAGGCCATGCCGGAGTTTACCTGCCGGTTGAAACAGTACCGGCTGATGAAGGATTTGACCCAGGAGCAGCTGGCCGCCCAGGTGGGGGTCCGCCGGGAGACCATCATGCGCCTGGAAAAGGCCCAGTACAACCCCTCTTTGAAGCTGGCCATCGACATCTCCCGGGCCGTGGATGCCCCCATTGAGGATATTTTTATCTTCGACTGACGCGGTGCAGGTGCTGCCGTCTGTCGGCCCCGGAGAATCGCGCAGGAGGGCGGCAGCCTGTGACAGGCTGCCGCCCTCCCTGTTTATGATGAACGCCCGGGGCGCTGCTTCCGGTATTCACTACGGGCGGAACGCCTCCCGCAGCCGCTCCAGGGCCCGGCGCTCCAGCCGGGAGATCTGCACCTGGGAGACCTTCAGGATGCGGGCGGTCTGGGCCTGGGTCAGGCCCTTGAAAAACCGCAGGAGGATGGTCTGCTTCTCCTGGTCGGGCAGGGCGTCAATAGCACTGCGCAGGGCGATTTTTTCCACCATGTCCTCCTCGCTGCTACCGTCGTGGAGGGTGGACTCCAGGGTCAGGCCCTCCGCCGTCTCCTGCTGCAAACTCTCCGGTGCCGCGGCGGCCAGCTCCGCCGTGGCGATCTCCTCGGCGCTGAGTCCCGTGGCCTCCGCCAGCTCCGACAGTGTGGGCTCCCGCCCCAGGTCGTGGAGCAGCCGCTCCCGGGTACTGAGGATGAGCAGGGCCTGTTCCCGGAGCCCCCGCCCCACCTTCACCGCCCCGTCGTCCCGGAGGAAGCGCCGGATCTCCCCGGCGATTTTCGGCACAGCATAGGTAGAAAACTGGGTGCCATACTGGAGATCAAACCCCCGGATGGCCTTGAGGAAGCCCAGACAGCCCAGCTGGTACAGGTCCTCCGGCTCCGCTCCCCGGCCGTAGTACCGGCGGACGATGCTCCAGATGAGCCCCGCGTTCTCCCGGATCATCTCCTCGCAGGCCTCCTGGTCTCCGCGCTGGGCGGCCTCCAGCAGTTCGGCGGTACCGTTCATCGCCGGGCGGCGCGCTGGGCGATGCGGCGGCGCATGGTCACCTTTGTCCCCTGCCCCTCCTTGGAGGTCACCCGCAGGGTGTCCATGAAGCTCTCCATGATGGTGAATCCCATGCCGCTGCGCTCCTCCCCGCCGGTGGTGAAGAGGGGCTCCCGGGCCCGCTCCACATCCGCGATGCCGCAGCCCCAGTCCCGCACCGTGATCTCCAGGACATTACCCTCCTGAATTCGGGCTTTGATGACGATCTTCCCCAGGGTGTCGGGATAGGCGTGGACGATGGCGTTGGTCACCGCCTCGCTGACGGCGGTCTTGATGTCCCCCAGCTCCTCCAGCGTGGGGTCCAGCTGCACGGCAAAGGCGGCCACAGCGGACCGGGCAAAGCCCTCGTTGGCGCTGCGGCTGGGGAACTCGATGGTTATGTAATTGGTCGCTCGCATGGCGCACCTCCTATATCAGTTTCACGTATCGGGCCAGGCCCGCCGTCTCCAGCACCCGGGCGGCCTGCTTGGGGATGTTGATGACCACCAGGTTTCCGCCCAGGGCCTCCATCCGCCGTTTGGCCCGCAGGATCACCGCGATGCCGCTGCTGTCCATAAACGTCAGCCCCCCCAGGTCCAAAATCGTCTTGCTGGGCAGGTTCTGCTCCATCAGCCGGTCCGTCTGCTCCATGAGGCCCCGGGCTGCGTGGTGGTCCAGGTCGCCCCGCAGGGAGATCGTCAGGGTGCGGTCCTCCACCTTTGTCTTGACTTCCAAAGTTTCACGCCCTCTCCTTGGTATATGGTATTGATGAAAAAAGTATAGCCTGTCCATCCCTGAGAATCTGTCGAAAGCGGGGGGCCAGTGGAAGTTTTCCGGGGCCTGCCGCCGCCTTGCAATCCGGCGGGCGGTGTGGTAAAATACCTCTCACCGAGGTGAACACAATGAAACTGCTGCTGCACACCTGCTGCGCCCCCTGCAGTGTCTACTGCGTGGAAAGCCTCCGGGCCGAGGGCATCGAGCCGGTGAGCTTTTGGTACAACCCCAATATCCACCCCTATCAGGAGTACAAGGCCCGCCGGGACACCCTGAAGGACTACGCCGCCTCCATCGGCCTGTCCCTCATTGTCCGGGAGGACTACGGTCTGCGGCCCTTTGTCCGGGCGGTAGCGGCGGACATCGACCACCGCTGTTCCTACTGCTACGCCGTGCGCATGGAGGAGACCGCCCGGTACGCCGCGGAGCACGGCTTTACCCACATCTCCACCACCCTGCTGGTGAGTCCCTATCAGAACCACGAGGGCATCGTCGCCGCCGGGGAAAAATTTGCCAAAGAGTACGGAGTCACCTTCCTTTACCGGGATTTCAGCGTGGGGTTCCGGGAGGGGCAGGCCAAGGCCCGGGAGTTGGGGCTGTACATGCAGAAGTACTGCGGCTGCGTCTTCTCCGAGGAGGACCGGTACGCCAAGCAGATCCGCCGGGACCGGGAGAACAGTCAATAAGGGCAAGAAATTTCATGGCCGTTCCGCTGCAAGCGGCACATGGCCATTTCTGCTATGCTTTTGCATAGCAAAAAAGGACGCAAAATTTTGCGCCCTTTTTTCTTGCCCTGATGAAACCTTTCCGGCGTTTTTCCGACTATAGGGGTGAAAGTGCTTTCAAAGGAGTTGCTGTTATGGAGGACCGCGAGATCATCGCCCTGTTCTGGAACCGCGCCGAGACGGCCATCCAGGCCTGCCGTGAACAATACGGCGGCTACTGCCGCGCCATCGCCGCGCGCATCCTCAAAAGCCCGGAGGATACTGAGGAGTGTCTCAGCGACACGTGGCTGGGGGCCTGGAACGCCATCCCGCCCCAGAGGCCGGGGTGCCTGCGCGTTTTCCTGGGCCGCATCACCCGGAACCTGGCCCTGGACCAGTATGCCTACCACCACGCGGAGAAGCGCGGCAGCGGCTTCACGGCCGTGCTGGATGAGCTGGCCGAGTGCGTCAGCGGCAGCAGTCTGGAGGAGGACTTTGACGCCGCCCTGCTGGGGGAGGCCATCTCCCGGTATCTCGCCTCCTGCAAGGCCGAGACGCGGCAGGTGTTCCTCCGCCGCTACTGGTACAGCGACTCCATCCGTGACATTGCCAGAGCCTTTCACTGCAGCGAGGCCAAGGTGAAATCCATGCTGCACCGCACCCGGCAGAGGCTGCGGGCGTACTTGATGGAGGAGGGGTTTACCCTATGAAAAAAGAGGACTTATTCCGGGCCATCGGCTCGGTGGAGGACCAGCAGATCCTGGAGGCAGAGGCGCCGATGCGCTTTCGGCGCCTCTGGCCCAGGGCCGCGGCCCTGGCGGCATGCCTTGCCCTGATCGTGGCGGCCGCCGCAGTGCTGCCCCAGCGCAGCGACAGTACCGCCAGTATAGACCAGGGGGCGTCGGCTCTGGACGGCAGCGATGATTCTGTCAGCGGCGACCGGCCGGGCAACATGATCCACTCCCCGGATTACACCGGAGGCACGATTTATTCTGTGAATGTGGACATTGGGCAGCTGCACACCTTGCCGCCGGAGTCCCCCGTGGCGGGCGATTCCTCCGCCTGCCTGGTCTGGCTGGAGCCGGAGGAGATCTTCGCCATGGACACGCTGATCTTCCGGGGCGTGGTGCGGGATTTGCAGTACTATGAGGTCACCGGCGGCTATCGGGGGTATTTCACGGTGGCCGCGGTGGAGGTGACCGACGTGCTCCGGGGGGATCTGGACGCGGGGGACATCTACAACATCTACCTGCCCATCCTGAAGGGCCAGGCCAGCAATTCCACCGCCGGGGACCTGGAAAGCCTGGAGGTGGGCAGCGAGGCCATCTTCATGCCCTACGCCGCCACGGCGGACACCGGCATCACCAGCGGCGACGCCTATTTCTGCTATGCCGATGTGGCCGAGTGCTGGTTTGACGAGGGCGTCCGGTTTCTCTTCCTCCAAACGGAGGAAGGGCTCCGGTATGCGTCCGACGTCTACGACCTGGGGGTGGACCCCAGCGAGGCCACCCTGGACGATGCGGCGGCCTATATTCGGTCCATGCTGGCCCCCCAGGGCGGCGGGACGGACACGGCTGCCCCGGAGGCGCAGGTCCAGGGTGCCGCACAGAGTGAGGCCAATCAGGAGTCCCTCGACGGCGAACTCGCCGTTGACACCGGAGTATGGCGGCCCCAGGAAGCATGGGGTGAGGAGCTACCCAACGCGGAACCCCGGTGGGACGACAGCGGCGCCATTGCCGCCCGGCAGGCTGAGAGCGGCGGGCTGTGCGGGCTGCCCAGGGCGGAGGATTTCTCCCCCAATCCGGCGGACTTTCAGGACTGAGATGCCGCCTGGAAGGATAAGGACCCCCGGCGGGAAATTTCCCGCCGGGGGTCCTTTGACAACCTCTGCAATTACTCAGCGCTGCCGAAGAAGCGGTCGTGAACTGCCCGCACCGCCCGGTCGGCGTCCTCCTGGTCGATCAGGACGCTGACACGGATCTCGCTGGTGTTGATCATCTGAATGTTGATATTGGCGTCGTAGAGGGCCTCGAACATCTTCGCCGCAACGCCGGGGGTCGTCATGATGCCAGCCCCCACAATGGACACCTTGGCGATCTTGTCATCCACGGTGATGTGGTCAAACTGCAGGCTATCCTTGGCCTCCTCCAAAACTTTCACTGCATCCGGAACGCTGGTTTTGGGCAGGGTAAAGGATATATCCTTGAATTCCTCCCGCCCGATGGATTGGATAATCGTATCTACATTGATCTTGGCCTGCCCCAGTGTGGAAAACACTTTGAAAGCCACGCCAGGAGTATGTTCCAAGCCCACCAGAGCAATCCGGGCGATACTGGTATCCTTCGCCACACCGGCGATATTATTCTTTTCCATTTTCGCAACCTCCTTGACTTTTGTGCCGGGCTTGCGCTCCAGGCTGGACAATACTTCCATATTCACGTTATATTTTTTTGCCAGTTCCACACTGCGGTTGTGCAGTACCTGGGCGCCCTGGCTGGCCAGCTCCAGCATCTCGTCATAGGTAATCTCCGGCAGCTTCAGAGCGTTTGGCACGATCCGTGGATCGGTGGTATAGACCCCATCCACATCGGTATAGATCTGGCACAGATCCGCATTGAAGGCGGCGGCCAGCGCCACAGCGCTGGTATCAGATCCGCCCCGGCCCAGGGTTGTCACATCGCCGTAGCGGTTGACGCCCTGGAACCCAGCCACCAGCACCACTTTTTTCCGATCCAGCTCCGACTGGATGCGCTCCCGGTCAATACGCTTGATGCGGGCGTTGGAGTAGGTGCGGTCTGTTTGAATTCCAACCTGCCAAGCCGCCAAGGAAACAGCCGGAACTCCCATATTTTCCAGCGCCATGGCGCACAGAGCAATGGAGATCTGCTCCCCTGTGGACAGGAGCATATCCATCTCCCGTTTGGAGGGGTTGTCGCTGATCTCCTTAGCTTTTTCAATCAATTCGTCGGTAGTATCACCCTGGGCGGACAACACCACAATTACACTATTCCCTGCCCTATAGGTATCGGCAATAATGCCTGCCACATTCTGGACGCGCTGGGCATCCCGGACAGAGCTGCCGCCGAATTTCTGAACGATGAGTTTCATCTTTTACCCTCTTTCCTTCGTCTCAAATCACCGGCTGTCCAATCCTCCATGGCCCGGAACATCCGGTATTACCATTATAGCACCCGGAGCATGGACACGGCACCCAGCTTCTCTGCTGCGGCCTTGGCTTCCACTTCCGTCATGGTCCCGGTGATGACAGCCCCTTGGGCCAGCTCCTCCGCCTGCCCGCAGACTGTCCTGGCATCGTCCAGGGAGAAGTCGCCCCGCAGATACCACCGCATCGGCAGATCCGCCGCGGCCACCAGATCGGCCCCCTGGCTCCAGCCCAGGTCGCGCCGCTTGGCGCGGTGCTGGATGGCGTCGATCACATCCCCCATCACCGCGGAGGCCGTGGGCAGGTCCCCGGCGCCCCGGCCGTAGAACATCACGTCGCCCACAGCGTTGCCCCGGATCATGATGCCGTTGAACACGTCGTCTACCGTGGCAATAGGGCAGGACTCGCTCACCAGATGGGGCGCCACATAGGCCGCCTGCCGGCCGCCCTCCAGCCGCAGGGCGCGGCCCAGCAGCTTGATGCGGTAGCCCGCTGCGGCAGCGATATCCACATCCTTCAGATGGATGGAGCTGATGCCCTCCATGCTGATCTCCGCAGGGGAGACCTCCTTGCCCCAGGCCAGATCCGACAAAATGCAGATCTTGCGCCCGGCGTCGATGCCCTCCACGTCGGCGGTGGGGTCCTTCTCCGCATAGCCCTTGGCCTGGGCCTCCTTCAGCGCGTCGGCAAAGGAGATGCCGCCCTTTACCATGCGGGTAAGGATATAGTTTGTGGTTCCGTTGAGGATACCGTAAATCTCCTCGATCTCATTGCCGGCCAGGCACTGGAACAGGGGGCGCAGCACCGGGATGCCGCCGCCCACACTGGCCTCAAAGAGGTAATTGACATTCTTTTCCCGGGCAATTTCCAGCAACTCCCGGCCGTGGGTCGCCACCAGCTCCTTGTTGGAGGTCACCACATGCTTCCCAGCCAGCAGCGCCCGGCGGGTGAAATCCAGGGCCACCTTGGCCCCGCCGATAGACTCCACCACTACCTCCACCTCGGGGTCGTTCTCAATGATGGAGAAATCCTTGATCATACGGTCGGCGTAAGGGCTGTCTGCAAAATCCCGGACATCCAGAATATACTTGACATAGACCTCCTCCCCCAGCCGGGAGGCGATCACGTCCCGATTCATCCGGGCCACTTCCGCTACACCAGCTCCTACCGTCCCAAATCCCATAATCGCGATCTTTGCCATATGCTCTTCTCCTTCTGTCTGTCAATATGTGTTGTAAAATGATGAACGAGCTTCAGCCCGCCAGGATCTCGAACCGTACCGTATCTGGAACCGCCGCCGCCTGTGCCATCAGCTCCTCCAAGGAAATCGTCATGTCCGATGTCTCCGCCGACACGGTCACTGCTGCGCAGCCATTGGTGGGAATCGACTGATTAATGGTCAGAATATTCGCCCCGGATGCGGCAAAAATAGAGAGGATGGTGCTGAGAACACCAGGGTTATCCTTCAGCATGGCATAGAAGGTGATAATGTGCCCAGCCTTCATATTATTGAAAGGCTGCACAGCGTCCTTGTACTTGTAGAAAGCGCTGCGGCTGATGCCCACCTTTCGGGTGGCGGCCCCGACAGTGCCCGCCTCGCCGGTCTGGAGCATGCGCTTAGCCTCCGCCACCTTCACGAAAATCTCCGGCAGAGCCTCCGCAGCCACGATATAAAACTTGGTTTTTCCGCTCACAAGTGTACACCCCCTATGGTCAAATGTCTTTATGTACTCCAGTATAATACAAATGTCCGCCGCAGGCAACCGTCAAACAAAACATTTTTTTTCATTTTGGGAGGGAGGATTGCTCACATTGCACAACAGCTGGCTGCGCTACGTCCTCCTTCCGGCCGGGGTCTATCTGGGGCTGCGGTTCCTGTTTGTACCGCTGCTGCCGTTTCTTATTGCCCTGGGCCTTTCCGTCCTAATGGAACCATGGGTGCAGAAATGCCGCAAACGGCTGGGATTTCGCCGGGATTTCACCGCAGCTGCCCTCACAACATTGCTGCTTCTTGGAATCGCCGTAGGCGTGTACGCCCTTCTGGGAAAGCTTCTCAGCCAGGCAATCGCATGTCTGGACTACCTGCCGCAGCTGCTCCAGAGGCTCCCTTATCTGCTGGATGATCTCGAAGCACGCTATAGTGGACTCTACCACGCCTGTCCATTGGAAATCCGGCAGTGGCTGGACGGCGCGCTGGAAAACCTCTCTCAGGAAGGGCTGTCCCTGGTCAGCGACCTGTCCGGCAAACTGTTGGCATGGGTATCCAGCCTGTTGGGAAAGCTTCCGGGCATCCTGCTCTTCCTGGCAACCACCGTGCTGGCCGCCTACTTCACCGCTGCATCCTATCCGGAGCTTATCGCCTTTATCCGCCGGCAGCTTCCCCGCCGCTGGCAAGGTACGCTCAGCGCTGCTGCCCAAACCATGCGCAGCACCTTCTGGAAGTGGCTGAAGGCAGAGAGCCTTCTGTGCCTCATCACCTTCTGCCTGCTGCTGGCGGGATTCCTGTACCTGCGCATTGACTACGCGCTGCTGTCAGCGGTCCTGGTGGCCATTGTAGACGCCCTGCCGGTTCTCGGCACCGGAACGGTGCTCATCCCCTGGGCTATCTATCACCTGCTTCTGGGCACCTTTCCCCGGGGCATCGCCCTGTTGGCCCTCTATGCTATCATTTTGTTAGTACGCAGCCTTATGGAACCCAAAGTCATGGCTGCGCAGGCAGGGCTCCCTCCCCTGTCAGCTCTGCTGGCCATGTATCTGGGGTACTGCCTGTTTGGCATTTGGGGCATGCTGCTCCTCCCCGTTCTGCTTCTTTTTGTCAAGCAGCTTCAGGACAGCGGCGCCATCCACCTCTGGAAATAGCCGTCCTGCAACAAAACAGCGGCCCGGGACATTCGGGCCGCTGCTTGTTGTATCATCTCAGCGCTTGCCAGCAGGGCTACCCGCCCAGCAGGCCGTTGAGCCAGTCATCCAGCCCGCCGGTGGTGCCGGAGTCGTCGGGCTCAGTGGGCTCTGTGGGCTCTGTGGGGGAATCCGTACTCTCTCCGTCTCCACTATCCGGATCTGTGATGGGCTGATCGGGATTGGTGGGGTCATAGGTGGGAGTGTCCCCATCCCCTGGGAAGAACGGATTGTTGGGATCCCAGCCAGTGGATGCGTCTGTGTGGATATTGCAGGTCCCCGCCGCCTCCAGCGTAACCAGCAACTGGTCGTCATCCGGCGCCTCAATGGGCGTCCCGGTGACGATCTCCTCACCGGTCTCCGGGTCCACCGTGATGGTACTGCCCAGATACACGATCTCCCGCTGATAGGTGCTGACCGTCCGGGTCTCCCGGCAGTCCGGCGGACAGAATTCGCTGGCCAGCATACCGCTCTCGGTACAGATCTCCACCGTCTGATGCATGGTACAGGTCTCCGTCGGTCCGGTGCCGGACACCACCAGCACGCTCTGGGTGCTGGTACAGCTGTCCCCAGCCAGCAGACCGCTGGTGGTGCAGGTCCGAATGGTAGTCAGCCCCTCGGGCCGCTCGAAGAAGTCTTTGTTCTCCAGGCCCTCGTGAACCTGACTCATGACCATCTGCCAGAGGTCCGCCGCCGGGTTGCCCTTGTTGTAGCTGATCACTTCGTTGAATTCCGGATAGCCCACCCACACGGCCGCGCAGTAATAGGGCGTATATCCCACAAAGTAACGGTCGTAGAGGTTGCTGGTGGTACCCGTCTTTCCGGCCACGGTCATGCCGCTGATGCGGGCCTCCGTTCCGGTACCGCTGGATACCACGCCCTTGAGCTGCTCGTTCATCAGATAGGCGGTGGTCTCCTGCATGGCCACCCAGGTATCCTCCTTCTTGTTGTTATCCAGGATCGTGACCTCCACGCCGTCCTGGACCTGGGTCACCTGGGTATAGGTCTTGGGCCGGTTATAGATGCCCCGGTTAGCAAAGGCGCTGAAGGCCGCCGCCATCTCCATGGTGTTGACGCCGTAGGTGAGGCCGCCCATAGCCATGGGGCCCTCGTCCATATCCGACTGCACCAGGGTTGTAAAGCCCAGTTTATTCACCATGAAATCATAGGAGACCGATGCGCCCATTTCCCGCAGGATCCGCACGGTGGCTGTGTTCTTCGACTGGCGAATAGCGGTGGTAACGGTCACCAGACCGGCGTAGCGGTTTGGTGAGTTCCTGGGATATCCGGAGGTCTGCCGCTCATTGAGCGAAACCGGGTAGTCGTCATAGATATTCGCCAGGGTGATAGCCCCGCTGTCCAGCGCCGGGGCATAGATGGACAGCGGCTTGATGGCGGAGCCGCAGGGCCGTGTCGTCGCGGCAAAGCTCTGGACACGGTTGCCGGTTTTCTCCCCGATCTTGCCAACAATGGCCTTGATCTCCCCGGTGTAGGGATCCATAATCGTGATTCCCGACTGGAGCTGTTGCCCCTTGGCGGATTGGACATCCAGGTTGCTCACATCCTCATAGACGCTCTCAGCAATATCCTGGATCTCCGGGTCCACAGTGGCATAAATCCGGTAGCCGGCGCTGTAGATGAGATCCACCGCCGTCTCCTCATTATAGCCGTACTCCTCCATCAGATCACTCTTGACCTCGGTGAATACCTGCTCCACAAACCAGGACCAGTACTGATCCCCGTTACTGGACTCACTGGCTGCCTCGTCTGTCTCGTCCGCATCTGCTTCCGTCGTCCCATAGAGGGCCTCATACTCAGGCGTGCCATAGAACACCAGTTCCTCCGCCATGGCCTGGTCGTACTCCTCCTGGGTGATCAGGCCCTGGTCCAGCATCTCGTAGAGGATGATCTCCTGGCGGTACTTGTTCCAACCCACGGTGTCCATAGTCACCAGCTCTTCCTCGCCGTCGGCGTTGGTGATATAGCGGGACACCTCGTTCTTGAACAGCGGGTCGTAGATGGAGGGGTTGTTGGTGATGGCGATGATGCTGGCGCACTGGGCCAGGGTTAGGTCCTTGGCCTCCTTGTTGAAATAGGTCTTGGCCGCCGCGCCCAGCCCGTAGACCTGCCCGCCGAAAGTAATCTTGTTCAGGTAGGTCTCCATGATCTGCTCTTTGGTGTAGTTCTTCTCCAGTTCCAGGGCCCGGAAGATCTCCGTGATCTTTCGCTTCACCGTGTTCTGGTTGTCGCCGGTGACGTTCTTCACCACCTGCTGGGTAATGGTGGACCCGCCAAAGGTGTTCTTCATACCGAAGAACATATAGATCACTGCGCCCCCCGTGCGCTTCCAGTCCACGCCGTGGTGGGTCTTGAAACGCTGGTCCTCGATGGCGATGGCGGCGTTGATGGCGTACTCCGGGATCTCATCGTAGTCCAGCCAGATGCGGTTCTCGTCACCATACAGGTATTCCAATTCCTTCCAGGTACCGGTGTCCGTGTCCTGGTAGTAGACGATGGACGTCTCGTCCATGGTGAAGTCGTCCAAATTCACCTGGAGATCCGGAGCCAGCACTGTCTTGACATACGTCAGGAAAATCCCAGTGAAAATGGCGATTGTCAGCACGCCTACCAGGCAAAGGGTCCCCAGCACTTTCAGCACGGTCTTTGCCCGGCCCCCTCCGCTTTTCTTCTTTTTTTTCGGGGTGCTCCGCTTCCGCTCAGACGAGGCGGAGTGATCCACCCTGCGGCCGCCGCTATTTTGATGTTCCATTACGGCAAACCTCCTTTTCATGAATTCTCCAAAACACACGCGCTGCCAAAGGGCAGTGTGACACGCTCCGGCAATAGGGGTATTGTACCACAAGTTACCCCTGATGAAAAGGGGAAAATTCCCCTCACCACCAGATTTTCAACCGCCAGTGAAAATTCCCCCCCACCGATTGTACTTTTTGTCCGCCGCAAATTTTTATCCGCATCCCTCTCTTGCATTTTCTCCAAAATCGAGATATAATAGCCCCACAACCAAAATGAGCAACATGCCCCAACAAGGAGAAGTCTGCGTATGAGCGAGAGCTTTGGCCCTGATTTTATCACCGTTACCGACGAAGATGGCAACGAAATGGAGCTGGAATATCTGGACACTTTAGAGTATAAAGGCCAGACATATCTTGCCTTCTTTCCAGCTGTGGAAGAGGGGGCCGATGAGGACAGCGATGATTACGGCCTCATCATTTTGAAATCCCTGGAGGAAAACGGCGAGGAAATCCTCTCTACCCTCGATTCCGACGAGGAACTGAATGAAGTCTATGACCGATTTATGGAGGAGCTGTTTCAGGACGACGAGGAAGACGGGGAGTAAAATTTTTCCCTTACCCTTCTTCTGACGATATTCTCGTGAAAAAGTTCCCATACTAGTCAGTGAACTCCTGCGTGGTTCGTGACGTGCCTTTTTTTAACCCACATTTCGTTATAAGGGATGCCGGATCAATCCGTGGTTTGCAGGCCTCCCGGTCGCCTTCGCGGCGGGCTGGAAGTTGGAAGCAGTAAAGCGGGTTGGAGGCAACCCACCTGTGCATCGTGTGCAGGTTATAACGAGGTACGCACGGCCAACGCGGGAGTTTCTATATACTGGGCTGTCGCAAGAGGCGTTTAAACACCACTTGCGGCTCTTTTTTCGCCCAAATCGGATGGAAGTACCACCGCAAAATATTTACACTTTTTTCAGAAGGTTTTTCTTGCAGTTTTATGGTTTTTACGGTATACTGTTGTGGTGTTTTGGAGCCTCGGCTCTAAAATGGCAGATCGTTCAGTGGAAAGGATTTGAAAAAGATGAGTGCATCCAGAGAGCGCAAAAAGCGCCAAGAGTTTGTCGCCAGCGGTGGCACCGACCCCAAGGCGGCCCGGGAGGCAGAGCGGAAGGCCAAGGAGCGCAAGAGCAATATCCTCTACGGTTCCATCGGGGTTGTCTTTGTATTGGTGGCTGCTTTCCTGGTGATCTATAACAGCGGTGTCCTTCAGCGCAATGCCACCGCTGTCACCATCGACGGGGAGAATTACTCCGCCGCCGACTACAGCTACTACTATAATACCGTTCGCCGCTACTACACTCTGCAGTACGGAAGCTATGCAGATATGCTGGTGTCTGCAGACCAGATTCAGGAACAAACGCTGGAACAAATGCGGTTTATCCAGGCCGCTTTGGCCCGGGCCGAGGAGGAGGGCTTCACCCTGGACGAGGAGGGCGAGGCGTCCATCCAGTCCCAGATTGATTCCCTCAAGGCGGAGGCCAGCGCTGTGGGACAGAGCTACAGCGCCTATATCAAACAGGTATATGGCAACCTGGTAACCCGGTCCGTCTACGAGTCAAACCTGCGTCGCGGCACCACTGCCAACCTCTTTGCTCAGTCCTATCAAGACAGCCTGGAGTATTCTGATGAGGACATCCAGGCCGAATATGAGGCCAACCCCAATGATTACGATTTGGTGGATTACGCCTATATTTCTATTGATGCCAGTCCAGAGACCCAGACCGATGAGGATGGCAACACCATCGAGGCCACTGAGGAGGAGACCACTGCCGCCTGGGAGGATGGACAGGCTCTGGCTCAGGAGCTCTTGACTGCCTGGGAGAACGGCGAGGATATGGAGACCCGCGTGGAGGATGAGGAGAAAGCTTCCTACTACAACACTGTGGGCGGCTCTTACAATACCGCCAGCTATGTGGAGTGGTGCTTCGAAGATGGCCGTGAGGACGGCGAGATCCACATGATTGAGGACGAGGACAACGGCCGGATTTACATTGTCCAGTTCAACGGCCGCTACCGGGATGAGCACCACAGCGTGAACGTCCGTCACATCCTGGTGACAGACGCCAATCTGGACGAGGGTGTGGAGGCCACCCAGGAGAACCTGGAGGCCAAGGCCCAGGAGATCCTGGACACCTGGGACGGCACCGAGGACGGCTTCGCCCAGCTGGCCAACGAGTACTCTCAGGACGCCGGCTCCAACACCAACGGCGGCCTCTATGAGGATGTGCTCCCCGGCCAGATGGTCACCAGCTTCAACGATTGGTGCTTTGATGACAGCCGCAAAGCCGGCGACACCGGCATCGTCTACAACAGCGGTTCCTCCTACACCGGCGCCCACATCATGTACTATGTGGGCCAGGGCGACCTGATCGCCTGGGAGGAGACCGTGCGGGATGCACTGCGGTCCGCTGACTACAGCGCGTGGGAGACCGACCTGCTGTCCACCGTTGGCACGGCAGAGCTCCAGGACGGCGCCAGCTACGTTTCCTGACAAACCAGCCGCATGAGAAAACCGGCTCCGCAGTCTGCGGGGCCGGTTTTTTAGGGAGAATATTGACATGAGTGAAACCTTTTTGCGCAATGAGATGCTCCTGGGCGCCGCCGCCCTGGGAAAGCTCGCCGCCAGCCACGTATGCGTGGTGGGACTGGGGGGCGTTGGGAGCTGGGCAGTGGAGGCCCTGGCCCGCTCCGGCGTGGGGGAGCTGACGATCATCGACCAGGACGCCTACGGCGAGAGCAACATCAACCGCCAGCTGGGCGCCCTCCACTCCACCATTGGCCGCCCCAAGGCGGAGGTGCTGGCGGAGCGGGTGCGGGACATCAACCCGGACTGCACCGTCCACCCCGTTGTGGGCCGTTACGAGGCGGACCATCGGGAGGAATTCTTTTCTGCCTCGTATGACTATCTGGTGGACGCCATCGACCTGGTGTCCTGCAAGGTGGACCTGCTCCGTACCGCCCTGGAGCGGGACATTCCGGTGATCTCAGCCCTGGGCACGGGGAACAAACTGGATCCCTCCCTGCTGGAGGTGACGGACCTTGCCAAGACCAAGGGCTGTCCCTTGGCCCGGGTCATGCGGCGGGAGCTGGGAAAGCTGGGTATCCGCCATCTGAAAGTCGTCTACAGCCCCGAGGAGCCTGTCCCCTGCGCCCCATTGGAGGTGCCGCCTCCCGGCCGGCGCAGCGTGCCGGGAAGTGTCCCCTGGGTGCCGCCGGTGGCGGGGCTGATGCTGGGGGGCGCCGTGGTGCTGGACCTGATCCAGGCGGAGCGGACCGCCAGGGAGGAAACGCTATGATCCTGTTCGGAACCATCGTCAATACCGTCGGCGTTCTGGGCGGCGGTCTCATCGGCCTGGTGATCCACAAGCTGCTCCACAGGGGCATCCCCACCCGCTACAGCGAGCGGATCATGCAGGGCATCGGCCTGTGCACCATCTATATCGCCGCCAGCAGTCTGCTGGACGGCAGCAAGACCCTGGTGACCGTGCTGTCCATGGTCCTGGGTGCGGTGATCGGCGAGCTGCTGGACCTGGATGGGAAGATCACCCGTATCGGCCAGAAGCTGGAAGGCCGGTTCGGCGGTAGCGGCGAGGGCAGCTTCGTCCAGGGGTTTCTCTCCGCCACGCTGCTCTTCTGCGTGGGAACCATGGCTATCCTGGGCAGTCTGGACGCCGGGCTGCGCAACGACCATGCCACCCTCCTGGCGAAATCCGTCATGGACACCATCAGCGCCTGTATCTTTGCCTCCACCCTGGGGCTTGGGGTACTGTTTTCAGCGGTGCCTCTGTTCCTCTATCAGGGCGGCATCACCCTGCTCGCCTCGGTGGTGGGCCCCTATCTCACCGAGGGGGTCATCGCGGAGATGAACACCGTTGGCTCCCTCCTGCTGCTGGGGCTGAGCCTGGACCTGCTGGGCATCAAGAAGCTGAAGCTGATGAACTACATCCCCGCCATCTTCCTCCCCATCCTGCTCTACCAGTTTTTCTGAATCCAGAAATCGAAAAGCGCCTGCCGCTTGGCAGGCGCTTTCCTGTTTGTTACTCGCTGGCCTGGGGTACTGGGATCTCCGTCCCGCCGATGCGCAGGGCCACAATGTCCTCCACATCCAGAGGCACCGGCCACTGGTTGGTGCAGTACATGCTGCCGTCCTCCAGGGTAACACCGCCGCCGCTGCTGGACAGCACCTCCGTGCCATCCGAGAGGATCGCCTCCACCGTAAGGGTGACACTGCTATCGGCTAGGAAAGACAGCCCGGTGGAACTGAGCTGGATGTCTGTCAACGTGACATCCTTCTCCAGCACGCCGTCATACTCCACCTCGCCGTTCTCCCCGTGCCGGATGTCTGGCTCTGTCCGATCGTGCAGCACCACGTTGTCGATGGTAATGACTGTGGAGAAACTCTCTACGGTCAAGGGGATAGAAAATGTCCAAATCCCATCATAAATGATTTTGTCCTCTCTCTTTACACGAACCAAAGTGAGATCCTGCATGGAGAGATGCAAGGTATAGCCCCCACGTTCCAGCTGCACATTATTACGAAAGTTACAGCTAAATTCCAGCAGCATCCGTACAGCGCCATCCTCTGTCAGGCCAATGCTCCCAATGCTGTACGCCATGACGCCCGGTGCTCCCCCGCTAGGGTCCGGTAGGATTTCAATGTCCGTCTGGTCAAAGGAATACAACGCGTCCGCGTTAAAGTCCAGCCCCTCCACATCCACCAGGGCCCACAGGACATCGCCGCCCACGGTGAGGCTGTCCACCGTGACGGTGACATCCCCCACGGCTTGGCTCTCCTCCACCTTCTGGGTGAGGCTGTCGATGAGGAGGGCCTGGTTCTCGCTGATGTTCCCGCCGGTGCGCTCCGCCCACTCCCAGGCAAACCAGTCCCGCAGGCTGGGGCTGGCCACCGCCAAGGCGGTCCCCGCCACCAGCACCACCGCCAGCACGGCGGCTGCCAGCCCCGCCACAGGCAGGCGGCGTCTGGTTCTTCTTCCATTCTCCTGATTTTGCATGCGCAGTACCTCCTGTTGCAGTGTGTCGGAGGCGCGCACCTCGTCAAACATCTCCTGGTATCTGTTTTTCATGGCTCATACCTCCGTCAAGATGGTTTTCAGCTGTTCCCGCCCCCGGGCCAGCCGGGTCTGCACGGTGGATGGCTTCATCCCCAGCAGCGCGGCGATGTCCTTCACCGGGTAGCCCTCATAGTAGTACAGGTAGAGGGGCACCCGGTACTTTCCGGGCAGGGCCATGACCTCCCGATACACCTCCCGGCGGCCCTCGTCGGAGAAAGCCGGCTCCGGGCAGCTCTCCAGGGGCACCGTCCGGGTACGCCAGAAGCTCTTGGACAGGCGTTTGCACTCGTTCACCGCCACCCGCACCAGCCAGTAGCGCAGGTGTTCCTCGTCCGCAAAGGCCGTGTCTGTGCGGCACAGCCGCAGCATGGTGTTCTGGGTCACGTCCTCAGCGTCGGGGACGTTCCGGAACCAGTTGAGGGCGATGCGGTAGACCATATCCGTATAGGCTTCGGCGGCTGCGGTAAATTGCTGGTCAGTCATGGCGTGATCTCCTTGAAAAGCTTTTCAACAGGAATACCCGGGCGGTGAGGAAAATATCCCACAAGCCGGAAACTTTTTTCTATCCGATACGTCAAAAGGTTCAGAAGCAGAAAAGCAGGCGGTATCGTTCCGCTGGATAATTTTATCACAGGGATTGCGGCGGAGACAAACCTTCGCTTCCCTGCCCAAGGAGGGAATCACGATGAAGCATCACTCTATGCTGGCGCTCTCCGCAGCTCTGCTGCTGTCTCTCACTGCCTGTGCCGGGACCGCGTCTGCTCCGGCGCAGACAGAAGCACAAATCGCCTCCGGTCCCGTGGCGGTCTTTCCTCTGGAGGACGACTGCGCCTTGGTGATGGACCTGCTGTCCGACGGAGATCTGGCGCAATTTTCGGAGCAAACCGCCCCCGGCAGCGCCGCTGGTGAGGAACAGGCCCGGCAGTTCATCAACTGCCGGGCCAACCTCCGCATCCTCACAGAGGACGGTGCCGTCCTGCCGGTGGAGTGGGACATGTTCTCCGTCCCCATGGAGGACGTCCGCGGCGAGGGGCAGGAGGCGGTGTTCTATCGGGTTGCTGCGGGAGACGGCGTGCTGGCCATCCCCCAGGAGGACCCCGGCACCAACACCGGCAGCCGCTTCTATGCCTGGACCGACGCAGGCATCTGGAAAATCGACCCCGAGCAGGGCACCGGCAGCAAAGTGACCTCGGATTTCTACCAGGGGATGCATTATACCGCGCTGGCGGAAGACGCGGACGCCTGCCACCCCCTGTTCTGGATCGGCAATCCCATGGTGAGCCCCGACGGGCGGTATGTGGTATACCGCTCCAATCGCTCCGCCCCCAAGGACTATGGGGATTGCCTATGGGCGCTGGATGGCACATCAGGAAGAGAACTACAACTCACATCGGACGCCCATGTCTACCGGGTGCCGGAAGGATTTGTCGGGCCGACGGAGGTTCTAGTAGCGAACCTCTCCGGTGACACTCCGACGGCCTACTCGGTTGTAGATGTGGCCACCGGGGCGGAAATGTCCCTCCAGATGCCTACTCTACCCAACGTCAGTATTTGCGCCACCAGCCCGGCGGGCTACGCCGCCCTGGGCTACTACGACGATGCCGCCTGCGGGACAGCCATCGTCCAAATCCAAGGCAAAGATGTGACTACAGTGCAGGACTTTCCCGGCATTTATGGGACCATCCATTTCTCGCCCAGCGGAGCGTGGGCAGGTATCTCCTACAATCTGGATCTCTCACGACCAGATAGTGAGCTGCTGCTGTTTGACCTGTGCTCCGAGGCCGAACGATATCTCAGTGACGACGCTGCGTCCCTCATGGACCATCCCGGCAGCGCCTCGATTTCCGATTTTGCCTGGATCTCCGACAACGCGCTGCTGGTTACCACCGAAAGCACGGAGGGCGGCAGAGCGGAAACCACCGATCTCTGGCAGCTGGACGGCTGGCGATGAAACGGCAGGTTGCCGCAGCAGGCAAAAAGGATCCCCTGTCCCGTTGGGACAGGGGATCCTTTTTGTGTCGCAATGGAAAAAGCTTACTTCAGCTCGACCTTGGCGCCAGCCTCTTCCAGCTTCTTCTTCAGCTCCTCGGCCTCGTCCTTGGAAGCACCCTCCTTGACAGCCTTGGGAGCGCTCTCCACGAAAGCCTTGGCCTCGCCCAGGCCCAGGCCGGTGATCTCGCGGACGACCTTGATGACCTTGATCTTGGCAGCGGCGTCAAAACCAGCCAGAATAACATCGAAGTCGGTCTTCTCCTCAGCGGCGGGGGCAGCAGCGCCACCAGCGGCAGGAGCGGCCATAGCAGCGGCAGACACGCCGAACTCCTCCTCCAGAGCGTGAACCAGCTCGCTCAGCTCCAGAACGGTCAGAGCCTTGATTTCCTCGATCATAGCAGTAACTTTCTCACTAGCCATTGTAGTAAACCTCCTAATATCAGATATTGTTCAAATAAAATTGTTTTCTGCCAACTTACTCGGCAGCGGGAGCCTCAGCAGCAGCCTCCTCGGCGGGAGCACCCTGCTTTTCGGCGATCTGCTTCAGCACACAAGCCAAGCCAGAGATGGGGGCCAGCATGGTACCCAAGACCTGGGCCTGCAGTACAGGCAGTGCGGGAATCGCAGCCAACGCCTGGATGGTTTCCATGGAAACAGCCTTTCCTTCCATGAAACCGCCCTTGATCTCAAACTTATCCTGCAGCTTTTTTGCGAAATCACTGATGACGCGGGCAGGTGCCACAGGGTCATCGTGGCAGACAGCCAGAGCCGTGGTGCCATTCAGCAGGCCATCCAGCTCATTCATGCCAACATTGTCCACAGCAAAGCGCAGAAGCGTGTTCTTCACGACAGCGTACTCTACATTGTTCTTGCGCAGTTCAGCGCGCAGAGCCGTGTCTTCAGATACGGTAATGCCCTTATAATCCACCAGTACACCAGCTGCGGCGTTCTGGAGTTTTTCTGTCAGGGCAGCCACAATCGCCTGCTTTTCGCTCAGAACTTTTGCATTAGGCATTCTTGTTTTCACCTCCATTAGAATTCGCGGGAAATCGGTGCGTTCAAGAACAGGAAAAACGGTCCCTGCGCCAAGACGCAAGGACCGTGCTAATCAAATGATCGGCAATCCTCGGCAGGACTTATGGCTCTCACCACCTGCTGTCTTTGGAACGCAACAAGTATTATATTCAAGGATCGGCAATTTGTCAACCCTTCAATACAGATTTTTCCCCAATTTCTCCAGAGTGCTCTTTTCTTCGAAACATGCCCCAATAACCAGAGCTACCAGCACTCCAGCAGCCCGTTTGCTTTCGCGCTACTTCAGAACAGCAAATCGGCCCATCCTTCCGAAGCGGTACGCCAAAACGCGGCTGATGAGGGGGGCGGGGAGGGGAAAATCCCCCTTCCCGAACAGTATTTAGGCCAGCTTCGCAGTGGAAACTTTCACGCCGGGGCCCATGGTGGAAGCAGCCACGCAGCTCTTGACATACTGGCCCTTGGCCGCGGCGGGCTTGGCCTTCATGATCGCGCCCATCAGAGCGTTGAAGTTGTCGTTGAGCTTCTCAGCGCCAAAGGACACCTTGCCGATGGGGCAGTGGATGATGTTGGTCTTATCCAGCCGGTACTCGATCTTACCGGCCTTGGACTCCTGGACGGCCTTTGCCACGTCAGGGGTGACAGTGCCGGCTTTGGGGGAGGGCATCAGACCCTTGGGGCCCAGGATCTTACCCAGGCGGCCCACAACGCCCATCATATCGGGGCTGGCGATCACCACGTCGAAGTCCAGCCAGTTCTCCTTCTGGATCTTCTCCACCATGTCCATCTCGCCCACATAGTCGGCGCCAGCTTCCTTGGCGGCCTCAGCCTTGTCGCCCTTGGCGAACACCAGGACCCGGACGCTCTTGCCGGTGCCGTGGGGCAGAACGATGGCGCCGCGGACCTGCTGGTCGGCGTGACGGGAGTCAACACCCAGCTTCACGTGGAGCTCCACGGTCTCATCAAACTTCGCGGTGGCGGTCTTGCAAATCAGCGCCATGGCCTCCGCGCTGTCGTACTGGACGCTGCGGTCGATCTGCTTGGCGCTCTCCTTATACTTCTTACCTCTAAACATCTCTCAAGCCCTCCTTATTCGCCCACGACAACGCCCATGCTGCGGGCGGTGCCGGCGATCATGCTCATGGCAGCCTCCAGGCTGGCGGCGTTCAGATCGGGCATCTTGGTCTCAGCGATCTTCTGCACGTCGGCCTTGCTGATGGTGGCGACCTTGGTCTTGTTGGGCACACCGGAGCCGGACTCGATGTTGCATGCCTTCTTGATGAGGACGGCAGCCGGCGGGGTCTTGGTGATGAAGGTGAAGGAGCGGTCGGCGTACACCGTGATGACCACGGGGATGATCATGCCCATGTCATTCTTGGTGCGCTCGTTGAACTCCTTGGTAAAAGCGGCGATATTCACGCCGTGCTGACCCAGAGCCGGGCCAACGGGGGGCGCGGGGGTTGCTTTGCCTGCAGGAATCTGCAGCTTCACGTATCCTACGACTTTCTGTGCCATATTCAGGCACCTCCTTGATAAAATGTGGTGGTGACGGGACGTTCACGGGGGAGCATCCCTCCCACGATGCCGCACTGCGGCGATGCTTGCTTAATTTTCCAGAACCTCTACCTGGTCCAGCTCCAGCTCCACCGGCAGCTCCCGGCCGAACATGGTCACAACCACGGTGACGCGGTTCTTCTCCGGGTCGATCTCCTCCACCACGCCGGTGAAGGACTCCATGGAGCCATCTGTAATGCGGACATGGTCGCCCACGTTGTATTTCACCACGATCTCCCGCTTTTCCATGCCCAGAGAGAGGACCTCCTCCTCGGTGAGGGGGATGGGCTTGTTGGCGCTGCCGACGAATCCGGTGACGCCGCGGACATTGCGCACCACGTGCCAAGTTTCGTCGTTCATCACCATCTTGATGAGCACATAGCCGGGGAAGATCTTCCGCTCGACCTCCTTCACCGCGCCGGTGTCGGAGACCTCAGTGACCTTTTCCATGGGGATCTGGATATCCAGGATCACATCCTGGAGATTGCGGTGGGCCACGAATTTTTCAATGGTGGTTTTGACGGCATTTTCATAGCCGGAGTAGGTATGGGCTACATACCACTTTGCACTTTCAGCCATCTTCTCCTACCCCTTAGCTGAACAAGCCCAGCAGGGTCCGGATGGCGAGGCCAGCCACGCCGTCAAAGATCCAGATGCAGGCGCCAATGGCCAGGCTGCACAGAATCACCGTGGCGGTGTTCTTTGCCACCTTGCTGCCGGAGGGCCACACGACCTTCTTCAGTTCGCTTTTCATCTCCCGGAACCAGCGGCCCCGGTCCTTCTTGACTTTCTTTTCTTCAGCCATGATTCCCTCTCCTTACTTCGTCTCGCTGTGGAGTGTGTGCTTTCTGCAGAAGGGGCAGTACTTGTTCATCTCCAAGCGGTCGGGATCATTCTTCTTGTTCTTGACCGTGTTGTAGTTTCTCTGCTTGCACTCGTTGCATCTCAGAGTGATTTTTACGCGCATCTAACGGCACCTCCTTTACGTTGTATACGGGATCTGTGCCCCGTACCGATTGCCTCCCTGGATGGAACGGCCCGTTTTGCGGCGAAAAGCGAAAAAGGCGCACAAAAAGAAAGCCCATTTCCACAGGTAAGTTCTAGTGTACCACCCTTCCCCCGGGATGTCAACGAAAAAATGAAAAAACATCTGTCTTTTTCCGCCGTTCTATCGTATAATGGAGCCACCGCGGACAAAAGGAGGTATTCCCATGCGTATCATGGCGATCGACTACGGCGACGCCCACACCGGCATCGCCATCTCGGATCAAACCGGACTCCTGGCCGGCTATACCACCACCATCCACAGCCGGAAGCAGGAGGCGGTGACGGAGGAGATCGGAAAGCTGGTGGAAGCGTACGGCGTCACGGAACTGGTGCTGGGCTATCCGAAGAATATGGACGGCACGCTGGGCCCCCGGGCAGAAAAGGCGGCGGCCTTCGCCCAGGTGCTGGAGGCGGCCTTTCACCTTCCAGTGACCCTGTGGGACGAGCGGCGCACCACCATTGACGCCCACAATATCCTGTCCAGCGCCGGGAAAAATGCAAAAAAGCGCAAGCAGACCGTGGACGCCGTGGCGGCGGCGCTGATCCTGGAAGGCTATCTCACCTTCAAGCGCAGCAGAGGCTGACTGCGCCGGGCGTCCACGGTCGCCCGCTGTGCGGGTACCGGCGCTTTGCGCCGTACAAGCGTTTCTGCCCATACAGAAACCTTGGCGCGGGGCGATTCATTCGTCCCGCACATGATTCAATCGGGTCCCCATCCGGCTAAGTCTGGATGGGGCGGATGCTGTGGCGGCGGCGTTGATCCTGGAGGGTTATCTCACCTTCAAGCAGAATAACAGATGAGGTGGCCATCCGCCAAAAAGGGTAGCCCAGGCTTTATAAGCCGGGCCACCCTTTCATTACAATACAATGCCTATCCTTTACGCTTCATCCAACTTGGTAATCTCTACCGATGTAACTACCGCCGGGTCAAATTCCAGATATTCTGTCTTCAGAATCATCTCGCGTCCCACTCGGATTTCCTGGGTGGCTACCGTAGTAGTCATAACCGGGGTAATCTCCACTGTACCCTCCACCGTAAAAATCAAATTCACATGGGACGGATCCTCTACCCACTCCCCGTTGCTGCATACCATTACAGGCTCTGCCGACACCGCAACAATCTGCTGGTCGTCATACCGGGCGCCGGAGGCCATCAGGGCACCGGGTACATACTGCTGGACACCCTCATATACCTCAATGGGCTGATCCTCCACAATCACTGTATAGCGAATGGTGCCGTATTGTGCTTCATATGTCTCGCTACCTGTAAATTTCATTATCAGAAGCACCGCTACCGCCACAATCAGCACTAGAACGATCACATCAATCACATTGAATTTCCATTTTTTCTGGGACATTTTGAAACCTCCGCTTGACCAGCCCACCGCTTGGGGACTATAATAATCGTACTTCTGCGTATTTTCACAGACTTTTGTCATTATACACGACTTTTCATCTGATTGCAAGGTACAAACAGGAATCCAGCGCAGGTTTTTCCTTTGCTTTTGGCCTGATGGCCCGCAGTGGATGCCTGCCGCGCCCCACAGCCGGGCCAAGCCATGCGGCTGTTCCCATAAGCTATTTAGAAATGAGGCATTCCCATGAAGGTTATCCATTTAATCTCCGGCGGTGATACTGGCGGGGCCAAGACCCACGTCCTCTCCCTGCTGCAGAAGCTCAACGAACAAATCGCCGCCCAGCTTGTCTGCTTTCGGGATGGCGAATTTGCCCAGGAGGCCCGGGAGCTGGGCATCCCAACCGAAATCTTCGGCGGAAATAATCTGATTCGCACCTACCGCGCACTGCGCTCCTTCATCCGTAATGGCGGCTATGACGTGATCCACTGCCATGGTGCACGGGCCAATCTGATGGGCTCCCTTCTGCGCAGCACCGGGCTCCCTGTGGTGACGACTGTCCACAGCGACTATCGTCTGGATTATCTCGGCCGCCCACTGGGGCGGCTGACCTACGGCACGGTAAATACCATCGCCCTACGTCTCTTCGACTATCGTATTGGTGTCAGCGATGCCATGGTAGATCTGCTCATCTCCCGCGGCTTTAATCCACAAAACCTTTACACCATTTATAATGGGCTCGTATTTGACGCAAAACCTACTCTCACGGACCGCGTCGCCTATCTTCGCGGGCTTGGCGCCAAAGTGGATCAGGACAGCGTAGTGGTGGGCATCGCCGCCCGGCTCAATCCGGTAAAGGATATCGCCACCCTCATCCGCGGCTTTGCTGCCGCGGAGAAGGACCACCCCCAACTGCGTCTTGTCATCGCCGGCGACGGACAGGAGCGTCAGGCGCTGGAAGCGCTGGCAAAGGAACTGGGGGTGACCGACAAGGTGTGCTTTGCCGGGTGGATCGAGCAGATGGACGACTTCTACCAAGCGCTGGACATCAATACACTGACCTCCCTCAGCGAAACCTTCCCCTACGCCCTCACCGAGGGTGCCCGGTACGCCCTCCCTACGGTGAGCAGCCGGGTAGGAGGCGTCCCCTACCTGATCGACCATGCGGTGAACGGTTACCTCTTCCCCGCCGGAGACTGGGAGGCATTAGGCAAATGGCTGGGTGTTCTGGCGGAGGACCCGGAGCTGCGCCGGAGGATCGGGCAGAAGCTTCTGGAGAAGGCCTCGGAAAAGTACTCCCTGGAAAAGACCATTGAGACCCAGCTCGCCATTTACCAGGATATTCTCCGCCGCCACAGCCGCACCCACGGAAAGCGGGACGGCGTCCTCATCTGCGGCTCCTATGGCCGGGAGAACGCCGGAGACGACGCCATTCTCCACGCCATCATCCGGGAGATGCGGGAGATCGACCCCTATATGCCCATCACCGTTCTCTCCCGGCGGCCCATGCGCACCAAGCTCACCTACCGGGTGGACGCCATCCACACCTTCTCCATTCTCCGCTGGAACCGCCGCATGTGCCATACCAAGCTCTATATCAGCGGCGGCGGCAGTCTGATCCAGGATGTGACCAGCCGAAGAAGCCTCTGGTACTACCTTTATAATATCCGCCAGGCTAAGCGGCACCACAACAAGGTCCTGATGTACGGCTGCGGCATCGGCCCGGTGATCCGGGAGCGGCACCGGAAGCTGGCAGCCCAGACACTCAATCGCTATGTGGATGCCATCACCCTCCGGGAGCCGGACTCCCTGACGGAGCTGCGTTCCATGGGGGTGGAAAATCCGGACACCCGGCTCTCCGCTGATCCGGCCCTGACCCTGCCGCCAGCTGACGACGTGCTGGTGGACAGCACCCTTCTCTCCCACGGCGTACCGCCCCAGGGGGACTATATCTGTTTTGCCCTGCGCAACTGGCACGGATTTGACGAGAAGCTGCCCGCCATCCGCGCCGCCGCAGTCCACGCCTATGAGAAGCTGGGGCTGATGCCGGTATTCCTGGCGGTGGAAAAATTCCAGGACCCCGCCGTCATCCAGCGGGCTGCGGAGGGGCTGAGCGTGCCCCACTACCTCATTACCAAGCCGGAGGAGCCCGCCGCCATCATCGGAGTGCTCTCCCGGATGCGCCTGGTGGTATCCATGCGCCTCCACGCACTGATCTTCGCCGCTGGACAGGGCGTCCCGCTGGTCGGCATCGTCTACGATCCCAAGGTCAGCGCCTTCCTCAAGTACATCGGTCAGGATCTGTCCCTGGATCTGGCGGAGCTGGAGGGCGACGCCCTCTGCGCCCTCATCGATCAGGCGGCGGCCCGGGAGCGGGACGCCGGACAGGTCCAGCATCTGCTGGAGATGGAGCGCATCAATCTGGAGACCGCACAGCGGCTGTATGAGGAATGAGTGCATAGAAATACAGCAAGGCGCCCCGGGCAGTGCCCGGGGCGCCTTAGCGCGTCAAAAAAGTGGCCTCTGCCACTTTTTTGAAAAAGATGCACGCAGGATGGCCCTCGATTCCTTTTGGAAAAGTCGGCCCATCCTGCGCGAGAAGTGTCATTTCCGACGTACACGCCGCCGGAAATGACGGATGTCCATTGGCTTCCTGCGGCCTGCGGCCGCAGGAACTCTGCGAGGCCTTCCTTCTGGGAAAGTTTTTGACAGTCTGCCTCTTTTTATGGTATGCCGTTCGCGCCCTCATGGGTGCGCATCATTCCGCCGCGGCCACCACTGTCTCCTGGCGCTCCATGCTCTGTGGGTTGCGGAGATAGCGCTGCATGGTCTTGTTAAACAGCGCGTAGTCGTGGCCGGTACAGATCCGCTCGTCCATCACCACGCTGATGGGCATCACCTTTTTGTCCAGGTGTCCGGTGAAGTAGTTGGGGATGGACTTGCCCACACTGAGGAACACGCTGGTGGTTCCGAACTCATAGACGTGGTGGTAAATATGGGTGGTGTTGATGGAGGCCAGGTTGGTGATGAACATGCTGGTATGGAATGGGCTCAGGTCGATAATGAAACGGGGCAGCAGCCCGAATTTGTCCAAGAGCTTTGCAAATCCCACCACAAGGTTGGGCAGGAAAGGCACGGAGAACATGAAAGCAGCAAATTTATCCGTGTTGTTCTTGGTGGCCGGCCTGCTGTTCTCCTCAATCATCTCGTTGATCTTCTGATTGATGGTAAAAATATTATCCTCAGGCTTGAAATAAACTTTGACTGTGGTCTGAGTGCCCCGCCCATTGGCATCGCTTTTCAACATCACAAAGCTGACGCAGAAGTGATTGCGGTCATAGACATGCCCGTTCATCACAAAGCGGTTGATATAGGGGTGCTGCAGCGCCGCCAGATAGTAGGCCGCAATCACCACAGCCATACGGGTAACGCGAATCCCCTTCTCCCGGCGCACCGCGCGGATATAATCCTTGATGATCTCCTCGTCCACGTATTCCGTGACATAGTTCTGCGCATCGACACGCTTTGACATGATATAGGGGGTCGCCCGCTCAATGGCGCTGAGCCCCTTTGTCCGTTTGCCGTCTGCTCTCATATCCTCTTTCCTTTCTCTGTTCTGTTGCCCAGTATACAGTATCTTTCTGAAAAATGCAAATCCTACAGAATTTTTATACTCGATTTCAATTCTCAATTTTTTTAAGATGCACTAAAGCTTTGTTTTCCGCCTGTTGATTATTTGTGGAATTATGCTATACTGTGAATAGGAAAATATCTCTAGCTCGACTTCTACCCAATCTCTATAAGGAGGATGACCCATGAAATACGATCGCATTTATAACTTTTCCGCGGGCCCGGCAACCATGCCTGAGAGCGTTCTGGAGGAAATCCGGGACGAGATGATGAACTACAAGGGGTCCGGCATGTGCGTCATGGAGATGAGCCACCGATCCAAGGTGTTCCAGCAGATCGCGGATGAGGCCGAGCAGGATCTGCGGGATCTGATGGGGATTCCTGACAATTATAAGGTTCTCTTTATTCAGGGCGGCGCCACCCTGCAGTTTGCCATGATCCCCATGAACCTGCTGAAAAACGGCGTGGCCTGTTATGCGGAGACCGGCGCATGGAGCAAAAAGGCCATCGCCGAGGCGAAAAAGTACGGCGATATCCACGTGGTGGCCAGCAGTAAGGATAAAAATTACACGTATATCCCCGACTGCAGCGATCTGGACATTCCGGAAAACACGGACTACTTCTACATCTGCGAAAACGAGACCATTCACGGCACCACCTGGCAGACCCTCCCCAACACCAAAGGGCATATCCTCGTCAGCGACCAGAGCAGCATGTTCCTCTCCCAGCCCTGCAATGTCACGGACTACGGCATGATTTACGCCGGCGTGCAGAAAAATGTAGGTCCGGCGGGTATGGTCATTGCCATTATCCGGGAGGACTTGATCCGGGAGGATCTGGATCCCCGCGTGCCCATCTACATGAGCTACAAGACCCACGCGGACAACGGCTCCATGTACAACACCCCCAACTGCTGGGCCATCTACTGCTGCGGCAAGGTGTTCCAATACCTCAAGGGCATCGGCGGGCTGGAGGAGATGCACCGGCGCAACGTGGAGAAGGCCAAGATCCTCTATGACTTCCTGGACAGCTCCAAGCTGTTCAAGGGCGCGGTGGAGAAGGAATTCCGCTCTCTGATGAACGTGCCCTTTGTCACCGGCGACGCGGAGCTGGACGCCAAGGTGGTGGCCTATACCAAAGCCGCCGGTTTTGAGAACCTGAAGGGCCACAAGAGCGTGGGCGGCCTGCGGGCCAGCATCTACAACGCCATGCCCAAGGAGGGCGTGGAGGCGCTGGTAGCCTGTCTGAAGCAGTTTGAGGCGGAAAACGGCTGACCGTTTTCCGCCGCCGGGAATTCCCTTGTGCCTGTGGGGTTTTTGTGGTATCATGCTTCTATCTGATACGCTGAACACATCAGGCACAGAAAGGGAGGATCTCTATGGCGCAACATGTTTTGGATGAGGCGAGGCGGTGTCTCAACTGTAAAAATTCCCAATGTCAAAAGGGCTGCCCCATCCATACCCCCATCCCCCAGGTGATCCAGCTGCTGCTGCACGGCCAGCTGGATGAGGCGGGCCGGATCCTCTATGCCAACAACCCGCTGACCACCGTGTGCAGTCTGGTGTGCAACCACGAAAACCAGTGCGAGGGGCACTGTATTCTGGGCAAGAAGGGCGCCCCGGTCCACTTTTCCACCATTGAGCAGTACATCTCCAGCACCTACTCCAGCAGAACCATCCCGGAAAAGGTGCCCTCCAACGGGATGCGCGTCGCCATTATCGGCGCCGGTCCAGCGGGGCTCACCATCGCGGTGATCCTGGCCAGCCGGGGCTATCAGGTGACCATTTTCGAGGGCAAGGACAAGATCGGCGGCGTGCTGCGGTATGGCATCCCGGAGTTCCGCCTGCCCAAAAGCGTTCTGGATGAGTTCGAGTACCGGCACCTGATTCTGAACGGCATCAAGTTCCGTCCCAACACCACCATCGGCACGGCCATCACCATTGACGACCTCTTCCGGGACGGCTACCAATCCATCTTCATCGGCACCGGCGTGTGGCAGCCCAAGACCCTCCACATCAAGGGGGAGACCCTGGGCAATGTCCACTTCGGCATCAATTACCTCAACAACCCCGACAGCTACCGCTTGGGCGAGAATGTCATCGTCATCGGCGCCGGCAACGCGGCCATGGATGTGGCCCGCACCGCCCTGCGCAAGGGAGTGCGCCACCTCCAGTGCTTCTCCCGGGACGACGGAGTGGCCGCCTCCCGGCACGAATTCCAGTATGCGGTGCTGGAAGGCGTGGAATTTATCTACAGCAAGGCCCCGGTGGAGATCGTGGATGAGGGAGTAATCTTCGCGGATGTGGTGACCGACGAGAGCGGCGAGCGACATCTGGTGGAGGGCTCCGAGCAGCTCTACCCCGCTGACAGCGTCATTATTTCCATCAGCCAGGGGCCCCGCAACCGCATTGTCAGTACCACTAGCGGGATCGCAACCAACGACCGGGGCCTGATCTCCGCCGACGACAGCGGCCACACCACCCGCCCGGGCATCTTCGCCTCCGGCGACGTAGTCAACGGTTCCCGTACCGTGGTGGAGGCGGTAGCCCACTCCAAGCTGGTGGCAGACGCCATGGACGCCTATATGCGCTCCCTGACAGATGAGCCGGTCACATAAGGAAGTGAATGCAGAAAGGGCTCCGTCCCTCAAGCATGCCGTCCACGGCGGGCGGCAAACAGACTATATTTTTAGAAGGAGAATAATCCCATGCGTATTTTAGTGACAGACGGGATGGACGCCAGCGCACTGGCCCAGCTGAAAGCCAAGGGCCATGAGATCGTAGAGCAATTCTTTCCCCCGGAGGAGCTGGGTGAGGCACTGCGGGACTACGACGCGGTGGTGGTCCGCAGCGCCACCAAGGTTCGCGCCCAGCATATCGACGCGGCCAAGGGCGGGAAATTGAAGCTCATTATCCGCGGCGGCGTGGGCGTAGACAATATTGATGTGGAATATGCCGAGAAACATGGCATCGCTGTCAAAAATACGCCTAAAGCCTCCTCCCGCTCTGTAGCAGAATTGGCAATGGGGCACATGTTCTCCTGTGCCCGGTACATCTCCATCGCCGGCCATACCATGCGGGAGGACAAGTGGGAGAAAAAGGCCTACGGCAAGGGCATGGAGCTGGGTGGCAAGACCCTGGGCATCATCGGCTTTGGCCGTATCGGCCAGGCTTTGGGCCTCATGGCCAAGGGCATCGGCATGGAGGTCATCGCCGAGGATATCTACCACGTCCCCGGCATCGAGGAGAAGCTGGGCATCCGCTATGTGGAGCTGGATGATCTGCTGGCAACAGCCGACGTCATTTCCCTTCATACCCCCTCTCTCAACGGTGAGAAGCTGATCTGCGCTGAGACCATCGCCAAGATGAAGGACGGCGTGGTATTTATCAACACCAGCCGGGGGGACAATGTGGACGAGGACGCCCTGCTGGCCGGTCTAGAGAGCGGCAAGATCCGGGCCGCCGGCCTGGACGTCTATTCGGAGGAGCCCCCCAAGAACAAGGCCCTCTACAGCCACCCCAATGTCTCCTGCACCCCCCACATCGGTGCGGCCACCAAGGAGGCGCAGAAGCGCATCGGCGCGGAGATCGTGGAGATCATCGAGAGTTTCGGGAAATAAATCCATACAGTCTGAACAAGCCCGGCAGAGTAACTTTCTGCCGGGCCTGGCTTTTTTATGCGCTCTCCTGGGATGGTGTCTCCGGGGGCAAGGTCTCCATCTCCAGCGACCAGTCTTTCAGTGCGCTGCTGGCCTGGATCGTATAGATCAGCAACATAATGCCTGACACAGAACCGACAACCGCAGCGAGCAGCGTAGGGCCGGCTGCCGTTAGAACAGATTCCATGTTGTCCGGGTCCAGCAGCAACAGTACCACCGCCGACAGCGCCGCACTGCCCAGCCACAGGATCAAGACAGTTTTCCCACGCCCGATCAGTGTATCTTCCCCTTTCAGCCGCAAAAATCCATTAGTAGTGCGGATAAACAGCCAGATGTAGAAAAAGCCGGGTATGACCGCTGCCAAGCTGAGTGCTGTAGAGATCCCGGACAGCTGGGGGAGCTCCGTCGCAAACCCCAGCACATACTCCAAAAGTTTCGCCACTAGGGCATACCGGTATCCCCGGTGCACCTGCCACAGCAGGATCAGCCCGGCACAGATGAATGCGATGCTCACAATATCCGAGATCAGCCCCGTAATGTCCAGCAGTGCTCCTGTCGCCTCGGTCCGTGTGACCGCCACGATCACCCCGCTTATCGGTGCAAGCACCGCCGCCAGGATCAGTCCCACGATCACATCCAGATACAGCACCTGTAGCCCTCTGGACAACCTGCTTCGCTTCATAGTAATCTACCTCCCTTGTCTGTTTCGCCAGCTTTGACTTGCCGCAGGGCACGGCTGGCCCACACCAGATAGATCAGATTGAGGACACCGGAAATGGTTCCCACCGACAAAATCGCCGGGGTGGCCCCACCGATCCCGTCCGCAGACTCCATCCAGCGGATCGGCGGAAGCAGGGTCACAACGGCAGACCAGCCCCTTTGGATGACAGCTGTAAGAAACGCCCATCGGCCCAGGACTGCCGCCCCTTTTACCTCCGCTTGGCGGAGGAATGCATTGGTGGCTTGGAAAAACAACCCATCCCGCAGCGTCCACAGCGCTATCACCGCCACGCTGAGCACAGCGCTGACCCAAAACCTCTGCCCCCCCTCCAGGCGCTCGAGCACCCATCCCAAAACGGTGAGCAGCAGCGCCAGTCGATAGTTTCGGTGGATCGGCCACAGCAAAATCAGTCCCACCAGAGGAAGGATCCTCTGGAGCACCAGGGGAAGAAGCACCAAGATCTGCACCATGACCTGGGATGCCTCGCGGTCCGCTCGCCATGCCGCTGCAATGACCATAGTCATTGGGACAGTCACCAAGACGCCGATGATAATTCCCCAGTACTGCAGCTGCAGCCCTCTAGACAATCTGCTCCGCTTCATCGGCTTGCTTCCTCTTTCCTTCACGTTCTGTTATCCAATGCGGCACCTGACGACCTCGCTCACAGCAGGCGGCTGGCACGCATAAAAAAGGAGAGATTCATTCCCCAAGCCACCAACTCCAGCACCAGAAGGATCACCAGGAATCCAATCATCAGCAAGCTACCCCTGACCGGCATCAGCGTATTAACACTCTGCGCCACCCCCACTACCAGATAGATCTTCCAACTCAGCCATCCCCGACGGATCAAGCGGTTGAAAAAGTCTACAGCGTCGGCGGGAAGGTCCATGGTGTCCCGCTGTGCCGTCAGCAGAGACGCGGTAGCACGGACCATGAAATATCCAGTGAACAGGGAGGCCACAAGAGCCCCTGTCTCCCCAACTCTTCCCAGCCATCCTGGAAGGAATATCCCCCACAAATTACATAAGTACGCCGCCGCTGTTGTAATCAATGCCTTCCCGTAGTCCGGATGGCTGCCGCGCAGCGTAATTGCTCCCACCAGGGATAGGATACCCCCGGCCAGCATCAGCAGAGCCAAACCTAGTAGGAGCAACAGAGGTACAATCGGCGTAATGACCCGGTGGCTGTGCTCCATCTCCTGGCCTATCCGCAACAGCAGAAGAATCGGAACCACCATGGCAATCAGGGTAGCCCCGGCAATAATGGAGCCCTGGCAATAGTACCGGAGTCCCCGGCTGGTATCACTGTCCACTTTTTGTATCCCTCCTCTCCGGCAATTTGATCAGGCCCCTGCCTGTCCCGGCGGCAACACACCGCCGCCCTCTGCATGCAGAAGATCGAAGGATACCTGGTAGGCCCGCCAAAAGTAGACGATCCGGCACACCAGAGTCGCCAGTGAGAGTACTGTGGATAGAACCAGAAAGGCCAGGGATGCCATCAATCCTCCAACGCTGATGGGAAAGAGTGCCAGCAGCACTGCGGAGGATGAGAGCAAAATGCCGGACAGCCCCAGCCACCAAACCGCCCAGCCCAAGGGCGCCAGACGCAACCCACGTGCCGCCCGTGCAATGACCGCATTGGTAGCACGGATCAGCAAAAAGTTTCCAAGCACCTCCAGCACCACGCCTGCCAGTACCAGCGCAGTACCCAGGAACGGTACAGCACCCAAAGCCACCAGGATGCCGCCTGCCAAGGTACAGACAAACGAATGCAAATAGCTGCGGTGCTCCTGGTACAACAGCGCAAGGCCCATCAGATAGATGATGGATGCCACAAGGGACGCAATCCCTGCCGGCAGCACCAGAAGGTTCACCAAAATTCCCGCAGACCCGGAAAGGCTTTCTGACAAATTCTGGAACAAACTCGTTACGAAGGTCATCGCTGATGCAAGGGTTGTTCCGATAGCCAGACGCCGTAACCCTGTAGACAAATCGTTCCGCTCCATAATCCGTTCTCCTTTCCGCCAGATCCTTGGCACAATTATAAAAAGAAGCCGAAAAATTGTCAACTAATTTTGTCTATTTTGGACATCATCCCGGCAGGACTGCCTGCCGGGATGATACTACTGGTTTTGCTGTTTGAGAAATTCCTGGATCTGGAGATGGACCTGCTCCACCTCCCACTTCAGTTCCACGGCCGAGAGCCGCTGGGCCCCATGGCCCAGCACCAGCACCCGCTCCAGGTTGTCCGAGGTGGCTACCTTCATCCGGTGCTTGCGGCCCAGATCATAGGAGAGCTTTTCGATATAGGAGTCCGCCGTCTCCCCCTCCTTGGTGAACACCACGTCGATGCCGTTGACCCGCTCGCTCTTTCCCGTGCCACCCTTCACCCGGTAGGCGTCGAACACCAAAATGAGCTTGCAGCCCTTGATGCCCCGATAGTTGCTCAGCAGGTGGATCAGGGCCTGCCGGGCGTCGTCCAGACTGGTCTGGGCCAGCTTTTTCAGCTCGTCCCAGGCGAAGATGATGTTGTACCCGTCCACCACCAGGCAGTCGTCCTTCTGGACATAGGTGAGATGGGTCTGTCCGTCCACCGGGAAGAGCCGGCGGTTCCGGCTCTGTCCCAGGGCGTCCATGCCCCGGTTCCGGATGGGGCCATAGGTGCGGACGAAGATGGCCTCCAGCTCCTTGTCCCCGGCGATGCCCCGGCCGGTGTAGGAAGGTGCCGTCTCCTCCCCCTCCGCCGCCGGGCGTTCCAGCTTCAGGCGTGGCGTCGCATGGGCGTGGGCGGGTACTTCACTCCATTTCACCACCGTCCCGGCCCCGTGGGAGCAGAAAACGGAATCTGCGGGGTTCTCTGTGTCCCGCTCCGCATCGTATCCGATGGCGGCGATCACCTCCGCCGCGTTGTGGCAGGGGCGGTAGCCCTCCACGGTGCAGAACAGGTGGCCGTGGCCCTTGCTGTAGGCGGCCACCTGCGTCCAGTAGCCGCCCATCTCGCTGACCGGTGCCACGCCGGTGAGGACGGCCATGTCCTCCAGCAGCTCCGGGCTCTCAAATTCCCCACCCATGGTCTGCACATCGCTCATGGCCCGGCCCAGGTTCTCCTGGGGCACCTCCAAGCGAAAGCTGTACCAGGGCTCCAGCAGCACGCTCTCCGCCCCCATGAGGCCCTGGCGCACCGCCCGGTAGGTGGCCTGCCGGAAGTCGCCGCCCTCGGTGTGCTTCACGTGGGCCCGGCCCGCCAGGAGGCTAATCTTCATATCCGTGATGGCCGAACCGGTGAGCACCCCCACATGGCGCTTCTCCATCAGATGGGTGAGGATCAGCCGCTGCCAGTTGAGGTCCAGGTCATCCGCCCCGCAGAGGGATGCAAAGCGCAGGCCGCTGCCCCGCTCCCCGGGCTCCACGAGCAGGTGCACCTCCGCATAGTGGCGCAGGGGCTCAAAGTGCCCCACCCCCAGCACCGGGGCGGCGATGGTCTCCCGGTAGACGATGCTACCGGTGCCAAAGGACACCTCCAGGCCGAACCGCTCAGCGATCAGGCGGTGGAGCACCTCCAGCTGTACCTCCCCCATGAGCTGTACCTGGATCTCCCCGTGGGCCTCGTTCCAGACCACCCGCAGCTGGGGGTCCTCCTCCTCCAGCTGGCGGAGGTTTTTCAGCATGGTGTGGGCGTCGCAGGCCTCGGGCAGCTCCACCCGGTAAGTGAGCACCGGCTCCAATACCGGCTCCTCCCCCGGCTGCTCCGCCCCCAGGGCGTCGCCGGGCCGGGTGTGGGTCAGGCCCGTGACGGCGCAGACGGTGCCCGCCTCCGCCTCCTCAATGGTCTGGTACTTCTCTCCGGAGTAAACGCGGATCTGGTTAACCTTCTCCTGCCAGCCCGCCTCCCCTTCGCCGCCGGAGAGCAGAGTCCGAACCTTGAGACTGCCGCCGGTGACCTTCAGATAGGTCAGCCGCTCACTGCCATCCCGGGCGATCTTGAACACCCGGGCGGCAAAGTCCGCCGGATAGGATGGTGTCAGGGCATACTGCGCCAGTCCCTCCAGGAGCGCGTCCACCCCCTCCAGCTTCAACGCCGAGCCGAAGTAGCAGGGGAACACCTGCCGCCGGGCAATCAGCTGGGCGGCGTCTGCCGCTGTCACCGTCCCTCCGGAGAGGTAGCGCTCCATCAGCCCCTCGTCCAGAGAAGCAAGGTCCTCCTGAAGGGGGTCCAGTCCGCCGCCAAAGTCCAGACACCCGGCGTCCAGGGTGGTCTGGAGCTGCCGGAGCACCGCCTCACGGTCCGCTCCGGCCAGATCCATCTTGTTGATAAACAGGAACGTGGGGATCCCACGCTTTTGCAGCAGCCGCCACAGGGTCCGGGTGTGGCCCTGAACGCCGTCGGTGCCGCTGATGACCAGGATGGCGTAGTCCAGCACCTGGAGCGTCCGCTCCATTTCCGCGGAGAAGTCCACGTGGCCCGGGGTGTCCAGCAGT
>CAJFQQ010000013.1 GCA_904419145.1 uncultured Oscillospiraceae bacterium | reverse complement strand
TGAGAAATCAGGTTTACTACAGTTACAACAATTTTACTACAAATGAAAATCCTTGGATGAAAAGACACGGGACCGCCGGTACGCTGGCGGTCCCGTTCTATTGGGAAAGCGGAATGGCTTCCTCGGGAAAGAGGACAGAGATATTTCTAACAACCCTGTAGCATGGACCTTAAACTTGTGTACGCATGTGCTCGAGGGCACCTATTTATGGTATTAGGTGAGGTATCAAAAAAGTGATCATAGAAATTTGGAAACTGAAACATGCAATAACCATGGGGCAGACATTCATGCTAATGCCGGACTCATTTCCTTGACAAATGGCCCCCTTTCCTGTATGGTAATGCTGTTGTAGTATGAAATGTTCCGGGAGATGAACCCATGACCTTGCAAGAATTTTTTCAACAGCATCCGGAAGCGGCGGTGGCCTTCTCCGGCGGGGTGGATTCCGCGTGGCTGCTCCACCAGGCAGTGCGCTATGCCCGGCGGTGCACGGCCTACTTTGTGAACACGGCCTTCCAGCCCGGCTTCGAGCTGGAGGACGCAGAGCAGACCGCCCGGCAGGTGGGGGCGGAGCTGCGGGTGCTGGAGCTGGATATTTTATCCGCGCCGGAGGTGACAGCCAACCCGTCCGACCGCTGCTACCACTGCAAGAAGCGGCTGTTTACCGCCCTGGCCCGGGCTGCGGCGGAGGACGGCTACCACGTTCTGCTGGACGGCACCAACGCCTCCGACGACGCCACGGACCGCCCCGGCATGCGGGCCCTCCAGGAGCTCCAGGTGCTCTCGCCCCTGCGCCTGTGCGGCGTCACCAAGGCCCAGGTGCGGAGAAGCGCAAAGGCGGCGGGCCTTTTCGTGTGGGACAAACCCTCCTACGCCTGTCTCGCCACCCGGATCCCCGCCGGGGAGCCCATCCGGGCGGAGGATCTCCGACGGGTGGAGCGGGGGGAGGCGGCCCTCATGGACATGGGCTTCACGGACTTCCGCCTGCGTCTGAAGGACGGCGGCCTGCTCCAGGTGACGGAGGTACAGCAGCCTCTGGCGAGGACCCATTGGAACGAGATCATAGACCGCTTGGGCGGGGATTTCCCGGCCCTGCGGCTGGACGAGACGCCCCGGGTGACCCGGGAGAGCTGAGGTGACAAGACATGGAAGAGAGAGAACTGGAGCACTTGCTCCGCCAGGTACAGGAGGGGAGCCTCCCGGTAGAGGAGGCCATGGCCCATCTGCGCACGGAACCATTTGAAAACCTGGGCTATGCCCGGGTGGACCACCACCGATCCATCCGCCAGGGGGCCGGGGAGGTCCTCTTCGGTCAAGGCAAGACGGCGGAGCAAATCGGCGGCATTGTGGAGGCCCTGGCGGCCAAGGGGGCCTGCAACATTCTCATTACCCGCATGGACGAGAAAAAGGCTGCGGCGCTGGAGGGGCGGTTCCCCATGCGCTACGACCCGGTGCCCCGCCTGGCGGTGGCCTGCCCCAGGGAGATCCCCCTGGCGGGCAGCGTGGTGGTGGCCTCCGGCGGCACCAGCGACATCCCGGTGTGCGAGGAGGCCGCCCAGACCGCCGAGGCCCTGGGCAGCCGGGTGACCCGGCTTTACGACGTGGGCGTGGCGGGGCTCCACCGCCTGCTGTCCAATGTGGACACCCTGGCCCGGGCCCGGGTGGTCATCGCCGTGGCCGGCATGGAGGGAGCTCTCGCCAGCGTGGTGGGGGGACTGGTGGACTGCCCGGTGATCGCCGTGCCCACCAGCGTGGGCTACGGCGCCAACTTCGGCGGCCTCAGCGCCCTGCTGTCCATGCTCAACGGCTGCGCCAGCGGCGTCAGCGTGGTGAACATCGACAACGGGTTCGGGGCCGGCTTCCTGGCCAACCGGATCAACCAGATGAAGGGGGTGGAGGCGTGAGGACGCTGTACCTGGAGTGCAATATGGGGGCTGCGGGAGATATGCTCCTGGGGGCCCTCTATGAGCTGCTGCCGGACAAGGCGGCGTTCACGGAGGCCATGAACCGCCTCCATCCGGAGATCTCTGTGACCTTTGAGGCGGCGTCCTCCTGCGGCATTGCCGGCACCCATGCCAAGGTGGTGGCGGCAGGGCAGGAGGAGCACAGCCATGACCACCACGACCACGGGGAGCACCACGACGATCCCCATGGGCATCACCACGATCACGGGGAGTCTGAACACCACCACGACCACGGCCCAATGGGCCACCACCACGCCTCTTTGGCGGAGATCACCGCCATGATCGACGGCTTTGACCTGCCGGAGTGCGTGCGGGAGAAGGCGAAGGAGGTCTACCGCCTGCTGGCCCAGGCGGAGTCCAAGGCTCACGGTGTGGAGGTGGGGGAGGTCCACTTCCACGAGGTGGGAGCCCTGGACGCGGTGGCGGATATCACCGGCGTGTGCTACGCCATGGAGCTGCTGGGGGCGGAGCAGGTGTCGGCCTCCCCGGTGAACCTGGGCAGCGGCAATGTCCGCACCGCCCACGGCATCCTGCCGGTACCCACCCCGGCTACGGCGTCCTTGCTGGAGGGGATCCCCGCCTACATGAGCCAGGTGCCCGGGGAGCTGTGCACCCCCACGGGGGCGGCGCTGCTGCGCTCCTTTGCCGCCTCCTTTGGACCCATGCCCCCCTGCACCATCCGCGCCACGGGGTACGGCATGGGCAGCAAGGACTTCGGACGGGCCAACTGTGTCCGGGCCTTCCTGTGCGAGACCGGCGCGGCGGAGGGGCCTAACGATCAGGTCTGCGAACTGAAGGCCAACATCGACGATATGACTGGCGAGGCCCTGGGGTTCGCCATGGAGCGGCTGTTGGAGGCGGGGGCTCTGGACGTGTTCTATACCCCGGTGCAGACCAAGAAGAACCGTCCCGCCATCCTGCTGACGGTCCTGTGCAGGCCGTCGGACGCCGACCGGCTGGCGGCGGAGATCCTGCGCCACACCACTACCTTCGGCGTGCGGCGGACGGACTGCGAGCGGTACGCCATGCGGGTGGCGTCGGAGACGGTGGAGACTGCCTACGGCCCCATCCGGAGCAAGACCGGAACGGGATATGGCGTCACCAAGTCCAAGTGGGAGTATGAGGACCTGGCCGCAGCGGCCCGGCGGGCCGGTGTACCCCTCGCCAGGGTACTGGAGGACCTGCGGCGTTAAGAGTTGTTCTGTAAAGCAAAACAGCCTGTCAGCAGCTGCTGACAGGCTGTTTTTTTACTCCGCATGCTGCGATGGCTTTTTCCGCAGCTTCCAGGTGACGAGGGCGCAGACGATCCCGTACAGCACCAGGGGAAGGAGGTAGGACAAGGCGTTGCTGTATGGTCTGGGATATAAGAGCCAGAAGATCCGGGTCAGAAAGGTGATGGGGAAGAGGCTCACCAGCCAAACGCTGACCCGGTAGAACACCCGGCGGCAGTCCAGGGCCTCGGGATCCGGCTGCGCCTGACCAGAATAGCGCATCTGCCCCCGGAACCCGGCTTCAAAGCCGATGATTGTGATGATGTGGACGGTCATGCCCAGCAGGGGGATGAGATGGCTGTTGTACACCAGGGCGCCCATGAGCTGCCAGAAGAACCCCAGGGCCTCGCCGCCGATCAGGACCATCATGGCCATCTCCCGGTTGCGCTTCTTTTTCAGCTCCTCCTCCCGATGTTTCACCGCCGGGATATCAGCGTCGCCGGTGTAGTCGTCGTGGAGCAGATAGTCTGTGGACACGCCGAAGAGCTTGCTGAGCTCCACCACATTCTCCGTGTCCGGGATTGCCGCACTGCTCTCCCATTTGCTCACCGCCTGCCGGGAGACGGCGATGCGCTCGGCCAGCTGTTCCTGGCTCCAGCCCCGGGATTTCCGCAGGGCCTGGAGCTTTTCTCCAAAGGTCATAGGGCATTGCCTCCTTGTCTCAGATGGCCCCAGTGTAGCAAATGGGGGGAAAGCGGTCTACCAACTCCGGCTTGCAGGGGGGCAACCAGAGCTGACATCGGGAAAAATCAGAGCCTACAGCAGCTCCCCAAAGTCCCGGATGTACTGGTCGCACACCTCCCGCATATCCACGGAGGTGTCGCTGAACCATCCGTCATGGACGCCCACCACCGTCATGCCGGCGGCCTTGGCGGCCTTGCAGGCGGAGAGGGAGTCGTCGAACAGCACGCACTCCCGGGGGCGGACGCCCAGGCTCTCCGCCACCTTTCGGAAGATGACGGGGCTCTTTTTGTCCACGCCCAGCTCCTGGGCATAGATGACCCGCTCGAAATAGGGCTCCAGGCCGTGGCGGGCCATGGCGGCGCGGCAGTGCTCCGGCACGCAGGCAGTGAACACCGCCATGCGGTGCCCGGCGTCCCGGCACTTGTCCAGGTACTCCTTCACATGGGGCTTCAGGGGGACCTGGGTGCCGTACTTGTCAGCGGCTAGCTCCATCCACTCGGCGATGATCTCCTCGCAGGATTCCTCCAGGTGGAGATATTCCTTGGTGAAAATGGCGCAGTTGGAGAGGATGGTGTGGGCCACGCCCTCGTAGTATTCCCTGGTATAGGGGGCGCCCCGGCGCTCCAGGAAAGTCTTGTCCACCTCCACCCACACGCCATTGGAGTCGATGAGAGTTCCATCCAAATCAAAAATCAGCATAAGCACACCTCAGAAGAAAGCATTTCAGAGACACACCCGCCCAGTGGCGGGACCAAGGGTTTCGCGGCGCGAAACCCTTGGATTTGCCGGGATTCACTTCCGGCAAATCGAGTAAAATAGGGCCCCCGGCCGGGCCGCAGGCGTGGCTGGGGAGTCGATCAAAGTTCCATCTAAATCGAAAATCAGCATAACAGCTCCTTATCGAAAAATCCGGATTGCGTCTTGTCGATTTCCCGCCTCTCTGATAAACTTGCAAAGGTATCTTATCATTAGATGACATTTTTTGCAATTCCGAGGTGTTCCCATGTCTGGAAAAGTGATGAAAAAACTGGCCAAGCCCATGCTCTTTGCCGCCGCCTTTATCTGGGGCAGCTCCTTCTTTATTATGAAGGACACCCTGGACAGCATGCCCGTGCAGTACCTGCTGGCGATCCGCTTCACTACCGGGGCGGTGCTGCTGGGGCTGGTGTGCTGGAAAAAATGGCGCCCCTTTATGAAGCCGGACTACCTCTGGAGAGGGGGGCTCATGGGGCTGTGCCTGTACCTGGCCTATGCCATCCAGACCTATGGGCTGGAGCGCACCACCTCCTCCAAGAACGCCTTTCTCACGGCGGTGTACTGCGTGCTGGTGCCTTTTTTCCACTGGGCTTTCTCCAGGGTCCGGCCGGACAAATATAATATTCTGGCGGCGGTGCTGTGCGTTGCCGGCGTGGGGCTGGTGTCCCTCAACGGGGACCTGAGCATCAACATTGGAGATCTGCTCACACTGCTGTGCGCGGTGTTCTATGCCCTGCATATCGTCGTCACGGCCAAGGTATCCCCGGAACGGGATATCTCCCTGCTGACGGTGTTCCAGTTCGCCTTTGCCGCCCTCTTTGCCTGGATCGGCGGGCTTCTGACCGAGGACTTCCCGGCCACAGCCCTCTCCAGCGCGGAGGTGCTGCTGCCCATGGCCTATCTGGGGATCATGGCCACTACAGTGGCGCTGCTGTTCCAGAACGTGGGACTGGTCTACTCCGATCCCTCCTCGGGCGCGGTGATTTTGTCCCTGGAGTCGGTGTTCGGGGTGCTGTGCTCCGTGGTGTTCTATGGGGATCCGGTGACGCTGAAGCTGATGGCCGGTTTCCTGCTGATCTTCCTGGCAGTGGTGTGCAGCGAGACAAAATTTGCCTTTTTGAAACAGAAACTTAACAAAAATGGGTAAGCTATTGTGATATAATAAAAATGACTCTGTCATTCCATTCATACGATAAAAGGAGGACATCCCATGGCCGGTGACCTGCATGTCTGCCTGCTCAACGACTCCTTTCCGCCGCTGATCGACGGCGTGGCCAACACGGTGGTGAATTACGCCACCATCATCCAGCGGGACTTGGGGAAGTCGATGGTTGCAACCCCTTACTACCCCGATGCGGAGGACCGCTACGACTTCCCTGTGCTCCGCTACCGGAGCGTGGATACGACGAAGCTGGTAGGTTACCGGGCGGGGTACCCCTTCAGTGCAAAGACGTTGACGGCGATTGGGGAGTTCCGGCCCGACCTGCTCCACTCCCACTGCCCCGTCATCTCCAACATGATGGCCCGTACGCTGCGGGAGAAGCTGGATGTGCCGCTGGTATTTACCTATCACACCAAATTTGATATTGAAATTGCCCATGCCTTTGACGGGAAGCTGATCCAGGCCGCCGCGGCCAGGGCCCTGGTGGACAACATCGCCGCCTCAGATGAGGTGTGGGTGGTGAGCCGGGGCGCTGGGGAGAACCTGCGCGGCCTGGGCTATCAGGGGGAGTACGTGGTGATGGAAAACGGCGTGGACTTCCCCAGGGGGCCTGCCGAAGCAAAGCAGGTGGAGACCTTGCGCGGGGAACTGGCGATCCCGGTGGGGCTGCCGGTTTACCTGTTCGTGGGGCGCATGATGTGGTACAAGGGCATCCGCATCGTTCTGGAGGCGCTGGCCATGCGCAGAAGGGCCGGCGCTGACTTCCGCATGCTTTTTGTGGGTGACGGCACCGAACGGGAGGAGATAGAGCGCGAGGCGCAGGAGCTGGGCATTGCACAGCAGTGTGTCTTTACCGGGGCCATCCGGGACCGGGAGGCCCTGCGCCGGTATTTCTCCCTGGCAGATTTGTTCCTCTTTCCCAGTACATACGACACCAACGGCATCGTGGTGCGGGAGGCCGCGGCCTGCGGCACCGCCAGCGCACTGGTGTCGGGCTCCTGTGCCGCCGAGGGGATCAGCGACGGGCGCAACGGTTTTTTGATCGAGGAGAACGCCCGCAGCCTCTGCCGGCTGCTGGAGGGGCTGAGCCGGGAGCAGATGGCTGAAGCTGGCGAGCACGCCTTGACGGAGATCTATGTCTCCTGGGAGGAGAGCGTCCGCCGGGCGGTGGAGCGCTACGGCGTGGTCATGGAGAACTACAAACGGGGCCTGTCCGACCGCCACTTTGACTGGACGGATGAGATCTTCGGCCTGATGAGCGACCTGTGCCGGGGTGTGGCGAAGGCCCGGGAGATGCGGCACAGCTACTGGAAGCTCTGGGACAAGTTCCGCTCCCGCCGGGAGCCATAAGGGTGGACAAACCCGCCTTCCTGTGGTAAACTATCCAAATCGGTAAGCAGCAAGGAAGAAGGAGGACCGCCATGCGCATTGATATACTGGGTGTGGGGTTTGACAATTTGACGCCGGACCAGGCTGTGGAGGAGGGACTCCGCCTGATCCACGGGGGCGGTTCCCACTACGTGGTGACGCCCAACCCGGAGATCGTGGAGGCCTGCCGCCGGGACCCTGCCGTCATGGAAGCCGTCAACGGCGCCGATCTGGTGCTGGCCGACGGCATCGGCGTCATCTATGGCGCGAAGATCCTGGGGACGCCGCTCCGGGGCCGGGTCACAGGCATCGCCTTTGCCCAGAAGCTGATGGAGCGCATGGCCCAGGGGGGCGAGACGCTGTTTCTCCTGGGGGCCAAGCCCGGCTATGCCCAGCAGGCGGCGGAGAACCTGCAGCGCCAGTATCCGGGCCTTCGGATCGTCGGCACCAACGACGGCTACTTCAAGGAGGACGGCCCCATCGTGGAGAAGATCCGCGCCAGCGGCGCCCAGGTGGTTTTTGTCTGCCTGGGGGCGCCGAAGCAGGAGTTCTGGATGGCCAAAAACGGCGCCGCCACCGGCGCAGGTCTGTTGGTGGGGCTGGGGGGCTGCCTGGATATCTTTTCCGGCAACGTCAAGCGGGCGCCTGTCCTGTTTCAAAAGCTGGGGCTGGAGTGGTTTTACCGGCTCTGCAAGGAGCCCAGCCGCATCGGCCGCATGATGAAGCTGCCTCTGTTTCTGGTCCACGTGACAGGGGAGAGGGGGAAGCGGAAGTGAAGGGAAAGCTCATTGTTTTTGAGGGCACTGACGGCTCCGGCAAGGCCACCCAGACCAAGCTCCTGGTGGAGGCCCTGGAGCAGCGGGGCCGGGCGGTGCGGAAGCTGACCTTTCCCCGGTACGATCAGGACTCCTCCATGCTGGTTCGGATGTACCTGAACGGGGCCTTCGGCACGGACCCCAATGACGTAAACCCCTATGCCGCCTCCACGTTTTACGCCGTGGACCGCTACGCCTCCTACAAGCAGGACTGGGGAAACTGGTACGAGACGGGAGGGCTGGTGGTCACAGACCGCTATACTACCTCCAACGCCGTCCACCAGGCGGGAAAGCTGCCGGACGGGGCGTGTCAGGACTATCTTCAGTGGCTGTTTCACTTTGAATATGACCTGATGGGCCTTCCCAGGCCCGACCTTGTGATTTATCTGGATCTTCCGGCGGAACTTTCCGCTGCCCTCCGCCGTCAAAGAGAGGAGAGCACCGGACAGCACGCCGACATCCACGAGGCGGACGCGGCGTATCTCCGCCGTTGTCGGGAGAACGCCCTCCGGGTGGTGGCCTTTGACGGCTGGCGCCGCATTGATTGCAGCCGGGACGGCGCGATCCGCACCCCGGAGGAGATCCACCGGGAGGTGTGGTCCCTGGTGGCGCCGCTGCTGGAGCGGGAATAATAGGGCGGGGGACGCTGCCGCGCCCCCCGAGAGACCCTATGTAGTGCTCAGCAGCAGCAGTCGCAGGAATTGCCGCAGGAGCAGCTGTTGCTGTTGTTGCTGCAGCTGCAGGAATTACCGCAGTTGCCATTACCGCAGCAGCTGATCAGCAGGATAATCAGAATGATCCACAGGCAGTTGTTATTGTTCCACATGTTTGTCACCTCACTTGTCATTCACTGTGATATTCTATGTCCCTGTGAGGGAGAGGGAAGCTTGACCGCAAGAAAATTTTTGCTTTCGATTTTGTAACAGAGGAGGGGATCCCCCTATGAGCAATGAAGACCGTTACCAAACCACCGGATGGGATCGGGAGCAGGTGCGCCGACAGGCATCATCTGGTTCCGGAGGCCAGCATCCCCGAAAAAGGCGCCGCCGTAACCCGATATTCCGTGCGCTGGTGTATCTTGTCTGCGTGGTGGTGGCGTCCATTTTGCTGGCAGGCATCGGATGGCTGTTGGCCAACGATCTGTGCGCCTTTAATAAGGAATACAAGGAAGTCACTGTGGAAGTGACGCAGGAGGATACGGTTCATTCCGTGTCCAAGAAACTCAAGGATGCCGGCCTGATCGAATATCGCTGGTTTTTCAATCTCTTTGCGTGGATCTCCAACGCCGATGAGAAGATTGGAGAGGGGACCTATACCCTCAACACCGACATGGACTACCGTGCCCTGATCGTGGGGATGACCGGCAGCAGCGGGGGGAATCTCTCGGCGGAGACGGTGCGGGTCACCATCCCGGAGGGCTACACCGTGATGCAGACCATCAATCTCCTGGCAGAGAATGGGGTCAATACGGTGGAGGAGTTCACCGATGCCGCGGCAAACTACGACTTTGAGTACGCATTCCTGGATGACAGCCTGAAGGGGAGCGTTACCCGGCTGGAGGGCTATCTGTTCCCCAATACCTATGATTTCTATGTAGGGGAAAATGCGGCCCATGCCTTGAGCCGCCTGCTGGACGAATTCAACCGCCAGATGAGCGATGATGTCATGGCACTGGTGGAGGAGTCCGGCCGGAGCCTCCAGGAGATCATCACCATCGCCTCCCTGATTGAGGAGGAAACTGACGGCACGGACCGGGAGAAGATCGCCTCGGTGATCTACAACCGGCTGAACAACCCCTCCTATGAGACCGGCGGACTGCTGCAGATTGATGCATCCCTGGTCTATGCCACCGGCCACACGGAGCTGACAGAGGAGGATATGACGGTGGACAGCCCCTATAACCTGTATACCCACGCGGGCCTGCCCCCCACACCCATCTCCAACCCCGGCTTTGCCTCCATCCGGGCGGCGCTGCAGCCGGCGGAGACCAGCTATTACTACTATGTATTGGGCAATGACGGCCTGCATATCTTCAGCGAGACTTATGCTGAACACCAGCAGGTCATCAACAGCCTGGGATAAGTGATGAAGAAACCGGAACTGCTCTCCCCGGCAGGGGACATGGAAAAACTGAAGATGGCGGTGCTCTACGGCGCCGATGCGGTCTATCTGGCGGGGACAGCTTTCGGGATGCGCTCCTTCGCCGGGAACTTCACCGACGAGGAGCTGCCTGCGGCGGTGCGCTTTGCCCACGACCACGGCGTCCGGGTCCACTGCACGGTGAACACCATGCCCCGCAACGACGAGGTGACGCAGCTGCCCGCCCACCTGGAGCGCCTTCAGGACGCCGGGGTGGACGCGCTGATCGTAGCGGATCTGGGGGCCTTCACCCTGGCGGGGAAGTACGCCCCCCGCTGCCAGCGCCACATCTCCACCCAGGCCAGCATCTCCAACTTTGTCACCGCCTCCGCCTGGTACGACCAGGGGGCCAGCCGGGTGATTTTGGCCCGGGAGCTGAGCTTGGAGGAGATCCGCACCATCCGGGAAAAGACGCCGAAGGAGCTGGAGCTGGAGGCCTTCGTCCACGGGGCTATGTGTGTCAGCTACTCCGGGCGGTGTCTGCTCTCCAACTACATGACCGGGCGGGACAGCAACCGGGGCGCCTGCGCCCAGCCCTGCCGCTACCAGTACTACCTCATGGAGGAGAAGCGGCCCGGGGAATATTTCCCGGTGTTCGAGGATGAGAAGGGCACCTATATCATGAACTCCCGGGACATGTGCATGATCGACCATGTGGATGATCTGATGGATGTGGGGCTCAGCAGCCTGAAGATCGAGGGGCGGGCCAAGTCCGCCTACTATGCCGCTATCGTCACCGGTGCCTACCGCCATGTCATCGACGACGTGGCTGCCGGGCGGGCGGTGGACCATGTGAGCCACCGCCACTACGCCACCGGGTTTTACTACGGCCAGCCGGGCCAGTATTACGAGGACTCCCGCTACATCCGGGAGTGGCAGGTGGTGGCCCTGGTGACGGACTGCGAGGAAAACGGCCTGGCCACCCTGTCCCTGCGCAACAAGTTTGCGGCTGGTGACACGGTGGAGGTGGTGGGGCCGGACACCAAGCCCTTTTCCCTGGAGGTGCCGGTGATGGAGGACCAGGACGGCCTCCCCCTCACCGAGCCCAGAACGCCCCAGATGGTGTTCCGGATGCGCCTGCCCCGGCAGGTGCCGGCCATGAGCATCCTGCGCATCGCACGCCCCCTGTCGGCCCAATAGAACAATGGACGGCCAGCCGCCGCAGCATAGCGCTGCGGCGGCTGTTTGCTTCATATTTTCCCGGCGCGGCGCATAGGCTTTTTCTGTATGGAAGGAGGAGGTCCTATGGCAGGCACCCGAACCTATGCGGGAAAACGCGCCGCTGGCCGGCGGAAGCCCCGTCCGGCCCGTCCAGTCCGGACTGCGGGGAGCAGCCGCAGCGGCAGCAGTGCGGCAGTCACCGCCCTCCAGCGGCGCAGGATGCTGCAGCTGGTGGTGGCGGGGGGGATCTTTGTGGCCTTGGTGGCGTGGAAGCTGTTGTTTCCAGAGAGTATGGCCGGCGTGGCCGCCACGGTGCGGGAGGCACTGGGCCAGGACGCGGACTTCAAGGCTGCCTTCTCCGCGGTGGGGGAGGCCATCGCCGGGGAGAAGAGCGTGGGAGAGTCCCTGGAGGAGGCCTATACCGCCGTCTTTGCCCCGGCCCGCTATGCGGCGGAGCAGACTGCCGCCGTGCTGGCGGCGGCAGAGGATATCCCGGCGCCGGCGGATCAGCTGACACAGCGCCTGGAGCAGGGAACCACGGCGAAAAAACGGCCGGAGGGGGTGCCGGAGGCGGTGGAACAGCTGGAAACGGTGCCGTCCCAGTCCCTGGTGCAGTTCAACAGTGCCGCGCCGGCCAATGTGACCTTCTCCCAGCAGGTGCTGGGTTTTGACTACACCACCCCCGCCCAGGGGACATTGACCTCCACCTTTGGCTACCGGGAGCACCCCATCCAGGGGGAGGAGCTGTTCCACTACGGGCTGGATATCGCCAATGTGGAGGGCACGGAGATCTGCGCCTTTGCCGACGGCACCGTGAAGGCCACCGGAGAGAGCAGCAGCTTCGGCAACTACCTGATGGTCACCCACGACAACGGCATTACCACCCTCTACGGCCACTGCAGTAAGGTGCTGGTCACCACCGGCCAGGCCGTGGAAAAGGGGCAGAAGATCGCGGAGATGGGCAGTACCGGCAATGTCACCGGCACCCATCTCCATTTTGAGCTCATGGACGGGGAGACCTACCTCAACCCCATCTATTATGTGGAAGTCCACTAAGCTCCATTTCTCCCCGGGCTTCCTGGTGACCATCGCCCTGTCGGTGCTGGCGGGGGCCGGGGAGGTGCTGCCCCTGGTGCTGGCGGCGGCGCTGTGTCACGAGTTAGGACACTTGTTCATCCTGTGGCTGTACCATGTGCCGGTGGAGGCGGTGACCATCACCCCAATGGGAGCGGTGATCCGGGCGCCCCTTCAGGACCGCCTCTCCTACGGCCGGGACCTGCTGGCCACACTGGCGGGGGCCATGGTGAATTTCGCACTTGCCTTTCTCTTTGCCCGGGTGACGGGGGAGTACCTCTTCGCCGGGGCCAACTTCATCCTGGGCGTCTATAACCTGCTGCCCATCCGGGGGCTGGACGGAGGGCGGGCCCTCTATCTGGCGGTGGCCTGGGCCACAGAGCCCTTTACCGCCCAGCGGGTGTGTTATCTGGTGAATCTCATCACTTTGGCGCTGCTGCTCTCCCTGGTGGCGGGGCTGGTGTGGGAGACCGGCGGAGGGATGCTGTTCCTCCTGGCGGTGCTGGGGATGGCCCTGGCCCAGGTGCGCCCGGTTCTGGCAGAGCGCAGGCGGGGCCGGGGGCGGAATTTCAGGGTTGCCAAACCGGGGAAAAGCGGATACAATACTTAAGAAAAAACGGCAAAGGAGACAGCCTTTTGGATAAGAGATTGGAGCGCATCCTCCCCCGGGTGCAGAAGCCTGCCCGGTATGTGGGGGGAGAATACAACGCGGTGGTGAAGGACAAAGCCCAGGTGGATACCCGGGTGGCCTTCTGTTTCCCGGATACCTATGAGATCGGCATGTCCAACCTGGGGATGCGGATCCTCTACGGTGTGATGAACAACCTGGACGGAGTCTGGTGCGAGCGGGTGTTCGCCCCTTGGGGGGACATGGAGCAGGAGATGCGGGAGCACCACATCCCCCTCTGGGCCCTGGAGAGTGGGGACAGTGTGGGGGAGTTTGATATCGTGGCCTTCTCTGTGGGGTATGAGATGGCCTACACGGCCCTGCTCAACATGCTGGACCTCTCCGGCATCCCTCTGCGCGCTGAGGACCGGGGGACGGCCCTCAAGCCGCTGGTGATTGCCGGGGGCACCGCCATGTACAACGCCGAGCCCCTGGCGGACTTCATCGACCTGGCCTGCATCGGCGAGGGGGAGGAGGAACTGCCGGAACTCATCGCTCTCTACCGCAGGGCAAAGGCGGAGGGGTGGGACAAGCCCCGCTTCCTCCGGGCGGCCAGTCAGATCGAGGGCATCTATGTCCCCTCCCTCTACGACGTGACCTACCGCGACGACGGCACCGTGGCCGCCATCACCGCAAAGGACGGCGCCCCGGAGAAGGTGAAAAAGCGCATCATACAACATATGGACGGCGCCTACTTCCCGGAGAAGTCCATTGTCCCCTCCACGGAGATCGTCCACGACCGGGTGACCCTGGAACTGTTCCGGGGCTGCATCCGGGGCTGCCGATTCTGCCAGGCGGGGTATGTCTACCGCCCGGTCCGCTGCCGCAGCAAGGACGTGCTGGTGGGCCAGGGGGTCCGGGCCTGCGAGGACTCGGGCTACCAGGAGATGACCCTCTCCAGCCTCTCCACCAGCGACTACCCGGACCTGGTGGACCTGTGCGACGGGCTGGAGGAGTACTGCGCGGCCCACCATGTAAACCTGAGCCTCCCCAGCCTCCGGGCGGACAACTTCTCCATGGCCCTCACCGAGCGGCTGAGTAAGGGGCGCAAGGCCGGCCTCACCTTTGCCCCGGAGGCGGGCACCCAGCGCCTGCGGGACGCCATCAACAAGAACCTCACCGAGGAGGACCTGATGGAGAGCCTCCGGCGGGCTTTCTCCAATGGGTGGAACAGCGTGAAACTCTACTTCATGCTGGGCCTTCCCACGGAGACAGACGAGGACATCATCGGCATCGCCGAGATGGCCAACCACGTCATCCACTGCTGGCGGGAGCACGCCAGCAACAAGGCCCGGGGGGTGCGCATCACGGTATCCACCTCCTGGTTTGTGCCCAAGCCCTTTACTGCTTTCCAGTGGGAGTCCCAGATCTCTCGGGCGGAGTATGAGCGCCGGGTGAAACTCCTGCGGGAGCATATGACCGCCCGGGCCGTCACCTACAACTGGCACGACGGGGATACCAGTTTTCTAGAGGCCGTGCTGGCCCGGGGGGACCGGCGGCTGGGCCGGGTGCTGGAGACGGCTTTCCGCAAGGGGGCCCATCTGGACGCCTGGACAGACTACTTCGACCTGAACCGCTGGCTGGAGGCTTTTGACGCGTGCGGCATCGACCCGGCGTTCTACGCCAACCGTACCCGGGCAAAAGACGAGATCTTCCCCTGGTCCATGATCTCCTGCGGCGTGGGGGATGGTTACCTGTGGCGGGAGCGGGAGCGGTGCTACGCCACCGTGACCACCCCGGACTGCCGCACCCAGTGCTCCGGCTGCGGGGCCAACCAGATGGTAGGTCTGAATACCGGATGCTGTTCTCCAAGGAGGGGACGGCGGCCTATATCTCCCACCTGGACCTGCTGCGGACCTTCCAGCGGGTGTTTATCCGGGCGGGGCTGGTCATCCGCCACTCCAGCGGCTTCCACCCCCACCCGGTGATGTCCTTTGTACTGCCCCTCTCGGTGGGGCAGAGCAGCAGCTGTGAACTGTTGGACTTTGAGACGGTGGAGGACTTGGATGCCGCCGCCTTCCCGGAGCGGCTGAACCCCTTCCTGCCGGAGGGAGTGCGTATCCTGGACTGCTGGGCGCCGGTGGAGCCGGTGCGGGAGATGAAATTCCTCCAGGCGGATGTGACCCTGGAGTACGACGGCGGCGTCCCCGGCGGGGCGGCGGAGCGGATCACGGCCCTGCTCCTGGGAGAGTCCGTGGTGGTGGCCAAGCGCAACAAGAAAAAGCAGATGGTGGATACAGACATCCGCCCCATGATCGAGTCCGTTGCCGCAGAGAAGCGGGAGGGGACGGTGGTGCTCCACGTCACCGTTCAAAGCCAGAACCCCGGCGTGAACCCGGCGCTGCTGGCTGCGGCGGTGGAGCGGCACCTGCCGGACCTGAAACCTGACTTTGTCCGAGTGCGGCGGACGGCCCTGCTGGACGGAAACAGACAGCAGTTCCGCTGAGAAAGCAGGAAGGGGCGTAAATGAAACAGAAAAGGTATCTATTTGCCGTCCTGGCTGTCTTGTGCCTTGCCCTGACCGCCTGCACCCAGGCCGCGCCGTCGGAAGAGGAGCCGGCCCTCCCCTATGAGAACATCACATTCCAGGAGGGGCAGCTCTACGCCGCGGCCTACCTGGGCTGGGAGGAGATGCAGGGCCTGTCGGATTACCAGACAGCGTATTTGAAGGGGGAGAGCGTTCCGGTCCACTATATCTCCCCTGGGGAGTTCTATCTCATTGTCCCCCGGTACCCGGACATGGCGGTGAAACTCTACCGCAACGACATCAACAGTACAGAGCCAACGATCCTGTTTGAGGCGGAGGACAGCGTCCCCTTTGTGGTGCAGTGCAACATCAGCGACATTTTCTCCGATTTGACGGTGGAACTGTCCTATGGCGGGGAGACGGTGTCCTTCTCCCCCTATATCTCCCTGAAGGACGGCAGCGTCCAGGTGGGGGAGCGGGGGTTGGAACTCAAAAAAACCGCCTGATTTTGCCGAAATTTTGAAAAAAAGACTTGCATTTTGCCCCACGCTGTGATATCCTATCATGGCGACAAAGGGCGGTCCTCTGGCGTGCGCTTCCCCAAAGGAAGAGGGAAACGCGTGGATGCGACCATGAACGCCTGATATTAGGAGGAAAATATCCATGGATCTCATCAAAGAATTGACCAAGTCCCAGATCAAAGACATGCCGGATGTGCATGTGGGCGATGTAGTTCGCGTCCACGTGAAGGTCAAGGAAGGCTCCCGTGAGCGTATCCAGGTCTTCGAGGGCACTGTCATCGCCAAGAAGCACGGCGGCATCGAGGAGACGTTCACTGTCCGCCGCCTGTCCTACGGCGTGGGCGTGGAGAAGGTATTCCCCTTCCACTCTCCCTCCATTGACAAGATCGAGACTGTCCGTCACGGCTTTGTACGTCGGGCCAAGCTGTACTACCTGCGCGACCGCGTGGGCAAGGCAGCCAAGGTGCGCGAGAAGCTCTAAGCATGAGGAAAAGACACCGTATCTTCGGATGCGGTGCCTTTTTTTACTCCATTTTGTTGAATGGCCCCTGCTGGCGACAAAAATTTCGCCGGTAAATTGGAACCTTTCCCCTGAGCTCCCCGTCTAACCAATCGAGGTGATGCACATGAAACGGATTGTCCTCTGGATTTTTGCGGCGGCCCTGCTGTTGAGCATGGTGTCCTGCCAGAATGAGATAAAACTAGAGCGGTCCCCTTATAGCGAAGAAGATTTTGATACCACTGGGGAAGTCGCGCTGACCATTGAGTACCCAGTATATGACAGAAGTGTGACCTCTTACACCTATTCTGTGGTGAATAACACCGATGAAACTGTTACGTTCGGACGGGAGTACAGCATTGAGATGCTGTCGGACGGGGAATGGAAGCTCCTTCCACAGCTGGAAGAGGGGGTGGACTGGCCATCGGATGCCAGCGTGGTTGCCCCGGGGGAGACGGTAAGCAACTCCTTCAGCTTCTGGCCTTATGACTTCTCTGTGGTAGAAGGCACCTACCGCCTCATTAAGACTGTGACATTGGGGGATGGGGAGGCGCGGCTCCTCTGCCAGGAGTTCTCCATCGGTGAAAGCAGCATCTCCAGTGATACGCCCTATGGCTATACGCCGCTGGAGGAGCTGCCGGAGGAGATCGACCTGGAGACCTTCGACTGCGATTTGGCTACCGATTCTGTAGGAACCATTATAGCAGGAAGCCAGGAGCGTGTGGCGACTTTCTTGGACAAGGTGGGGCAGGGGGTCTCAGCTATGATGCGTCTGGTAAGCCTTACCCGGGAGGGGGATCCGGTGATCTACGATGTGATCTACGAGAACAACCACTTCCTCTACCGGATGGATCAGACTCGGGACCAGTACGCCGAGTCCGGAGAGGCTGCCCAGGGGATCTATGAGCAGCGCTACAGCTACCTGGTGACCGATGGGGAGTATCTCTACCTCAGCGACTACGCCTCTCTGGATTACCAGTATCTGGATTCCAGACGCCTGGAGGCCGGGAGCACTGTGATTCTCTGCTTGGACAATTTTGCGGATGGGGCGAGCCTTGGGAACAAAGTGGCAGAGATTACAGATCAGCGCATAGCGACCAACAGCGCCATGGCCCGCTATTGGTCTGAGGACGGCACCTACTGGGTGGATCTGACAGCGGAGGCCAACTCCTTCTCCGTCAGCACCAAGAGCTACGGCGTGGTGCGCACCCTGCCGGCCCAGGCCGGAGAGAACCCACAGATCTATACGGCACAGTGGATCTCTGCGGATCGGGTACAGCTCATGTTTACCGACGGGGAGGGGAATACCACCTATCGGGCGGTCTACGACGTCCCCTCGGAGAGCATTGTATTCATTGAGGAGCGCGGCTGAGTAGGGACAGGAGGGAAGGGAGGAGAAACTGCCAGGTTTCTCCTCCCTTTTGTATTGTAAAGGGGAAACAACTGTGATAAACTATAAACTTAGTGAATTTCAGTCCGGAAGGAGCCGCGAAATGCCAAGAGAAAACGAGAATTTGGAAATGGAGCAGGAGATTGAACAAACGGAGGAGCAGGAGGAGACCAGCTCCCTTTTCGAGTGGACCCGCGCCCTGGTGGGGGCGGTGCTGGGGGTCGTGCTGTTCTTCGTGTTCGTGGCCCAGGTCATCACCGTCCAGGGACCATCCATGCAGAACACCCTTTACGCCGGGGACAAAGTGCTGGTGCTGAAGTCCGCCCTCTGCGACATTGAGGCCGGCGACGTGGTGATGGTCCACCAGTATAACGCCCAGCTCAACGAGACCATCATCAAGCGGGTCATCGCCACCGGCGGCCAGACCGTGGATATCGATTTTGATACCGGCACCGTCTATGTGGACGGCGTGGCGCTGGAGGAGGACTACATCGCCGAGCGGACCTACAGCGCCGAGGGATTGGAATTTCCGGTGACGCTGGGGGAGGGCGAGATCTTTGTTATGGGGGACAACCGCAACCACAGCACCGACAGCCGCAGCACCATGCTGGGGGTCATCGACGAGCGCTATGTGGTGGGGAAGGCCATCTTCCTGCTGTTCCCCGGCAAGACCGCCCAGTACCTGGGGGAGCTGCCCGGCAGCGGCCCCCGGGATTTCAGCCGCATCGGCACCATTGACTGACGGAAAAGGAGACACCCATGAACATCCAGTGGTACCCGGGACATATGACAAAGACCCGGCGGATGATCGCCGAGCAGATGAAGCATATGGACGCGGTGTGTGAAATTTTGGATGCCCGCATCCCCCTCTCCAGCCGCAACCCGGACGTGGAGGAGCTGACGGCGGGGAAGCCCCGTCTCGTCGTCCTCAACCGGACGGATCAGGCGGACCCGGCGGGGACGGCGCGCTGGCGGGAGCATTTCCAGGGAAAGGGCTATGCCGTCCTGGAGTGCAACGCCAAGGCCGGACAGGGCACGGCAAAATTTGCCGCCGCCGTCCGGGAGCTGCTCTCGGACAAGATCGCCGCCTACGCCGAGAAGGGGCAGACTGGGCGGATGATGCGGGTGATGATCCTGGGCATCCCCAATGTGGGGAAGTCCACCTTCATCAACCGGGTGGCCGGGCGCAAGACCGCCAAGGCGGAGGACCGGCCCGGCGTGACCCGCTCCAAGCAGTGGGTGCCCATCGACCAGAGCCTGGAGCTGCTGGATACCCCCGGTATCCTCTGGCCCAAGTTCGAGGACCAGAGCGTGGGGCTGAATCTGGCCTACACCGGAGCGGTAAAGGACGAGATCATGGACCTGGAGGAGCTGGCCAGCCACCTGATGGCCTATCTGGGGGAGAACTACCCGGAGGCCCTGGCGGCCTGCTACAAGCTTCCCGGCATCCCGGAGCGGGAGGACGGGGAGAACGACGTGGCCTGGGGCTATCGCCTGCTGGAGACGGCGGGGTGCAAGCGGGGCTTCCTGATCTCCGGCGGCGAGGTGGATACCGAGCGTATGGCCCGGATCCTGCTGGACGAGTTTCGCGGCGGGAAGCTGGGCCGGTTTACGCTGGAGCTGCCGGAGGACACCGGCCGGCGGGACGATCCGGCTGAATAGGAAACGGAGCAGATACAATAGGGGGGGAACGGCTGTGAAGTGCCCATTCTGCGGAGAAGAAATGGAGCGTGGAAACCTCTATACCAGTGGTGGGATCGGGCTCATTTACCTTCCGGCTGGGAAGCGGCCGAGCAATCTGCTGAATACGGCCAAGAGTGTGGAGAAAAAGGGCGGCATCGCCCTGGATGGCCCCTATTGTAGCAGGTTCAACGATACGCAGCTTCCGGCATTTTCCTGCCGGACTTGCCGGAAGATCGTCTTGGATTATTGAGCGGAGTATGAGGAAAACGACCAGAAAACAGTATACCATTTATTTGTGCTTTATGCTTTTGGCCTGCGGCGGCGCCCTGGTCTGGCAGCTGTTCCTGCCCTGGATGGGCGGTGCATTCACCAGCTGGGGGACAGCCCCCGGCTGGCAGCGGGAGATCGCCCTGTGGAATGTTGGGCTCATAGCGGCCATTGCTGCGGCGCTTCTGAAGCGGAGCGAAGGGCTGCTGCGGCTGATGACCCTCCAGTCCGCGGTGCTGTGCCTCTGCCTGGGGTGTAACCACCTGTTGGCACTGGTGCAGGATTTCTCCTGGGAGCACGGCATCCATCTGCTGGGCGTCCTGGAGGTGCTGCTTCTGGGCGGCGTCTGGGGTGCTGTGCTGTTGATTCGCGGTCGAGACAAACGGTAGAGGGGAGTATGCCCATGGATTTCTATACATTTGAGCGGGAGGCGTTCTCGGCGGGCTATGGGCGCGTCTGCGGCGTGGACGAGGCCGGGGCCGGCCCCCTGGCCGGGCCGGTGTATGCTGCGGCGGTGATTTTGCCCCTGGACCTGGAGCTGCCCTACTTGAATGATTCCAAACAGGTGACCCCCAGGCGCCGGGACGCGCTGTTTGACGCCATCCGGGAGCAGGCAGTCGCCTGGTCTGTGGCGTCGGTATCCGAGCAGGAGATCGACGAGCTGGATATCCTCAACGCCCGCATCCGGGCCATGGAGCTGGCCATTGAGGGGCTGGAGCCGCCGGCGGATTTTGCTCTGGTGGACGGCAACCGGGACCACGGCAGCCGCTGCGCCATGACGGCACCCCACCGCCTGATCGTGAAGGGGGACAGCCGCAGCGCCAGCATCGCCGCCGCCTCGATTTTGGCAAAGGTCAGCCGGGACCGCTACATGGAGGCGCTGGACCGGCAGTATCCCCAATATGGATTTTCCCAGCACAAGGGATACGGCACCAAGCTCCACTACCAGATGCTGGATACCTACGGGCCCAGCCCGGTCCACCGGAAGAGCTTTCTCAAAAAGTGGGAGGCGAAGCGGAAATGAGCCGCAGCGGCGACACGGGCCTTCTGGGGGAGCAGCTGGCGGCGGCCTATCTGGAGCAGCGGGGGATGCGTCTGGTGGAGAGCCGCTACCGCTGCCGCTTTGGGGAGATCGACCTGGTCGCCTGGGACGGGGAGACCCTCTGCTTTGTGGAGGTCAAGACCCGCACCAGCTGCGCTGTAGGCCTTCCCAGGGAGTATGTCACGGCGAAGAAGCGGGAGAAGCTCCGCGCTGCCGCGCTGTCGTACCTCTCGGAGCGGGGACTGGACTGCCCGGCCCGGTTTGACGTGGCGGAGGTTTATTTGAAAGCCGGGCGGAAGGCCCGCATAGACTATATGGAAAATGCTTTCTGAAGGTGATTGCTTGCGGTACATACCCTATTTTGACGCCCACTGTGATGCCCTGCACTACTGCATGGAGCACGGGGAGGCGCTCCACAGCCACAGCGGCCAGTGCGACCTGCGCCGCCTCAGCGGATACCGCCCCTGGGGGCAGATGTTCGCCATCTATCAGGATTCCGCCCGCTGTGCGCCGGAGGAGCTGCCCCGGTGCGTGTCAGCGCAGCTGGACCTCTATTTTCAGGCCAGAGCCCGCTACGGCGAGTGGATGGAGCACTGCCATCTCTCCATCGAGGGGGCGGAGCTGATCGGCTGTGACCCTGCCCGTCTGGAGGAGGTGCACGGCTGGGGCGTGCGGTCCATCAATCTGACCTGGAACCACAGCAACGATTTGGCCGGCGCGGTGGGCACTGACAAGGGCCTCACCGACCTGGGCCGGGTGTTTGTCCGGGAGGCGGAGCGCCTTGGCATCTATCTGGACGTGTCCCACCTGAGCGACCGGGCCTTCCGGGACTTGGCGGGAATGGCGGAGAGACCCCTGGTGGCTACCCACTCCAACAGCCGCGCCGTCTATCCGGCCCGGCGGAATCTGACGGACGACATGTTCTGCACCATCCGGGACATGGGCGGCGTGGTGGGGCTCAATGCCTATTCCCCCTTTGTGGCCGATTGCCCCACGCCGGAGGACCTGATCCGCCACCTGGAGCATTTCCTGGCGCTGGGCGGAGAAAATACGCTGTGCCTGGGCTGCGACTTCGACGGCTCCAGCGGACGGAGCAGCGGCCTCCGTGGTGTGGAGGATATCGGCGAGCTGTATGACCTGCTGGCCCGGCGGGGCTATGGAGAGAATCTGCTGGACGATGTGTTCTATAACAACCTGGCGCGGGTCATTGGATAAGGGACAGGCGGAGCGGGGAGGGACTGCCCATGCAACCAAAGATTGCGAGACGGATCCTGGGGCTCCTGGCGGCACTGCTGGTTCTCGGGCTGGTGGTTCTGTGGTTGTGGCCGCTGCCGCCCAGCGGCGTGGATGTCAGTGTGCTGCCCCCGGGTGATCCGGCGCAGGCGGAGGCACTGATGGAGGAGATCGACGCCTATATCCGCGAGGTAGAGGAAACCTATGCTCAGGCGATCTCCCGCCGGCGGCTCTTGACTGCCCTTGGTATAATAGGAATCGGAAACTTGCTTTTGACCCGGGACGGCCTGAAAGAGCGGCCGGAAGAGAACAACGACGAGTAAAAACCGCGGCTTGGGCCGCGCTGGAATCATAGAGGACAACATTATCACACCCTACGGGAGGACATACCAATGAAATACCTGAGTACCCGCGACAAATCCCTGCGCCTGACCGCGGCGGAGGCCATCAAGATGGGGCTGAGCCGGGACGGGGGCCTCTTTACCCCGGTGGAATTCCCCGCACTCTCCGAGCAGGAGATCCGGGCGCTGTGCCAAAAGACCTATCAGGAGCGCGCGGCCTATGTGATGGGGAAATTCCTGGACGATTTCTCCGCCGAGGAGCTGTCCGCCTTTGCCGGCGCCGCCTACAGCGCCGACAAGTTTGACACCCCCGCCGTGGCGCCCCTGCGGCAGGCAGGGGGGCAGACCTGGTGCCTGGAGCTGTGGCACGGGCCCACCAGCGCCTTCAAGGACATGGCGCTGCAGATGCTGCCCCAGCTGCTCTCCGCCAGCCTGCGAAAGACCGGGGAGGACAAGACCGCCTGCATCCTGGTGGCTACCTCCGGCGATACCGGCAAGGCCGCCATGGAGGGGTTTGCAGACGTGCCTCAGACCAAGATCATGGTGTTCTACCCCAGAGACGGGGTCAGCGAGATCCAGAAGCTCCAGATGGTGACCCAGCGGGGCGACAACGTGGGGGTCTGTGCCGTGGTGGGCAACTTCGACGACGCGCAGAACGGCGTGAAGCGCATCTTCTCCGACACGGCTATCCGGGAGGAGCTGGCGGGTCGGGGATACTTCCTCTCCTCTGCCAACTCCATCAACTGGGGCCGGATCCTGCCCCAGGTGGTGTACTACGTCTCCGCCTACTGCGACCTGATGAACGCCGGTGCCATCGCCTATGGCGACAAGGTGAACTACTGCGTCCCCACCGGAAACTTCGGCAACATCCTGGCCTGTTACTATGCCAAAAAGATGGGCACCCCTGTGGGCAAGCTCATCTGCGCCAGCAACCGCAACGATGTGCTCACCGACTTCATCCGCACCGGCGTCTATGACCGCAACCGCACCTTCCACACCACCATGTCCCCCTCTATGGACATCCTCATTTCCTCCAACCTGGAGCGGCTGCTCTTTGATCTCTCCGGCGGGGACGACGCCCTGGTCCGGGGCTACATGGAGCAGCTGGCCAAAACCGGCCGCTATGAGATCGACGCCGGGATGAAGGCGAAGCTCCAGGAGCTGTTCTACGGCGGCTTCTGCGACGAGACGGGTACCACCGACACCATTGCCGCCCTCTACGCCGACCACTACCTCATCGACACCCACACCGCCGTGGCTGCCAATGTCCTCCAGCAGTACCGCACAGAGACCGGGGACGAGGGCATCGCTGTGTTTGCCTCCACCGCCTCCCCCTATAAGTTCTGTGACAGCGTGCTGGAGGCCATCGGGGAGACGCCTGTCAGCGACAGCGTGGAGCGCATCGCCCAGCTGGAGCAGGTGACCGGCGTGAAGGCCCCCCGGCGCCTGGCGGAGCTGAAGGGCAAGCAGGCCCGGTTTGACGGCGTTACCGAGAAGGAGAAAATGGAGGACGTGGTCTTGAACTTCCTGCGGTGAAACGCTGAAAAAAGTGAGGGAGGAATCGCAGTGGGACAAAAACGGCTGAAGCGGTTCTGGGCCAGGGCCAGGCTCCTCCTCGCCTGCGGAGGGGTTGGGGGAGCTATCCTTATCGGGGTTCTCGGGATGTTAGCGGCATCCGAGTGGATACTCCTCGCCGCGATGGTGCTGACCGCGGCGCTGCTGACGGGCATGATTGTGGTTTCCCTGCGGTTTCTCCGCTGTACCACCTGCGGCAAGACAATTGCCGTCGGCTGGTGGAACCCCGGGCAGCGGTTTTATTGTTCCTGCTGCGGCAAGCCCTTCCTGTTTGACGACGACCCACCCGACGAGACAGAAACTACAACGAAAGAGGAACCATAGCCTATGGCCCTGTACGCCATCGGCGACCTGCACCTGGGGCTCAGCGTGGATAAGCCCATGGACGTGTTCGGCCCCGGCTGGGAGAACCATGTCCAGCGCTTGCAGGACGCCTTTTCCAAATTGCACGACGACGACGTCACCGTCCTGTGCGGGGACACCTCCTGGGGGATTGATTTCCAGGAGAGCCTGGCGGACTTTCAATTCATTGATGCCCTGCCGGGGAGGAAGCTCATCCTCAAGGGGAACCACGACTACTGGTGGAACACCGCTGCCAAGATGAAGCGGTTTTTCGCGGAGAACGGCCTGACGACCATTGATATCCTCCACAACAACTGCCATACCTATGGGGACTACGCCCTGTGCGGCACCCGGGGGTGGTTTTTTGAGGAGGACCAGAAACCCCACAACGAGAAGGTGCTGAACCGGGAGGTGGGGCGGCTGGAGGCATCGCTGAAGCTGGCGGAGGGTCGGCCCATCCTGGCCTTCCTCCACTATCCGCCCCTGTACGAGGGGTACCGCTGCCCGGAAATCCTGAAAAAGCTGGAGGAGTACGGCGTGGAGCGGTGCTTTTACGGCCATCTCCACGGCGTCACCCACCGCCGGGCCATCCAGGGGAGCTTCGGAGGGGTGGACTACAGCCTGGTGTCCGCGGACTATCTCCGATTTGAACCGAAAAAAATCTGTGAATAACGGAAAAAACAGTAGATTTTTTCATATATCTATGCTAAAATACAAATTTGCCTGACGTAGGTAGGCAAGTAAACGGAGGAAATAGAAAAGATGAGTGTTAAGAATTGTGAAAAACTGGAAAAAAGCAGGGTGGCGCTGACCGTGGAGGTCGACGCTGAGACCTTTGAGGCTGCCATCGAAAAGGCCTACCGCAAGGTGCGTAATCAGGTGAACGTGCCTGGCTTCCGCAAGGGCAAAGCTCCCCGCAAGATGATCGAGAGCCTGTATGGCGTGGGAGTGTTTTACGATGAGGCCATCAATATAGCGATGCCCGAGGCCTATGCTGCCGCTGTGGAGAGCGAGAAGCTGGAGGTTGTGGGCTATCCCGAGGTGGAGCTGCTGGACGTAGGCAAGGACGGCTTCTCCTTCAAGGCTACCGTCCCCGTGTATCCCGAGGTGACCCTGGGCCAGTACAAGGGCCTGGAGGCCCCCAAGGCAGAGGTGAAGGTACCTGCCGCCGACGTCAACCAGCGCCTGAAAGATATGGCAGAGCGCAACAGCCGTCTGGTCAGCGTGGACCGGAAGGTGAAGAAGGGCGACGTGGCCAATATCGACTACGAGGGCTTTGACAACGGCAAGCCCTTTGACGGCGGCAAGGGCGAGGGCTTCGACCTGGAGATCGGTTCCGGCTCCTTTGTCCCCGGATTTGAGGACCAGATCATCGGCATGAAGGCCGAGGAGGAGAAGGACATCGACATCACCTTCCCCGAGGACTACCACAAGGATCTGGCCGGAAAGGCCGTGGTGTTCCATGTGAAGGTTAACGCCGTGAAGGTCAAGGAAGTTCCCGCTATCGATGACGAGTTTGCCAAGGATGTCAGTGAGTTCGACACTCTGGCCGACCTGAAGAAGGATATCAAGGCCAAGATGACTGCCGACCGGCAGCAGGCCGCCGACCAGGCCTTTGAGGATGACCTCATGGGCAAGGTGGCCGACGGCATCACCTGCGACGTGCCCGACGCCATGGTGGAGGAGCAGGCCAAGCGCTTCGTGGAGAACCTGAAGCTGCAGATCCAGCAGCAGGGCATCCCCTATGAGCAGTACCTGAAGCTGACCAACATGACCGAGGAGGATCTGCTGGGCCAGGCCCAGGAGCCCGCCCTGCGGCAGGTGAAGCTGGGGCTCGCCATGGATGCCATTGCCAAGGCGGAGAACGTGGAGGTCTCCGAGGAGGAGATCAACGCAGAGTATGACAAGATGGCGGAGCAGTACGGCATGAAGGCCGAGGATCTGAAGAAGTACATCACCGCCGACAGCATCCGGGGCCAGCTCACCAACCAGAAGGTGGTGAAGATCGTGGTGGACAGCGCCAAGGCCACCAAGCCCGAGGAGAAGAAGAGCGCCAAGAAGGCGGAGGAGAAGGACGAGGCCGCCGAGGCCGAGGCTGCGGAGGAGACCCCCGCTGAGGCACCCGCCGCGGAGTAAGAGAAAAACCCATTGCCGGGAGGGGCCGGCCCCTCCCGCGCTTTTTTGGCAGGGGAGCGTTAAAGTTTCCCTGATCTGGTTATCATAGGCTTTGTATGATAACCGCTGCTGCGTGTGTGCGCAGGAGGCATCTAGGAGGTAGTTTCCATGAGTTTAGTTCCCTACGTAGTAGAGCAGACCAGCCGGGGTGAGCGGTCCTATGACATTTTCTCCCGCCTGCTCAACGACCGGATCATCTTCCTGGGCGAGGAGGTCAACGACACCAGCGCCAGCCTTGTGGTGGCCCAGCTCCTGTATCTGGAGTCCCAGGACCCGGACAAGGAGATCCAACTGTATATCAACAGCCCCGGCGGCTCCGTTACTGCCGGCATGGCCATCTATGACACCATGCAGTATATCAAGTGCGATGTTTCCACTATCTGCATCGGCATGGCTGCCAGCATGGGGGCGTTCCTCCTCAGCAGCGGCGCCAAGGGGAAGCGCATCGCCCTGCCCAATGCGGAGATTATGATCCACCAGCCCTCCGCCGGCACCCAGGGACAGGTCACCGACATGGCGATCCACCTGAAGCGCCTGGAGACCATCAAGAAGAAGATCAATGAGATCATGGCGTCCAACACCGGCAAGAGTGTGGAGCAGATCACCGCTGACTGTGAGCGGGACAATTTCATGTCCGCCGAGGAGGCCCGGGAGTACGGCCTCATTGACAAGGTTATCTATACGAGGTAATATTCCATGAGCGACGAGAAAAAGTCTCTGCGCTGTTCCTTCTGTGGCCGCAGTGAGGAGCAGGTGGAGCGGATGATCCAGGGACCGGGTGTGCGCATCTGCGACTCCTGCATCCGGCTGTGTATGAGCATCCTGGATGATGAGGAGCAGAAGAACGCCGAGAGCCACGAGGCGCCGGAGCAGCTGCCCACCCCCCGGGAGATCAAGGAGTACCTGGACCAGTATGTGGTGGGGCAGGAGACTGCTAAGGTTGCTTTGGCAGTGAATGTCTACAACCACTATAAGCGTATCTACCTGGGCGGCGGGGACGACGTGGAGCTGCAGAAGAGCAACATCCTGATGATCGGCCCCACCGGCAGCGGCAAGACCCTGTTTGCCCAGACCCTGGCCCGGGTGCTCAATGTGCCCTTTGCCATTGCCGACGCCACCACCCTCACCGAGGCCGGCTATGTGGGCGACGATGTGGAGAATATCCTCCTGCGCCTGCTCCAGGCCGCAGACTACGATGTGGAGCTGGCGGAGCGGGGCATCATCTATGTGGATGAGATCGACAAGATCGCCCGCAAGAGCGAGAATACCTCCATCACCCGCGACGTATCCGGCGAGGGTGTGCAGCAGGCGCTGCTGAAAATTTTGGAGGGTACGGTGGCCAATGTGCCGCCCCAGGGGGGACGCAAGCATCCCCACCAGGAGTTCATCCAGATCGACACCCATGATATCCTCTTTATCTGCGGCGGCGCGTTCGACGGCATCGACAAGATCATCGAGCGGCGTCTGGATAAGAAGGGGATTGGCTTCGGTTCCGAGATCCGGAGCAAGAAGGACCGGGATGTGGGGAAGATCCTGCAGGATGTGCAGCCCCATGACCTGCTGAAGTTCGGGATCATCCCGGAGCTGGTGGGGCGGCTGCCGGTGATCGCGCCGCTGAACTCCCTGACACGGGAGGACCTGGTGCGCATCCTGACCGAGCCCAAGAATGCCCTGGTGAAGCAGTACCAGAAGCTGTTTTCCTTTGACGATGTGGAGTTGGTGTTTCAGCCGGAGGCCCTGGAGGCGGTGGCCGATAAGGCCATTGAGCGTAATATCGGTGCCCGCGGACTGCGGGCGGTGATGGAGGGCCTGCTGACCGATATCATGTACGACATCCCCGACCGCCCCGACGTGGAGCGGGTGACCATCACCGCGGCCTGTGTTCGCGGCGAGGAGCCGCCGAAGCTGACATATCAAACTGACAGCGGCCGGCAGCAGGATGACGCGCCCGCCTCCGCTTCATAACATGCGAGAAAGGAGGTGTCGGAAAGGCACCTCCTTTTGGTCAATACGGCTTGGAAAATTCATACTGGGCCGGAAAGGAGACCCAAATAAGCCATGCAACAACAAGATGTGACAACCATGAATATTCCTGCCCTGGCACTGCGGGGCATGACGGTTTTTCCCCAAATGACTGCCACAGTAGATGTGGAGCGGGAAATCTCCATCCGGGCGCTGGAGCGCGCCATGGAGAACGACCTGGATCTCTTTCTGGTGGCGCAGAAAGAGGTGGGGGTCAATCTCCCCAAAGAGGAAGATCTTTACACCATGGGGACGGTAGCTGCCATTCGACAGGTACTCCGTATCTCGGAAAGCGCCATCCGCATCCTGGTAGAAGGTAAGAGCCGCGCCCAGATGAAGCGCCTGTGGCAAACGGAACCCTATCTCCAAGTGAATGTGGAGCTGATCCCGGAGACCACGGTCCATCCGAACTCTGAAAAACTGGAGGCCCTGCTGCGGCAGACCTATGTAAATGTCCATGACTATTATGAGCTGGCGCCCCGGATGAATGAAGAACTGCTGGGGGTGGTTGCTGACAGCCGGGATCCTGGTTATCTGGCAGATTTTATTGCCCAGAACGCAATGCTGCGTCATCAGGATAAGCAGGTGGTCCTAGAAGAACTACGGCCTATGGTGCGCCTGCAGCGGGTGAATGAGCTGCTCACCAGAGAAATTGACATTATCAATTTTGAGCAGGAGATTGAAGGAAAGATCCGCCAGCACGTAGGAGAGGTGCAGAAGGATCACATTCTTCGGGAGCAGATGCAGGTGATCCGCCGGGAGCTGGGTGAGGAAGATGATGATAACGAGCTCCAGGACTACCGGGATAGGATCAAAGCGGCCAAGCTCAACGAAGAAGTGGAGGAAAAGCTCCTCAAGGAGGTCAACCGCCTTGCCAAGCAGCCCTTCGGAAGTGCCGAGGGCTCGGTGATCCGCAACTACCTGGACGTGTGCCTGGATATGCCCTGGAACGTGACCACCAAGGAGCGGGCCAATGTGGCCGCGGCCCGGAAGATCCTGGACCGGGACCACTACGGGCTGGACAAGGTCAAGGAGCGGATCCTGGAATTCATTGCCGTCAAGCAGATGAATCCGGATGCCAGGGGGCAGATCATCTGCCTGGTGGGACCGCCGGGCGTGGGCAAAACCTCCATCGCCATCTCCGTGGCCAAGGCCCTCAACCGGAAGCTCAGCCGCCTGAGTTTGGGCGGCGTCCACGACGAGGCGGAGATCCGGGGCCACCGCAAGACCTACATAGGCGCCATGCCCGGCCGTATCATCGACGCCATCAGCCGCAGCGGCTCCATGAACCCGCTGCTGGTGCTGGATGAGATCGACAAACTGGGCATGGACCACCGGGGCGATCCCGCCTCGGCGCTGCTGGAGGTGCTGGACAGCGAGCAGAACTACGCCTTCCGGGACCACTTCCTGGAGATCCCGGTGGACCTCAGCAAGGTCCTGTTTATCACCACAGCCAACACCACTGACACCATCCCCCGGCCTCTGCTGGACCGGATGGAGGTCATCGAGCTGAGCTCCTATACCGACGAGGAGAAGCTCCAGATCGCACGGCGCTACCTCCTGCCCAAGCAGATGAAGGAGCACGGATTGGAGAAGCGCCGCCTCCAGGTGACGGACAACGCCCTGCGCGCCGTCATTGACGGGTATACCCGGGAGTCCGGCGTACGTCAGCTGGAGCGCCAGCTGGGCAAGCTCTGCCGGAAGGCCGTGATGCACATGGTGGAGAGCGACAGCAAGGTGGTCCGTGTGACGGAGAAGAACCTGGCCGACCTGCTGGGCCCGGTGCGCTTTACCAGAACGTCCCTCACCGGGAAAGAGGAGGTGGGCCTGGTGAACGGCCTGGCCTGGACCGAGGTGGGCGGCGAAATGCTGGAGGTGGAGGCCAATGTCATGGACGGCTCCGGCAAGCTGGAGCTCACCGGCAACCTGGGGGATGTCATGAAGGAGAGCGCCCATGCGGCCCTCAGCTGCCTGCGCAGCCGCACAGCACAGCTGGGTCTGGAGGCGGATTTCTATAAGACCAAGGACATCCATGTCCACTTCCCCGAGGGCGCGGTGCCCAAGGACGGCCCCAGCGCCGGCATTGCCATCACCACCGCCATGCTCTCCGCCCTTACAGGCCGGAAGGTGAAGGGGGATGTGGCTATGACCGGCGAGGTCACCATCCGGGGGCGGGTGCTGCCCATCGGCGGTCTGAAGGAGAAAACCATGGCCGCCTACCGCAGCGGCATCAAGACCGTCATCATCCCCAAGGAGAATGAGAAGGATCTGTCGGAGATCGACCAGACCGTCCGGGCAGGACTGAAATTCGTGCCGGCGGAGACCATCGACACCGTCCTGGCAGCGGCTCTGGTCTATCCGGAGACGGCCAGCCGGGAGGGGTACAACGTGTCCTTTGTGGACCCGGCGGTGGATCTGCGGCGTCCTGCCGTTACACGCTGATAGAATCCCTGGGCGGGCGGCGTGAGCCGTCCGCCCTTTTCGAGTATTTGAGCAGAGGAGGAATCCCGATGCCCATTCATTTTGACCGCGTGGAGTTTGTCCTCTCGGCGGTACGCCCGGAGGCGTTTCTCCGGGACGGAAAGCCCCAGCTGGCCTTTTCCGGCCGGTCCAACGTGGGGAAGAGCTCCGTCATCAACCGCCTGGTGGGCCGAAAAAATCTGGCCCGGGTGGGTGCCTCCCCGGGAAAAACCACCCAGATCAACTATTTTCATATTGACGATTGTGGATATTTGGTGGACCTGCCGGGCTACGGCTACGCCAAGGTCTCCAAGGCCGAGCGGGACCGCTGGGGCGCCCTGATGGAGGCCTATTTTGCCTCCGGTCTCATCACCTGCGGCGTGATGATCGTGGACGCCCGCCACAAGCCCACCGCTGACGACGGCACCATGGCCCGCTGGTTCTTTGATACAGGCTGCCCCCTGGTAGTGGTGGCCAACAAACTGGATAAACTGAAAAAATCGGAAATCGAGCCCAACCTCTCCCGGATCCAGGAGAACCTGGCCCTTCGGGCGGAGGACGCGCTGGTCCCGTTTTCCGCGGAGAAGGGGACCGGGAAGGAGGAACTGATCGCCCTCCTTTCCGCGGCCATGGAGGGCCGGTGACTCATTGAGAAGGAAAGAGATCACGCGATGAAATTCTGTATTGACAGAGCTCCGTGCAAGGTCCCGGGACGAAACTGCACGGAGCGGAAACGAAATATCTGATTTCGTCCCGCCGACTTTGCACCTTTCTTGCTGAAGATGATAAAAACGAAGGAGCAAAGTCATGAAAAAGAAATGTGTCTCCCATTCCATGGGAGCATTTTACGCACTGTGGGCCACCCAGTCCCTGTCCTCCCTGGGCAGCGCCATGACCGGGTATGCCCTCATCGTCTGGTCCTATACCCAGGAGGGCTCGGCCCTGACGACCGCCCTCCTCACCATCTGTTCCTACGCGCCCTATGTGGCGCTGAGCCTCTTTGCTGGGGCCCTCAGCGACCGATGGGACAAGAAGCGGACCATGCTGCTGTGCGACAGCTTTGCCGCGGTCACCACAGTGGCAGTACTGTTCCTGCTGTACAGCGGCCGTCTGGCCCTGTGGCACATCTATCTGGTGAACCTACTGAGCGGCGCTATGAATACCCTCCAGCAGCCGGCCAGCGAGGTGGCGGTCAGCGTGCTGGCCCCGGCGGAGCAGTATCAGCGGGTGGGGGGCCTGCGCTCCCTCTCCAACTCCCTGGTGACCATGCTCTCCCCGGTGCTGGCTACAGCCTTCTACGGCTGGGGCGGTCTGGGGGCGGTGATCCTCTTTGATCTGGGGACCTTTGCCGCGGCGTTTCTCACCCTGGCCCTGTTCATCCGCATCCCGCCGGTGCCCCGGACCGATGCGCCGGAGCCGGTGCTGACGGCATCGAAGGCGGGGCTCCGGTATCTTTGGAACCACCGTGGGATTCTGGATTTGATGCTGTTTCTGGCGGCGATCAACCTGACCTATGCGATGTATCAGACGGCGCTGCCGGCCCTGCTGCTCTCACGGCCGAACGGCGGGGAGAGCGTGCTGGCCCTGGTGAACGCCTGCTGCGGCGCGGCAAACCTGATGGGAAGCGTGGCGGTGTCCCTGCTGCCCCGGCCCCGCAGCCGGGTGCGGGTCATCTGCAACTGCCTGCTGCTGGCCATGAGCACGGAGAACCTGCTTCTGGCCCTGGGCCGGGGGCCGGGACTCTGGTGCCTGGGGGCGGTGATTGCCTGGCTGGGTATTCCGGTGATGAACGCCAACATGGAGGCCCTGCTGCGCAGCACCATCCCGGTGGAGCTCCAGGGGCGGGTCTATGCAGCCCGGAATACCCTGCAGTTTTTCACCATCCCACTGGGCTCTCTCCTCAGCGGTGTGCTGATCGACCGGGTGCTGGAGCCCTTCATGGCCCGGCAGGGAGAAACGGGGCTTTTGGCAGCCCTGTTTGGCACGGGGAAGGGCAGCGGCGCGGCGCTGCTGTTTCTGGTCCTGGCGGTGCTGGGGGTTGTGACCTGCCTGATCTTCCGGCGTGACCGGCAGATCTGGGCGCTGGAGGACTGAGAAGGCTGGGCGCCGGGCGGCCGTACACCGTCCGGCGCCCGGTGTGTGTTCCGGCTGATATTGGAAATCCGGAACCTTTTGTAAATTTTTGAATTTCCCTCTTTCCAAAATGGCAAAACTATATTAGAATAGGATAGAAAAATTATCCGGGGCTGTTCCCGGAGGATGCAGGAGGAACGTGGCCCATGGGGGAGCCGGTATATCGGAGAGTGCTGCTGAAGATCAGCGGTGAGGCCTTGGCGGGCGGAAAGCATTTTGGCCTGGATTTCCAGGTTATTGGTGAGGTATGTGACGCGATCAAGGAGGCTGTGGCCATGGGCGTCCAGGTGGGCGTGGTCATTGGCGGCGGCAACTTCTGGCGTGGCCTGAAGGATGGCAACGGCCGCATGGAGCGGGTCCGGGCCGACCACATGGGCATGCTGGCAACAACGATGAACTGTCTGGCAGTGGCAGACGTGCTGGAGCAGAAGGGCGTGGATGTCCGGGTCCAGACCGCCGTGGAGATGCGGGCGGTGGCGGAGCCCTATATCCGCTCCCGGGCCATCCGCCATCTGGAGAAGGGCCGGGTAGTGATCTTCGGCTGCGGAACCGGCAATCCCTTCTTCTCCACCGACACCGCCGCGGTGCTTCGGGCCGCTGAGGTGAACGCAGACGTAATCCTGCTGGCGAAGAATATCGACGGCGTCTACAGCGCCGATCCCAACAAGGATGCCAGCGCTGTGAAATATGACTCCATCACCTATGACGAGGTGCTGGCCAAGCACCTGGCGGTGATGGATTCCACCGCCACCAGCCTCAGCATGGATAACCACATCCCCGTTTTGGTGTTCGCGCTGAAGGACCCCCAAAATATTATCCGCGCCCTGAAGGGTGAGAAGATCGGTACAATTGTGAAGGAGGATTAACGACATGCTGAAAGACGAATACAAGGTTTTTGAGGATAAGATGAAGAAGTCCATCGACTCTGTGGCTGCGGACTTCGCCGCGGTCCGGGCCGGCCGGGCCAACGCCGCGGTGCTGGACCGGATCATGGTGGACTACTACGGCAGCCCAACCCCCATCCAGCAGATCGCGTCCATCGCTTCTCCGGACCCCCGTTCCCTGGTCATTACGCCATGGGATACCTCGGCGGTTCGATCCATTGAAAAGGCGATTCAGGAGTCGGATCTGGGTATCAACCCCTCCAATGACGGCAAGAGCCTGCGCCTGCTGTTTCCCCAGCTCACAGAGGAGCGCCGCAAGGAGCTGACCAAGCAGATCGCCAAGTATGCCGAGGGCGGCAAGGTCGCCATCCGCAATATCCGGCGGGACGCTATGGAGAAGTTCAAGAAGCTGGAGAAGAGCGGTGATCTTACTGAGGATGATTTGAAAATCGCAGAAAAGGATATTCAGAAGCTCACCGATGATATGATTAAAAAGATTGATGCGCTTTATGCTGCCAAGGAAAAGGAACTGATGGAGGTCTGATGGTTCCCGATTTCTGATAGGGAGTATGTTCCTGCCATGGTGTGCCCGCCGTATCATACAGATGCGGCGGGCAGCGCAGGGCAGAGATCAGCGTGGGAGGCGCTATGGCTTTTTCATTTTTGCGAAAGAAACAGGGAGACGTTGCGGGGCAGGTGGATTTCGACCATTTGCCCCGTCACATTGCCATCATCCTGGATGGAAATGGCCGGTGGGCCAAGCGGCGGGGGCTGCCCCGTACCGCCGGACACCGGGCCGGGTCGGAAAATTTCCGCACCATCGCTACCTATTGCCGGGATATCGGCATCCAGTATTTGACGGTCTATGCCTTCTCTACAGAGAACTGGAAGCGGCCCCAGGATGAGGTGGACACCATTATGGAGCTGCTGAAAAAGTATCTGCTGGAGGCCATTGACACCATGGAGCGGGACAATGTGCGCCTGCATTTCATGGGTGATCTCTCTGTGCTGACAGAGGAGCTGCGGGAGCTGACGGATCAGTGCAATGCCATCTCCGCGCGGCTGGACGGATGCCTGTGCAGCATCTGCATCAACTACGGCGGCCGCGCCGAGCTCGTTCATGCGGCACAAAACTTTGCCAGGGACTGCCTGGCAGGCGCTGTCAGGCCGGAGGACTTGACAGAGGATGGCTTGGAACGCTATCTCTACTCCGGCCACATTCCAAGCCCGGATCTATTGATTCGGCCTGGTGGAGAACAGAGACTCAGCAATTTCCTCCTGTGGCAGTGTGCTTACAGCGAATTTTATTTTACCGATGTGCTGTGGCCGGACTTCTCCAAGGAGGAGCTGCTCCGGGCCATTGCCGACTATCAACACCGCAGCCGCCGGTTTGGCGGCGTGTAGGAGGTTTGCTGCGATGAAATCGAGAATTCTGGTGGCGGTGGTGGGGGTCCCCATCCTTCTGTATGTGGTGCTCTGGGCGCCTGCGGAGGTCATGGAGGTGGGACTCGCGCTGCTGTCCGCCGTTGCCGGATATGAGCTGATGAAATGCATGGGCGCCGGCGGTGCCTGGCGGCGTGCCGCTGCCGCGGCGGCTGCGGTCTATGTGCTGGCGGTCAGCGTTGCGGAGGAGGATGTGGAGGCCCTGGTGGTGGGCTATGTGATCGCCTTCTTCCTGTGTGCCATCCTCAAGGCGGGGGAGATCCCTGTCCAGTTGGTGCTGGGGGCGCTTTTCGCCGCCATCGCTATCCCCTATGCCTTTACTGCGTTCCTGCGGATCCATGCGGCGGGGCACAGGGGCTATCTGCTGCTGCCCTTTATTTTCAGCTTTGCCAGCGATACCTGTGCCTTTTTTGCCGGTCACGCCTTTGGAAAGCACAAGCTGGCGCCAAAGGTCAGCCCCAATAAGACGGTGGAGGGCTCGATCGGCGGACTGGTGGGCAATGCGGTGTGCGGCGTGCTGTTTGCCTATGTGATGAATACCTGGTTCGGCCAAAATCTGGACTATGCTGCCATTGTCCTGCTGGGGCTGGTCTGCAGCGTGATCGCCCAGATCGGCGATCTGAGCTTCTCCTATATCAAGCGGGAGTTCGGCATCAAGGACTATGGGCACATCTTCCTGGCCCATGGCGGCGTGCTGGACCGCTTTGACAGCGTCCTGTTTGTGGCGCCGGTGATGGCGCTGGTGATGCCCTATCTGGTGGGATAAACGCCATATCAATTATTGCGAGGAAAGTACCCAATGAAACGAACGATATCTCTCCTGGGTTCTACCGGCTCCATTGGACGGCAGACCTTGGAGGTAGCCCGGCAGCTGGGGCTGCCGGTGGCCGCCCTGGCGGCAAAGAACAGCGTGGATCTTCTGGAGCAGCAGGCGCGGGAGTTCCTCCCGGAGCTGGTGGTCCTCTATGAGATGGACGCCGCCATGGAGCTGGCCCAGCGCCTCAGCGGCCTGCCCATCCGGGTGGCCTACGGCATGGAGGGGCTTTTGGAGGCCGCCTCCATGGACGAGGCGGATACTGTGGTCATCGCTGTGGTGGGGATGGTGGGGCTGCGCCCCACCCTGGCCGCTGCCGGAAAGGGCAAGCGGGTGGCCCTGGCCAACAAGGAGACCCTGGTGTGCGCGGGGGATCTTGTGATGGAACGGGCCCGCCGGGGCAGGGCGGAGATCGTCCCCATGGACAGCGAGCACTCCGCCATTTTCCAGTGCCTTCAGGGCTGCAAGGATAAGGATGAGGTAAAGCGGCTTTGGCTCACCTGTTCCGGTGGTCCCTTTTTCGGCAAGACCTTTGCCCAGCTGGAGCATGTGACGCGGGAGGAGGCACTGCGCCACCCCAACTGGACCATGGGGGCCAAAATCACGGTAGACTCCGCCACCTTGATGAACAAAGGGCTGGAGGTGATCGAGGCCATGCACCTGTTTAGCCTCCCGCTGGAACAGGTCTCCGTGGTGATCCACCGCCAGTCCATCATCCACTCCCTGGTGGAGTTTCGGGATGGGGCGCTGCTGGCCCAGATGGGCGCGCCGGATATGCGCATGCCCATCCGCTATGCCCTGACCTATCCCGGCCGCGCGCCGTCGCCGGAAAAGCCATTGGATCTGCTGTCCTGCCCGTCGCTGACCTTTGCCCCGCCGGATACCGAGGCATTTCCCTGCCTGGGGCTTGCCATGGAGGCGGTGCGCACCGGCGGCACGGCCTGCGCCATTCTCAACGGTGCCAATGAGGCGGCAGTAGAGCGGTTTTTGGCCGGCGAGATCGGCTTTAACGACATTCCCCGCCAGGTGGAGGGGGCATTAAATTCGGTTGAGGTGAAATGGAATCCTGATCTTGCGGATATACTGGAAGCAGACCGGGAGGCCCGCTGTGTTGTGAAGCGCCTGTGAGGCGTCCGGGAGGAGTCCAGATAAGGAGATCAATCCATGACCATCATCTATATTTTAGCAGCCATTCTGATTTTCGGTATTCTGATCGCCGTCCACGAGTGGGGACACTTTATTGCCGCCCGGCTGTGCGGTGTCACCGTCCATGAGTTTGCCATCGGTATGGGCCCCGCCCTCTACCAGAGGGAGAAGAAGGGCACCAAATACGCTATCCGGCTCCTGCCCATCGGCGGCTACTGCGCCCTGGAGGGGGAGGAGGAAGGGGAGGATTCCGACGATCCCCACAGCCTCAACAACCAGGGCTTTTGGAAAAAGGTAATTATTTTCGCCGCCGGAGCATTGATGAATTTCCTGGTGGGGTTCCTCATCATCCTGTGCCTGTACGCCTCGGCAGAGGCCTTCCGCACCACGGAGATCACCGGCTTTTTCGACGGCTGCCCCTACCAGGGGGAGGAGGGGCTCCAGGTGGGGGACGCCTTCTACAGCATCGACGGCCACCGGATCTACCTGTTCAGCGATATCTCCACCTATCTCGCCCGGGGCAACGGGCAGACCTTTGACCTGGTGGTGATCCGGGACGGGGAGAAAGTCACCCTGAATGACTTCCCCATGACCACCCGGGAGTATACCCAGGCCGACGGCACCACCTTTACCGGCTATGGGTTCTATCTCAACGGGGTGGAGGAGGCGACCCTGGGGGCAAAGCTCCGGGTCAGCTGGTACAATTCCATCGACTTTGTCCGGCTGATCTGGATGAGCCTTGGGGACCTCATCACCGGCCGGGCCGGGATGCAGGACCTCAGCGGGCCGGTGGGCATCGTCTCCACCATTACCCAGGTGGGGGAGCAGAGCGCCTCCTTCCTGGAGGCGCTGGAGAACATCGCCTACTTCGGTGCCCTGATCGCCGTGAACCTGGCGGTGATGAACCTGCTGCCCATCCCCGCCCTGGACGGGGGCAAGATCTTCTTCTTAGCGGTCAACGCCCTGTGCATGCTGGTGGTGAAGCGGCAGATCCCGCCAAAGTACGAAAACTACATTCACGCCGCCGGATTCGCACTGCTGATGCTGCTGATGATCGCTGTGACGTTCCAGGACGTGTTCCGATTGTTCCAATAAAACTTCATGCGCGATCAGCAGACCGCGATGATGGGCAAAAAGTAAACGGCGCATGAAGTTTTGCGCATGTGGGCCGTCCCCGGCCCACGCGCTTGAATCTCACGGCCGTGCCGCTGAAAGCGGCACATGGCCCATTTTGTTATCTTTTGCATAGAAAAAACCACGAAGGAGGCCGTTACGCCATGGAGATTGCTCTGGTGCCCTGGGAGGAGCGGTTTGCCCCTGCCCTGGCAGAGTATGCCAACAACCCCAATGTGTTTGCCAACCTGCGGGATCGATTTCCCCATCCCTATACCGAGAAGGATGCCCGGGACTATATTCGCCTGTGCGCAGATGAGGACGGTCGGGCCTTTCTCGCCCGGGCCATCACGGTGGATGGGGTATGTGTAGGCAGCGTTACTGTGACGGTGGGAGAGGATATCTACCGCCGCAGCGGCGAACTGGGCTATTTCCTGGGGGAGCCCTTCTGGGGGAAGGGCATTATGACCTGGGCGGCCCGGGAGATCTGCAGGGAGGCCTTTGAGAAGCTGGACATTGTCCGGATCCACGCAGAACCCATGGCATATAATATCGGATCCCGCCGGGTGCTGGAGAAGGCCGGGTTCACCCTGGAGGGCACACTGCGCCAAAGCGTCTACAAGCGGGGACAGATGTTTGACTCCTATATTTATAGCTTGCTGAAAGAGGAAATGAGACCTTAAAGGAAGTGTTCCGATGACAAGACAGATCATGGTGGGGAACGTCCCAGTTGGGGGCGGTGCACCGGTGTCCATCCAGTCCATGTGCAACACCAAGACCGACGATGTGGCCGCTACGGTGGATCAGATCCACGCCCTGGAGGCCGCCGGCTGTGAGATCGTCCGGGTGGCTGTGCCGGATATGGCGGCGGCGAAGGCCGTCGGCGCCATCAAAAGCCGCATCCATATCCCCCTGGTGGCGGATATCCATTTCGACTACCGGCTGGCCCTGGAGTGTGCCGGCCAGGGGGTGGACAAGATCCGCATCAACCCTGGAAACATCGGCTCGAAGGAGCGGGTGAAGGCGGTGGTGGAGGTCTGCCGGGCGGGGCATATTCCCATCCGCATCGGCGTCAACGGCGGCTCCCTGGAGAAGGAGCTGCGGAACAAGTACGGCGGCGTCACCGCGGAGGCCCTGGTGGAGAGCGCCATGGGCCATGTGGCGCTGCTGGAGGAATTTGACTTCCACGATATCTGCATCTCCGTCAAGTGTAGCAGCGTGCCGGTAAATATCGCTGCCTACCGGCTGCTCTCGGAGCGGTGCGACTACCCCCTGCACCTGGGGGTCACCGAGGCGGGTACCCCCGCCATGGGGCGATTGAAAAGCGCTATGGGGATCGGCGGGCTGCTGTGCATGGGGATCGGGGACACCATCCGCGTTACCCTGACCGCCGACCCGGTGGAGGAGATCACCGCGGCCAAGCAGATCCTCCAGGCGGCGGGGCTGCGGCAGGAGGGACCCAACCTCATCGCCTGTCCCACCTGTGGCCGCACCAATATTGACCTCATCCCCATCGCCCAGGAGGTGGAGCGCCGTCTGGCCGGCTGCACCAAGCCCATCACCGTGGCGGTAATGGGCTGCGCGGTGAACGGTCCCGGGGAGGCCTCCAGCGCCGATGTGGGCATTGCCGGCGGCAACGGGGAGGGCCTGGTATTCGCCCACGGCAAGGTGCTGCGGAAGGTCCCCCAGGAACGGCTGGTGGAGGAATTGATGCTGGAGATTGAGCGGCTGTAAAGGAAAATACCAGACAGCGTTGCGGGGCTGGAGCCCTGGTAAGGCAGAGAGAGGAAATCATGGCGAGCAAGATTCCATTTTTTGATTTGTTCAAAACGGTACATCTGTCCCGGGGGCTGAGCCTGGCTTTGGCAGACGCCTACTTTACATCGGCGGAGCTGAACCGCCAGCAGCGGTCCATGTCCCTGGCCCTCACCAGCACCTGTGACCTGGGGGGCCATGCCATTGAGGAGCTGAAGCAGTCCATCTCCGGGGCCTATGGCCTGAACGCCGTGAAAATTGATCTCACGGTGGAGGCACCGGTCCTGGAGACGGTGAAGTCCTCCGCGCCCTCCGGAAAGGAAAAGGAGCAGGGGGAGGTCATCATGGGCGCTCCCATCCGGGCGACGCCCATCCCCATGGTGGGCCTGAATCCGAAGATGGGGCAGGTGACCGTGGCGGGGAAGGTGTTTTTCTCCGACCTCTACGAGACCCGCCGGCCCGGCGTGTTCTGCCTGACCTTTGATATGACCGACTACCAGAGCTCCTGCCGGGTGACGAAATATCTCCAGAAGGCGGAGAAGGACGCCATCAAGACGGACATCAAGCCCGGTATGTGGCTGAAGGTTCAGGGATTTATCAAGCTCAACCGGGACGGCAGCGACGTCCTGCTGGATCCCAGGAATATCAATACCTACCCCAGCACCATGCGCCAGGATACGGCGGAGGTGAAGCGGGTAGAGCTCCATCTCCACACCTCCTTCTCCAACATGGACGCCACCTCCCCCCTGGGACCGAAAAACGGACCGGACGCCAATATCGTCAAACGGGCGGAGGCCTGGGGCCATCCGGCGGTGGCTATCACGGACCACGGCGTGGTCCAGGGCTTTCCGGATGCCCAGCACTCCGCCAAGAACATCAAGCTCATCTACGGCATGGAGGGATATTTTGTCAACAATCTGGATGACCGGATCGTCGTCCATGGTGACAAGGATTTCTCCTTTACAGATGAATATGTGGCTTTTGACATTGAGACCACCGGCCTGAGCGTGAAGCGGGACGCCATCACGGAGATCGGCGCTGTGGTGATCCAGAACGGCCAGGTGGGGGAGCGGTTTCAGACCTTTGTCAACCCCAACCGCCGCCTGACGCCGGAGATCATTGCCCTCACCGGTATCACCGACGACATGTTAAAAGACGCCCCACAACTCAAAGAAGCCCTGAAAGCGTTTCTGGAGTTTGTGGGGGACCGCCCTCTGGTGGCCCACAATGCAGAGTTTGACATCGGCTTCATCCGGGAGGGCTGCCGGAAGGTGGGGTTCCCCTTCCAGCCCACCTATGTGGATACCCTGATCCTGGCACAGAATCTGCTGCCGGAGCTGGGGAAATATAAGCTGGACATTGTGGCGGAGCACCTGAAGCTGCCGGCCTTCCAGCACCACCGGGCCAGCGACGATGCGGCCACCTGCGGCCTGTTCCTGCCCCACTTTTTTGAGAAGTTGGAGGGGATGGGGGTCCACAGCCTCCAGACCATCAACGCCGTCATGGGGGATCTCCGCGCTGTCCGGGGGACTCACAACCGCCGTCCCCGGCATATCATTCTCCTGGCCCGGAACAAGACGGGCCTGAAAAACCTCTATCAGCTGATCTCCCTCTCCAACCTGAAATATTTCAAGCGGGTGCCTATCATCCCCAAGAGTGAGCTGGCGGCCCACCGGGAGGGACTCATCATCGGTTCGGCCTGCGAGGCGGGGGAGCTGTTCCAGGCGGTGACAGAGTACAAGGACTGGTCGGAGCTGAAACGCATCGCCTCCTTCTATGACTACCTGGAGATCCAGCCCATCTGCAACAATGCCTTCATGCTCCGGGAGGGGAAGGTGAAGGACGAGGAGGAGCTGCGGGAGTTCAACCGCACCATCGTCCGCCTGGGGGAGGAGCTGGGGAAGCCCGTGTGCGCCACCGGCGACGTCCACTTCCTGGACCCGGAGGACGAGATCTACCGCCACATCCTGCTGGACACCAAGAAGTTTGCCGACTGCGACGCGCCGCTGCCCATCTATTTCAAGACCACGGATGAAATGTTGGAGGAATTTTCCTATCTTGGCAAGGAGAAGGCCTTTGAGGTGGTGGTGACCAACACCCGCCTCATCGCGGACACCGTGGAGAATGTGGAGCTGCTGCCCTCCGGGAAGTTGTTTCCGCCCCGGCTGGAGAACTCCGAGGAGGACCTGAACCGCCTGGTGTGGGACAAGGTCCACGAGCTCTACGGCGACGACCCGCCTCAGCTCATCGTGGACCGGCTGAACGTGGAGCTGAGCGGCATCCTGGGCAAATACGACGTGGTGTACATGTCCGCCCAGAAGCTGGTGCAGCGGAGCCTGGAGAACGGATATCTGGTGGGGTCACGAGGCAGCGTGGGCTCGTCTCTGGTGGCCTACATGTCCGGCATCACTGAGGTCAACGCTCTGCCGCCCCACTACCGCTGCCCCAAGTGCAAGCACAGTGAGTTTATTACCGACGGGTCCTACGGCTGCGGCGCCGACATGCCGGACAAGAACTGCCCGGTCTGCGGCACCAAGTATGTGAAGGATGGTTTCGACATCCCCTTTGAGACCTTCCTGGGCTTCGGCGGCGGCAAGGTGCCGGATATCGACCTGAACTTCTCAGGGGAGTACCAGGCCCGGGCCCACCGCCACGCCATCGAGATGTTCGGCGAGAGCCAGGTGTTCCGGGCGGGCACCATCGGTACCGTGGCGGAAAAGACCGCCTACGGCTATGTGATGAAGTATCTCCAGGCCCGGGGGCTGAACCCCGGCCACGCGGAGGAGAACCGGCTGGCCCTGGGCTGCGTGGGGGTCAAGCGCACCACGGGACAGCATCCCGGGGGGCTGGTGGTAGTGCCCGACGACATGGATGTGGAGGACTTCTGCGCTGTGCAGCACCCCGCAGACGCCGCAGACAGCGACATCATCACCACCCACTTTGAATATCACTGCATGGAGGACAACCTCCTGAAGCTGGACATGCTGGGACACGATGACCCCTCCATGGTCCGCATGCTGGAGGACCTCACCGGTGTCAACGCCCGCCAGATCCCCCTGGACGACCCGGATACCATGAGCCTCTTCACCTCCAGCAAGGCTTTGGGCTTTGAGAACGACGACCTGCTGGGCCCCACCGGGGCTGTGGCCATCCCGGAGTTCAACACCAAATTCACCCGCCAGATGCTGGTGGACACCCAGCCCAAGGACTTTAACACCCTGGTGCGCCTGTCCGGCTTCTCCCACGGCACCGACGTGTGGCTGGGCAACGCCCGGGAGCTGATCCTCAGCGGTACCGCCAGCGTTACGGAGACGGTGGGCTGCCGCGACGATATCATGCTCTACCTCATTTCCATGGGCCTGGAGCCCAAGATGAGTTTCAAGATTATGGAGGCCGTGCGAAAGGGCAAGGTGAAGAAGGGGGGCTTTGAGCCCGGCTGGGAGGAGGCCATGCGGGAGCACAACGTCCCCGACTGGTATATCGAATCCCTGGCGAAGATCGGCTATCTCTTCCCCAAGGCCCACGCTGTGGCCTACGTGATGATGGCTTTCCGCATCGCCTGGTTCAAGGTCCACGAGCCCCTGGCCTTCTACGCCACCTTCTTCACCGTCCGGGCCAAGGCATTTGACGCCAAGTACTGCTGCGCCGGGCTGGAGGCGGTGAAGCGGAAGATCATCGAGATCCAGAATAACAAGGAGGCCACCGCTGTGGAGCAGGACATGGCCACCACGTTGGAGGTGTGCTATGAGTTCTACCGCCGGGGCTTCCACTTCAAGACCATTGATATTTACCGCTCCGAGGCGACCAAATTCGTGGTGGACGGAGACGGGCTCATCCCGCCCTTTACCGCCGTCCATGGGCTGGGGGAGGCGGCCGCGCTGGATACCGTGGAAAAGCGGAAGGGCCAGCAGTTCGTCTCCGTTGAGGAGTTTGCCACCTGCTGCAACAAGCTGTCCAAGACCCACATCGAGCAGCTCAAGGAGCTGGGAGCCTTCGCCGGTATGGCGGAGACCAGTCAGATGACCCTGTTTTGATAAGTTTTCTGCTAAATTTTCGTGTTTTATTCCAGATGGCAGGGCATCCTATTGACAAAACCTGTAAAATGTTGTATAAGCAACAGCGAAAGGCAGAGAATGGTGTTACTATTTTAACAAACACCAAGTTTCCTGGAAAAATTTTGCAACGTACCGGAGGACATGTATGAAAGACGTATTTGTAACAGATTCCATCCGCTATATCGGCGTGGACGACGCCACCATCGACCTGTTTGAGAACCAGTATGTGGTTCCCAACGGCGTGTCCTACAACTCCTATCTCATCCTGGATGAGAAGGTGGCCGTGATGGACACGGTGGACAAGCGGGGCACCAAGGAGTGGCTGGAGAACATGGAGCGGGAGCTGAACGGCCGAACCCCGGACTATCTGGTGGTCCACCACATGGAGCCCGACCACGCCGGCAGCGTTCAGGTGCTGGCGGAGAAGTACCCCAGCATGCAGATCGTGGGCAACCCCAAGACTTTCCCCATGATGGAGCGGTTTTTCACCTTTGACCTTACCGGACGCAAGGTGGAGGTGAAGGAGGGGGATACCCTGTGCCTGGGCAAGCATACCCTGACCTTTGTCATGGCCCCCATGGTCCACTGGCCGGAGGTCATGGTCTCCTACGAGTCCAGCGAGAAGGTCCTGTTCTCCGCCGACGGGTTCGGCACCTTCGGCACCCTGGCCTCCGGTCAGCCCTGGGACAAGGAGGCGGGCCGCTACTACCTCAACATTGTGGGTAAGTACGGCGCCCAGGTCCAGGCGCTGCTGAAGAAGGCCGCCGGGCTGGATATCGCCATGATCTGCCCCCTCCACGGGCCGGTGCTGAAGGAGAATCTGGGCCACTATATTGCCAAGTACGATATGTGGAGCAAATATGAGCCCGAGGTGGATGGCGTATTCATCGCCTTTGCCTCCATCCACGGCAACACCGCCCAGGCCGCCCACCTGCTCAAAGATATCCTGGAGAAGAAGGGCGTGCAGGTGGCCATCGCCGACCTGAGCCGGGCGGATATGGCCGACTGCGTGGAGAACGCCTTCAAGTACAGCAAGATGATCTGTGCTGCCTCCTCCTACGACGGCGGTCTCTTCCCGCCCATGGAGGACTTCCTGTGCCATCTGCGGTCCAAAACCTACCGCAACCGCAAGGTGGCCATTGTGGAGAACGGCACCTGGGCTCCCTCCGCGGCCTGCGTGATGAAGGGGTATCTGGAGGCCATGAAGAACATCCAGCTGTGCGATCTCCAGGTGACGATCCCCTCCGCGGTGAAGGAGGCCACGGTGAAGGAGCTGGAGGCCTTGGCCGGCGAAGTCATCGCCATGTAAAGAGAATATTCCCTTTCACTTCTGTGAAGGGGCGATCAGAAGGCCTTCGCAGCGATGCGGAGGCCTTCTGCCAAAGCGAGCATCCTGGGAGTTCTGTACTGAACATTCTGAATAACATTGCAAAAAAGGAACTGCTTTTTAGGAAAGCCCCCGCCCGGCGCAGCCGGGCGGGGGCTTTTGCTGCGGCGCCTCACTAGCAAGGCGCCGCAAGTTTTTGATGATCACTCCAACCTGCCGGATGTCCACACGGCTTGGCTGGCCGCTGGCAAACTGCACAAAACAGCAAGGGTCTCTTTCTGCGCTAATTTCACAAAAATTCGGAGGCAGGCAAAAGTTCTGTTAGCGAAAAAACGAAACAAATGCTATAATAAAAATATAAAATATAGGAGGTTATACGCAGAAATGAAACGAATTCAATCGGCTTGCTTGCTCCAGACTCTGCATTTCCAGCTGAAAGAGGGGATACCCCACGACCAGGCTGTGGAGGGCGTACGGGAGGAGTACGCACAGTACAAGGCGCGGCTGGAGCGCAGCCACACCCGCTACCGTGTGGTCAGAGAGGAGACGCAGAGCGACGGCTCCATCGTGATCGAGATCAAAAAGCAGTATAACAACGCCAGCTGCGGGAGCTACCTGGACTGAGGAACCGGCCCTTTGCCAGAGAGGGGGAAACACATGTAGGGAGACTGGATCGTCTACAGCAGCACCGGTGTCTGCCAGGTGTCGGCGGTGGGGCGTCTGCAGGGGATCCCGGCGGCAGATCGGGAGAAGGTGTATTATACGCTGGAGCCCTATCGCAGCCGGGAGATCATCTATATCCCGGTGGACAGCAGCGTTTTTATGCGCCCGGTGATCTCCCGGCAACAGGCGGAGGCGCTGTTGAAAAAGGTCCCGGAGCTGGACGCGCCGGTCTGTATTACCCGGGATCTGAAGCGGCTCCGGGATTATTATGGGAACTTTTTCAAAACCCATACCTGCGAGGATCTGGTGCGGCTTATCCGCTCGGTGCGTGAAAAGAACCGTAAACTGGAGGCCCGGGGCGGCCATCCCCGAAAGATCGACCAGGACTATCAGAAGCGGGCGGAGGAGCTGCTCTGCACAGAGCTCTCCACAGCCCTGCACCAGCCCTATGATTTGGTAGTCCAGCGGGTGGAGCAACAAATTGGCAATACATGAGAAAACCGAGGCTTTCCCACGCGGGAAAGCCTCGGTTCTTTTTCCAATATGGGGTCAGGAAATCCCCAACTGAGTCCACAGATCGTTATACAGCGTACGCGCATCGCTGGGCAGAACCAGGTAAGCCTCGCACTTGTCCAACACAGACTGATCGGGGGCCATAATATTGTACAGCTCCATATCCAGAGGCTCGCCATAGAGTTCCTCGTAATAGGCGGGGTACTCCTCCAGGGCAGTGATGTTGGGGGAAGCATACCAGATATAGTCCATATTCCGCAGGTTGGCATCTGTGGAGGCGATAAAGTTGATCCACTCATGTGCCTCGTCCACGTTTTCGGCGTTCTTCAAAATACACATGGCGTCTACAAACCAGTTGGTGCCCTCCTCAGGGATCACATAGCGCAGGTCCGGATTGTTTTCCAGCATGGTGAGGTAGTCGCCGGCATAGTAGGCGGAAATGGCAGCGTTGCCGTTCTCCATGAGCTGGAAGATTTCATCCATGACAAATGCCTGATATACGCCGTTGTTATTCGCATCTACCACCAATTGATAAGCCTCCTGGATCTCAGCCTCGTCGGCAGTATTCACCGAGTAGCCCAGATCCATCAGCGCAATGCCGAAGGCATCCCGGGAGTTGCGGATCATCAGCACATTCCCGGCGTACTGGGGATCGAACATAGCATCCCAGCTGGTGATCTCACCATCCACCATGGTGGAGTTATAGATGATGCCCAAGGTTCCCCAGGTATAAGGGACCGTGTACTTGTTTTCCGGGTCATAGGAGAGGTTCTTGAACTGATCGCCGATCAGGGAGAAGTTGGGGATCTTGTCATAGTCCAGCTCAGCCAGCATATCTTCCTCAATCAGCTGGGAGATCATATAGTCAGAGGGGACAATGACATCATAGTTCACGCCGCCCTGCTGCAACTGGGAGTAGAGGGCCTCATTGCTCTCCACAGTGACATAGTTGACGGTGATGCCGGTGGCCGCCTCGAATTCGTCGATCAGGCTTTCATCAATGTATTCACCCCAACTGCACACGTTGACCTCTCGGTCACCGCTGTTGCTGCTGTTGCTGCCGGTGTCGCCTGCAGTGTTGCCGGAGTCATTTCCGGTATATTGCGTGTCATTGCCGTTCTGGCGCACAGAGCACCCGGTCAGGAACAGGCTTGCCGCCATCAGGCAGGCCAGCGTCAAGGCTACGATTTTTTTCAATTGATCATTCCTCCAATACACAATTTGTTTTTATTTTTCCGGCTTATGCCGAAAAACACTATTTTTTCAGCCGGGCCTCCTGTACACGAATATGCCGCTCCTCCCGAATATTGATGATGACCAGCAGGACCAGAACGGTCACAAACAGCAGGGTGGAGACAGCGTTGATCGAGGGGGTGACCCGTTTCTTGGTCATGCTGTAGATCGTCATGGCCAAGGTGGAAGAGGTGGTGCCGGCGGTGAAATACGAGATAACAAAATCATCCACGCTCATCGTGAAGGCAATCAGGGCGCCGGACACGATGCCGGGCTTGATCTCCGGAACTACCACCTTGATAAAGGCCTGGAACCAGGTGCACCCCAGGTCCTGGGCCGCATCTACCAGATTCCTGTCCATTTGCCGAAGCTTTGGCATGACGGAGAGGATCACGTGGGGGATGTTGAAAGTGGTGTGGGCGATGAGCAGTGTACCGAAGCCCAGGTAGATCCGGGGCGTCAGATAAAAGACGCTCTGCACCTCGTTAAACCAGTTGGCAAAGCTCTCCCAACCGTTGAAAAAGGCTACAAACAGCAGACATAGGGACACTGCAGTGACGATATCCGCGTTCATCATAGGGATATTGCTCACCGTCATCAGCGGCTCCCGCACCCGGCGGCGAAGATTGTAAAACCCCACAGCGGCAAAAGTGCCGGCAATCGTGGAGATGACTGTAGACAGAAGGGATACCAGCAGGGTGGTGTAAACGCTGTTCATAATAATCCGGCTTTTGAAGAGCTCCTGGTACCAGTGGAGTGAGAAGCCCTTCCAGATGGTGTTGCTATTGCCGGCGTTAAAAGAGAAGATGATAAGAATGACGATGGGGGCGTAGAGGAACAGGAATACCAGTCCCATAAACAGACGGTTGGAGACTTTCTTCATAGCATCACCGCCTGTTCCTCGCCTTCTCCAAAGCGATTCATTACCCACATACATACGACAACAATCAGCATCATCACAATGGAGACAGCTGCACCCAAGTTGGGGTTGTAGGCACTGCCCATGAAGAGCATCTCAATGAGGTCGCCCAGCATGAGCTGCGTACCGCCGCCCAGCATTTTGGAGATGGCGAAGGTGGATACCGCCGGTACGAACACCATGGTGACACCGGAGAGGACCCCGGGCAGACTCAGTGGGAAAATGACCTTGCGGAACACGTAGGTGGTGTTGGCGCCCAGATCCCGGGCTGCTTCCACCAGACTGTTGTCCATCTTCACCAAGACAGAGTAAATGGGCAGAACCATGAAAGGCAGGTAGTTGTAGACCATGCCCAGCACCACAGCCCCCTGGGTGAAGAGCATCCGGAAGAAGGTCTGGTCCGTGGGCCGGGCGGTGTTCAGCAGGAAGTCGGACCCGAAAAGTCCGTTGATCCACTCCAGCAATCCGTTATTCAGCCAGGCACAGAAACTGTTGAGGGCGCCGTTGATGGCGTTGCCCAGGTCTATGATGCCCAAGGCCGAAAACGCCTGGTTGAGCAGACCGTTGTTTTCCAGCAGGGACATCCAGGCATAGGTCCGCAGCAGGAAGTTCATCCACATGGGCAGCATGATGAGCACCATGGCAATACGCTGGAACCGGGGCCCTTCCTTAGCCATAACATAGGCCAGTGGATAACCGATCAACAGACAGATGAGAGTAGCAATGATGGCCAGCTCAAAGGAGCGGACAAACACCGAGGTATAGGTGCCCATACGGGCAAAATTGCTCAGGGTGAATTCACCGCCGGCGGTTGTCAAAGCATAGATCACTACAATGATAATTGGAGCAACCACGAAGAGAGTCATCCAGCCCACATAAGGGATGACAAAAAGGGCTCGCTTATTCCTCATGGTCTCTGTCCTCCTCATCGTCTTCTTCGTCCAGAAGAGTGACGTCATCCATTTCGTCATATTCTTCCGAATAGGAGGAGTAGTCCCCGAACATTCCGGAGTATTGGCTCTTGTGCATAATATGGATGTCATCCGGGTTGAGGACGATTCCGATGGTTTGGCCTACCGGGTGGAACTCCGTGGTCTGAATCAGCCACTTGAAGCCTTTGAAGTCCACAATGGTATCATAGTGGACGCCCTTGAAGGTGACGGCGGTAACGGTGCCCTTCAGCTGGCCCTCATCCTCCGGCACGATATCGATGTCCTCAGGCCGAATGACCACATCCACCGGCTCCATAGGAGCGAACCCCTTGTCCAGGCATCTGAACTTGCGGTTGAAGAACTCTACCACATAGTCCTCGTGCATGATGCCGTCCAGAATATTGCTCTCGCCGATGAAGTCTGCCACAAAGGCGTTTTTGGGCTCATTATAGATGTCCTCGGGCCTGCCGATCTGCTGGATCTTGCCCTGGTCCATCACCACGATGGTGTCGGACATGGCCAGGGCCTCCTCCTGATCGTGGGTCACATAGATAAAGGTAATGCCCATTTGCTGCTGAATCCGTTTAAGCTCGTTCTGCATATCCTTGCGCAGCCGCAGGTCCAGGGCACCCAGGGGCTCGTCCAGCAGCAGCACCTTGGGCCGGTTCACCAGAGCTCGGGCAATGGCGACACGCTGCTGCTGGCCACCGGAGAGTTCTGTGATATGGCGGTGTTCAAAGCCCTTGAGGCTCACCACCTCCAGCATTTCCATGACCCGTTCTTTGATCTCACTCTCGGGAATTTTTACTTTTTTCTTTTTCCTCCCCTTTGTTTCCCCACTCTCCTCGGCCTTGGGAATCCGCAGGCCGAAAGCCACGTTATCGAAAACGTTAAGGTGGGGGAACAGCGCGTAGCGCTGAAAGACGGTGTTGACCTGGCGCAGATGGGGTGGGACATCATTAATCCTCACACCGTCAAACAGGACTTCACCGGCTGTAGGCGTGGTGAAACCGCCAATGATGCGCAAGGTAGTCGTCTTGCCGCAGCCACTGGGTCCAAGCAGTGTGAGGAACTCACTATCATTGATATAAAGATTGATGTTGTCAAGTACAAGCTCGTCGTCAAACGCCATGGAACAGTTCACCAGGCGAATCAACTCTTTGGACATGTATCCTCCCCCTTTTCTATTGTGTAATTTCTGTGCCCGAGGGCAGCTCGTACAGCCATTTTGGACGTAGAAAAGCGCCTGCTTTTCCTGAGTACTTTTCCCCGGGAAAAACAGGCAAGGTAAATATATCGAATCTGTGTCGAATTGTCAATAGATTCCGCCAAAAAATCCAAGTAAAATTTTGGTGAAAGATAGGGGAACGGTGCTGTTATGGGAAATACTTCCCAACAAAAGGGACGTTCTCCACCTGGAACTCCTTCCCGCGCAGGTACGCCAGGCTGCCGGCGTCTGTGGGGAAGTCGAAGCGGAGATAGTAGCTGTAGAGGGCCTGCCGGGTTTCATTGTACCGCCGGTTCACATCCCCACGGCCGTATTTCCCGTCCCCCAGCAGGGGGTGCCCCGCGTCGGCAAAGCTGGCGCGGATCTGATGGGTGCGGCCGGTGAGCAGCTCCACCTCCACCAGGGAGAGGCCGCCCTGCGTTTTCCGGGTCTTATACAGCGTCACGGCGGTTTTCCCGCCGGGCACCGGGCGGTGGTAGACCTTGACCTGGTTCTTCTTCTCATCCTTCAAGAGAAAGCACTCCAGCCGCCCCACCGGCGGGTGCATCTCCCCCAGCGTGACGCACAGGTATTTTTTGGTGATCTCCCGGGCCCGGATTTTGTCATTGAGGATGCGCAGCGTCTCCGCATTTTTTGCCGCCATGACGATGCCGCCGGTATTCCGGTCGATGCGGTTGGCGAGGGCAGGGGTGAAGGCGTTCTCCCACTTGGGATTCCACTCCCGCTTCTGATAGAGATAGGCCTGGATGTGGTTGATGAGGGTGTTGACCTTTTCCGTCTCGTCGGCGTGGACCACCAGCCCGGGACGCTTGTCCAGGAGCATCAGGTTTTCATCCTCATATACAATAGTTAATTTCGGCTGAAAGAGGGTGAGGAAGAGGTTGTCCTCCCGGGGCTGTTCGAAAAATTCATCGTTGATGTAGAGCTGCAGCACGTCGCCTGCCTCAAGGCGCTGGTCCCGCTGGGCCCGCTGCCCGTTGCACTTGACCCGCTTGATGCGGATATATTTCTGCAGGAGGGCAGGGGGGAGCAAGGGCATGGCCTTGGAAAGGAAACGGTCCAGCCGCTGCCCGGCGTCATTTTTTCCAATGGTGATCTCACGCATGGTGGTTCGCTCCTGTCGTTGAGGTTCCTCCCCATTCTAACGGCTCTGCAGAGTTTTTGCAATAGTCTTGAAAACGATCAAAAATTTTTGAAAAAGTATTTGACAAGGGGAAGCAAATACACTATAATACTACTCGTGTCTTTATGAGGTGTGCTATGCGCTTGAACGTTCAGAAAATCATCAACGCCCCCGGAGAAAGGATAGATTTCCAGTTTAATCTGGATCTGTCCGATGTGGAATTCGGCGGTTTGTATCCGATTCAGGACCCGGTTGTGGTTGCCGGCACTGTGCGGAACATTGCGGGGATGCTCCAGCTGAACTTCGAGGCCAGCACCGTTCTGAACTCTGTGTGTGACCGCTGCCTGAAACCGTTCCGCCAGCCAAAGACCGTCTCCAGGGAGTATCTCCTGGCGAAGGAGGTCCAGGACGAGGAGAACGACGAGATCATCCTGCTGGAAAACGATGAGTTCGATCTGGGAGATCTGGCCAGAACGGCCTTTATCCTGGATATGGACACAAAGACCTTGTGCAGCGAGGATTGCAAGGGGCTGTGCCCCCACTGCGGCGCTGATCTCAACCAAGGGCCCTGTTCCTGCAAAAAGAAGGACGTGGATCCCCGATTGGCGGTGCTTGCGAAACTGCTGGAGAAGGACGAGTAAACCAGAATCATCAAAATTCAGATATACAGGAGGTGTCATAGATGGCAGTCCCCAAGGGTAAGGTTTCTAAGGCAAGACGTAATAAGCGGCGCAGCTCCGTGTGGAAGCTGGAGGTTCCCGGCTTGGTCAAGTGCCCCCAGTGCGGTGCTATGCGCCTGCCCCATAGAATGTGCCAGGAGTGCGGTACCTACAACGGCCGCCAGGTCAAGGTTGTCAAGTCCAGCGTGGCGGAGTAATCATACCGATCAGAGGAAGGTCCAAGTGGCCTTCCTCTTTTTTTGCTTTTTTGCAGATTTTAACAAAATTTAATGATTTGTTCACAAAATCTATTGGACAAGTTGCTGAATTTATTGTATAATATATACAAAAAGGAGAGGTGATGCACTGGTGCGAAACATGGGATTTGTGATCAGTCATAAGAATCGGGAGCGCCGGAGGGCACTGCTGCCAAAGCACCTCAAGAAAATCCAGGGGGTGGATCACCTCTATTTTGAAACGGGATACGGCCAGTCTGTGGGATACGCCGATGAGGATTACCTGGAAAAGGGAGCCCACGTGGTTTCCCGGGAGGAGGCCCTGGCCTGCGAGTGTATCTGCGACATGAAACTGGGGGACCAGGATTACCTGGACCGGGTGGCGCCGGGGAAGCTCCTCTTCGGCTGGGCCCATGCGGTGCAGGACACCGCCTTTACCACGGCTGCGCTCCAGGGACGGCATACGGTGCTGGCCTGGGAGGAGATCTATGAAAACGGCCGGTATATTTTCTACCGCAACCGGGAGATCGCCGGGGAGGCGGCGGTGCTCCAGGCTTTTTTATATCTTGGGAAAATGCCCTATGAGAGCACCGTGGCGATTTACGGCAGCGGCCATACCGCCAAGGGGGCCATGCGCATCCTCAACGGCTTGGGGGCAGAGGTGGATGTCTATAAATGGAAGCAGATCGATCTGTTCCGGGAAAATATGGGGAAGTATGACATGCTCATCAACTGCTGCATGTGGGATACCTCCCGTACCGACCGGCTGATCTACCGGGAGGACCTGAAGCATCTTAAGCGGGGCGCGATGATCGTGGACGTCAGCTGCGACCCGGAGCTGGAGATCGAGACCTCCCGCCCCACCACCATCGACCACCCGGTGTACGAGGTAGATGGAATCCTCCACTACGCGGTGGACAACACCCCGGCCATGTTCCCCATCACCGTCAGCCGCGCCTTCAGCCGCCTGCTGGCGCCCATGGTGGACATGGTGCTGGAGGACCGGCTGAGCGACGCCCTGGAGAAGGCGGTGGTGATCCGGGATGGACAGGTGATCGACCAGCGGATCCACGCCTTCCGGGAGCGCAGCGGCGTGGGCGAGACAGCATAATCATCCTCTATTGCGAAACCAGGAGCGGCGGGCCCTGTCGGGCCCGCCTTTTTTGTGCAGTCACTTGACATTGTAATGTGACTGTGATAGGATACACATGACAATGTAATGCAAAGGAGGGAAACCCAATGGCAGACAAGTCGCAGCTGCTGACCCCTGCGGAGTGGGCGGTCTATGAGTGTTTGTGGGCGGCCTCGCCCCTGACGCTGACCCAAATTGCCAACCAGCTGATGGGCAGCAAGGGCTGGTCCCGCAGCACTGGGGAGACCATGGTCCGCCGCATGGCGGACAAGGGCCTCATCCGCTGGGAACAGGGAGAGAAGGCCAAGCTGTATTACCCGGTGATCCGCCGGGAGGATGCGGCGCTGCGGGAGACCCGGAGCTTTTTGGAGCGGGTCTACCACGGCAGCTTGGGGCTGATGGTGAGCGCCGTGGCGGAGAAGGAGACACTCAGCCGCTCGGAGATCGACGAGCTCTATGCGGCGCTGAAAAAGCTGGAGGAGAATTGCCATGACTGATATGATTGCGTGGATGGTGTCGGCCTCTGTGCTGATCCTGCTGGTAATCGTCCTGCGGCGGCTGCTGCGGGGCCGGATCAGCCTGCGCCTGCAATATGCCCTGTGGCTGCTGGTCTTGGTGCGGCTGCTGATCCCGGGGACCGTGGGGGAGAGCGCCATCAGTGTCCAGCGGCCCCTGGACACGGCGGAGGCGCGGATCTCAGAGACGCCCCTGCCTGACAACTGGGCGGTAGTAGTAGTCCAGCCGGGAGAAGAGGTGCAAACATTTCCAGACGGCGGTACCAGCGTTTCTCCGCCGGTGGAACCGGGTTCCGGGACAAGCACCAGTCCTCCATCCACCGTGGGAACGCTGCTCCAGCCCATGGGATTCTTGCTGAAGCACCTGTGGTATGCCGGTATGGCGGTGACCGGGCTACTGCTTCTGTTGTCCAACTTGACATTTTACCGCAGGCTGCGCCGCAGCCGGAAGCGGATAGAGACAGATGCATCGGCAAAAGTCTATGTGACGGATGCGATCCAGTCCCCGTGCCTGTTCGGCGTGCCGTTCCCTGCCATCTATGTCCCGGCAGCGGTGGCGGAGGAGCCTGAGGCCCTGGGCCATGTGCTGGCCCACGAACTGTCCCACCGCCGCCACGGCGACCATATCTGGACCGCGCTCCGGGGCATCTGCCTAGTGCTCCACTGGTACAACCCGCTGGTGTGGTGGGCGGCGGCCCTCAGCCGCCGGGACTGTGAGCTGGCCTGTGATGAGGCGGCGGTGAAGCGCCTGGGGGAGGCGCAGCGGGCGGCCTATGGCCGCACCCTGGTGGGTCTGGCAGAGCGGCGCAGCGGCCTGATGCGCTGTGCCACCTCCATGAGCGGCTCGGACCTGAAGGAGCGCATTGCAGCCCTGGTGGCCCGGCCCGCCACCCGGCGGACCGCTGCGGGGGTTCTGGCGGCGGCTATGGTGGTATTTGCCGTCTGTACCTTTACCGGGGCCAGGGAGCCCTCCCGGAACTGGAGCACACCGGAGGAGTTTGCCGCCTGGGTGGAAGGGAATATGACGGCCGCCACAGTGCGGATTTACAGTGTCGGACTGGAGGAAGCGGCATATAAGACCCTGGCTGTAGACGGGGACTGGGTGGTGAACAACATCACCGGCCGATTCGTAGACTACCAGTGGACAGAGGCGTCTGACCCTGTCCCGGACGAGGGCCTCTGCCTGGAGGTGAAAGTGGCGGGCAGTGTCCTGCGGCTCTATGAGAGCGACCTTGTAGAACTGGAGGGGCCGGACGCCACCGCGCGGTATCAGGCAGTTTACCGCTATAGCCCGGACGTGATCTCGGATTCCATCTTCTCTGTCTGCCGGGAGCAGTACGATCAGCTGGTGATGGGCAGCCTCACGGACCTGACCCTTCCCGGCGGGGCGGAAGTGGAGGCGGCGGACGCGCTGTACACCCTCTGGAACACCTGGCTGGCCCGGGCAGAGCAGAGACTGCCGCCAGGTTCCCGGTGGGGGATTACCGACTACAGCCTGGGCGGGACGGTGACGGGGCTGACCACGGTGGAGGACGGCGGTGACGTGCGGGCCACATGGGAGATGGATGTGCTGCTTCAGCCGGAGGACTATGAAAATACGTTCTGGTGGATTGGCAACGCCGTGGGCGCGGAGGTGGATTACGGAGCGGACTACGCCGGGTGGATTGAGCTGGGGTACCAGGGCTGGCTCATCCGGGACGGGGAGAGCGGCCTCTGGTCCGTCCCGGATTTCGGCACCGGGGGATACACGATGGAGGATCTGCTGACGGAGTACCCGCCCCGCACTGTGGAAGAGGAAGGCATCGTTCATGTGATCCCCTATGAAGACCGCCTCGAAACAGAGGATGGGTCGGAGGGCACAGTGCAGGCGCTCCCGGAGGAACTGACAGCCTACATCCCCGCTGGGGCGGAGGTCACCGGCTATGGTAGCCAAGGCGTGGACAGCTGGGCGACCTTTACCTGGGGAGATACCGCATATACCCTCCTGGCCCGGGAAGGGTATCCTTCGGGCAACTGGCTGGATATACTGACGGAATGGAAAGGCCAGAATCCGGAGGATGTGATCTATGACTATTTGAGTGCTTCCGGGCTGGTGGACTTCTATACTTCTGACCAGAACACCGGTGCGGCGTCGTGGAAGCGCGGGAACGTGACCTATGTCCTGGAAACAGAGGGGCAGACGGACGCGGTGGAGAAGCTGGAGGCCCTGCTGGCCTGGTACTCTGAGCCAATCCTGGGCACCAAGAGCGGGACGGTTCTGGTGGACCTGCCGGCGGAAGCGGTAGTGACTGACGCTGGAGAGGGATATGTGCAGTATACGTTCTATGGGCTTTCTCTGGTGCTCCGCTATCTGCCGGTTGACCAAGCCGGCAGGGCGAACGCTGAGGCGGAACTACTGGATTATCTGGGGCAGAGCCGGGAGCAGATGGAAGTCATTGCGACAATTCTGCCAAGCGGAGGCGGCTATCAACTTTATAGAGGCAGTTCGGGGATGGCGGCAGTTTGGACGGATTCCATATATCAGTACGTACTGATGGCAAAAAACAGTGAGTTGGTGGACACGCAGTCCATTTTTGAACTGGCCGTAGCCTCCTATTTCTAAAGAAACTTTGGACAGGCCCACAGCATTTCGCTGTGGGCCTGCCGCTTTTTCTGCGGAAATTCCCTTGCTATTTGGGAAAAATCCGGTATACTATATTCTAGTATGCGTATGCGCAGCAAGACCCTGGAAGGGGAGAAACTATGAGCACCGTCATCACATCCATAGACCATCCCTCCGCCGCCCGCCGGGCCGGCGTGCGGCCGGGAGAGAAGTTAATATCCATCGGCGGCCACGAGATTGTGGACGTGCTGGACTACCGATTTTTCGGTTACGACGCGGACCCGGAGCTGGTGCTGGAGAGCCCGGAGGGGGAGCGGCGCACGCTGCGCGTCAGAAAGCCGGAGGGGGAGGACCTGGGCCTCAACTTTGACACCTATCTCATGGACGAGCCCATGCCCTGCAGCAACCACTGCCTGTTCTGCTTCGTGGATCAGATGGCCCCCGGCTGCCGGGATACCCTGTATTTCAAGGATGACGACGCCCGGCTCAGCTTCCTCATGGGGAACTATATCACCCTCACCAACCTCTCCGACCGGGAGGCCCAGCGCATCATCGACCTGCGTATCAGCCCCATCAACGTCTCGGTCCATGCCACGGATCCCAAGCTCCGCTGTACGCTGCTGGGGAATAAAAATGGCGCAAAGAGCCTGGACTGGATGCGGAAGTTCGGCGCCGCGGGCATCGAGATGAACGGGCAGATCGTAGTCTGCCCCGGGTGGAACGACGGCGAGCAGCTCCAGAGGACCATGGAGGACATGGCGGAGATGGGCTTCGCCAGCTGCAGCGTGGTGCCGGTGGGGCTGACCAAGTACCGGAAGGGGTTGGCAAAGCTCCGGGCGGTGGACTACGACGACGCCTGTGCCATCATCGACCGGGTAGAGGCCTACGCGGCCAAGTGTCTGGCGGAGCGGGGCTCCCGGCTGTTTTTCTGTTCCGACGAGCTGTATCTCCGGGCGCGGCGTCCGCTGCCGCCGGAGGAGGCCTACGAGGGCTATGTCCAGATCGAAAACGGCGTGGGGATGCTCCGCAGCCTCATCACGGAGTTCGAGGCGGGGCTGAAATTGGAGGAGGACCCTGTTCAGGAGTTTTCCTTTACAGTGGCGACAGGCGTTTCCTGCGCGCCCTTTTTGGAGCTCCTGCTGGAGGAGCTGCGGCAGAAATTTCCCCAGGTGACCGGCCGGATCTGTCCCATTGTCAACGACTTCTTCGGCCACACCATCGACGTAGCGGGCCTCGTCACCGGACAGGACCTGATCGCCCAGCTGAAGGGCAGGGACCTGGGAGAGCGGCTGCTGATGCCGGTGAACATGCTCCGCCATGGCGGCGATGTATTCCTGGATGACGTCCACGTCAGCGATGTGGAGCGTGCCCTGGGCGTGCCGGTAACGGTGGTGGACCAGGACGGCTATGACCTGCTGGATGCCATGCTGGGGCGAAAATAAGTATCAAGAAGAGAGAGGATACGGCCATGGAGATCCGCGTTGCCCGCCGGGAGGACCTGCAGCAGCTGCTGGACATCTACAATTATGAGGTGGTCCACGGGGTGGCGACCCTGGACCTGCAGCCCAAGTCTCTGGAGGAGTGGGGGCAGTGGTTCGACGCCCATAATATCAAGAACCATCCGCTGCTGGTGGCAGAACAGGCGGGCCGTGTGGCCGGATATGCCAGCCTCTCCCCCTACCGGTCCAAGGAGGCCTACCGCTCCACGGTGGAGCTCTCGATCTACATCGGCCCGGATTTCCGCCGTCAGGGGGTAGCCACTGCCCTGATGGAGGCGATCCTGCGGGAGGCCCGGCAGGACCCGGAGACGCACACGGTGGTCTCTGTCATTACCGATGGCAACGAGGCCAGCCGGAAACTCCACGAGAAGTTCGGCTTCACCTACTGCGGAGCCATCCGGGAGGTGGGGATGAAGTTCGGCGCCTACCAGGATATCCTCAATTTCAGCCTGATCGTCTCGTGACGCTGCGGCTGGGAAGCTTCTATCTTGCACAACCCTCAAAGGAGGTACAGACCCATGTCAAAACCAGTGATTGCCACTGTGGGCCGGTTCCCACCGGATGTACCATCCGGCGGGGGCCTTGGATTTGATATTTGGGCGGGGAAAATGAATTCCCCCGCCCGGATTCTCCGGCGGGGCCGTCGAATCCACGGCGCAAAGGCGCCGGAGGGCCGGCCCTAGGGAGACCGATTTTGCACAACCTTCCAAAGGAGGTACAGACCCATGTCAAAACCAGTGATTGCCATTGTGGGCCGGCCCAATGTGGGCAAGTCCATGCTCTTTAATAAGCTCATCGGCCAGCGCATCTCCATTGTGGAGGATACACCCGGCGTTACCCGGGACCGCATCTATGGGGAGAGCGATTGGAACGGGCGGAAGTTCACCCTCATCGACACCGGCGGCATCGAGCCGCGGACGGACAGTCAGATCCTCTCCTTTATGCGCGAGCAGGCGGAGATCGCCATAGACCACGCCGACGTCATCGTATTCCTCACGGATGTCAAGACCGGCGTCACCGCCTCGGACCAGGAGGTCGCCAACATGCTGCTGCGCAGCGGCAAGCCCGTGGTGCTGGCGGTGAACAAGGTGGACCAGGGCATGAGCCCGGATGTCTATGAGTTTTATAATTTGGGGCTGGGAGATCCTATTGCGGTTTCCGCGGTCCACGGCCACGGCACCGGCGACCTGTTGGACGAGTGCGTCAAGTACTTCCCGCCGGAGGCGGAGGAGGAAGAGGAGGACGACGCCATCCAGGTGGCCATCATCGGCAAGCCCAACGTGGGCAAGTCCTCCCTCACCAACAAGATCCTGGGCCAGCAGCGGACCATCGTCAGCGACGTGGCGGGCACTACCCGGGATGCCATCGACTCCCGGTTTGAAAACGACAAGGGGAAATACGTCTTTATCGACACCGCCGGCATGCGGAAAAAGTCCAGGGTGGACGAGGCCATCGAGAAGTACAGCGTCCTGCGGGCCCAGATGGCCATTGAGCGCAGCGATGTGTGCCTCATTCTCATCGACGCCACCGAGGGCGTCACCGAGCAGGACACCAAGGTGGCGGGCCTGGCCCACGAGGCAGGGAAGGCGTCCATCATCGTGGTCAACAAGTGGGACTTGGTGGAGAAGGACGGCAAGACCATGGACAAGATGCGCCAGGACATCCGCCGGGATCTGGCCTATATGACCTACGCCCCCATCCTCTTTATCTCCGCCATGACCGGGCAGCGGGTGGACAGGCTCTTCGAGCTCATTAACTATGTCAATGACCAGGCAGCTACCCGCATCACCACCGGCATGCTCAACAACGTCCTGGAGGATGCCCAGACCCGGGTCCAGCCCCCCACGGACAAGGGCCGGCGGCTGAAGATCTACTACATGACCCAGGTTGGGATCAAGCCCCCCCACTTCGTCATCTTCTGCAACGACGCCCGGCTGTTCCACTTCTCCTACCAGCGGTATATCGAAAACTGCATCCGCAACACCTTCAGCCTGGAAGGGACGCCGATCAAGATCACCATCCGCCAGAAGGGCGACAAGGAGGAGTAAGAGATGCCTGACGCATTTGAGATGCCCATCTGGGCGATTTTCGGGATTTCCGCGGTGGCGGCCTATTTCCTGGGCTGCTTCAACGGGGCTGTCATCGTCTCAAAGTATATCCTC
>CAJFQQ010000012.1 GCA_904419145.1 uncultured Oscillospiraceae bacterium | reverse complement strand
GTCGTCGTGATGGAACAGGGCATCGGGCTTCAGATGGCTGCAGATCCCCTCAGCCAGCTCCAGCTCAAAGTCCACCAGATACTTGATGAGGTCCTTCATGTGCTCCGGCTCATCATACAGGTTGATGAGGGTCTGCTGGATCTCACCCAAGTGATGGCACTGCTCAAACAGGCCCGGTGCCACCATGGGGGCCACATAATACTGGCTGCGGTCCACCGCCTCGGCCTGGGCGATGAAGGGCTCCCACTCCGCCTCGGCAAACTTCAGGCTGGGGGCGTGGACATAGTCGCGCCAATGGGTGATATCCTTAATGACCACCTTGTCCGGCGTGTGCACAGGGAAACTGGCGGGCACATGGGGGGGCCAGGAATAGACGACACCCCAGCCGTTGGGCATATCCATCTCGCCGATCTTGGGTCTGGGATTGTGATTGCCAAGCGGGTTCTGGATAATCTTCAGGAACTCATACTGGTTCACAAAGCGATCGGGATTTCCACCGTGGATCGTCTCTTGCAGGTTTTGACGAATGGTCAGCATACAATTTCCTCCTTCGATGAATTTTATTGCTCTCCTATGGAATCCGGCTTTTGGGGAAAATATCAGCCGGTTATGCCTATAAAAAATGCAAGGCCCTGGGAAAATCGGTCCAAAACCTTGCGCTGGGCGGCGAACCCGCGGCCTGGATCTGCTCCAGGCCGCAAGTTCTCTAGCCCATCAGTAAATCGGTACAGCAACAACAAAACGATCAGAACACCTGCTTGCTGTAAGCATCGATCGCCTCGCTGGTAGCCTCATACACGCCAGGGAAGGTGGACATGGCCAGGCCCTGGGAGGCGCTGGGGATGAAGTACAGCTTGCCGTTCTCATCGCAGGCACGCTTCACTTCCCGTGCTACAACGTCCTTTGTCCAGCCTTCATAGTCGATCTTGGCGCTGTCAATGCCACCCATGAAGGAGATCTTGCCGCCATACTTTTTAATTAGCTCAGGAATGTTATTGGTAGTCATAACACCCTGCCAGATGTCGATACCCATCTCGATCATGTCGGGCACCAGGGTGGCGGCATAGGAGTCGGAGTGATGGACGATCAGCTCCACACCGTGATCCTTGTAATACTTGTAGATCTGCTTGTAGCCGTCCAGATAGAACTCCTCGAACATGTCAACAGACATGAAAGTGGAAGTCTGGCTGCCCCAGTCGTCGTGATGGAACAGGGCGTCGGGCTTGATATGGCTGCAGATACCTTCCGCCAGCTCCAGCTCAAAGTCAACCAGGTACTTGATGAGGTCCTTCATGTGATCGGGCTCCTCATACAGGTTGATCAAAGTCTGCTGGATCTCACCCAGGTGATGGCACTGCTCAAACAGGCCCGGTGCCACAAAGGAAGACACATAATACTGGCTGCGATCCACTGCCTCGGCCTGGGCAATGAAGGGCTCCCACTCCGCCTCGGCAAACTTCAGGCTGGGGGCATGGACATAATCACGCCAGTGGGTAATATCCTTGATAACGACTTTCTCCGGGGTGTGCACCGGGAACGCACCAGGCAGGCCGGCGGGCCAGGAACGGGTGATGCCCCAGCCGTTGACCACGTTCATCTCACCCGGCTTGGGATTGGGATTGTGGGCCCCAAGAGGGTTCATCACCATTTTGAGGAATTCGTACTGGTTGACAAAGCGGTCAGGATGTCCACCGTGAATGGTCTCCAACAGATTTTGACGAATGGTCAGCATAAATGTTTGTTCCTCCTTGAGTATGATCGCGAATTTCTGTCATGGAATCCGCGGCTGGCTTCTGTTTTGAGTTAGCCTTAGCAATTCCATTATAAATGCAGGGGGTGTTGGTTGTCAACCGCGATCACTTCTGCTGAGCCTTGCGGCGGGCGATCTCGGCGGAGCACTCGTTAACTCTCTCTTTGGTCAGGCGATAGAAGAAGATCATGATGACCAAGCCAATGGCAACAGCCACAGCCGGGAACACGGTGAAGCCCATAGCAATACCGCGCTGGATAGCCGGGGTAACATCCGCCACAGCCAGGCCGGAGGTGAAGCCGCCCAGAGCCAGGGCCGCGTTGATCAGCAGGGCGCGGCAGACGACGCCGGCCTTCAGAGGCACATTGCCCAGGCCCATGATGGTGGCGGTAGCGTTGCGGCCGGTCTTCCACTCGCTGTAGATGGCGCAGTCGGCGTACAGAGCGGGGCCGCAGGCGTTGGTCAGGGACAGGCAGAACTGGCCCAGGCTCATCAGAACGATCACCAGCCAGATGTTCTCATAGAGCAGGAAGGCGACGCCCAGCAGAACCACAATGCCGATATAGGCCAGAATCATCGTGCCGCGGGCAGAGAACTTGTTGGCAATGTGGCGGGACAGGTAGCCAGCCGCGATGCCCAGCAGGTTGGAAATCAGGATGAAGGTAGCGGTCAGGCCCTCGTCCTTGGCCACGTAGATGAAGTAGTAAGTAGCGATACCGCTGGACACGAAGCTGTAGGTGTAACGGCCCAGCTCGGAAACCATCAGGCCCAGCAGATAGGGATTGGCGAGAACGGTCTGGAGGAGGGTGCCCTCTTTCTTCTTCCGCTCAGCCTTGGCAGCGTCCTGGGCGGCCTTCTGAGCCTGCATGCGGGCCAGTTCGGCCTCGGCGCTCTCCTCATAGCCGTCGAACATCTTGAAGTGGGCGAAGTAACCGGCAGCCATCAGAGCACCGAAAGCAAAGGCGCAGGCGGCGTAGCCATAATCCTCACCAAGAACGCCGGCGAAGAAGGTCACCACAGCGGGGCCAACATAGGAGTAGCACACACGGGCGATGTTGTTCCACATGGTGCGGGAGGAGGACAGAGCCATGCGCTCCTCAGGGGTCTTGGCGGCCACGTTGATCATGGACATGTTGGCCACCCAGGGGATGTTCCACACAATATGGCTGGTCACGAAGCCCAAGACAACGATGATGGCAGCTACGATCTCCGGTCCGATCCGGATGAACTGGAATACGTACAGGAACGGCACCAGCCAGGGGGCAACAAGCAGCCAGGAGCGATAGCGGCCCCACTTCATGGGCTTAATGCTGTTGATGATGACGCCGTAGATCCAGGAGAGGCAGGCGTCGATCAGGCTGGACACGGTCGCAACCACGGTAACCACCGGAGCGCTGAACTTGGCCACGTTGGTCAGGAAGTAGTTGAAGTAATAGGTCTCGATGTTGGACATAAAGCTGAATCCAAAATCACCGACACCGTAGAAGGTCTTCAGGGCCCTGCTAAGCCCATTCCTCTGTTTCTTGTTCTCGGACATGAAATGATTTCCTCCATTCTCTCAATTCCACTAAATTGCTTTGATCCAGTTTCGGACCTTGGACAGAACCCCGCTGTGCGGAATCACCCCCTCAATCTCTCCACCGCACAAACAATCTGCACCCATGCCTCTGGACGATTCCAGTTGCATTGAGTGCCTAAATATGGTATACTAGTATATCCATTGTGCGATTCATCCAAGAGTCTCAGTCATGCCTAGGCGCAATTTGATCTCTGTTATATAAAATAGCACGAATCAATTAGGTTGGCATCGTCACAGCGCCCAAAAATCCAGGGTGCAATTTTGTAAAATGCAATGGTTTGCACGAGAGATCTCCGGCGGACAGCCGCAGAGACGGAGGGGTTATGGAACTGAATTTGTACGTCGTCAAGGAGCATTTGGAACGGGAATTCGTACTGGGGTGTGAGCGGCTGTCGGAGGACCGGCTGTTCCGGCACGTGACCTGCTATCTGGGAGAGCCCGCCCTGGACACCTCCGCTCTGTATATCCTGGAGAGCGGACAGGCGGAGGCGTTTCTCCGGGCCGAGGGGGCGGGCGCCTGCTCGGCGGTCATCGTGGGCAGCGGCGAGGCCGCGCTCAACAGCGCGGTCCAGCTGATGTTCCTCTCCGTCCAGATTCCTGTCGGACAGCCGGGTCTGCCGGCTGTCCTGTCCAGCATCCAGCGGATGCTGGACGCCCTTCATAATTGGGAAAACCGCCTTGCGGACCTGCGGGGCCGCGGCCGGCCCATGCGGGAATTCCTGCAGGTGGGCTACGAGATCGTACAGAATCCCATGATCCTTTATGACAGCAGCTATCTTATCACTGCCACAACCCAGAAATTCCACCCCGCGCCTGAGGTTCCCGCCTGGAACAGCTTGGTAAATGCCGGCTATTGGATCCCGGAGTTCCGCAGTGTGGTCCGCGCAGAGAACTGGCACAGCCAGAACAACCGCACTACCTATTATGAGACCAACAGTTTCGAGCGCAACGGCGCCATTACTGCCTTCTCCCATCACGCCTGCTATCTGGGGACCCTGTTTGTCATGGAATATTTCCATCTCATCACCAAGGGGGATCTGCGGCTGATCCAGATCTTTTCTGACTATGTGCTGCAGGAACTTCTGGATACCGAGCAGGGGACGCCCCAGGCCTCTGCTATGGATTCCTTTATCCACACGCTATTATTTTCCGATAGCAATTCCTACCCTACAGAGTTTATCAACTACCATCTGGCGGGGCTGGGCTGGAAGGAGCAGGATTCCTTCTATGTCATCCTGTTCTCCGATATGTTCCGCGGCAAGCAACCGCGGCAGTATGCCCCCGAGCACATCCACAAGTGGTTTCCTGACAGCTACTGCCTGGAGATCAAGGACCGGCTGATGGCCATTGTCCGGGCCGATCCGGACGAGCTGGAGAGCATCAGCGGAGCGCTGGCAGAGCTGGTGCGGGACTCGGTGATGAAATGCGGCATCAGCGCACCGTCTCCCACCTTCCTGGGCATCCGGTACGCCTATCGCCAGGCGGAGGCTGCGCTGAGTATCGGTGAAATGCTGGATCCCACCTTCTGGTCCTATAAATACGAAGATTATTGCGTGGAGCATATCGTCAGCTACGCGCTGAAATCTGTCCGGCTGGAAACCATCTGCCACCCCGCCATTCTGGCTTTGGACCGGGAGGACCGTGAGACCGGCTCCCAGTATATCCCCACGCTGGAGGCCTATCTCTCCAGCGACGGCAACCTGAAAAAGCTGGCGGACGCCATGCACATGCACCGCAATACTCTCCAATACCGCCTCAACCGCATCTCCCAGATCACGGGGATTCATTTTGACGACGGGATTCAATCCAATCGTCTCTATCTCTCCATCAAGCTCCTGCGGGTCTACCGGGCCGCCGGTCCGGATCTTCTGGTCTGACCGCCCTGCTGTTGATATGGAAAAGAGCCTCCCTCGGAATTCCGAGGGAGGCTCTTTCTATTGGGAGGTCCTGTCGTTTGGATAGGATGTATCCATCCCCTCAAGCCCGGATCTCCTGGCGCATGAAGTTGACATAGGCCACCGCGAAGCCTGCTATTGCCAGCGCCGCCATTACCACCAGGTGGGGCCACACCAACAGAAGGCTCTGTCCAAAGGAGAGGGAGCCCGCAATGGCGCCGGAGTAAGAGGACATGGTCACCACGCCGATGGCACGGACATTCGGATTCAGGATCGTGGTGGCAGCCTCACTGAACAGGTAGTAGGGCGAGATCCGGTTCAGCAGCAGATCCATCTGATAGTTGCTCATTACATTGGTAAGCCCCTCAAAGCCGTCCAGCGGAAACAGAAGATTGGCCAAGCCGCTGGCCACCAGGCTCATGAACAGGGAGAGGAACAGCCAGATGGACATGCAGATCAGGGCTGCTGTGGCCGCATGCTTGCTGACCACGGAGAAGATGATCGCCAGGGCCAGCCACACGCAGATATAGACGATGGAGAGCAGCAGGAAGGCGATGATCCGAAATACTTCCTCTATACTGGGCGGAATCCCAATCAGCAGCAGCCCAGCCCCGCTGATATAGAGTCCCAGCACAATGACGATGACTGCAATAGCCGACGCGCCGGCCAGGAATTTGGCGTTGATAATAGAATCCCGGTAGATGGGCTGAGCCGCCAAGCGATTCAGCGTCCCCTGGGAACGCTCATTGTTCACGGCATCAAAGCCCAGTGTAATCCCCACCAGCGGGCCCAAAAAAGCAATAAACGTGGCAAAGGAGTAAATGGAACTGCTGCTGGTGGTAAAGAGCTTGAGAAAAATAAATTCACTGCTCTCAGAAACCGCATCCGACAGATTGCTGACCGCGCCAATCAGACTGGCCGTCGTCACCAGCAACATCAGGGCAAAAATCAGGAAAAAACGTTTGCTGTCCAGGTGATCGGCAAACTCCTTACGGTAGAGGGCCCTCAGCCCTCTGCGGTTACTTTCTGCCGCTTCGCCATGGGAAGACACGGCGAACTGCCGGAGCCGTTCCCTTACCGCCTGCAGTGTCATGCTGCTCACCTGCCTTTTCAAAATATCGTTGATAAATCTCGTCCAGATCGCCGCCCCGCTGACGCATCTGGAGCAGCGTATAGCCGTTTTTTACCAGCATAGCCGTAACCTCCCGGCGGATATCCCTGCCGGATTCCACATGGAGCAGGCCATCGGCGCCCTGCTGCAGACTGTGCACCTCGGGGATCTGTCTGAGCAGTTCCCCCAGCGCTTCGTTGTCCGGCTCCGCCTGGATATCCAGGACGTAGCGCCCCTCGTTCTCCAGCTGCTTCCCCAGTTCCTCAATCCGTCCGCAGGCAATGAGCTCGCCCTGGACAAAGATGCCCACGCGGTCGCAGATCTGTTGGACCTGATAGAGCTGGTGGGAGGAGATCAAAATAGTCCGCCCGTCCTTCACCGATAGCTCCCGGATCAGTGCAATGAGCTCCCGCATGCCCTCCGGGTCAATGCCCAAGGTAGGTTCATCCATAATGATGACCTTGGGATCCTTCATTAGCACATCGGCAATCCCCAGGCGCTGCTTCATGCCCCGGGAGTACTCCCCGGTCTTTCGGTCCGCAGCCTGGACCATACCCACTCGCTTCAGGAGCTGTTCTGCCCGTTCTTCACACTCCGACGGCTCCAGCCCATTAAGCTGGCCGGTAAAGCGCAGGTTCTCACGCCCTGTGAGATCCGGATAGAATCCCACGCTGTCGGGCAAATATCCTACAATACGTTTGACAGCAATCGAGTCCCGGGTACAGTCGTGTCCGTCAATAGCGGCGGTGCCCTCGGTGGGCTCTGTCAGCCCCAGAAGCATCAGGGTTGTGGTGGTCTTGCCGGCCCCGTTGGGACCCAACAGGCCGAACACCTCCCCCTCGCGGATCTCAAGGTTCAGCGCTTTGACCGCTGTTATAGTGTCGTAGCGCTTCGTCAGCCCCTTGGTCCGTATGATGGTGGATCCCCCCATATCAGCGCCTCCCGTACTTGCGGAATACATACCACAGGCCGCCGGCCGCCGCCAGGATCAGCAGGACGCCCACAACGCCCCATATGGTCTCTGTCTTAACCGTGACGCGGAATTCCGCATAGTCGGATGCCTCACTGTTCTGGACATTAATCGTCATAACATAGTCGCCGCTCATGGCCTCCTCCGAGGGAGTCACATAGGCAGTAATCTCCTGGGTGGCGCCGGCCTCCAGCACGTCAATCGAGGACTGGGAAAACTCCACGGTCCAGCCGTCCGGGGCAGAGGATGTGAGATTCACGTTCTGCAGATCCACATTGCCGCTGTTGGTTACGCTGAGGGTGACGGATGTCTGCTTGTTGGCATTGGCATCGAAGCTGAGCAGTCCGCCGGGGGTGGACAACTCCAGGGTATAGGCATCAGCAATAACCACTGTGAGTTCACTGGAGAGCGTCTCCGTAGCTGAAATAGCCGAAATCGGAATTGTGTATTCCCCTGCCTCTACACCGTTGGGAGGGGTGACTGTCACTTCCATGGTCTGGCTGCTCCGGGCGTCAACTGTGATCGCCGCAACCTGCGTGGATTCGCCGGAGGGCATAAAGGTCACAGTCCATCCAGCGGGCGCATCAGAGGAAAAGCTATATGTCTGCTCCTGGGCCGTATTATTTTGAATGGTGGAATCAAAGGTGAAGCTGGTACCCGCAGAGCCCTCCTGATTGGCATATTGCGTCGTAAAAGAGCTGCCGCCCAGCTCCTCCCCTGCCACTTCCAATGTCAGCTCCAAAGTGGAGGAGAGGCCGCTGCCCGCCGCCTGAAGGCGGATGGTATAGGTCCCCTCTGCCGCATCGGCGGGCACCGTTACATAAAAGGTTGCCAGGGAGCTGTTGTCCCCGGTTTTAACATAGACGTGGCTGATTTCACTGCCGCCGCCTTCGAAATAGCCCTCCCAGCCCTCCGGGATCGAAGCAACAGAGAGGGCGGCATTGATGCCGGAGCCGCTGCCATTGTAGAAATCCAAGCTGAATGTCAACGCATCCCCAGCCCCTACCGTCATACCTGGATAGCTGGTGCTCATCTCCAAACTTGCTGCCTGGGCGGTCACAGCCATAGAAAGGCCCAGTGCCAGTATACATGCGGTGGTCAGGATGCGGCGCACCCACCCCGGCATCCGTTTTCTCTGCTCTTGCATCATCAATCATGGCTCCTTTACTGTTTCTCATGGCGCATCAGCTGCGCCGCTGCTACCACTGTAGCACCGCAAGCTGAAACAGCTCTGAAAGAAATCCCATGATTTGTAAATATTCTTTGAACGGCTGCTACTGCGCCTCCCTCGGCCGCTTCCCCCCGGTCAGCGGCAATCGGACAAAGAACCAGTTGGCCCCCTCTCTTCCCTCGGCCCAGATTTTTCCATGGTGGGCGCCAACAATTCCTTCTGCAATGGACAGCCCTAAGCCATAGCTGCCGTCCCGGCTGCGCGCCGTGTCTGCCCGGTAAAAGCGTTTAAAAATATTCCGCAGCTCCTCCGGAGGAAGCGGCTTACCCGGGCTGCGCAGCGTCAGCAGGCAAGATCTATGCCCGCACCGCTCCAGCCGGAGCTCCACCAGGGAACCCTGGGCGGAATATTTTCGGGCATTGTCCAGCAGGATCTCCAGCACCTGCCGCAAATGTTCTCCACTCCCCTGGACCATCAGCCCCGCCTCAACATCGTTCTTCAGCCCCAGGCCCTGTTCAAAAAAAACAGGCTCAAAGGGCAGCAGCGTATCCGATACGGTCTTGCTCCAGTCCACAGTGGAAAACGCCTTTGCTGTAAGGCCATTGTCTACCCGCGCCAGTTCCAGGAGGCCCTCTACCAGCTCTCGCATCTGATGAGTCATAACCAGGATATTCTCTGTAAAGCGGCTGCGGGATACCGTGTCCGCTCCGGTTTCCCGCAGCAGCTCCGCGCTGGTCTGAATTACCGTCAGAGGTGTTTTTAGTTCATGGGAGGCGTCTGCCACAAACTGCCTCTGCTGCTGCCAAGCCAGATCCACCGGCTTCACCGCCCAGTTGGCGAGGAACAGGCTGATCGCCAGGAACAGCAGGAAGCTTCCCGCTCCAATCAGCAGAGAGTAGGTCATCAGGTGATCCATCGTATTGATCTCGCTGGAGATATCGGCAAAAACGATACACTGGGCAGTAGGGGTCACCACCCGGTAAAACCGCAGTCCGTAATCCGCCAGGACGCCGGTCTGACGGCCATCCGCATTGGATTGGGCCACCAGCTGCAGCAGAAACTTCTGATCCGACAGGTCATAGTACCCGCCGCCAGCAGCCATCAGTTCCCCCCGGGGACCTACCTGCAGGGCAAAGTAAGGCAGACGCACCCCGCTCCCCCTGTCGCCCGGCTGGTTCAGGCGTAATGGATCCAGGGCTATCGCCTGCATCATTCCGATGCTCTCCTCCTCAAGATTTTCCTTGGTAAAATAGAGGACTGTACAAAAGATGGCACAGAGCATGAGGGTTACAATGAGCATGTTAATACAGACAAATTTGATGCGCAGCCGCCGGATCATTCTCCCTCCACCTCCAAATGGTAGCCCAGCCGCCGCATCGCCGCAATGCGCAGATTGGAGCCGATGCTCCGCAGCTTCTTGCGCAGGAAGCCCACATAGACCTCCACATGGTTTTCCACGGCGTTGGAATCATAGCCCCACACCCGGGCCAGAAGCACTTCTTTTGGAATATTCCGATCCTGGGTCTGCATAAGCAGGCGCATCACATCGAATTCCCTGGCAGACAAGCGCACCCGCTCCTTCCCGCTGGACAGCGTACCCGCCGCAAGATCCAGCGTTGTGTTGCCGTAGCAGAGCGTATCTACCTGCTCTCCCTGGCGCCTTAACAGAGCATTGATGCAGGCCAGAAGTTCCCTGGTATCAAAAGGCTTGGTAAGATAGTAGTCCGCCCCGGCGTTGAGGCCCTCCACCCGGTCCAGGATGTCCGACTTGGCCGTCAGCATCAGAATCGGCGTGCCGAACCGCTTGGTGCGAACCTGCCGGGCCACCTGATAGCCGTCCATGCCCGGCATCATCACATCCAGGATCAGCAGGTCGTAAATCCCCAGCTCCGCATAGGCCGCTCCAGTCTCACCATCGTAGACAGCATCCACTGTAAACCCCTTGGCCTCCAGCAAAACCTTCAGGGAGTCCGCCAGCAATTTTTCATCCTCAATAATCAGTATTTTCATGATATCACTCCTGTCCTGCAGAGATTTCTATGGTATTCTAATTGTATCATACCCTCAAATCCTGAAACCGTTCTGAAAAACTTGCAGCTCTTGACGGGTTTTCCCAGGACAGATATAATAAAACCATTTCATGGATCTTTTGGGAAGGCTGCTCGTCCCCCAGGGTATCGTCAACAGACTGCGAGGCAGACATGGCAAAGCTGTATGTATGGAATATTGCCCCCTATCTCCCGGAGGGCCGCTGGCGCGTTCTCCTGGAGGGGCTTCCCGCCCAGCGGTGCCGCCGGGCCCTCTCCTGCCGCCAGGCGGAGGACAGCGCCCGCTGTGCCGGGGCGGGCTGGCTGCTGCGCCACGCGCTGGATCAGGAGGGTATCCCCCCCTCCGCACAGGTGTTCACACAAAATTCCTGGGGCAAGCCGGCACTTCTCCATGCTTCGGCGCCCCAGTTCTCCCTCAGCCACAGCGGGACCTGGGTGCTCTGCGCCGTGGGCGGATCGCCCCTGGGGGTGGACATCGAGCTGCCCCGCTGCACCATCCAGCTGGCACGGCGGTTTTTTCATCCGCAGGAGACCGCCTCTGTGGAGGCCCTGCCGCCGTCGATGCAGCCGGAGGCCCTGTGCCGGCTTTGGGTCGCCAAGGAGGCCGTCATCAAGGCGGAGGGGCGGGGACTGAGCATGCCCCTGTCCTCCTTTTGTGTCCAGCTGCATGCGTCGGGGGCCTGTCTGGCCCCCGGCAGCGCGCTCCCGCCCTACCGGCTCCACGAGTACCGGCTGGGGGCCTATCGGATCTGTCTGTGCACGGAGGAGAACCGGCCGGTGCTGACCTTTGTGGCGGATGCCGCTCCCGCCGCCGAAGCGGTTCCGGAACCTCCGCATGAAAAATAACCGGGCGCTGCCAGCCGGCAGCGCCCCCGTTTTATTCAAGCAGCTCTCCGATCCGGCTCTCCCCATAGATCACAACGCCGCGGGAGAGCAGCAATTCTGCCGCCACGCCGTTTCCGGGCACCACGGTGCCGGTAAAGGTGCCGTCGTAGATGCTGCCGCAGCCGCAGGAGGGGCTGCGCTCTTTGAGCACCGCTCTGGTGACCCCCTGCTGGATCGCCGCGGCCAGGGTTTTCTCCGCTCCCCTCCGAAACGGCTCCGTCACATCCTCCCCGCTTTTGGAGAGGACCTTGTCCCCCACCCGCTCCGAGGGCTCGTGGGGAATGGGGAGGCCCCCGAAGCACTCCGGGCACACCGGCACCAGGTCGTAGCGCGCTTTGAGCGCCTCCACCAGCGGCGTATAGTTATTGCCGCCGTTATACTTGCAGTTGCGCCCCAGAAGGCAGGCGCTGATGAGCAGCTTCTCCCTCACAGCGCCAGCTCCTTCCCGTCCAGGGCGGCATATACCAGCGTATCCCCCTCATACGAGAGCTTCAGCGAGAAGAAGGGCCGCTCCTCCGCCAGCAGGCGGAAAAAGATCTTGTCCCCCTCCCAGATGGGAAGGGCCTCCACCTGCTCCTTGGGCACCCACTCCAGAACGCCCTCATCACAGTCGGCAGCCATTTCTCCCTCCCAGCCGGCAGCGGTAAACAGGTGCATGTACTCCGTCTCCCACCCCTTGGAGGCAAAGGTGATGATCCCCCGATAGCGCCAGTCGGTCAGCGTCAGCCCCGTCTCCTCCCGGACTTCCCGCAGGAGGCACTCCTCCGGGCTCTCGGTGTCCTCGAACTTACCGCCCACGCCGATCCACTTGTCGTGGTTCACGTCGTTCTTCTTTTTGACCCGGTGGAGCATCAGATACTCCCCCTTCTCATTTTCCAGATAGCACAGCGTACAGTTGAACATATCTGCAATCACCTCCCGCCCATTCTACCGGAGAAATACGGAAAAGTAAAGTGGACAAGGGCGATCCCCCTGTGATACAATGAAACCAATTTGGAAAGGGGGCGCAGCCATGACCGCCGGCACCATCACCATCGACCTCCACGGCATGACCTGCTATCAGGCCCAGGTGGCCATTGACGCCGCCCTCCGCCGCGCCGGCAGGTCCACCTACCGTTTGGAGCTGGTCCACGGCTACCACGGCGGCAGCGCCATCCGGGACATGATCCGCAGGACCTACACCAGGCACCCCAAGGTGCTGCGGCTGGAGCTGGGGCTGAACCCCGGCGTCACGGAGCTGGTGCTGCGGGAGTACTGAGCAGCCCCAGGAAACTGGAAAGAAAAGAGGAGGCATGTTATGCTGGTTTTATGTTATCCCAAGTGCACCACCTGCCAGAAGACTGTCAAATGGCTGGAGGAAAAGGGCGTGTCCTACACCTACCGGGACATCAAGGAGCAAAACCCCACCTATGAGGAACTGAAGGCGTGGTACGAGCGCAGCGGTCTGCCCCTCAAGCGGTTCTTCAACACCAGCGGCCTCCAGTACAAGGCATTGGGGCTGAAGGACAAGCTCCCTGCTATGAGCGAGGAGGAACAGCTGCGTCTCCTGGCCACCGACGGGATGCTGGTGAAGCGTCCCCTGCTGGTGGACGACCGGGGCGTCTCCCCCGGCTTCAAGGAGCCGGAGTGGCTGGCGATTTTAGGCTGACCGCTGACAAAGTTCTTTTTTCGGCGTAAAAAGAAGCCCGCAGGCGCTGCCTGCGGGCTTCCTTTCTCTTCGTATTGGCTGTTATCCCCGGCTGTACAGCTCTCCGAACCGCTGCACCAGTACCAGGGCGTTGAGCAACTGCTGCAGGTATTCCTCCTGGGTGGGATGGGCCATGGTTCCATAGCGGCGGAACGCATCATAAAAGGCCTCCCCCTTCTCCCGGTCCCGGCCAGCCGTCTCCAGGAACAGGTCGCCGAACAGCCCCTGCAGGGACTGCTCCCAGGCCTCCTCCGCAAGAAGGCTGTCCAGCCGCGCCTTGGCTGCCGCCTCGAACGCGGGGAAACGGCTCTGATCGGCGGTGACCTCCTCCGCATCCTGGATGAGGCCTCCCATCACCGCCCAGGGCAGCAGGGCCTCCAGCGCATCCCGCGGCGCCTCGGCGTCTGCGAAGGGGTCCTCCTCCGCCAGATCGTCCCGCTCAAAGCGGTAGCGGCCGTCCTGGCTCAGGCGGAGGGTGCGGATGCGGCCCACGCTGTCCGTCTCCACAAAGCACAGCGCCACATACTGCTCCGGACCGCCCTGGGCCAGCAGCAGGCACTTCTTGCCGGAGACATAGGGGGGCGGCGTCTCCCCGGGCCCCACCTCCACCCCGGTGAGGTGGGCGGGGTAGGCATAGTAGCGGCTCTCCTCGTCCAGCGCCGCCTCCACGTCCTTCAGCAGGGCAATGGTGGCCTCCACCCCCTCCAGGCTCTTGCCGGAGTAGTCGGAGGTATAGACGCACTCGCTGTGGAGGGCCGGCCGCAGCCGGTCGGCGCCGCCGTGCTCAAAGAAATTGCGCAGGAGCAGCAGATCCCGCTCCTCGTCGCAGCAGATGCCGCCGGCGTACTCCCCGATGGCCGCGTCGCCGGAGAGGATGCACAGGGCGGAGACGATAGCTCCCACCTGCACCTGCTCCTTCTGCTCCTCCGCCACCTGCTCCGCGGTGTGGCACAGCTCGATATCCCCGAAATGGGTCTCCACGGTGGTGCGGATAAACGTTGTCATGGGCTGGAGCCCCATATAGGTCTCCCCCACCTTCACATCTTTCACCCGGCCCCGGATCTGCACGAAGTTCTCCTGCATCTCCCCGGTGGGGATGTGGGGATCGTGGGTAATGACATAGCCGCAGGAGAACAGCCCCCCCTCTGAGAGCACCAGGTTCTCCCCGTCGTTCTTGGCCTTTTGTGCCTCAATATAGGCGGCCTCATCGGGGAGATAGTCGATCCACCGGGGGAACCCCACCATATTGAGGCGCAGAGGGGTGCCTGGGTAGAAGGCGGGCAGCACGTCGGCATTCACCACATCCACCACCGCAAGGCCCTTCCCCTTTCCATTGACCAGCAGCCGCCGCTCCAGGGGATCAAAGTTCGGCGGCGTGATATCCTGTTCGATGGCGCACTCCCACACGCAGTCGGAGGCGGCGTGGGTATCCATGCCGTAGAGCTCCGACTCGTCGGTGTCGTAGTTCTGCAGCGTCCGCACAATGACGGAGGCATCTCCCATCCAGTACTGGAAATAGTTGCCGGCATAGCCCCGGATCTTCCGTCCTTCCACCGCCGCAAGGCTAGCCAGACGCAGGGCGTCCTCCGGATTCTTGACCAGATCCGTCAGGGCGAAGTTTTCAAACGCAGTTGCCATGTCTACACTCCTTTATGGCCGCCGCCGGCAGAAGGAAGGGGGATATACCCGGGTATATCCCCCTCGTTGCCTGGTCAATACGGCACGACCTTTTGTGGTGTCATTTTTCTTTAGTATAGCCTAGATTGGCAAAAAAATCAACCGAGAACTTTCCGCCCGTCGCTGTAGACCGCCCGGATATCCCGGGAGTCCATCAGGTACAGGGCCCGCTCCAGCCGCTCCGAAAGGCTCAGCGCCCGCACCGGCTCCGGGAAACGGCTCTCATCCACCACAATGGCGTGGAGCCTGTCGCCTGCGGCAAAGCCGGCGCCGGCGCCGAAGTAGCGGTGGCCGGCGGTGGTGCCCAGGTAGTACCCCTCGGGCACGGTGAGGAAGGCGGCGCCGGTCTCCATGGATTTGATCTTGGAGGCGCGGATGCTGGCGGTGATGGCATCGTTCATCCCCAGGATCGCCCCGCCGGCCACGTCGCTGCCCAGGGCCACCCAGACGCCCCGCTCCAGCATCTCCCGCACCGGCGCCGTCCCGCTGCACAGGCTCACATTGGAGTCGGCGCAGTGGACCGCCAGGACCTCCGCCTCCGCCATAGCTCTCTGCTCCCGCTCATCGCTGTGGACACAGTGGGCCATGATGGTGTGGGACTTCCAGAGGCCGTGCTTGGCGTAGGTCTCCCAGTACTGCCCGCAGTCCGGACACAGCTCCCGGACCCAGGCCATCTCCCCCCTGTTCTCCGACAGGTGGGACTGGACATAGAGCCCCCGCTCCGCCGCGATGCGCCCCAGCTGCTCCATGAGAGCGTCAGTGCAGGAGGGGGTAAAGCGGGGCGTCAGGATGGGCTTGATGTGTTCAAAATGACACTGATCCAGCCAGCGCAGCGTCTCCGAAACGGACTCCTCCGTGGTCTCCTGGAGGTTCTTGCCCCCGTTGCGGTCCATGTTCACCTTTCCCACATAGCCGGTGACACCGGAGCGCTCCAGCTCCTCCATGAGAATCAGGGTGGCGTCGGTGTGGAGGGTGGAGAACATGGCCACCCGGGTGGTGCCGCAGGCGATGAGGTCCGCCGCCAGCTTCCGGTAGGCCCGGCGGGCGTAATCCAGATCCGCGTAGCGGGCCTCGGCGGGGAAGGTATAGGTGTCCAGCCACTCCAGCAGCGGCAGGTCCATCCCCATGCCCGCCATGGCGTACTGGGGGGCGTGGAGGTGCATGTCGGCAAAGGACTGCAAAATCAGCCCCTCCCCGTAGTCCTCCACGTGCAGGCTGCGGTATGCCTCCGGCAGCACTGAGTACAGCCCCTGGATCTTCCCGTCCTCCAGCACCAGATAGCCCCGCTCCAGGGTCTCCAGCCGGCCAAGCGACGGGGCGTGGATGATGTTCCCGCGCAGGATCGTCGTCATATGCACTCCTCCTCTTCAAAATATTTGAAAAAGCAAAAGGGCGCTTCGCCCGGAACAGCCCCGGCGAAACACCCATAGCAGGACCTTTTGGCGGCCCCGTAGAAACTTTCGTACCATACTAACGAAATTATATGAGCGTGATGTACTTGTCATGTTGATTATACCACACTTCCCCGGCACAATCAACCGGGAACTTTCGGTCTCGCGGCGCACTTGCCGCGGGACCGCGCCCATGGTATAATGGCCCCAATCGAATGGCAGAAGGAGGCCGCCTATGGAGGACGCCGTATTTATCAATCTGACGGAGGAAAATCTGGCTCAGGAACATCTGTGCTGCATCATCCGCAGCAAAAAGCCCCACCCGGGGGTGGAGGCCAAGCGGCAGTGGCTCAGCCAGCGGCTCCGGGAGGGGCATGTCTTTCGCAAGCTGGACGCCAAGGCCACGGTGTTCATCGAATACGCGCCCCTGGAGTCCGCCTGGGTGCCTGTCCTGGGGGACAACTACCTCTATATCTACTGCCTCTGGGTTCTGGGGCGGGAGTACCGGGGCAAGGGGTACGGAAGGGCCCTGATGGAGTACTGCCTGGCGGACGCAAGGCGGCAGGGCAAATCCGGCGTCTGCATGCTGGGTGCGGACAAACAGAAGGCATGGCTTTCCGACCAGTCCTTTGCCAAATCCTTTGGATTTGAGGTCGTGGACACCACGGCGGACGGCTATGCGCTGCTGGCCCTGTCCTTTGACGGCACGGTCCCCCGCTTCGCCCCCAGCGCCAAGGCCCAGTCCATTGCACAGCAGGCGCTGACCATTTACTACAGCATGCAGTGTCCCTATATTCTCCAGAGCGTGGAGCTGGCCGTCCGCTACTGCGAAGCGCACGGCGTCCCCCTGTCCCTGATCCCGGTGGAGTCCCTGGAACAGGCCAAGCATCTGCCCTGCGTGTTCAACAACTGGGCGGTGTTCTACCGGGGAACCTTCCAGACTGTGAACCTGCTGGACTCCACCGCCCTGGAACGGCTCCTGAAGCAATGACCCTGCCCCACAATCAATCCGCCCCTCCGGCCTGAAGCGGCCGGAGGGGCGTGCTGTCTTTCTTCTTCGTATGGTAAAATCCATCACCAAGCGGTACCGCCCGGCGCGAGGCTCTTACGCCTGGAGCAGCCGGGAGAGCTCCTCCACGCTGTCTGCCAGGGTCTCCGCGCCGGCCTTCACCAGATCCTCCCTGGAACGGAAGCCCCAGGTCACAGCGACGCAGGGCAGGCCCGCCGCCTTGGCAGTGTCCAGATCCACCTGGGAATCGCCCACATAGACCGCGTCGGTCTTATCCACATGCAGCCGCTCCAGGGCCAGCTCCACCGCGTCCGGGGCAGGCTTGGGCCGGCGGCCTGCTGTCTCACCCACGGCGGCGTCCACCAAGCCCGGGAAGTAGAAGCTGCACAGCTCCCCCACTGCCTCGTCAGCCTTGTTGGACACTACGGCCACCTTTGCCCCGGCGGCGTGGAGGGTCTCCAGCAGTTCCCGAACTCCTGCATAGGGCGCCGTCTTGATCCGGCTGTGGGCGGTATAGTACGTCCGCAGCTCCTCCGCCAGCAGATCCGACACGGTCTGGCTGTACTGTGCGGGAAGGCTGCGGCGCATCAGCATCCCCAGCCCATTTCCGACAAACAAACGCACCTCATCCAGTGTGCGCTGGGGGCAGCGGTGGCGCTCCAAAATATGGTTCACGGCATCGGCCAGATCCTCCAGGGTATCCAGCAGCGTGCCATCCAGGTCAAATAATATGGTTTGATATGCCATGATGTTCTCACCTCAACGACCCTCAGTATAGCCTTTTTCCCAGCAGAAAGCAACTGTTGAATTTTCTGAAAATTTTGATATACTTACGTTAAATAAAAGCAGATAAGGAGAACCTGTTCATGATGAAGCTCTTGATCGCATCCGATATCCATGGCTCCGCCTTCTACTGCCGCCAGCTCATGGACCGCATCGCCGCCGAGGCGCCGGACCGTATTTTGCTATTGGGGGACCTGCTCTATCACGGCCCCCGCAACGCTTTGCCGGAAGAATATGATTGTCCTCAGGCCTGTGAAATGCTGAACACCCTGAAGGATACGGTCTTGGCTGTCCGGGGCAACTGCGACAGCGAGGTGGATCAGATGGTGCTGGATTTCCCCATCATGAGCGATTACGCCCTGCTGGAAATCGACGGCGTCCACATCTACGCCACCCACGGCCACCTGTGGAACGAACAGTCTTTACCCGCCATGCAGGAGGGCACCGTCCTCCTCAACGGCCACACCCACATTCCCGCCTGCACAGATCACGGCAGCTATCTTTATATGAACCCCGGCTCCGTCTCCATTCCCAAGGGGGGCAGCCGGCACAGCTACATGACCCTGGAGGGCGGCCTGTTCCAGTGGAAGGATCTTTCCGGCGATGTGTACCAGTCCCGTCAGCTCTGATCCATTCCGACATTCTGTACGGCAGGAGGTGCTGATATGGCCACTTCCACCATCCGCACTGTTGTACCCTGCGGAATCAAAAAGGTGTGGGATACTGTCACAGCGGTGAATCAATACTCCTGGCGCAGCGATCTGAGCCGGACGGAGATTCTTAATGAAGCACAGTTTATAGAATATACCAAATCCGGATACCCTACCACCTTCACTACCACGGTATGGGAACCTTGCCGCCGGTGGGAATTTCGTATGGAAAACAGCAATATGGAGGGCATCTGGATAGGCACCTTCGCTCAAATCGCCGAGGGGACAGAACTCACCTTTACCGAACATGTAACCGCCAGAAAGTTTTTTCTAAAGCCTTTTGTCAAGTTTTATCTCAAAAAACAGCAGGCACAGTTTGTGGCGGATCTGAAATCCGCCCTGTCCCGGTAACACAAGCCTGGGAACTTCTGAACGCCGTTGCCCGGGCCGCCAAATGGCGGCCCGGATTTTCAGCATCCCGGCCCAGTAAAAATTTTTATCCTGCTGCAATAAAATCAAAGCCTCTGGCATTATACAATTGACGGGAGAGAAGGAATATGTTTTTTATGATGGGCCTGTTTACTGCGGAATACGGCCCTACAGAGGTAGAAGCGCTGCTGGAGAGCATCGCCAAGGGGGACCAGGACGCGCTGGCCGCCCTCTATGATCACGCCAGGGGGGCCGTCTACGGCCTGGCCCTGTCCTATCTGAAAAATGGACACGACGCGGACGACGTGGCCCAGGACACCTTTGTGCGCATCTGGGAAAAGGCGCCCCTCTACCGGCCCCAGGGGAGCCCTATGGCCTGGATTCTGACCATTGCCAAAAATCTGGCTCTGATGCGTCTGCGGGAGCAGGGGAAAATAACCGATCTCTCTCAGGAGGACTGGGAGAGCTTTGCCATTCCCTCCCCGGCAGTAACCGCCGAGGAGCGCGAGGTGCTCCATGCAGCTCTTACAGCCCTGGACGATACCGAGCGGCAGGTGATCCTGCTCCACGCGGTATCCGGGCTCAAGCACCGGGAGATCGCAGAGCTTTTGGAGATCCCCCTGGCAACCGCTTTGTCCAAGTACCACAGGGGGCTGAAGAAGCTGCGGAATTTATTGGAAGGAGATGGAACGCCATGACGGAACAACAGCTGGAAAACACTTTGCACAGCGCCATTGAGCACGCCGCACCGGACCGCCTGGACGCGATCCTCTCCCGTTGCGGCGCCCAGGAGCAGGCCCCGGCATCCCCATCCGGGAAAAAGCGCAGCCGCCGCTTTGTCCCCTGGCTGATCGCCGCCTGTCTTGCCCTTCTGGTGGTGGGCGGCGTCTCCCTGCAGCAGGCTACGGCGGTGGCCTCGGTAATCTCTCTGGATGTCAACCCCAGCTTTGAGCTGCGCATCAGCAGCAGCGAGAAGGTCCTCTCCTGCTCTGCCCTCAATGCAGATGCCCAGGCCGTCCTGGGCGACATGGATCTGAAGGGGACCCAGCTGGATGTGGCGGTGAACGCCATCATCGGCTCCCTGGTGCAGAACGGCTATCTGGACAGCATTTCCTCCGCCATCCTCATCTCGGTGGAGGACAACGATACCCAGCGGGCCAGCCGCCTCCAGGCCGATCTCACCAGCCAGGTGGATACCGCCCTGCAAAACGCCTCCGCCAACGCCTCCATCCTCAGTCAGACCTTCACCCAGGATGCGGGGCTGGAGACCCAGGCCCAGCAGAACAATATCTCTGTGGGCAAGGCAGCCCTGATCCAGAGCATCCTCGCCCTCAACAGCAGCCTCAGCTTCGATGACCTGGCGGCCCTCAGCGTAGAGGAGCTCCAGCAGCTCCAGGAGGCCGGTGCCCCGGGACTGCCCATCGGCCGGGAGCAGGCTGCCTACGCCGCCCAGGAATATGCCGGCGTGCTGGAAGTCAGCGCCATCACCTGGGAGGTGGACCCGGAGCTGGATGAATCCCCCGCCCACTATGAGGTGGAGCTCTACACCCAGTTTGGGGAGTTTGAATATATGGTGGACGCCTACACCGGCGAGGTGCTCGGCGGGCCGTCCGGTGTTCTGGAGAGCAGCGGCGGCGCCACAACCACCCCCTCCACCGGCCGCCCCTCCAGCGCCTCCGGCATCAGCGCCGAGGCCGCCAAGTCCGCTGCCCTGGCGGCAGCCGGTCTCACGGAGAGCCAGGTCTCTGCGCTGACGGTCAAGGGGGACTACGACGACGGGCGGCTGGAATACGACGTCGCGTTCTGGTACAACAGTACAGAGTATGAGTTCGAAATCGACGGCACCAGCGGTACCGTGCTGAAGCAGGAGCAGGAGGCCCACGCCTCCGCCCCCTCCGGGAACCTGATCGCCAGCGAAGCTGCCCGGGATGCCGCACTGGCCCATGCGGGGCTCAGCCTGTCTGATATCCGCGATCTGGATATCGAGGCAGATCTGGACGAGCGCATCCCCAGCTACAGCGTGGAATTCAAATCCGGCTCCATGGAGTACGAATATAAAATCAATGCTTCTACCGGAGAGATTCTTTCGGTGGAGCAGGACTACGACGATTAGATGGTTAAAAACAGCGGGACGCCCGGAAGATGCTTCCGGGCGTCCTTTTTTATCGTCATCTTTTCTATTTACCCGTCCCGCCGGTCAAAGCAGCACATGCTGAACAGGCGGACAGTCCCCTCGCTGTAGTAGTCCATGCCGCACAGCCCTGCCAGTCCGGCCACATGGACACAGTAGGCGGACATGCAGGAGAAGCGCAGCGCCGGGAACCGGCAGGGCTCCCCTTGAACACGCAGGCAGGGGGCACAGAGGTTGCAGCCGCTGGCCCCCACCATCAGCCCCTCCAGCTCCCCGCGCTCCATCAGCGTCCGGGTGCGGCGGTTGTGGTCCGCCTTGGCGGGCTTGACCGCTTCCTCATCCCGGCCGTCTATCTCCCAGCGGGACTGGAGGACCAGGGCTTTTCGATAAGCTCGTATCCGGCTCCGCATCTCCTCTGCGCTGCCGCAGTCCGGCGGGCAGGTGTAATTTGCCCCATACTTCCCGCACAGGTTCGCCTCACAAAACCGGCGAAACGACGGCTCAAAGACAATATTCTCTGTATCCACCAGGGCGGCCTGGTCAAAGCCAAGCGCCTCTGCCAGGGCCAGCAGTTCCTTTTCCGACGTTTTCATCGCTTCCCTTCCCGCCACTTTTCTCCCGGCGGAGCTATTTCTTTCAGTATAAGCCGCCTCTTTCCACCTGTCAAGGCGGGCTTATCCCTCTTCCCAGCGCAGGGATGCGGCTGGGAAGTCAATGCCGAATTTCTCACGGATCAGGGCTGCCAGCTCCTCCCGGCTGCCCGCCTCTGTCACCAGCACCTCGCCGCCGCGGTGCTCGGTCAGGGTGGCATCCATCAGCGCCAGACTGCCCTGGGCAGTGCGCAGATTCAGGACCCGCTTCTTGGCAAACAGAGAGCTGGGATTTTTCGAGCAGTAGAAGTTGTAAGGGATGAAATAGCTCTCCGGCAGGGGCAGATCCAGCAGCTCGATGACCCGCTCCCGCTCCCCCTTGCTGGTGTAGCGGTCCAGCCCCCACCAATGCTCTCCCCGGGGCTCTATGAGGAACCGCTCTCCAAAGACAACCCGCTCACCGTCCACGGGAACCGGCCCCGCCGGCTGGGGACCGCCGTATCCCACGTCGCAGTAATACACTGTTTCTTCCAGACGGACCAGGAGGGCCCGGTGCAGCATGGGCGGCGCGTAATCCCGCCCACGGACAATACGGCAGGAGACCCCCCAGGCATCATATCCCAGCGCTTTCAAAAAAGACAGCAGCAATGCGTTGAGCTCAAAGCAGAATCCTCCCCGCCGCTGGGCCACGATCTTCTCAAACAGCGTTTCGATTGCCAGGGACGGCTCCTGCCCCTGGTCGTAGCACTGGAGATTTTCAAAGGGCACCATGCACTGGTGGGCCAGGATAATCCGGTCCAGCGTATCAAGATCCGGTGTCAAAGGCCATTCCAGGCCAATCCGTTCAGCATAGGCTTTGGCATCCGGCAATGGTGCATACATCTCCTCATACATAGGCTCTTCCTTCTTTCTTTGAAACATCGTCGGTTCAATGCAGAATATTTTTTATTGTACCACAGGATATGCCGTTTGGATATCCTACAATCTGTATGTATATTTCATGCTATTTGCTGCTGTTTTCAGGAAATTCTTTGTGCTATAGCCCCTCTGCCCGGCACTATTTTCTTCTTCACTTTGTTCAGAAGTCCCCTGTCCATTGGATTTGTCTCCAGTTTCCGCTTGACTTGGAGTGCAATCCAAGGTTTACACTGGCAGCAGATAATCAGAGCAGATCGTGCCGCCCGCGGCGGCAGCAAACAGGAAAGGAGACTTCATCCATGGATCGTGTACAGAGAAGCGAGGAGACCTACCGCAAGCTGTGCGGAGACCGGCCGGCCCCCATGGCCGCCACCAACCCGGAGATGCAGGACATCCTCAACCGCTTTATTTTTGGCGAGGTGTTCAACCAGGGCAGCCTGGACGAGCAGCACCGGGAGCTCATCACCATTGTCGTCCTGGCCGCCAGCCAGTGTCTGCCCCAGCTGCGCTCCCACGTGGGCGTGGGGCTGCGGGTGGGTCTGGCGCCGGAGGCCATCCAGGAGGCCCTGTACCAGTGCGCCCCCTACATTGGCTTCCCCAAAACCCTCAGCGCCCTGGGGGAGATGAACCAGGCCTTTGCCGCCCAGGGGATCTCCCTCCCCCTGGAAAAGCAGGGCACCGTCACCGAGGAGGACCGCTTTGACAAGGGGCTGGCGGTGCAGAAGTCCATCTTCGGGGACGCCATCGACCAGATGCGCGCCAACGCGCCGGAGGGGCAGGAGCATATCCAGGACTATCTCTCCGCCTTCTGCTTTGGCGACATCTACACCCGCGGCGTGCTGGATCTCAAGACCCGGGAGCTGCTGACGCTGTGCATCATCAGCGCCCTGGGCGGCTGCGAGAGCCAGGTCAAGTCCCATGTCCAGGGCAACCTGTCCGTGGGCAACAGCAAGCAGACCCTGGTGGACGCCATGACCCAGTGCCTGCCCTACATGGGCTTCCCCCGCACGCTCAACGCCCTGGCCTGCATCAATCAGGTGGCCGGCGGCTGATCGCCCCCCTTTGCCGGCACGGTCCCTCTCCGGGACCGTGCCGGTTTTTGTTTTTCACGATTTTGTGCAGTTTTCTCCCGTCTTTCCGTTGCTTTTCCGGGAAAAGTATGTTATATTTTTGTCGATTATTACAGTACATCTAACGGAGGTATCCATGGACGCACAAGAACTCAAGAGAAAATTAGACGCCGCCCACTATGTCTACGACGACAGTCTGGTGACTACCCTGCTGGTGGCATTGCAGTTGGGCCGCCCCCTTCTCATCGAGGGAGCCGCCGGCGTGGGCAAGACGGAGATTGCCAAGGTGATGGCCCAGGCCCTGGACCGGGAGCTGGTGCGGCTCCAGTGCTATGAGGGCCTGGACGAGAGCAAGGCCCTGTACGAGTGGAACTACCAGAAGCAGCTGCTCTCCATCCAGGTGCAGATGAACCGCCAGGACCCGGAGGAGCTGACCCGCTCCCTCTTCAGCGACGAGTATCTCCTGGAGCGGCCGCTGCTGAAATCCATCCGCTCGGAGAAGCCCGTGGTGCTGCTCATTGACGAGATCGACAAGGCCGACGAGGAGTTTGAGGCGTTCCTGCTGGAGCTGCTGTCGGAGATGCAGGTGAGCATCCCGGAGATCGGCACCATCCGCTCCAAGACCATCCCCTTTGTGGTGCTGACCTCCAACCGGGCCCGGCCCCTCAGCGAGGCCCTGCGCCGCCGGTGCGCCTACCTCTATATCCAGTACCCCAGCCTGGAGAAGGAGATCGCCATCATCCGCGCCAAGCAGCCCAACGTCAACGAGCATCTGGCCGTCCAGGTGGCCCAGGCCATCCAGGACCTCCGCGCTAACGACGCCATCTTGAAAAAGCCCTCCATCGCCGAGACGCTGGACTGGGTCTCCGCCCTGGAGGCCCTGGGCATCAGCGACCTGACGCCGGAGGCCGTCCGCCAGACCCGCGGGTTCGTGCTGAAAAACAGTGAGGACCTGGAGGCGGTGGAGGGGGGCATCCCCAAGGCGGAGGGCGCCCAGGAGGCCGCTCACCAGCACTGCGGCCACTGCCACCACGACCACACCGCCCCAGCGGAACAGAGCGACGACACGGATAAGATCCAGCAGGCCCAGCAGCGCGCGGAGGGCCGGTGATGGGCCCCACCGGATTTGTCTACCTGGAAAAACTGACGGAGTTCTCCGCCCTCCTGCGGCAGGAGGGGCTGGCGGTGGGCCCCCAGGAGACGGCGGACGCCTGCAAAGTCCTGGAGTCCTTCGGGTTTGAGGACCGTGAGGTGGTGAAGGCCGCCCTGCGGGCGGTCTACGCCAAGTCCCAGCAGGAGCAGAGCGCCTTTGACCGGGCCTTTGACGGCTTCTTTGTCAGTGTGGAGCGCCGGGACGCCCTCCGGGAGCAGCACCGGGCGGAGGCGGAGGAGCTGGCCCGCCGCCGGTCTGAGGCGGAGCAGGAGCTCCAGGTCAACGGCCAAAGCATGGACCTGCGGGAGGACCTCCAGGAGGTGTACCTCCAACTCAGCGAGGACAAACGGGAGTATCTGCGGCAGTTTTTGGAGAAGTCCCAGGAGAATCTCACCCGCAGCCCCAAACTCTATGGGAATTTCATCCGCTCGGTGTTTATGCGTTTCCTCCTGGAGCAGCAGATGCTCATGGAGGACGCCGCCGTGGGCTGCGAGGAGGCGGACCCCGATCTGGCCCTGCTGTACCGGGACATCTCCCGCTTCAAGGAGACGGACATCCCCCGGGCCACAGCTCTCATCGCCCGGATCGCCCAACAGCTCAACGCCGAGCTCTCCCAGCGGCGGCTCCACGCCGGCCACAGCGGGAAACTGGACTTCAAAAAGACCATCCGCCGGGGGCTGGAGACGGGAGGCAGCTTCTACCGCCTCTCCTTCCGGCGCAAGCGCCGGCGCCGCCGCCGGCTGGTGCTGCTGTGCGATGTATCCGGCTCCATGCTCCAGTTCTCGGAGTTCGCCCTGCGCTTCATCAAGTCCATGTCCGAGATTTCCGAGTCCTCCCGGACCTTTCTCTTCTCCGAGGGGGTCTACGAGGTGGATCCCTTTGCCCTGCAGAACATGGAGTCCTTCCGCAGCTATGTCCGCTCCTCGGGCCTTTACGGCAAGGGGACGGACCTGGGCACCGCCCTGGAGCACCTGTGCACTCTGCGCCCCTCCCCCCTGGGGCCCTCCACCACGCTGCTGATCCTCTCGGACACCAAGTCCATTGACCTGCCCCGAGCGGCCCGGGCCCTGGCGGAGGCCAAGCGCCAGGCCGGGAAGGTGCTGTGGCTCAACCCCATCCCCGAGCAGAAGTGGCCCTATGTCCGCAGTATCCAGCTTCTCTCCATGCTCTGCCAGATGGTGCCCTGCAGTACCCTGGACGAGCTGGCCCGGGCCTGCCGGAAACTGGTGCAGGCATAGTGATTCTCACAAAACAGAGCAAGAGCGCCCTGCGAGGAATCCTCGCAGGGCGCTCTTTTGCTGTCCTTACGCCAGGGGCAGGTACAGCATGCACTCAAACTGCCCGTCCTTGACCGTGAAGTCGGCGCTGCCGCCGTACTTCTCCGCGATGCCCCGGATGCTCTCGGTGCCCAGGCCGTGATTCTCCGGGTCCTTTTTCCCGCTCAGCAGGCGCTTTCCCTCCCGCTTGGGCGCCTGCTCGCAGGGGTTCACCACCCGCAGCGCCAGAAGCCCCCGGTCCGCCCGCAGGCTCAGGCGCACCTCCCGCCGCTCCGCCGGCAGGGCGGCGCAGGCCTCCATGGCGTTATCCAGGGCGTTCCCCAGCAGGGCGCACAGGTCCGGCCCCTCCACATTCACCTGCGCCGGCACTGTGGCCTGGGCGGCAAAGCGGATGCCCTGCTCCTCCATGGCGGCGGCCTTGGCCGAGAGGACCGTGTTCACCACCGCGTTCTCACAGTACCTGCGTCCGGCGGAGACGCCGGACGCGGTCTGCAGGCCGGCCAGATACTGCTCCGCCTCCGCCTGTTTCCCGCCCTCCAGCAAGCCAGACAGCACCGTCAGGTGATTTGCCATGTCGTGGCGCAGGCGGCGCAGGCTCTGTTGCTGCTGCTCCAGTTGGGTGTAATAGGTCTGGCTCATCCGGGCCAGGGCGGCCTCCCTCTCCAGCTGCTCGTGGTTACCCAGCACGGTGGCGGTATACAGCAGGGCCAGGGAGGTGAAGAAGAACAGGGGCAGCATCACAAGTAGCGGCAGCATCCCCGTACCGATCGCACCGGGCAGCAGGGACTCATAGTAGGGGTTCACCAGAGCCACGGAGGCCAAAATCCCCACAAAGGGCAGCAGGCTCAGCAGCCGCATCAGCCGCCATACCCGCTCCGACACCACATACCGCTTCTGGGGCAGCAGCCGGCGGAGGGCCAGCATGGCCAGGGTCAGGACGATCCCCCGGGTCAAATAGTGGTTCCCCAGGAGGGCGACGTAGAACCGGATCCCCTCAGGCACTGTGTAGGACAGGGTATAGAGCGCGTCGGTGATGGCCGCCAGGGTGGACACCATAGTATAGATCAGCATGGACACGGTCAGCCACGCCGCCCCCCGGCACCGCCACCCCAGCCGGATCAGCAGGAACACTGCCGGCAGGGCGTAGAGGATATTCACATAGTCCCCGAAGTAGATCACATTGTTGCACATGACCCAGGCCGCCGCGTACCGCAGCACCAGGCGCAGCCAGCCCTCCCGCCGCTCCAGGAACTTGCCCAGCATCACCAGCACCGTCAGAGGGGTGGCGAAGGATGCCGCCCAGTCCAGCACCTGCAAAACACCTAAAGCAATCCGCATTCCTCAGCCCTCCCCCACCATGGCCCGGGCCAGGGCCATGGCGGCCTGCTGGTGGAGGGAGCGGCTGATGGGGAGGTGTACCTCCCCCACCTGGACGCTGGCGCCCACCACGGCGGACACCGCCCGGGCGTTCACCAGATAGCGCTGGTGGATGCGGACAAACCCGGCCCCTAGCTGCGCCGCTACATCATCCAGTTTCCCATAGAAGGTGTAGTCCCCCCGGCTGGTGGTGAGGGTCACCTGCCGCCGGTCGCTGGCGGCGTAGAGGATCTCCCGCAGAGGGACCTTGAACATGCCCTGGGCGTTGCGGAGGGTGTAGACCGCCGGGGCCCGCTGCTCCAGGGCGGCCGCCGCCCGGTCCAGGAGGGATGACAGTTTCTCCTCCGACACCGGCTTCACCAGATAGCCGACGGCCCCCACGGCGTAGCCGTCGTAGACATAGTCGGTGTAGCTGGTGACAAAGGCCAGCAGTACCTCCCGGTCAAAGGCGCGGATTGCCTCCGCCGCCTCCATGCCGGAGCGGCCGGGCATCTCAATATCCAAAAACAGCAGATCCAGGGCCCCCGGATGGCCCTTCAGCCACCGCACCGCCCCGTCGCCGGTGGAGAACTCGAAGAACTCCGGCTCCTCCAGCCGGAAGTGTTTCAGGCACAGCAGCCGCAGGTTCTCCCGGGCCGCCGCCGTGTCGTCGCAGATGCCGATGCGGAGCATCCCATCCCCTCCTTTTCTCCCCTGTATCTTACCACAAAACCGCCCTGGGCAAAAGTCCCGCCGGTGCAGAACTTGACATGGGGCCTGCCAAACTTGACAGGTCCGTCCCCTCCCGCGCCAAATATTCCATCCGCCCTGCCGGTTTTGACAGGGCGTTTTCCATGCCCTGCCCGCCTGTGTTATGGTAGCCGCAGGAGGAAGTTCGATATTCCCCTGTGACCGAATCCCCATCCTGTAACGCAAAGGAGCGACCGCCTATGGCATCCCCGCCTTCTGAGCCCCTCTCCGCCCGCGTCCGCCGGGCGTTGACCACACCCCCGGTGATTCCATCGGACGGCCCCCGGCTGAAAACCAACCTGGACACGGACCTTCTGAAACTGGTGGCCATTGCCGCCATGTTCCTGGACCACTTCGGCGACGTATTCTTTCCCGGGGTGGGCATCTTCCGCTGGGTCGGGCGTATCGCCTTCCCCCTCTTCTGCTACTGCATGACCGTGGGGCTCCTCTACACCCGGGACATCCGGAAGTACCTGGGGCGGCTGGCGGTCTTCGCGGTGGTGAGCCAGCCCTTCTACCTGCTGGCCTTCCACCCCTATGACTGGCGGACCGAGTGGGCCAACTGGAACATCTTCTTCACCCTCTTTCTCAGCCTCCTGGCGATGGCCGGCCTGAAGGCGCGGAAGTGGTGGCTGTTCCTCCTGGGGCTCTTTGTAGTCTCCTGGTGGAACTTCGACTACAGCGGCCTCGGCATCCAGCTGATGCTGATTTTCTACCTCTGCCGAAACCGGCCCAAACTGGGGGCGGTGCTGTTCTGCCTGACCTACGCCACCAGCCTTCTCTACGGCGACCCCGGCGACCCTCTGACCCTGATGGTCGGGAACCTGGCTGTGGACTGGAGTTTCTTCGCCATCTTCGCCGCGCCCCTCATCTTCTGCCCCACCCACAGCGGCCTTAACATCCCCAAGTACGTGTTCTATGCGTTCTACCCCGCCCACCTGCTGCTGATCGCCCTGCTGCGGTTTGCGGCGGGGGCGTAACCAACAAACCCGAAAGGAGACGATCCTATCCATGCTGTATGTAGAAAATCTTCACAAGTCCTATCTGGTGGGCAAAGAGCCGGTGGAGGTGCTGAAAGGCGTCAGTTTCCAGCTGGCCCAGGGGGAGTTTGTGGCCGTCATGGGCCCCTCCGGCTCCGGCAAGACCACCCTTCTCAACTGCATCTCCTGCTATATCCCCTTTGACCGCGGCCAGATCACCCTGGGCGGCCAGAAACTCTCAGACCTGGATGAGGCGGCCCTGGCCAAGGTGCGCAACCAGAAGCTGGGGTTCGTATTCCAGGATTTCATGCTCCTGGACGGCCTCACCGTCCGGGACAACATCCTGCTGCCCCGCATCCTCTCCGGCGCGGTGGACGCCCAGGCGGAGTCCTATGCCGACGACCTGTGCCGCACCTTCGGCATCGACCACATCCGAAACAAGTATCCCGCCGAGATCTCCGGTGGGGAGAAGCAGCGCACCGCTGTGGCCCGGGCTCTCATCAACCACCCCCTGGTCATCCTGGCCGACGAGCCCACGGGCAATTTGGACAGCAAATCCAGCCGGGCGGTCATCGACAGTTTCCAGCGGGCCCAGAGGGAACTGGGGGCCACCATCTTCATGGTGACCCACGACTCCTTTGCCGCCTCCTTCTGCGACCGGGTGGTGCTGCTCCAGGACGGCGTGGTGTACGACACCCTCACGAACCCCGGCAGCCGCAGCGCCTTCCAGGACCAACTGCTCGCAGCCATCAAATCCATGAGCGGAGGGGACGACCATGCAATCCTTTAATCAACTCACCGCCCACCTGCGCCGGCAGGGGCGGAAGAACTACCTGCTGCTCATGGGCTGCTGTTTCTTCTCTGTGCTGCTCATCACCGCCTATGTGTCCATGATGCGCTCCCCCACGGTTCTCTCCGTCCTCCCCGAGGGTGGCGACAGCCGCAAACAGGTGATGATGGTATTCGTCCTGGCGGTGGTGGGCTGCGCCGTGTTCACCACCTACGCCTCGGGGCTGTTTCTCCGCAGCAAGAGCCGGGAGACCGGCATCTTCCTGGCCCTGGGGGCCTCCCGGGCCCAGGTGCGCCGCCAGCTCTACCGGGATCTGGGCATTGTCTCTGTGGCCTCCTGCGCCGCCGGGGCCCTGCTGGGGACGCCTCTCGCCTGGGTCATCTGGCAGATCTTCCGTCTGGTCGTGGTGGACTCGGAGGAGATGGTCCTGTCCTTTGACCCCCAGGCCTACCTCTATGCCCTGGCCTTCTCCGTGTTCGTCACCGTGGCGCTGTTCCTCATGGCCGCCCAGTTCATCCGCCGTACCAATATCATCGACATTGTCAACGAGGCCCGGAAGTCCGAGCCCATCCGGGAGGTAAAACCCTGGTACGGGCGGGTGGGCATCCTGCTCCTCGTCGCCGGTGGCGTCCTGGGGTACATGATGCCCTCCTTCTTCGTCCGGCAGCTCCACTGGTACGCCCCCGGTGCCGTCACCGCCATCTTCTACCTCCCGGCCATGGTGGGGCTCTACATGGTGCTGCTCCACACGGTGGTCAACGGCTGGGGCCGGGGCAGAAACCGCTATAAACACATCATCTCCACCAGCCAGATGCGCTTTCAGGGTCGCCAGACCGTGCGGAATATGCTGGTAATCACAGTGCTGGTGGCCGGGGCCTACTTCGCCTCCTTCTACGCCCCCATGCTCTCCACCAGCAGCTCCTACCAGTTCGACACCCGCCCCGTGGACTACGCCTACCACTTCCGCTCCGACCAGGACATCCCCCTGGAGGACGAGGTGCGGCAGCTGGCGGCGGACTACGGCGTCATCATCACCACCTTCACCCACCAGCCCAGCGCCATCCTGGGCACCGACGGCACCATCTCCATCGAGCAGGACAACGGGGCCCTGGGCACCACCTACACCGAGGCGTACCGGGAAATCGCCGGTGGGGCCAGTTTCCTCCCGGAGAGCGCCTATAACGCCCTCACCGGCCAGGGAATCGACATCCCCGCCGGGTCCTGCGCCAATGTGCTGGACGACGAGGGGGGCAGCAGCTACCTGTCCGGCGGCGATGTGACCCACCTCACCAACATGTCCACCGGCGCGACCCTGGATGTAACGCCGGCGGAGCCCCTGTGCTGCACGCTGCTTTTGGGCTACTATGTGCTGGATGACGCCGACTACGCCGCCATTGCAGCGGACCTCACGCCGGACTGGCGGGAGGAGGTGGTGTTCTTCAATGTGGAGGACGTGGAGGCGACCTATCCCTTTGCCAAGGCCCTGTTCAACGAGATCGTGGACCGCTCGGAGCCGGAGGTGGAGGTGGCCGACTACTGGGATCCGGTACAGCGGGAGTTGGCAATCGCGGAGACGGGCCGCTACGACTATGACGACCCCGCGTATTTGGCCGAGGCCGACCTCTACCAGGCGGACTACGGCCAGCGGGACAGTTCGGATTTCCGCAACTATTGGAAGTACATGCCCCAGTTCCGCGTCCTGGACGAGAACGACTTCCTCACCACCATGGCGGTGTTCCTGATGCTCTTTATCTTCATCGCCCTCATCTGCTTTGCTGCGGTCCTCGTCATCGCCTATACCCGGTGCCTCACCATCGCCGCAGGGAATGTCCAGGTGTACGACGACCTGCGGCACCTGGGGGCCTCCCCCTGGTACCTGTATTGCACGGTGCGGCGGCAGGTGAGCCGGGTGTTCGTCACCCCCGTCACTGTGGGTACGGCGGCCATGTGGGGGCTGTACCTGCTCATCATGTACTTCAACGGCGAGCCCTACGGCTACACCGGCGGGGAACTGGCAGGCATGGGCTCCTGCCTGCTGGTCACCGCCGGGTGCAGCGCCCTCATCTATGTGGTCTACCGTCTGACGCTCCGGCAGGTGCTCTCCCTGCTCCACATCCACAGATAGTTTCCAAACAAACAGCGGCGGCAGAGGAAATCTTTCCTCTGCCGCCGCTGTTTCGTACGATTACCGGTCCTTCCGGGCGGAGACAATCAGCATCATGGGCCGGCGCAGTTCATCCGCCATGCCTGGGACGGTGCGCACCAGCTCCTCCGGCGGCTGGGGCTCCCGGACATGGAGCAGGGTGAAGCCCCGCGCCAGCAGGCCCTCCAGATAGGTGGTGAGGGTCCGGTGGTACTTCACCACGTGCTCCCCCAGGAACACCGCGTCCCGCTGTCCCTCGATGTAGTAGTTGTCCACCGGGAAGTGGAGGATCTCCCCGTCCGGGCCGTAGTACCAGTCCTGAGAGCCGTAGGCGGTGAACACCGGGTGCTCCACCGTGTAGACCAGGATGCCCCCCGGCTTCAGCCAGCGGTGGACCTTCTCCACAAAATCGCCGTAGTCCGCCAGATAGTGGAGCATCAGGGAACACAGCACCACATCAAAGGTCTCCGCCGGGTAGTCCGCATCCTCAAAGGCCTCCCGGCGGTAGGTGACGGCGCTGTGGGCGTTTTTCTCCCGGGCCACGGCCAGCATCTTCTCCGAGATGTCACAGGCCGTCACCGAGGCCGCCCCCCGCTCCGCCGCGTACCGCGCGTGCCAGCCGTAGCCGCACCCCAGGTCCAGCACCGCCTTCCCGGCGAAATCCGGCAGCACAGCCTGCAAGGTCGGCCACTCCCCGGCCCCGGCCAGTCCCTGCCGGCTCCGGGCCATCTGGCTGTATTTCTGGAAAAATATCTCGTCGTCGTATCGGTTTTCCCTCATGGTTTTCTCCTTTTCCGGACAGTCTGCGGCTCCCTCCGGCCTGCTGACAGGCCAAAGGGAGCCAGTGCCTATTGGATTGTCATTGAAACAGCGCGGGAACTGTGATATCCTATGTCTATCTTGTCGCCGCCGCGGCCGACGGCGCACAGGCTACTGACCCGCGGAATACGATCTCTGTATCCAGGATCTTGTGGGTGATTCCTCCATCCTCCCCATGGATCTTCTGCAGCAGCAGCCGGGCACTCTGGCGTCCGATCTCATATTTGGGCTGCCGCACGGTTGTCAGCGCCGGCACGGCCAGCTCCGCCATGGCGATATCGTCAAAGCCGCACACGGAGATATCCTCCGGCACCCGCAGTCCGCAGTCGTGGATGCCCCGGATCACGCCCAGGGCCATAATGTCATTGCCCACAAAAAAGGCGGTGGGCCGCAGTCCCGGGGCGGACAGGATCTCTATGGCCGCCTCCCGTCCGCTGCTCCAGCTGTAGTCGCACTCCCGGACCCACTCCGGCCGGTACGGGATGCCCTGCTCCGCCAAAACGGCGCGGTAGGCGTCCAACCGGTACTGCATGCTCTCTGAGTCAATGATCCCGCCGATAAAGGCGATGTCCCGATGCCCATAGGAGAGCAGCAGATCAATGGCGCTTGCAGCGCCGGTCTTGTTGTCCACGTTCACCAGATCGAATTCCCGCAGCTGCTCCTCTGTTCCGTCCACCAGGACAATTTTGCAGGTGCGGCCCAGCGCCTGCAGCTGTTCCAGGCTGATATGGGGCTTGGCAATAATGATGCCGTCCACCTGCTTCTGAACCAGGGCCTGGGCATAGCCCAGCTCCTTCTCCACATCGCGGTCGCTGTTGCACAGGAAGAGGGTCACACCGGCCTTCCGCGCCACATCCTCCACGCCCCGGGCCAGCTCCGGGTAATAGGGGTTTGTGATATCCGGGATGATAAGCCCGATGCTCCCGGTGATATTGGTGCGCAGGGAGCGGGCCAGCATATTGGGGCGGTAGTCCAGCTTCTTTACCGCGTCCATCACCCTCTGATAGTTCTGGGGCTTGATGGTCTTTTTTCCATTCAGCACCCCGGAGACCGTCCCGATGGACACGCCGGCCTCCTGGGCCACGTCTTTCATTGATACCATATGACACCTGTTAAAGTTACAGAATTTACTTGAATATTAAAACGATTCTCTAGTATGATTATACAAGACATACCATTTCCCCGTCAAGTGGGAGAAATCTTTCACCTTGACGGCTCTATGAAAGGAGCGCGCATGATCCATTCCCAGATATTGGTCGCCATGAGCGGCGGCGTGGACAGTGCCGGCGCCGCCGTACTGCTGCAGGAGCAGGGGTATCAGGTGGCCGGCGCCTACATCCATATGCACGATTACGGCGCTGCCGAGCAGGACGCCGCCGACGCCCGCCGGGTCTGTCAGCAACTTGGGATCCCTTTTTTTCTCTTGGATGAACGGGAGACCTTCCGGCGGTGCGTCATTGACGACTTTGTGGCGGGCTATAACCGGGGAGAGACCCCGAATCCCTGCGTGGTATGCAACCGCTGCCTGAAGATTGGCTCCTTTCTGAACTGGGCCCTGGAACACGGCTTTGACGCCATCGCCACCGGCCACTACGCCTCCACCGCCCAGGACCCGGACACCGGCCGGACGCTGCTGCTGCGGGGGCTGGACCGGCGCAAGGACCAGAGCTATATGCTCTATCACCTGACACAGCGTCAGCTCTCCCGCCTGGTGCTGCCGGTGGGAGTCTGGGGCAAGGAGTCTATCCGACAGAAGGCCGAGGCCCACGGCCTCGTCAGCGCCCAGCGCCCCGACAGCCAGGATATCTGCTTTGTCCCTGACGGGGACTACGTCCGGTTTCTCGTGGAACAGGCGGGCGTCCGGCTGGAGGGCGGCGACTTTCTCGACCAGGCGGGGCATGTTCTGGGCCGCCATCGGGGCCAGCAGGCCTATACCATCGGCCAGCGGAGAGGGCTGGGCATCTCTGCCCCCCACCCCCTCTATGTGGCTGAAAAGGACCCGGCCCGCAACACCATCACCCTGGCTGAGAACAGCCAGCTGTACCACCTGGGCCTTGTGGGGCGGGATGTGAACTGGATCCCCTTTCCGGCCCCCGACGGCCCTCTGGCCGTCACAGCCAAGACCCGGTACAGCCAGACGGAGACGCCCGCCAGGGCCATCCCTCTGGAAAACGGGCAGGTGCTGGTGCGCTTTGCCGTTCCCCAGCGTGCCATCACCCCCGGGCAGGCGGTGGTGTTTTACAGCGGAGAACAGGTGATAGGCGGCGCCACCATCGACCATGCTGTAGACTGATAATCAAACGGGACAGGCCTCTGCCTGTCCCGTTTTTCCTTACAGGAAGCGATATTCCGTGGTGTAGTCATACACCTGTCCGGGCCGGAGGACCACGTCCCTCCACTCCGGATGGTTCGGGCTGTCGGCAGGCACCTGGGTCTCCAGGCACACCGCCTGCCGGGGGCCGTAGGGCACGCCGCTCTTGGTGGAGGCATCCGTCTCCAGGAAGTTGGCGGTGTAGACCTGGACGCCGGGCTGCTCTGTCCAGCACTCCATGGTGATGCCGGAGCGCTCCCCGGTGAGGCGGGCCGCCAGCCGAAGGCCCGGCTTGGGGGTCAGCACAAAGTTGTGGTCATAGCCCCCTGCCAGGCGTAGCTGCTCGTGGTCCTGCCCGATATCCCGGCCCACGGCCTTCTCCGTGCGGAAGTCAAAGGGCGTACCCGCTACATCCGCAGACGCCGCCACCGGCAGGCTGTCGGCGTCGATGGGGGTAAAGGCGTCCGCATCCACCCACAGCCGATGGTCCATGGCGCTGCCGCCGCCGTTCAGATTGAAATAGCTGTGGTTGGTGATGTTGCACACCGTGGGCTTGTCGCAGACAGCCTCATACCGCAGAGAAAGCCCGTTCTCCGTCAGGGCATAGGTGGCGGTGAGGGCCAACGTGCCCGGGAAGCCGTTCTTCCCGTCCGGCTCGGTGTAGGTGAGCACCACCCGGTCCTTGGAGGCCTCCGCCACGTCAAACACCTGGAAACTGAACCCCTCCGGCCCGCCGTGGAGCTGCTTGGTCCCCTCGTTGGCGGTCAGGGGATAGGTCTGGCCGTCAATGGTGATGCGGGCTCCGCCGATGCGGTTGGCATACCGCCCCACCAGGGCTCCCAGATAGCCGCCGTTCTCCTCATAGCCCGCCAAGGTGCGATACCCCAGCACGACATCCACCATGGTCCCGGTCCGGTCCGCTGTCCGCAGCGCCGCCACCACGCCGCCGTAGGTCAGCACCTCTGCCTCCAATGTTCCCCGCCGCAGCGTCAATTTTTCCACTTCCCGGCCGTCCTTTGTCCGGCCAAACGGTTCCCGTATCACAGCCATTGTCGATATCCCCCTTCGCTTGGTACCTGTCATTATGGCCGCAGCGCTGCGGTTTGTCAAGCCGCCCCACATGGATGGTCATTCTGCACAATCGTTTTCCACATTTTTTAGTGAATTCCTATAATTCTATTGCTTGCTATTCTCCGCGGTTTCACTATAATAGGGACGATTTCTTTTTCGGAGGGAAAACACATGACAAAGGATCTGACGAAGGGATCCCCCATGCGGCTTCTGCTGAGCTTTGGTATCCCTATTCTGTTTGGCTTCCTCTTTCAGCAGCTCTATAATGTGGTGGATACCGCTATTGTGGGCCAGACCCTGGGCGGGAACGCCCTGGCCGCCGTGGGCAGCACCAGCTCCATCAACTTTCTGGTGGTGGGCTTCACCACCGGCGTGTGCGGCGGCTTCGCTATCCCCATCGCCCAGCAGTGCGGCGCCCGCAACGACCGGGAGCTGCGCCGCTATGTCACCGGCAGCCTCTGGCTGTGCATCATCGTTGGGCTGCTGCTCACCGCGGCTACTGTCGCCCTGTGCGGCAATATCCTGACACTGATGGACACGCCCCAGGACATCTACCACCGGGCCTGGCTGTATATCGTCACCATCTTTGCGGGTATGCCCGGCTACTTCCTCTATAACATGTGCGCGGGGATCCTCCGCTCCCTGGGGGACAGCCGGACCCCGGTGATCTGGCTGGTGGCCGCCTCCCTTCTGAACGTGGTGCTGGACATTGTGTGCATCGTCACCTTCCATATGGATGTGTTCGGTGCCGCCTTTGCCACCATCTTTTCCCAGTATGTGGCCGGCTTCGGCTGCCTCGTCCGCCTGTGCCGTGGCTTCCCGGTGCTGAAAATGGAAAAAGGGGACTGGGCCTGGGACGGGAAGCGCATCCGGGTGCTGTGCAGCATGGGGCTGCCCATGGGGCTGCAATATTCCATTACCGCCATCGGCTCCATTCTGATCCAGGCGGCGGTGAACCACCTGGGCACCAGCTATATCACCGCCGTCACCGCCGCCAGCAAGGTCCACCTGTTCCTGGCCTGCCCCTTTGACGCCATGGGCTCCGCTATGGCCACCTACGGCGGTCAGAATGTGGGAGCACAGAAGTGGGATCGTCTGCACCAGGGCACCCGGGCCTGCGTCCTGCTGGGTGTAATCTACTCTATCCTCTCGCTGGGTATTGTCTGGTTCTTCGGGGATTTCCTGGCCGCGCTCTTTCTGGATGCGGAGGCCATGTCCCTGATGCCCCTGGTGCGGCAGTACCTGCTGATCGTAACCGCTTTCTCTGTGCCTCTGGCCCTGGTGAATATCCTGCGCTTCATGATCCAGGGCATGGGCTTCTCCCCCATCGCCACCCTGGCCGGGGCCCTGGAGATGATCGGCCGGGGCGCGATGGCCTATCTCACACCGGCCCTCGGCTATATGGCCGCCTGCTTCGCCTCCCCGGTAGCCTGGCTCTTGGCGGACGTCTTTCTGATCGCCGCCTACTTCCTGTGCTGCCGCCACCTGCGGCGGACCACCCCGATACTGGCCGCCCTCAGTTAAACTCCATCCGAAAGATGCGGAAATCCCCCGGAGAACGCTCCGGGGGATTTTCCGCACAATCTAGTGGTCTATGAGAAGTGAGAAAGGAGAATGTACTACTTCCGCGGGTGGCAGTAGCCGCTGTTGGCGCAGCCGTCACAGCCGCAGCCACAGCCGCCCTTGCCGGACCGCTTCTGTCTGATCATGTGGACGATGATGGCGCTGACTATGGCGATCAACACCAGCACAACCACAATGGATCCAAGGTTTTCAATGAGCCACTGCACAAAATCAACTCCCATTCTTTATTGCAGCGTATCTCAGGCGCGGACCAGACGGTCGCTGAGGGTCTTGCTCTCCTTATAGGGACGGAAGAGCAGGTACAGCAGGCCCGCCAGGAAGGCAACGGCCACCACGGTCCAGACGCTGAACACCGCCTCGCCGGTGAAGAGGCCGCCAATCTGGAAGACAATCATGGAGATCACATAGGCAAAACCGCACATGTAGCCGATAGCGCCCAGGGTCCACTTGGGGTTGTTCATCTCCCGCTTGATGGCGCCCATGGCCGCGAAGCAGGGGGCGCACAGCAGGTTGAAAATCAGGAAGCTGTAGCCGCTCATGGCGCCGAAATCCGCACCCACCAGGGCCCAGATGGCTTCGCCGTTGTCCCCCAGTTCTTCCCCAACATACTGGTAGAGCACTCCGAAGGTGGAGACAACCTCCTCCTTGGCGATGAGTCCGGTGATGGTGGCCACAGCGGCCTTCCAGGCCCAGTCGCCGATCCAGCCCAGGGGATAGAAGATCCAGGCGATGGCATTGCCGATGGCCGCCAGCAGGGAGGTGTTGTTGTCCTCCACCGCCTGGAGCGTGCCGTCCACCACGCCGTAGCCCTGGAGGAACCAGAGGACGATGGTGGAGAGCAGGATCACGGTGCCGGCCCGCTTGATGAAGGACCAGCCCCGCTCCCAGGTGCCCCGCAGCACGTTGCCCAGGGAGGGGATATGGTAGGCGGGCAGCTCCATCACGAAGGGGGCGGGCTCGCCGGCAAATGCCTTGAATTTCTTGAGGATGATACCGGAGATGATCACCGCCGCCACGCCGATGAAGTAGGCGGAGGTGGCTACCCACCAGGCGTCGCCGAAGATGGCGCCGGCAATGAGGCCCACAATGGGCATCTTGGCGCCACAGGGGATAAAGCCGGTGGTCATAATCGTCATTTTCCGGTCGCGGTCCTGCTCAATGGTCCGGGAGGCCATGATGCCGGGCACGCCGCAGCCGGTGGCCACCAGCATGGGGATAAAGGACTTGCCGGAGAGGCCGAAGCGCCGGAAAATCCGGTCCATGATAAAGGCGATCCGGGCCATGTAGCCGATGTCCTCCAGGATGCACAGCAGGAGGAACAGCACCAGCATCTGGGGCACAAAGCCCAGCACCGCGCCCACACCGGCTACAATACCATCCTGGATGAGTCCGTAGATCCAGCTGCCCTCGGCCACGCCCAGGGCGCCCAGGATCGTGTCAAAGAGCCCCGGCACCCACTCGCCGAAGAGCACGTCGTTGGCCCAGTCGGTGGCGGCGGTGCCAATGGAGACGGTCCAGCTGCCCATGGAGATGGCATACACCAGGGCCATGACCGCCACAAAGATGGGTAAGGCCAGGATGCGGTTGGTGACAATCTTGTCAATTTTATCGGAGACGGTCAGGCCGCCCCTGTTTTTCTTTTTGTAACAGCCGCCAATAATAGAGGCAATCCAGCTGTAGCGCTCGCTGGTGATGATGGACTCGGCGTTGTCGTCCATCTCGTCCTCGCAGGCCTTGATGTCCTGCTCCACGTGCTCCAGGTCCGCCTTGTTGATTTGGAGTTGCTCAATCACCTTGTCGTCCCGCTCGAAGATCTTGATGGCGTACCAGCGCTGCTGCTCCTCGGGCACACTGTGGAGGAGATACTCCTCGATGTGGGCCAGGGCGTGCTCCACAGAGCCGGAGAATGTGTGCATGGGGATGGTCTTTTTCCCACTGCCAGCCACGGCGATGCACTTCTCCGCCGCGTCCATGACGCCGGTGCCTTTCAGGGCGGAGATCTCCACCACCTCGCAGCCCAGCTCTTTGGCCAGCTGCGCGGTGTTGATCCTGTCGCCGCTCTTGTTCACCACGTCCATCATGTTGATGGCCACCACCACGGGGATGCCCAGCTCGGTGAGCTGGGTGGTTAAGTAGAGGTTCCGCTCCAGGTTGGTGCCATCCACAATGTTCAAAATCACATCGGGGCGGTCATTCACCAGATAGTTCCGGGCTACCACTTCCTCCAGCGTGTAGGGGGACAGGGAGTAGATTCCGGGCAGGTCCATGATGGACACGTCCTTGTGCCCCTTCAGGCGCCCCTCCTTCTTCTCCACCGTCACGCCGGGCCAGTTGCCCACGAATTGCGCCGACCCAGTCAGCGCGTTAAAGAGTGTTGTCTTACCGCAGTTGGGGTTGCCCGCCAACGCTATCGTTATCGGCATGATTGATTTCCCTTCCTTCCAAAAGTTCCCTCAAGCGTTAGTTCTTCCTAACTCCATCTTCAAAGAAACGGGCGGTTCCCCGCCCAGACTGCCGCGGTTCTGCAGCTGCTCAGCTGACTTCGATCATCTCAGCGTCAGCCTTGCGCAGGCTCAGCTCATAACCGCGGATGTTTACTTCAATGGGATCTCCCAGAGGTGCAACCTTCCGCACGAAGATCTGTGTCCCCTTGGTAATGCCCATATCCATGATGCGCCGGCGCACAGCGCCCTCGCCATGGAGCTTGTTTACCACCACGGTTTCTCCGACCTTCACTTCTTTCAGGGTCTTCATCTGTTTCTCCTTCCTTCCGTCTCCCACTATTCCCCGGGAACAGCAGGGTTTTATATCACAGGCGCACGTCCGCCCCTGCGGTATACCAATTCGCATGGCTGGGCTGCCGCCCGTTCATACCATGATCTTACAGGCCATCTCTTTGCTGATGGCTACCCGGGAATCCTTGACCTGGACGATCACGTTCCCTTCAATCTCGCTGATCACTGTCACCATCTCTCCGACAACAAATCCCAGCTTTTCCAGAAACTGCCGGGTCTCTGTACGGCCTCCCACCTGCTTAATATATACCTGTTCACCAGCGTGGGTTAATGTTAATGGCATCATACTTCCTCCAACCACTGGCAGGATATCCCTGTCTGTCCTTTAGTTAGCTTTTTCTAACTCGCGCATATATTAGCATACGCTAACTCATTTGTCAATACCCGGAAAGAAAAATTTATGTAAAAGAGGAGAGGGTAGCCATCGCTCTCCCTCTCCCCAATATGGATCCACCATTTATTGATTATCCGCTGTACTGTCCGGCTGCGCCAGCCCCAGCTTTACCTGGCCGCCCTGTCCCAATGCCTCCGTCAGCTCATCGTATTGAATCTCGAAGATCTGTGTCCCCAGCGCGTAGGGCCCCAACTCATACTCGGAGAAAATCACCGTCATGCGATCTTCTCCAAAGCAGACGGAGCGGCTGTTCCACTGGGCCACCGTGCTCTCGTAGCCGTCGGAATACCCCGACAGGATCTCCGGATCCAGGTGCTGAATCTGATCCAGCAGCAGATCCGTGACCGTGGCACGGAACAGCTCCGGGTCGTCGGCTACCTCCAGGGGATCAATATACTCCCCCCGGCTCAGGTCAAAAATCCGGCTGAAATAGGTCTGGCCGGGATGCGCCCCGCCCATATAGCTGTAATTGTTGAAACACACCGAGTAAATATCCCCAGCTTGTGTTCCTTCGGCTGTCAATTCATCTGTGTAGTAGTAGTCGCCCTCCCCCAGACTGGAGGAGAGCCGTTCATCAAACGAGGCCCACTGCCCCAGTTCCTCTCCGGTCTCCAGCTGACTGTTCAGGACTTCCAGCATGCCGGCGTTAAAATGTTCCGCCATCGCAAGCACTGCCTCATCCGCCTGCTCCGCAGTCTTCATCACTATAATCTGGTAGTCGTAGGAAGCAAGCAGATGCCCTTCATCATCAGAGTATTTATCAGAGGTCTCTGTTGTCTCAAACCAATAGGCCGGGCCCGTCTCTTCCTCCGGCGGCTGAATCTCCTCCGCCGGCAACTCCTCATTGGCACAGGAGATCAGCGCAAAGCATATCCCAGCGCAGAGCATCAAACTGATGATTTTTTTGATATTCATAGCATTGGCTCCTTTCCAATCCCCGCCCCATTCTGTTTGCAAGACTGCGCTCAGGGCAGGATCACGGGACCGGAGGTGTACTCCCATCCCGGAGGGCCCGGCACCGGCCAGGCCAGAGTATATTGATCGGTACAGCGGCTCTCCGCTGCAAGGCTCTGCTCCACCGCCTCCCCCAGCGCCCGGACGTACCCGGGCTTGGTGAGGACCGGCAGAAGGGCCCGCTGTTTCATCTCTTTCAGCAGGCAGCAGCCACGTCCGTTGGCCGCCAGCACCCGCAGACAAGGGGGTGTCTCTTCCGGCTTCTCCAACCCCAGCCAGGCTGCCAGGGCCATCCGCCGCAGACGGGCACGGGGATACCGCTTGGTCTTTGCCCGGTCCAGCAGCTCCTCCAGCGTGGAAGAACGCCGCACCGCCTCATAAAAGCGGTGGTAAAGCCCCTCATTCCCGCCGTCATAGGCATAGAAATCCTCCTCCCCCATGGCCCGAAGCCGGGAGAGGATCATCCGCTCGCAGGCAGCCTGGGATACCGGGGCATGTCCGGCATCCATCTCCCGCCGGAGGACGGCGGCGCTCTCCGCCGGCACCAGATGCTCCCACGGTGCCCCCGTCAGGACGCGCCGGCGGATGGCGGAGGCAGAGGCGAAGCCCTCCGTCTCGTCGCTGTCATGGGGGGCCCCCACCCGCCGGACCGTCACCGGCATCAGGTCCGCCCCCAGGGCACGGATCGCCCGCAGGTATTCCACCGCCAAATTGTTGTTAGGCTGGGAGAGGCCGTCCGCCGCAGCACCTGACAGCTCCCGCGCCGCGGCCTGCCGCGCGGCGGCGAAGGTCATCCCCGCGCCAAGGAAACGGCGTAGCTCCGCCTGGTAGGACTGTCCATCCAGACAGTCCGCCAGATGCTCCAGCTGGGACAGCTCCCCGCACTCGCTGCCAAAGCACAGATGGGTCACCACCCCCGTGGCCGCCAGCAGGGATACGCCGCCCCGGGCAAACACCTCCGCCGTGGCGGCCGCCCAGGCTGTGGGCAGCTCCAGCACCAGGTCCGCCCCGCAGCGGACAGCAACTTCCGCCCTGGCGTGCTTGTGGAGCAGGGCGGCCTCCCCCCGCTGCACGAAGTTCCCGCTCATCACCGCCACCACCGGGCTGTCCGCGCCCAAAATGCGGCGGGCCTGGGCCAGCTGGTAGGCGTGGCCCAGATGAAAGGGGTTGTACTCCGCGATGATCCCGATGACGGCCAAGGCTTCCTCCTTTTCCCGTTCAAGGGAGGTAAATTTTTGAAAAGAGGGTTGTATCTCCGGGAAAAATGGTCTACAATAAGAGCCGTTTGGGCCGCAACGGGGCGCCAAACCGCTCCTCAGGTCCGCCCCGCTGCATGCAAAACGGACTCCGTATTCAACTATTTATCCGGCAAGAGGGGAAATTTCAAGAATTTCTCTCCGAAGAACCCAACAAAAACTTGCTTTTTTGTCTTGTACGCATTACAATAGTTCTGCATGTATTCTAACTGCTCCTGTGAAAAAATGCAAGTCACAGAGCAGAAACAAAAATGACAAAACAATAACAATTTAGGACAAGGAGAATTGTACCCATGAAGATTCTGGTTATCAACGCCGGCAGTTCCTCCCTCAAGTACCAGTTTATGGAGTCTGAGGGCGGCGAGGTATTTGCCAAGGGCCTGTGCGAGCGCATCGGCATCGACGGCCGCCTGACCCACAAGGTCCCCGGCCGGGAGGACGTGGTCCGCGAGATCCCCATGCCCACCCACAATGAAGCCATCCAGTCCGTGCTGGACATCCTGGTAGACCCGGAGAAGGGCGTCATCGCCTCCACCGATGAGATCGCCGCAGTGGGCCACCGCGTCCTCCATGGCGGCGCCGCTTTCACCGAGAGCTGCATCATTGACGACGCCTGCATCGAGGCCATCAAGAAGTGCATCCCCCTGGGCCCCCTCCACAACCCCGCCAACCTCATGGGTATCGAGGCCTGCCAGAAGATCATGCCCAGCACCCCCCAGGTGGCCGTGTTTGATACCGCCTTCCACATGACCATGCCCCCCAAGGCCTACATCTACGCCATTCCCTATGAGTACTATGAGAAGGACGATGTCCGCCGCTACGGCTTCCACGGCACCTCCCACCGCTATGTGTCCGCCCGGGCCATCGACATGCTGGGCAATCCTGCGCACAGCCGCGTGATCTCCTGCCACCTGGGCAACGGCTCCTCCCTGGCCGCCATTGTGGACGGCAAGGTCATGGACACCTCCATGGGCCTTGGCCCCTTGGCCGGCTTCCCCATGGGCACCCGCTCCGGCGATGTGGACGCCACCATCCTGGAGTACCTCATGGGCCGCTACAACTATGATATCAAGGAGATGCTGAACATCCTCAACAAGAAGTCCGGCGTGCTGGGCATCTCCGGTGTCTCCTCCGACTTCCGTGATCTGGATGCCGCCGCTGCCCAGGGTAACGAGCGGGCTCAGCTGGCCCTGGACAAGTTCATCTATGAGGTGAAGAAGTTCATCGGCGCTTACACCACCGTCATGGGCGGCGTGGATGCCATCGTGTTCACCGCCGGCATCGGCGAGAACTCCATCGACCTGCGCCGTCAGATCTGCGACGGTCTGGAGTACATGGGCATCAAGATGGATGCCGAGAAGAACAACGTCCGCGGCAAGGAGGCCGATGTGTCCGCCGCCGACAGCAAGGTGAAGATCTTCGTCATCCCCACCAACGAGGAACTGATGATCGCCATGGACACCGCCGCTCTGTGCGGGAAATAAGTTCTCCTATCCGTTGTCTGCAAGGTCCCCGGAATCTGTCCGGGGACCTTCTTTTTGTCCATTTTCTCTCCCGTGCCCTCTCTGTGTTGCGTATCCGGGGAAACTGTGATACAATCAGGCCAACCATTCGCCCGGCCTGCACTGAAACGGTATCGAAAAGGAAATTCACAGAAAGGAAAGGTGCCCTATGAATCTGAAACGACATTCTGTTCTCCTGGCCCTGCTCCTGCTGACGGTCCTCCTGACCGCCTGCGCCCAGCCTGCCGAAAAACCGGCGGAGGACGACCTGTCCCTCCAGGGCCAGGACAATGTCCCCGGCACCGGAGCAGAGGATGGCGCCGCGGCGGAAGAGGCCCTGTGGACCGAGGAGGAGATCCGCTCCCTGTTCGAAGAAAAAACCGCCGGGGAGGGCTATACGGTCCTCAGCTGCGCGGCTGTGGACGACGGGGCCTATGACCGGATCGGCGTCGCGCTGTACACCACGGAGAAAGACGGCGTCACCAATTTGGCGTTTCTGGACGCGGCGGGGGATTACCAGACCTGCGGCATTGTGGCGCCTCCGTCTGAGGACGGTTCCCTCTCCTACCAGGGGGATGGCACTGTGACATTCCAGGTCCTGGACCAGGACGGCGCTGCGCTGGGCTACCGGGTGTCCTTCTCCATGGATGGTGCAGATGTCCATTTTGTGGCCGCCAGCGACGCAGTGGATTCCTGACATTGCAAAGCCGCTCTTTCGGTGATATACTGGCTGTCAGCGTCCCTCTTTTTCAATCCCATGACCCAAGGAGTGTTCCATGTTTACCGGCTACTGTGACAATACCATCGACTTTCTCTGGGGCATCCGCTTCAACAATGAGCGCCCCTGGTTCGAAGCCCACAAGGGCGACTATCTGCAATATCTCCTCCAGCCCACCCGGGAACTGGGGGCGGAGCTGTACGACTACATGGCGGGCAAATACCCGGAGCTGTGGCTGAACCTCCACGTGTCCCGCATCTACCGGGACGCCCGGCGGCTCTTTGGCCGCGGGCCCTACAAGGACCACCTGTGGCTCTCCCTGCGCCACGAGAACGACGCCTGGTCCTGCCGCCCGGAGTTCTACTTTGAGGTAAACCCCGAGGGCTACGCCTACGGTATGGGGTTCTGGAACGCCACGCCCCAGGTGATGGAGCGGTTCCGCCGGTCGCTGACGGAGGATCCAGCTCCCTTTGAGAAGCTGGTGCGCGCCTTCAACGCCCAGAGCGAGTTTTCGCTGCAGGGGGAGCGCTATAAGCGACCCAAGAGCGCCCCGTCCCCCCTGCTGGAGCCCTGGTTTTCCCAAAAGCATATCGTCCTGGGGCGGGACGCCTCCTACGACGACGCCGTGTTTTCCCACGACATCGTGGACAAGCTGTGCCGGGCCTACGACTTTTTGACGCCCTTCTACCGCTATTTCGCCGCCCTGTGTCCGGAGGAGACGGCGCTGTAAGTTTACAAATCTGTGATATTTTCCCTGCCTGCTTAGGGTAGAATAAAACCAGCCTGAAAAACAGTATCACGGTCCTGTAAGGAGGGACACTTCTTTGAACAAGCTATACGACGCCATCGACCGCTTCTGTGCCCGACACCCCTACTGGGGCATCCCCAACCTGATGCGCTACATCGTCATCGGCACAGTGGCCATGTATGTATTGTGCATTCTGACCCAGAATCAGGCCTATCTGTCCCTATCCCTGGTTCCCGGCTCCATCTTCCATGGGGAGGTCTGGCGTCTGGTGACCTTTATCTTCCTGCCATTGAGCACCAGCCCCCTCTCCCTGCTGATCTCTCTGTACTTTTACTACTGGATGGGGAACATGCTGGAAAACTACTGGGGCACGCCGAAGTTTACCATCTACTACATCAGCGGCATCGTCCTCACCATCCTGGCCGCTTTTATCGCCTACTTTGCCGGCGGCCTGGGGATCATGACGGGGCTCCACTACGTAAACATGGCCATGTTCCTGGCCTATGCGGCCCTGAACCCGAATGCCATGGTGCTGCTGTTCTTCTTCATCCCCATCAAGATCAAGTGGCTGGCCTGGGCGGACCTGGCCTACTTTGCCTATGGAGTCATCACCAGCATCGCCATTGGAGATTGGGGCGGCGCGGTGGCGCCGGTGGTGGCGCTGCTGAACTTCGTGGTGTTCTTCTACCCCTATTTCAGCAAAAAGGCCCGCATTCAGCGCGCCGGCCGCAGCAAGCAGGCCACCCGGTTCCGCCAGACGGTGAAGGCCAGCCAGCACGCCAAGCCCTACAACCACAAGTGCGCCGTCTGCGGCAAGACCGACGCGGACTATCCCAACATGCAGTTCCGGTATTGCTCCCGCTGCGCCGGGTACCACTGCTTCTGCGAGGAGCATATCTTCAACCACGTCCACTTTACCGAGGACGACGAGAAGTGATCCGACATCCCCCGGAGGAAACTCCGGGGGATTCAGTGCGTCAAAAAAGTGGCTTCTGCCACTTTTTTGAGAGGGATGCGCACAAGATGGGCCTCGATTCCTGACGGAAAAGTCAGCCCATCTTGCGCGAGGAGTGTCATTTCCGAGGCCGCAGCGTAAAGAAAATGTGCCGGTGGCACATTTTTAGCGTAGGCCGCGCAGCTATGCTGCGCGGGGAAGGTTGCTGTCCCCGGAAATGACGGATCTTCATTGGATTCCTGCGGCTGCGGCCGCAGGAACTCTGCGAGGCTTTCCTGCGGGGAAGTTTTTTGACAGTCTACGTCCCCCGGAGGAAACTCCGGGGGATTCTTTATTATTCCCGTTTTTCCGGGCCGGGAAATTCCCGTTGCCTCTTGCAATTCCGAGCGGAATATGGTATAAAGTAGTCTTAGCGAAACGCGTTGAACGGGAAAATAGGGAGCTTGCGGCTCCAAGAGAGGGTGGGTCACCGGCTGAGAGCCCGCCTGCGCCGTGTCCCTTGGTTCGCCCGGGAGCTGCCCTGGAGACAGGGACGGTAAGCGCCCCGTTACCGGCGTGAAAGTGCGCACGATGTGCGAATACGGGTGGTACCGCGGAAGGAAGCAGCCTTTCGTCCCAGGAACTGGGACGGAGGGCTTTTTTGCTGGATGGAGGAAAACCACATGATGTTCTCTGTGTCATTTCTGCTGTCTCTGCTGATTTTTCTCACGGTGTTCGGCGTCATTCTTGTCGTATGCATCCGGGGCATCGCCCACTGGAGCCGGAACAACCACGCCCCCCGGCTCACCGTGGAGGCCACCGTGGTGGCCAAGCGCACCGATGTCAGCCTCCACCGGCACCCGGTAACTGGAGACACCTCCGGCGCCCACGGCTTTCATACCACCACCGCTTCCACCTGCTATGCCACCTTCCAGGTGGAAAGCGGCGACCGCATGGCGCTGCAAGTGGGCCGGGACTACGGCCTGCTGGCGGAGGGGGACCGGGGCCGGCTTACCTTCCAGGGCACCCGTTACCTGGGGTTCGAACGCTTCCCGTAAATTGTCATCCACATCCGAGAAAAGGATACCATGAAAGAACAACTGGCAAAGATCCGTGCAGAGGCCCTGGCCGCCTTTGAGGCCGCCCAGGACTCCGCCGCCCTGGACGCCCTCCGGGTCCAGTATCTGGGCAAGAAGGGCGAACTCACCGCTGTCCTGAAGATGATGGGCAAGCTCTCCCCCGAGGAGCGCCCCGCCATGGGCCAGCTGGCCAACGAGGTGCGCGCCGCCCTGGAGAGCGCCTTGGAGCAGCAGGGCAGGAAGCTGGAGGCCCAGGCCCTCACCGCCCGGCTCCAGGCGGAGGCGGTGGACGTCACCGTCCCGGGCAAAAAGGTGTCCATCGGCCACCAGCACCCCATGTATATCGCCCTGGATGAGATCAAGGACATCTTCATCGGCATGGGCTTCGACGTGCTGGACGGCCCGGAGATCGAGCTGGCCTCCTACAATTTTGACCGCCTCAACGCCGAGGAGGGCCACCCCTCCCGGGACTGGAGCGACACCTTCTACTTTGACGAGGACAGCCGGGTGATGCTCCGCAGCCAGACCAGCCCCATGCAGGTCCGGGCCATGGAGACGAGGGAGCTGCCCATCCGCATCATCGCCCCCGGCCGGGTGTACCGGAAGGACGAGGTGGACGCCACCCACTCCCCCATGTTCCACCAGGTGGAGGGTATGGTCATCGACAAGGGCGTCACCATGGCGGATCTGAAGGGCACGCTGAACACCGTGGTGGAGCAGCTCTATGGCAAGGGCACCAAGACCCGCTTCCGCCCCCACCACTTCCCCTTCACCGAGCCCAGCTGCGAGATGGACGTCCAGTGCCACAAATGCGGCGGCGTGGGCTGCCCCACCTGCAAGGGCGAGGGCTGGATCGAGCTGCTGGGCGCCGGCATGATCCACCCCAAGGTGCTGGAGATGAGCGGCATCGACCCCAACGTGTACTCCGGATGGGCCTTCGGCGTGGGCCTGGAGCGGACCGCCATGCGCCGGTTCAAGATCGCCGACCTGCGGCTGATCTTTGAGAACGACATGCGGTTCCTAGAACAGTTCTAGTGCTTAAAGAGGGGACTTCGTCCCCCCTTTAGATTCCCCCTCACCAGTGACGTCGGTCACTGGTGTGCGCGCCCCCGGCGCGCAGATCAAAGTATTTTCGGCAGGCACATGTCCTGCCAAAATGATTGGATATTTTTCACGCCGGCGGCGTGAAACTCTGCGAGGCTTTTGTGGAGCAATTCCACATTCCGAATAAAGGAGTTATAAAAGATATGTTATTAAGCAGAAAATGGCTGGACGAGTTTGTGCCCGTCGATGCCAATGATAAAGAATTTGCCGAGGCGATGACCCTCTCCGGCTCCAAGGTGGAGATCACCGAGGATCTGGGGGCTGAGATCTCCAATGTGGTGGTGGGGAAGATCCTCTCCATGGAGCGCCACCCCAACAGCGACCACATGTGGGTTTGCCAGATCGACGTGGGCAAAGAGGAACCCGTCCAGATCGTCACCGGCGCCTGGAACATCCACGAGGGGGACCTTATCCCGGCAGCCCTCCACAAGTCTACCCTCCCCGGCGGCGTCAAGATTGAGAAGGGGAAACTTCGGGGCGAGGTGTCCAACGGTATGCTCTGCTCCCTGAAGGAGCTGAAGCTGGAGGAGCGTGACTTCCCCTACGCCGCCATCACCCCCGCCGCTCTCCTGAACGACTATCATCCCCTGGATCCGGCCAAGCCCTCCATCCCCGCAGACATCCAGCCCGGGGACAAGGTGTTCGGCCCGGTGGTGTGCGCACTGGTGGAGGCCGTCAAGCGCGCCGAGGACGGCCGATGGACCTGCCGTCTCTCTTACGCGGAGAAGGACGGCCCCTCCAGCGCCATCGTCACCACCCCCTGCGCCAATATCCACGCCGGGGATCTGGTGGCCTTTCACACCAAAGAAGGGAAGATCTGCACGCTGGAGGATCTCCACGCCCAGCAGGCAGAGTTCCCCCACTGCATCAGCGACGGCATCTTTGTCCTCCAGGAGGACTGCAAGCCCGGCGACGATATCAAGCCGGTGATCGGTGCAGACGACCACGTGGTGGAGTTTGAGATCACCCCCAACCGGCCCGACTGCCTCAGCGTCATCGGCCTGGCCCGGGAGGCCGCCGCCACCTTCCACGCCCCCCTGACCCTCCACGAGCCGGTGGTAAAGGGCGGGGCGGAGGGCAGCCTCTGCGACCTGCTGGATGTCGAAACCCCGGCCGCCGACCTGTGCCCCCGGTACACCGCCCGGATGGTCCGCAACGTGAAGATCGCCCCCTCCCCCAAGTGGATGCGGGAGCGCCTGCGCGCCAGCGGCGTGCGCCCCATCAACAACATCGTGGACATCACCAACTACGTGATGCTGGAGTACGGCCAGCCCATGCACGCCTTTGACTACCGCTATGTGAAGGGCGGTCATATCATCGTCCGTCGGGCGCAGGAGGGTGAGGAACTGACCACCCTGGACGGCAAGGAGCACACCCTCACTGCAAACCATCTGGTCATCGCCGATGAGACCCGGGCCGTGGGCCTGGCGGGCATCATGGGCGGTCTCAACAGCGAGATCGTGGCGGATACCGCCGACGTGGTGTTCGAGTCCGCCTGTTTTGACGGCACCTGCATCCGCAAGGGGGCCCTGTCCCTGGGGATGCGCACCGAGGCCAGCGCCAAGTTTGAGAAGGGCCTGGACCCCATGAACACCCTGCCCGCGGTGAACCGGGCCTGTGAACTGGTGGAACTGCTGGGAGCCGGCGAAGTGGTGGATGGCGTCATCGACATCTTAAATTATGTGCCCCAGCCCCTGGTCCTGGACCTCCAGCCCGACCGCATCAACGCCCTGCTGGGCACCGACGTCCCGGTGGAGGAGATGCAGTCCATTCTCCGGGAGCTGGGCTTCGGCGTGGACGGGGAGAAGGTCACCGTCCCCTCCTGGCGCTCCGACGTGGAGGGCATGGCGGACCTGGCGGAGGAGGTGGCCCGGTTCCACGGCTACAACAACATCCCCACCACCCTCATGCGGGGCCAGACCACCCGGGGCGGCTACACCCACGAGCAGCAGGTGGAGCGGCGGCTGGGCGCCATGTGCCGCGCCTGCGGGTACAGCGAGATCATCACCTACTCCTTCATCTCCCCCACCTGCTACGACAAGATCGGCTGGGCTTCTGACGATCCCCGCCGTCAGTCCTTCAAGATCCTGAACCCCCTGGGGGAGGACACCTCCATCATGCGCACTACCACCCTTCCCTCCATGCTGGAGATCCTGGCCCGGAACTACAACTACCGCAACAAGAACGTGCGGCTGTACGAGATCGGCCGCATCTACCTCCCCGGCGGGGATGACGGCCTTGCGGTGGAAAACAAGATCCTCTCCATGGGGGCCTATGGCGAGGATATGGACTTCTTCACGCTGAAGGGGGCCGTGGAGGCTATCCTCCGGGATCTCCGGGCGGAGGACATCCATTTTGAGGTACCCTGCCAGCCCAACCCCTCCTACCACCCCGGCCGGGTCGCGGATGTGTATGCCGGGGAGCACCGCCTGGGTGTCCTGGGGCAGATCCATCCCCTGGTGGCCCAGAACTACGGCGTAGACGCAGAGCTCTACTGCGCGGAGCTGGACTTCGGCCAGCTGCTGGCCGCTGAGGGCGCGGACCCGGAGTATGCTCCCCTGCCCAAGTACCCCTCCGTCACCCGGGATATCGCCGTGGTGTGCGATGAGGCCGTCACCGTGGGGCAGCTGGAAAATGCCATCCGCAAGGGCGCCAAGGGCCTTCTCAAGGAGGTCAGCCTCTTCGATATTTACCGGGGCAAGGGCGTTGCCGACGGGAAAAAGTCTGTGGCCTTCAACCTGGTCCTCCGCTCTGACGACCGCTCCCTCACCGCCGAGGAGGCGGATGCAGATGTGAAGAGCATCCTGGAGACCCTGGAAAAGGACTGCGCGGCGACGCTGCGCTGATGTTCCCGACGCCTCCGGGACCCCGCTGTGCGGGGCGCGCAGAGCGCGTCCAAGCGTTTCGGCGCTGCCGAAACCTTGGGAGCGGCAGGATTGATTCCTGCCGCTCCTTCTTTTGATTTGGGTTCCCGCCGGATGCCACATCCGGCGGGATGGGCGGACGTGGATATGAAGAGCATCCTGGAGGCCCTGGAAAAGGACTGCGGGGCGACGCTGCGGTAAGTGCCCCTTTTCCCTGCAACACAGCTAGCAATCAGGCCGGGCAGTAGCTTCTGCCCGGCCTGATTTTGTCTTTTCTCCCCAGCCGAGACAAAATTCCCGCCCCGCGGGGTGGTAATGGGAGTCTTTTCCCGGTATACTAAGGACAAGCAAAGGCCTTGCGAGAACCTTTTTCAAAGGAGGAATCCCAATGACCGAACTGGAATTCGGCGAGCGGCTGAAGCAGTACCGCAAGCAAAAGGGACTGACCCAGCAGGAGCTGGCGGACCTGCTGGGCGTGTCCAACAAATCCGTCTCCCGGTGGGAGAGCGGCAGCTATCCCGATGTAGCCACCCTGGGCCCCCTGGCAAAGGCTCTGGGGGTCACGGTGGATGACCTGCTGGGAACCGCGCCCCCGATCCGTACCCTGGGCAAATCCGACTGGCAGAACCTGCTGTCCTTCGCCTTCGCCATCGGTGGCGGCGTGCTCTACTTCCTGCTGGTGCTCTTTACCCCGGTGCCGGTTGCCTATCTTTTATATCTGGGGGCCATGGCCTATGGCGTGTACCTTCAGAAGCACTACACCTACCACAGCCAGTGGTTTCTCGTGGCCAACGCAGCAATGGATTTTTTCGTCAACTGCAGTATCCTGGAAAGTCTGCTCGGCTTTTTCGGCGTCGCCATGTTCCCCAATTTCATCGCCCTGCTTCTGACCTCCCTCTCCCCCTCCTCCGGCTACTCCTATTCCTCCGCCGTGGTCGTACTGTATCTGCTGTACCTGGCGCTGAGCGCCGCCCTCACTGCCCTGACGGTCCATCTGGTGCGGAAATACTTCGGCGCAGAGGGCCGTCCCGCCGTCCCTGTCCGGATCAAGGTGGAGCGGGCCATAATGGACTGGCGCAAGTGGGTCCCCGTGGGGCTGATGGTGCTGGTGGCCGTGTTCTGGAGCCTGTATCTGGTCGCCGGGGACGCCATCCTACCGGCGGACTTTTACCTGATCCAGGATGATATCTACGGCCTTTTTCTTCTGGGCTGCGCCCTGGTGTGCGTGCTGCTTTTCAACTGGAAGGGGCACCGGGGGATGCTCCTTCCCTCCCTGGGACTGGTGGCGAGCTGCTGGGCACTGACGGGACTTCTCGACTGGGACTCCTGGGCTGTTTACAGCGTAGAATGGGACAGGGTGCTTTTCAGCACCTCCGACCTCTACCACCGCTTCGGCCAGCCCAGCGTGTGGCTTTACATCGCTCTGCTGGTATTCACCCTGATCTATGTACTTTGTTGTCATATCCGTCTGACGCGGTCGAATATTACATCTCTGTAACATTCGCAGAATACCTCTTTACAGATTGGGATAAAATGTATATACTGAAGAAAGATTAGGGTTTTGAAAGGTGGTGCCGGCATGGACGATTTTACCCGCAAATATGACTTCTCCAAGGAACAGGATCAGGAGATCCACCGCATCCTGCTGACGGTGTATCAGGCTTTGGAGGAGAAGGGGTACAACCCGATCAACCAGATCGTCGGCTATATCCTCTCCGAGGATCCCACCTACATCACCAACCACAATCAGGCCCGGACCCTGATCCGCAAGGTGGATCGGGACGAGCTGCTGCAGATTCTGGTGCGCAGCTATCTGAGCCAGTAATGGTATTCCTATATTGCACGCAAGCCGCGCCGCAGGGCGCGGCCTTTTTTGCCGTCAGGACAAAATCGTCTGCCTGACGCACAGCGGAGGGAGGGGATATCCCCTCCCTCCGCTGTGTATGGCGCCTTTTCCATCGGACTCACCGCAGGGTCACGCTCTCCCCCGCCAGAATTCCCCGCTCCGGCATCTGTGCATCCTCCAGACGATAGGCGATCGTTACCTGATCCCCCTCGTTGAGAATTACTGCCTCCGGGCTGGCCACCGCAGAGATGGAATAATACACCTCGCTGCCAATCAATCGAATATAGTAGTAGGTGTTCCCGCTGAGTACTGCCGAACGGATCTCCGCCACAGTGCCCTCCACGGTCTGAACCGTCTCGTCCACCGGATCTTCTTCCTCCCCGGTAAGGATCCCCTCCTCCCGGAGCATCTGCGTGTAATTGCGCTCACACTCCGCCACGGTATCGCCAGTCGCAACGATCTGGTACTGGCTGACATTGACCATGGCGTACATTTTCACCAGCTGAGCAGCATCTTTCATGGCCATGAAATAGGTTGGCTGGCCGCTGATATTCAGCAGCAGCGGGAAGGTAGCTGTGTAACGCAAGTTCTGCAGCTCGCCCTCTGCGCTGGCCATGGCGGAAAGCTCCGTGGCACCGGCCACCTCATAGAAGTGCGTCTCCTTGGTGCGCTGGTTGGTGAGGATGAACCCCACATTGGACTGATCCCCTCCCACAGAGGTGACGCCGGTGTAGACATACACATCGTCGTCAATGGCGATGTAGTTGTATCCCTCGGTGGTGACGGTCACATCCCGCTGGCCGAAGATGGAGTTGAAAAAGCCGTTGTGGTACATGCCGTAGTAGTCATACTGCTCCATAATAAGGTTCGCATTATAGAGGTTGTCCACCCAGGAGGGCACCTCCTCATAGTACTGATGCTCCCCGGTAATGGCATTGACCAGTACGCCGCCCTTGATATCGGTTCCGCCAAAGAGCCCGATGGTTTTGATGATCCGGGGACACACCCAATAGGGCACACCGGACTCATCCACCTCCATCACTGCCTCGCCAAACATATAAGTGGGATAGCGGAAGCGGAGATAACGGTAGAGGTTGCGGCCCAAGTGCTCGGCAGTGGTGTATTTGATCCCTTCTTCCAGGCGCACCAGCTCTACGCTCTGATCCACCATATCCACCAGCAAATAGGCCGGGAGTCCCTCCCCCCGGTTGGTCATCCATTTGATGATATCCGCATAGCTGAGTGTCGCCACACGCACCGGGCGGCCCTGGTAGTTGATCTGGGTATAGTCCTCGTTGACCTCAAACTGGCTGACCATGTCGCTGAGCTCACCCAACTTCCGGTCGCCCAGGCGCTCGGCGCTGTCCTTGTCCAGCATAGGGATCTGGTCGTAGGAAATCTCCTCGACCTCCTGCACAAAATCTCCCGTCTGGATCTCCAGCAAGCCGGCATAGGACTTGGCCCGGAAGATCGTGGCCCCCACCAGCAATCCGATCAGGATCAATACCAACAGCGCCACTGCAACCAGCATCGGAATCAGGCACTGCTTCTTGACAAATTGAAAATAACCGGTAAAGCTGTCCGCATGGAAGCCGGAGGTCACCACCGCGCATACGCAGTACACCACACACAGAAGCAGGAAAAAGGTGTAGAAGCTGGGATCTTGGAAATTGAGGGCAGGCAGCTCAAAGTAAAAGTAGAGCAGCCCCACTACCGCTGTCACCAAAATGTTGATCAAGGTCCGCTTGGTATTGTTCATAGGCTTGCGGGACTTCCGCTGCGCAGCCCGACGGGCATTTTGGGAGGGGGCGCCGCTGTTGAACCCCTCCCAGCGAAAGCCGCCTGCGTCATTGCCAGAAAACGGCATAGTCGTAAAGCTCCTTTTTGTAGTTTTCCCGCGGCAGCACTCTCTGAGGCACTGCCGGGCTTGGGGCTATTCTACTCCTTTTCCACCGCTATGACAAGGGTATTCTCCTCCACTTTCAATTTCAGCCGGTCCCCCGCCGCCATCCGGCCGGAGAGGACCGCCTCGGCAATGGGGTCCTCCACATGGCTTCGGACCAGGCGGCGCAAAGGCCGGGCGCCGTTGGCGGGGTCGAAGCCCTCCCGGGCCAGCTGGTCCACCGCATCCGCATCCGGCACCAGCTCCATCCCCAGCTCTGCCGCCCGCAGCGCCGTCTGCTCCAGCATCCTCCGGGCGATCTCCCGGATATCCTGGCGCTCCAGCTGGCGGAATACCACCGTCTCATCCACACGGTTAAGGAACTCCGGCCGGAAGGTATTGCGCACCTCCGACAGCACCGCGCGCCGGATCCGGCGCTGACGCTGCTCCGCGTCCTCGGCAGCATCCCCGGAGAATCCCAAGGGCGCGGCGGCGGTCATGCGCTTGGCCCCCACATTGGAGGTCATGGCAATGATGGCGTTCCGAAAGTCCACCTGCCGCCCCTGTCCGTCGGTGAGGCAGCCCTCCTCCAGCACCTGCAGCAGCAGGTTCCAGACATCGGCGTGGGCCTTCTCCATCTCGTCCAGCAGCACCACACAGTAGGGCTTGCGGCGGACCTTCTCCGTCAGCTGCCCCCCCTCCTCGTGGCCCACATAACCCGGTGGGGAGCCGATGAGGCGGGAGACGCTGTGCTGCTCCATATATTCGCTCATGTCCACACGGATCAGGGCGTTCTCATCCCCAAAGAGGGCACAGGCCAGGGCCTTGCACAGCTCTGTCTTGCCCACCCCGGTAGGCCCCAGCAGCAAAAACGAGCCCATGGGGCGCCGGGGATCGCTGAGCCCCACCCGGCTGCGCCGGACCGCCCGGGATACCGCCGCAATCGCCTCCTCCTGTCCCACCACCCGCTCCCGGAGCAGGTCCTCCATGTGGAGCAGGCGCTGGGCCTCCCCCTCTGTCAGCTGCTCCACAGGCACTCCGGTCCATCCGGACACCACAGCGGCGATGTGCCGGCTCTCCACGCTGAGCCGCCGGGTCAGGGTCCGGCTCTTCTCCGCCTGGCGCTGGGCCTCAAAATTGTCCTCAATGTCCCGCAGGCGGGCCGCTTTTTCGTAGTCCTGATTGGCGATGGCCTCCGCCTTCTCCTGGCGCACCGTGGTGACCTTCTCCTCCAGCGCCATCAGCTCCGGAGAGAGCCCCTCCCGCTCCATCCGCACCCGGCTGGCCGCCTCATCCATCAGGTCGATGGCCTTGTCCGGCAGGTAGCGGTCGTGGATATACCGGCGGGACAGATCCACCGCCGCGGCCAGCGCCTCATCGGTGATGGTCAGCCGGTGGTGGGCCTCATACTTGTCCCGGACGCCCCGCAGGATCTCCAGCGCCGCGTCCCGTCCCGGCTCCTCCACCAGAATGGGCTGGAACCGCCGCTCCAGAGCGGCGTCCTTTTCGATATACTTTCGGTACTCCGCCAGGGTGGTGGCGCCGATCATGCGAACCAGCCCCCTGCCCAGGGCGGGCTTGATGATATTCCCGGCGTCGATGGATCCCTCGGCGCTGCCGGCACCCACGATGGTGTGCAGCTCGTCCAGAAAGAGGATGATATTTCCGGCCCGGCGGACCTCTGCCAGGGCGTTTTTCACCCGCTCCTCAAACTCGCCCCGGTACTTGGTCCCCGCCAGCATCGCCGGCAGATCCAGGGACAGGATGCGCTTGCCGACGAGGTCCTCCGGCACGTCCCCCAGGACAATCCGCGCCGCCAGCCCCTCGGCCACTGCTGTTTTGCCCACCCCTGGCTCTCCGATGAGGACGGGGTTGTTCTTGGTACGGCGGCTGAGGATCTGGATGGCGCGCTGGATCTCCACATCCCGCCCGATCACCGGGTCCAGCTTCCCCTCCCTGGCGGCAGCAGTCAGATCCACCGTATATTCACTCAGTACGCGCATGCGTGTCTCCTCCCGATTTGATTTGGTTCCCTCCTGCGGAGAGCGAAGCGGAGCGTTGGCGCCCTGCAGCAGGGCGCTTTGGAGCCGGCGTGGCTCCACGCCGCTGCCCCGCAGCACCTGCAGGGCCATGTTGTTCCCCTCCCGAAGAATCCCCAGCAGCAGATGCTCCGTGCCCACATAGCCGTAGCCGCCCCGGATGGACTCATCCACAGCGTATTCGATGACCCGGCGCAGCCGCGGGGTCAGCCCCTGGGCCGGTGCGGTTCCGGGGATCCCCATGCCGACGCTGCGGACGATCCGATCCTTGGCCGCACTGCGGGTCAGCCCCTGCTCCTCCAGCGTCCGGCAGGTAATCCCCGCGTCCTCCTCCAGCAGCGCCAGCAGCAGGTGCTCGCTGCCTACGTAGCTGTGTCCCAGCTCCTTGGCCGCCTCGTGGCTCTGGCGCAGCACGTTTTGGGCCCGGGGCGTAAACTTGTAGTCGTTCATGGCAACGCTCTCCTTGGGTGAAACGATTTGGTAAAGAAAGTATTGCCCCGAATCCCTGTTTTTAAGCCTGACAGCATCGTTCGGAAATGTTCACAGAATTTTTTCCGTTTTCATACTTGCAATTTCGGCGTTTCATGTTACAATGAGGGTACAATTCTATTGGAGGTGTACTATGGCTCACAAAATCACTGACGCCTGCGTCAGCTGCGGCACTTGTGTCGAGAACTGCCCCGTGGAGGCGATTTCTCAGGGCGATACCCAGTATGTGATCGATGCGGATGTCTGCGTGGATTGCGGCGCTTGCGCTGCCAACTGCCCCGCCGACGCCATCGTGGCTGAGTAAGATACATAGGCGATCTTGAAGCATGCCGCAGGGAGTCTGTCCCCAGCGGCATGTTTTTCTGTCCGTACATGCGCCCTTGCGCCGGTCCCTCTTTTCCGGTACAATGGGGAGAAAAAGGAGGCGAGAGGATGGAGCAGATGGACCGGCTCTGGCCCGAAGGGCCGGTGTTTTACTATGACGACACCCTGTTCAAACCCGGCACCGATGCCTTCCTTCTGGGCGCCTTCGCCCGGCCCAGGGCCGGGGATCGGGTGTGCGACCTGGGGGCCGGCACCGGGCTCATCGGTCTGCTGCTCCTGGCCCGGGAGCCCTCCCTCGCCCTCCACAATGTGGAGCTTCAGGCGGCTCCGCTCCGCCTGGCGGAGCAAACGGCGGCGGCCAACGGACTGGCCGTGTCCCAGCACCTGGCGGACCTGCGGCAGCTGGAGGGAATCCTCCCGGCGGGCGGCATGGACTATGTGGTGTCCAACCCGCCTTACTTCCCGCCAGGCAGCGGCGGCACACCGCCGGACGCCGCCCGCCGCGCCGCCCGGGCGGAGGACAGCTGCTCCCTGGCGGATATCTGCGCCGCGGCGTCCCGGCTCCTCCGGTGGGGCGGACGGTTTGCCCTGGTCCACCGGCCGGAGCGGCTGTGCGACCTGATGGTCACCCTCCGACAGTGGGGCCTGGAGCCCAAGCGGCTGCGGCTGGTCCAGCACACCGCCAGCGCCGCGCCCTCTCTGGTGCTGGTGGAGAGCCGCCGGGGCGGGAAGCCCTCCCTGGCGGTGGAGCCGCCGCTGGTGCTCCGGGACCCGGAGGGCCGGGAAACGCCGGAGGTGCGGGCAGCCTATTTCCGGGATAAGGAATCTGAGAAAGGGAATGGATAACATGGCTGGAACACTCTATCTGGTGGCTACCCCCATCGGCAATCTGGGGGACCTGAGCCCCCGGGCCCTGGAGACTCTGGAGGCGGTGGACTTCATCGCCGCAGAGGACACCCGGGTCTCGGTGAAGCTTCTGAACCATTTTTCCATCAAAAAGCCCCTGGTGAGCTACCACCAGCACAACCAGCACACCGCCGGCCCCTCGGTGCTGCAGCGTCTGCTGGGGGGTGAGAGCTGCGCCCTGGTGACCGATGCGGGCATGCCCGCCATCAGCGACCCCGGCGAGGATCTGGTGCGGCTGTGCGCCGAGCACGGCGTGGAGGTGCTGGCGGTGCCGGGATGCTGCGCCGCTGTCAGCGCCCTGGCGGTATCCGGCCTCCCCACCGGCCGCTTTACCTTCGAGGGGTTTCTCACCACCAACAGGAAAAACCGCCGGGAGCACCTCCAGTCCCTGGTAAATGAACCGCGGACCATGGTGTTCTATGAGGCGCCCCACAAGCTCCGTGCCACTCTATCGGACCTTCTGGCCGCCTTTGGCGACCGCCCCATCGCCCTGTGCCGGGAGCTGACCAAGCTCCACGAGGAGACACGCCGCACCACGCTGGCCCAGGCGGTGGCCTATTACCAGGAGCAGGAGCCCAAAGGGGAGTTCGTCCTGGTGATCGCCGGCGCCCAGCCGCCGGAGGAGACAGTGCTGACGCTGGAGGAGGGCGTGGCCCTGGTGCTGCAGCGCCGCGCCGCCGGGCTGGGGATGAAGGACGCCGTCCGGGAGGTCGCTGGGGATGGGGCTCCTGGTGATCGTTGCGGCGCTTCTTTTGCCTCTATTTCCCGTTTTACAAGGTCTCCCGCAATTCACGGAGACACTTGGCACACACATTTTTCCCCTTAAAGCTCTGCACTTCCTTCGTGGCATCACAAAAAATGCAGGCGGGGCGGTATTTGCGCAGCACGATGCCGGATCCCTCCACACAGATCTCCACCGCATCCCGGTCCCCGATCTCCAGCGTCCGCCGCAGCTCAATGGGCAGAACGATCCGCCCCAGCGCGTCCACCCGCCGCACGATCCCTGTGGACTTCATTTCCTCCCTCCTTCTTTCCGTTTTATTTCAGCTTTGTCACAATTTTATAACATCCCTCGCGCTTTTTGTCAATTACCTCTCTGCTTATTTCCAAAAATTCCCGTATGATTTCCGGCCAAGCCACATAGACTGGGTTGAGGTGATGGAAATGGCAATGGCATGGGTCTGGACCGGAATGGTGGTCCTGTCCTTGATCTTCGGTGTTCTCAACGGCACCATCACAGAGGTGTCCAGCGCGGCCATGGAGGGCGCCACGGCGGCGGTGGAGCTGTGCATCTCCATGGGAGGCATCATGTGCCTGTGGACAGGGATCATGGCAATTATGAACAAGTGCGGCTTCATCGACGGCCTCTCCCGGCTGTTCCGCCCCATTCTCCGCCGCTTTCTTCCCTGTGCCTGCCGGGACAAGGAGACGCTGAACGCGGTCAGCGCCAATATCTCCTGCAATATGCTGGGGCTTGGAAACGCCGCCACGCCGCTGGGCATCCAAGCGGCCCGCCGCATGGCCCGGGGAACCGGCGGCGTCGCCACCGACGAGCTGTGCGCGCTGGTGGTGCTCAATACCGCCTCCATCCAGCTCCTGCCCACCACGGTGGCCGGCGTCCGGGCCGCCTACGGCTCCGCCTCCCCCTTTGACATTCTCCCGGCGGTGTGGCTGGCATCGGTGCTGTCGGTCACCGCGGGGCTCACCGCCGCCCGGCTCTTTTCCCGGCTCTTCCGCAGGAGATAGGAGGGTGGCCTTGGACATTTCTTCCCTGCTGGTACCGGCCCTGCTGTCTGTCACCGCCCTGGTGGGAATGGGCCGGAAGGTCAACGTCTATGACACCCTGGTGGACGGCGCCCGGGAGGGGCTGTCGGTGTCGGCGAAGATCCTCCCCTCCCTGGTGGGGCTGCTGACGGCGGTGTACATGTTCCGGGCCTCCGGCGCCATGGATTTCCTGGGAGCGCTCCTGGCCCCAGTGCTGGAGCTGGTGGGCATCCCGGCGGAGACGGCTGCCCTGCTCTTCATCCGCCCCGTCAGCGGCGGAGGCGCGCTGGCGGTGGGCAGCGACCTGATGGCCCAATACGGCCCGGATTCCTACATCGGCCGGGTGGCGGCGGTGATGCTGGGCAGCACCGAGACCACCTTCTACACCATCGCCGTCTACTTCGGCAGCGCCGGTATCCGGAAAACCCGCTATGCGGTGCCTGCGGCCCTGGTGGCGGATCTGGCGGGGTTCATAGCGGCGGCCTTCGCCGTGCGCCTGTTCTTCTATACATAGCCCAACCGGAATGGTACGCCTTGCTGTCTGATCCCATGCCCTATCATAAAAAACCGGAAACGTGCCGGAGGAACTGCTCCTCCGGCACGTCTGCTTTCTGTTATGCCTGCCTCTCTCACTTCCACTCCCGGGGGCTCATGCCGTAGGCGGCCTGAAAGGCCCGGAGAAAGGCGGAGTAGTCGTTGAAGCCCGCCTCCATGGCGGCCTTCAGCACCGGCGTTCCCCGGCGGATCTCCTCCGCCGCCCGCAGCAGCCGCTTCTGGCGGATATACTGGTGGGTGGTAATGCCGTAGACCTCCTTGAAGCGGTGCATCAGGTAATAGCGGCTGAGGTAGAACTCCCCGGCCAGCCGGTCGATGGACAGGTTCTCCCCAAGGTGCGCCCCGATAAACCGGGTGACCTCCTCCATCTTGGGATCAAAGCGGTAGGCCGCGTCGTCCTCCACCGGCTCAGGCACCAGATCCCGGTTCAGCGCCACCATCAGCTGCAGCAGGCAGGTCTCCGCCAGCAGTCCGCTTCCGAACGCTGTATCCTCCAGGGCCGCCTCCAGCCGCTCAAAGAGCTCCCGGTAGCGCAGCCGGTCCTCCCCCTTAGGCCGCAGCAGATGGAAATGCCTCTGCTCCGTCCGCTCAAAGCAGGTCTCCAGCCAGCAGTCCTCCGTGCTGTGGTTTGCCAGATAGTCTCCGCCCAGCCACAGCACCATCCGCTCATAGGGCTCCGAGGGGTCAATGGTGGGCTTATGGATCATGCTCCGGCCCACCAGCAAAATATCGTAGGGCTTCAAAAAGTAGCTGCGGCCCTCCACGCTGTAGGTCACCTTGCCCCCCAGCTGCAGCACCACCTTGTCAAACTCATGGTAGTGGAAATCCAGCTCCGGGGCCTTGCTGTCCTTCAGATGGAATAAACGGAACCCCTCCTTGAGATAGCCCCGCTTTCCCGCTTCGCCGTCACTTCGCATGGTGTTCACCTCACGCTCCGCAGTAAATCCTCAATATGCAGATCATACCATGCAAAACCTGCTCTTGCAAGCAAAAAGAGGCGGAGGCGCCGCTGCGCCCCCGCTGTCACTCTTGAACCGTCTGTCCTTGTTCCCACAATCGTGCTCCTGCTGATCTCAGGATAATCTCTCCGCCGGCCGTTGTCAATGGATTGATTTCCTGCTTTCCTACTGCACTGCAGTCTCCGCCCCCTGCCGGAAGGAGGCACATGTCTGCAGCACCTTGGGATAGGCCCGCAGGAACAGGATACTGCTCATGGCAGCGGCGATCACATCGGCAATAGGCTCGGAGAAGAAGGTGGCCTCCGCCCCAAAGAAACGGGGCAGCAGCAACAGCCCGGCCATAAAAACCGTCTTGCGGAACAGCGAGCAGAACAGTGCCCGGTTCACCTGCCCCAGGGCAATGCTCTCATCTACCAGTGGATACTGGATGCCCAGAGGGATAATCATGCAGGTAAATCGCTTGATATAGGTCACCGAGCGGGCCGCCAGATCTGCGTCGCTGGTAAAGAGCCGGACAAACAGGGGCGAGAGCGTATGGGTCACCACCATCATCAGCGCCACAAAGCACAGGCACAGGAATACAATATCACGCATGGCCCACCGGACCCGGTCCGGACGGCCGGCGCCGTAGTTGAAGCTGATGACCGGCTGGGTCCCCAGGGTGATGCCCCCCAGCGGCATGGTGATCACCAGCAGATAGCTCTGCACCACCGTGGCACAGGTCACCAGGGTATCTCCCAGGCCGGGACCGCCGTAGCGCTGGAGCACCGTGTTCAGCACGATCAGCAGGATACTGTCCGTGGCGATGGTGAGGAAGGGGGACAGCCCGAAGGACAGCACCCGCCCCACGATCCTGAGATCCAGACCGCCCCAGCCCAGCGGCACCGGCATGCTCCTGCGCCGCAGGGCCAGCAGGACAAAGGCGCAGGAGCAGATCTGGGAGATCACCGTGGCAATGGCCGCCCCGGCCACATCCATGTGGAGCAGGAACATGAACACGGGGTCCAGGATAATATTCATCACCGCCCCCAGCACCACTGAGATCATCCCAAGGCCGGAGAACCCCTGGCAGATGAGGAAGCTGTTCATACCGGAGGCCATCAGGGCGAAAAAGGTGCCGGCAGTGTAGATCGTCATATAGGTGTTGGCATAGGGAAAGGTGTTCGGACTGGCGCCAAACCACATGAGCAGATGGTCCTTCAGCAGCAGGAACAGCGCCGTCAGGACCAGAGACAGCGCCGCCAGGGTCATAAAGCAGTTGTTGAGGATCTTTTTGGCGTCCTCCAGGCGCCCCTGTCCCATGCGCATGGCCATAAGGGGCGACCCTCCCAGCCCCACCAGGGTGGCAAAAGAGGTCAGCAGCGTGACGATGGGGCCGCAGACCCCCACCCCTGCCAGGGCCACACTGCCAATCTCCGGCAGGTTTCCAATGTACATCCGGTCCACAATGCTGTACAGTACGCTGACCAGCTGGGCCAGCATAGTGGGGATCGCCAGCCCCAGCACCAGCCGAAAGACCGGGCCGCTGCCCAGGTCTTTTTCTTTTTTCATACAATCATTCCCTCCCATATTCGCATCCAGCGTATCATAGCATGATTTGTCCCTGCCGTAAAGGGTGAAACGCCTGTTTTTACAATTTTAGCACTCTCAAACAGGAAGTGCTAAAATTCATAATTTGGACACAAAATAAACAAGTATTATTCACAAACTTGCCATATACTAAAATCAAGAAATGAGACAGAGGAAAGCCCCGGAAGGGGCGCCTCCCCATTCGAAATTTTGATTTCAGAAAGGATAATGAGTTATGTTTGGTATGATTCCCTTTGATCATCGTGACAGCAGCCTGTTTGATATGTTTGATAACTTTGAGCGCAGCTTCTTTGGTGCCAACAACACCGCCTCCTCCTTCCGGACGGACATCCGGGACGAGGGCGACAAGTTCGTTCTGGAGGCGGAGCTGCCCGGCTTCAAGAAAGAGGACATCAAGCTGGACCTGAAGGACGGCATCCTCACCATCTCCGCTCAGCACAGCACGGAGAACGAGGAAAAGAAGGACAGCTATATCCGCCGCGAGCGTCGGTATGGCTCCTTCAGCCGCAGCTTTGATGTATCCGGCATCCAGGAGGACCACATCACCGCCGCTTATAACAACGGCGTTCTGGAGTTGACGCTGCCCAAGGCCCAGCCGGTGGTTCCCGCCGCCCGCCAGATCGACATTCAGTAAAACAAAATGTAAAGAGGCGCGGAGCATGTGCTCTGCGCCTCTTTGCGCTTTCCATCCCCAACAGAATCGGGCCATCAAAAAAGGGACCTGCGGCTTCAGGCCGCAGGTCCCGGATTTCCTATCAGTCTACGATATCCACCGAGACCTTCTGGCCGGTGCGCTGGGCATAGGAGCGGATCAGCGTCCGAATCTCCTTGGCAATGCGGCCCTGACGGCCAATCACCTTGCCCATGTCCTCGGGAGCTACCCGCAGCTGCAGCGTCAGCTCCCCATCCTTCTCCACCTCCGTCACGGAGACGGCATCCGGATTCTCCACAAGGTTTCTGGCGATGTAGAGCAGCAAGTCCTTCATGCGGTTGCCCTCCAACGCGGCCATTACAGCACGTCGACTTTCTTCAGCAGGGCCCGGACCGTATCCGTGGGCTGTGCGCCGCTCTTGATCCACTCCTTGGCGCGCTCAGCGTCGATCTTGATTTCCGCGGGAGCTACACAGGGATTGTAGGTGCCGATTTCCTCGATGAAACGGCCGTCACGGGGATAGCGGCTGTCTGCCACCACCACGCGGTAGAAAGGGGCCTTCTTGGCGCCCATGCGGCGCAGTCTGATCTTAACCATGTTTCTTTCCTCCAAGTATTAAAATAAAATCAATTTATCATAAATGCAATGCGCACTTATTCCGATATCACCCGCCGCCCGGCGGGAGGGCAGGTCATTTCAGGCGCTTTCTGCGGCCAAAGCCGTGCATCCGGCCCATACCGCCGCCAAAGCCTCCGCCGCCCAAACCGCCCAGGCCCTTGGGAAGCTTTCCCTTGGACAGCTGCTTGGTGAGCTGCTGCATCATCTCAAACTGCTTGAGCAACCGGTTTACCGCAACCACCTCCTGGCCGCAGCCGGCGGCGATGCGGCGCTTGCGGCTGGCGTTGAGGATGCCGGGGTTCTCCCGCTCCTGGGGGGTCATGGAGAGGATGATCGCCTCTGTGCGGGCCATCAGCTTCTCGTCGATCTGGGCGTTCTGCATCTGCTTGCCCATCTGACCGGGCATCATGGCGGCGATCTGGCTGAGATCCCCCATGTTCTTCAGCTGCTGCATCTGCTCCAGATAGTCGGTGAGGGTAAAGCGGTTCTTCCGGAGCTTCTCCTCCAGCTTGGCCGCCTGCTTTTCATCAAAGCTCTGCTCCGCCTTCTCGATCAGGGAGAGCATGTCCCCCATGCCGAGGATCCGGGAGGCCATGCGGTCCGGGTGGAACAGCTCGATCATGTCCAGCTTCTCGCCGGTGCCCACGAACTTGATGGGCTTGCCGGTGGCCGCCCGGATGGAGAGGGCTGCACCGCCCCGGGCGTCGCCGTCCAGTTTGGTCAGCACCACGCCGTCGATGCCCAGGGCATCGTCGAAGGCGGAGGCGGCGTTCACCGCGTCCTGACCGGTCATGGCGTCCACCACCAGTAGGATCTCGTTGGGGTGGACGGCGGACTTGATGTTCTTCAGCTCGTCCATGAGCTGCTCGTCGATATGGAGGCGGCCCGCCGTGTCCAGCAGGACCGTGTCAAATCCGTGGTCCTTGGCGTGGGCCAGGGCGTCCCGGGCGATCTGCACCGGGTCGATCTGCCCCTCGGCAAACACGGGGATCCCCAGCTGTTCTCCCACCACCTGGAGCTGGGTGATGGCGGCGGGGCGGTATACGTCGCAGGCCGCCAGCAGCGGCCGTTTGCCCATGCGGTTTTTGAGATAACCCGCCAGCTTGGCGCCGTTGGTGGTCTTGCCGGCGCCCTGTAGGCCCACCATCATGATCACTGTGGGCCCGGAGTTGGCAAAGGCGATCTTGGCGTTGGTGCCGCCCATCATCTTCGTCAGCTCTTCGTTGACGATCTTGATGACCTGCTGGGCGGGGGTCAGGCTCTCCAGCACATCGCTGCCGGTGACCCGCTCCGTCACAGAGGCCACAAAGTCCTTCACCACTTTATAGCTGACGTCCGCCTCCAGCAGGGCCATGCGGACCTCCCGCATGGTCTCCTTCACGTCGGCCTCCGTCAGCCGCCCCTTGCCCCGCAGGCGCTTAAAGGCGGCGCTCAGTTTTTCCGTCAGGCCCTCAAATGCCATAGTGTGAATCTCCTTATTCCTTCAACGCGGCCACCGCATCGCTGATCTCGCCGAGATAGCTGTCGATGGCCGGGTCCTCGTACTGCCGGTAGTTGATGAGGCGGATGCCCTCGGCGGCGTCCTGGATCTTCTTCAGGTTCCCGCCCATGGCCAGAAAGCGGCGGATGAGCCCCGTTTTGTCCTCCACCTCCTGCATGATATGCTCGGCCCGGACAATCACGTCCCGCACGCCCTGGCGGGAGATGCCGTTGTTCTCCGCGATTTCGGACAGGGATAAGTCCTCGTTATAGTACAGATCGAAGAACTCCTTCTGTCTCTCTGTCAGGAGCTCCCCGTAAAAATCAAAGAGCATCGTCATCCGATAGGTCTGGTTCTTCACGGGTGTTCCTCCTTTATGTAAAGTATGACAGCTTTACAGCCTGAATTATCATACCCTACTTCATCAGAAAAGTCAAGGGGATTTTGGAACTCTGTGACAAAAAGAGTGCCGCTGCTGCTGGAAAAACTTTCAGAGAACAGTGGAAAAATTCATAAAGAAGCGGTATACTATATCCTGATTGTAAAAATCCCCCCAGGGGAGAGGAGTTTGTTATGACAAAACAACGGATCCAACTGCTGGACAACGTATTCCTCACCTACGTGCCGGCAGACAAATTCAAAACCGATTTTCTCAGCGCCCAGTTTATCACCCCCCTGCGCGCCGAGACCGCCGGTCTCAACGCCCTGCTGCCCGCCGTGCTGCAGCGGGGCACGGCGGAGTATCCCGACATGCAGCGCCTCAGCGCGGCGCTGGACCTGCTGTACGGCGCCAATGTGGAACACAGCGTGCGCAAGCGGGGCGAAAACCAGCTGTGGGGCTTTGTGGCCACCTGCGTGGACGACGCCTTCCTGCCCGGCGGCGATCAGCTGCTGGAGCCGCTGACCGATATCCTGGGACAGCTGATCTGCCGGCCGGTGCTGGAAAACGGCACCCTGTCGCCGGCCTATGTGGCCTCGGAGCGGACCAATCTCATCGACGCCATCCGCTCCGCCATCAACGAGAAGCGCACCTTTGCCTCCCGGCGCCTCCTGGAGGAGATGTGCCGTGGCGAGGCCTATGGCCTCAGCCACATCGGCGACGAGGCCTCTGTGGCCGCCATCACCCCCGAGGCCCTCACTGCCCACTATCACCAGGCCATCGCCCAGAGCCGCCTGGAGCTCTACTACTGCGGCCGGGCAGAGATGCAGCGGGTGGAGGATGCCTTCCGCGCCGCCTTCCGGGACCTGCCCCGCTGTGGCGGCGTCCCGCTGGCCGCAGCCCAGCCCCATCCGGTCCGGGAGACCCCCCAGGTCATCCGGGAACAGATGGATGTGACCCAGGGAAAGCTGTGCGTTGGCTACAGCGTGGATACGGATGACAAGGAGGCCGTGGTGGTGATGAACACCATGTTCGGCGCCACCAGCAACTCCAAGCTGTTTCTCAATGTGCGGGAGAAGCTCTCCCTCTGCTACTACGCCAGTTCCACCTACCACCGGGCCAAAAATATGATCACCGTGGCCTCGGGCATTGAATTCCAAAATTATCAGAAGGCGCTGGACGAGATCACCGCCCAGCTCACCGCCATGCAGAGCGGCAGCTGGGAGGATTGGGAGCTGACCGCCGTCCGCTCCAGCCTCTCCAATGGCCACCGCTCCATCTTCGACTCTGCCAGCCAACTGGAGGACTTCTACATGGGGCAGATCGCCACCGGGCGGGATGACGACCCGGAAAAGCTGCTGGAGGCGGCCCTGGCCGTGACGCCGGAGCGCATCCGGGCCGCGGCAAACGCCGTGAAGCTGGACACCATCTACTTCCTCACCGGAAAGGAGGCAACCAATCCATGACCGAGCGCAATTACCCCCAGATCGGTGAGCGGGTCTATGAGGAGACCCTGCCCAACGGCCTGGCCATCCGGGTCATCAGCAAGCCCCATCACGCCAAGGCCTGCGCCTTTTTCGTCACCCGCTACGGCGGGATGGACCTGCGCTTTCAGCTGAACGGCCAGTGGCAGGACACCCCGGCGGGCATCGCCCACTATCTGGAGCACAAAATGTTTGACACCGAGGACGGCAACGCCCTCCAGATCCTGGCGCAGAACGGCGCCGAGCCCAACGCCTTTACAAGCAACGCCATCACCGCCTACTATTTCTACAGCACCGAGCACTTTTATGAGAACCTGAAGGTCCTGCTCCAGTTCGTCTCCGTCCCCTATTTCACCGACGAGAGCGTGGAGAAGGAGCAGGGCATCATCGGCCAGGAGATCCGCATGGTGGAGGACACACCGGACTGGCAGATCTACACCAACCTGATGGAATGTCTGTATGAGAAGAGCCCCGCCCGGGTCTCCGTGGCCGGGACGGTGGAGAGTATCCGCCATATCACCGCCCAGACCCTCTACGACTGCCACCGGGCCTTCTATGACCCCAGCAACATGGTGCTGTGCGTGGTGGGCAACGTGGACCCTCAGCAGGTATCCGCCATTGCCCGGGAGGTCCTGCCCCAGACCGGAGGAAATCCGATCCCCCGGGATTACGGGGCTGAGGAGTCCTCCGCTCCGGCCAAGCGGGAGCGCAGCCAGACCATGGAGGTCTCCATGACGCAGTTTTTGGCCGGATACAAGTGCGATACGCCGCCGGACGGGGTGGAACAGCTGCGCCTGGGGATGATCGGAGACATGGCCTGCGACATCCTCTTCGGGGACAGCAGCCCCCTGTACAGCCGCCTCTATGAGCAGGGCCTCATCAACGACACCTTTGGCGGAAATTTTGATGTTCTGCCCGGTGTGGCTTACCTCTATGTAGGCGGGGACTCCAACGATCCCCACGCTGTTCACGCTGCGGTTACAGCGGAGGCCCAGCGTCTGGGGCAGGAGGGCATTGACGAGGACTTCTACCAGCGCATCCGCCGCGCCGCCTACGGCCAGATGATCCGCAGCCTCAACTCCTTTGAGTCCATTGCCATCTCCCAGGCCGAGGGCGTGTTCCACGGCTACGACTACTACACCTTCCCGGAGGTCTTTGCCTCCATCACCAAGGCGGATCTGGAGGCGTTCCTCCGCCGCAATATTACCGCGGAGCGGACGGCCATCTCCCTCATCACGCCCAAGGCGTAACGCTGGGCTCTGTCCCTACTGAAAAGTTTAACCACTGGAGGTAACCTTCCATGCACGCAATGCAAGACATGCCCATTACGTTCCCGGGGTTGTTCGGGGACTGGTCCTTCAATCCGGACCCCAAGCTTCTGGACATCGGCAACGGCATCTACTGGTACGGCGTCATCATCACCGTGGGCGTTCTGATCGCCCTGCTGTTCTGTGCCCGGCAGGCGCCGAAATACGGCATCACCCAGGACGATCTCTACACCTTCTTTATCTGGGCCCTGCCCCTGAGCCTCATCGGCGCCCGGCTCTACTATGTGATCTTCTATCTGGACCTGTACAAAAATCCCGACGGCAGTCTGGACTGGTCCCGGGTCATCGCCATTTGGGACGGCGGCGCCGCCATCTACGGCGGAATCATCGCCGCGGTCATCACATTGATGATCTTCTGTAAACTAAAAAAGCTCTCCATCGGCGCCATGCTGGATGTCTGTGTAATGGGGCTCTTCATTGGTCAGGCCGTTGGCCGGTGGGGCAACTTCTTCAACCGCGAGGCCTTCGGCACAGAGACAGACCTCCCCTGGCGCATGGGGCTGTGGCTGAGCTCCACAGAATATGTGGAGGTCCATCCCACATTCCTGTATGAGAGTCTGTGGAACGTGCTGGGACTCATCATTGTGTATTTCCTGGTGTCGAAGCTGCGCAGCTTCGACGGAGAGAACGCATGCTTCTACTTCGCCTGGTATGCCTTTGGCCGCTTCTGGATCGAGGGCCTGCGCACCGACAGCCTCTATCTCTTTGACTGGACCATCGCCGGCCAGCCCATCCGGGTGTCCCAGGCGCTGTCTGTGGTCATTTTTGTGGTGGCCGTGGCGTACCTTATCATCCGCCGCAGCCGTCACCCGGACCCGGCCAATCTGTTCGTCACCCGCCGGCTGATGGCAGAGGCCACCGCCCAATCGGAGCAGTATCTGGCTGATCAGGAGGCCGACAAGCGGGACGCCGCTCTGCTGGAGGCTGTGGACCAAGCGGGCCGCACGGCGGACGCTGAGATCGCGGCCCAGGCCAATCAGGCGGACCTCTCCCCGGCTCCCGACACCGACACCGCCTCCGAAGCCGCACCGGATGCACAAGAGGCCCCGGCCGCCGCGCCGGAGGAGGACTCCAAACACGCATAAGTACCACACACAAACAGGGCATGCCGCCTTTCGCAGCATGCCCTGCCCCTTTTCCGGAAATTCTAAGGAGGGATACCACATGGATTCCATCAGCCGTTTCAGCGGCCGGGCGGAGCACTATGAGGCCGCCCGCCCCGCCTATGCCCATGCCCTTCTCCAGCGTCTCGATCAGGACTGCCACCTCCCCACCGCAGCCATTGCCGACGTGGGCTCCGGCACCGGGAAGCTGTCCCGCCAGCTGCTGGAACAGGGCTCGCAGGTATTCGGCGTCGAGCCCAATCAGGATATGCGGCAGGCGGCAGAGCGAAGCCTCGCGACCTGTCCCCGCTTCCACTCTGTAAATGGCACGGCGGAGCACACCACACTGGACAGCGGCAGCGTGGATCTTGTCACCGCTGCCCAGGCCTTTCACTGGTTCCAGCCGGATGCCTTTCTCCAGGAGTGCCGGCGCATCCTGCGGCCCGGCGGCAGTGTGGCGCTGATCTGGAACCTGCGGGATATGGGCGCGCCCGTAAACCAGGCCTGGGCCGATCTCTGCCGGCGGTATTGTCCGGATTTCCAAGGCTTCACCAATGGGCTAATGCCCAATGATCCGCATATCCGGGGATTTTTCCCCGGGGAGTGCCGCTACTGCGCCTTTCCCCATCCGCTGTACTACGACTGGGAGGGCTTCCTCCGCCGCTGTCTCTCCAGCTCCTTCTCCCTGCGGGAGGGGGATGGCAAATTCCGCTCCTACCAGGATGAGCTGGCCGCGCTGTTTCAGAAATTCGCCCGGCAGGGCGTTCTGGAACTTCCCAATGAAACCGTTGCCTATCTGGGTTCGGTATAAACAGAAAAACCAGGCGGTTTGACCGCCTGGTTTTTTATAGATTGCTGCGTCTCAGCCGCCCAGATAGGCCTTCCGCACCCGGTCGCTGGCCATCAGCTCCTTGCCGGTCCCGCTGAGGGAGATGGCGCCGGTCTCCAGCACATAGGCCCGGTCCGCTACGCTGAGGGCCGCCTGCGCGTTCTGCTCCACCAGAAGGATGGTGGTGCCGGCGGCATGGAGCTCCTTGATGATATCAAAGATCTGCTCCACCAGGATGGGCGCCAGCCCCATGGAGGGCTCATCCAGCATCAAAAGCTTGGGCTTGCTCATCAGCGCCCGGCCGATGGCCAGCATCTGCTGCTCGCCGCCGCTGAGGGTGCCGGCCACCTGGCTGCGCCGCTCCTGCAGGCGGGGGAAGCGCTGGTAGACGTCCTCAATGCCCTGTGCCGTGTCGGCGCTGGGCTGGGTGAACGCCCCCATCTCCAGGTTCTCCTCCACTGTCATCTGCAGAAAGATCCGCCGCCCCTCCGGGCACTGGGCCAGCCCATGCTGAACGATCTTATGGGGCGCAACGCCCTTCAGGTCCTTTCCGTCAAACACGATGGAGCCGCTGCGGGGATGGAGCAGGCCGGAAACTGTATTCAATACCGTGGACTTGCCGGCGCCGTTGGCGCCGATCAGGGTGACGATCTCCCCCTGGTTGACCTCAAAAGAGACGCCCTTGACAGCGTGGATGCTGCCGTAGTAGACATGGATATCCTTTACCTCCAGCAGTGCCATTTCACGCCTCCTTCTGCTTACCCAGGTAAGCCTCCACCACCGCGGGATTGGCCTGGATCTCCTCCGGGGTTCCCTTGGCGATGACCTTGCCGAAATTCAGCACACAGATCCCCTCGCAGACCCCCATCACCAGGTTCATATCGTGCTCAATGAGCATGATGGCAATGTGGAAGGTATCCCGGATCTTGCGGATGTTGTTCATCAGCTCCGCCGTCTCCGACGGGTTCATGCCCGCCGCCGGCTCGTCCAGCAGCAGCAGACTCGGGTTGCTGGCCAGGGCCCGTACGATCTCCAGGCGGCGCTGGGCGCCGTAGGGCAGGCTCCCGGCCTGATGGGAGGCCAGATCCTGCATATCGAAGATGCTCAGCAGCTCCAGGGCCCGCTCCCGGGCCACCCGCTCCTCCTTCCAGTACCCCGGCAGGCGCAGGATGCCGGAAATCGTACCATAGCGCATCTGGTTGTGGAGGCCCACCTTCACGTTGTCCTCCACACTGAGGTTGGAAAAGAGCCGGATATTCTGGAACGTCCGGGCGATGCCCGCCCGGTTCACCTGGGCGGTGGTCATGGAGTGGGTGTCCTTGCCGTCCAGCATGATGGTGCCCCGGGTGGGCTGGTACACCTTGGTCAGCAGGTTGAACACCGTGGTCTTGCCGGCGCCGTTGGGGCCGATGAGGCCGGCGATCTCCGTGCGGCCGATGGCCATGTTGAAGTCGCTGACGGCGCTGAGGCCGCCGAAATCAATGCCCAGATTCCGGCACTCCAGGATGGGGCTCTTGTCCGCATCCCGGTCGGGGATGATATTGGTGCTGGGCACCGGCACCAGCTTCGGCTTTGGATAGGAACCGCTCACGAGACGGCACCTCCTTCCGCATCGTTCTGCTTTCCGCGTCCCAGGTGCTTACCCAGGATATCCAGCGCGCTCCGGAGCGTCGGGTTATTTGTCACCAGCATCACCAGGATCAGGATGATCGCATAGAGCAGCATGCGGTAGTCCGAGTACTCCCGCAGCGCCTCCGGCAGGACATACAGCACCACTGTGGCCACAATGGAGCCCCAGATATTCCCCAGGCCGCCCAGCACCACATAGACCAGCACCAGGATGGAGGCGTTGAAGTCAAACTGCGCGGCCGTGACGTTGGAGTAGTTCATGCCGAACAGGGCGCCGGCGGCGCCCGCCAGGGCGGCCGAGGTGACAAAGGCGATGAGCTTATACTTGGTGATATTGAGCCCCACGCTCTCCGCGGCAATGCGGTTATCACGGATCGCCATAACCGCCCGGCCCGTCCGGCTGCGGATCAGGTTGAGCACCACGACCAGCGTAATCATCACCAGGACAAAGCCCATGGTAAAGGTGGCGATCCGGCTGTTGCCCGTGGCCCCCTGGGCACCCTTGATGATCTCAATGCCGTTCTCGCTGAGCCCCAGGCTTTCCATGGTCTTGGTGCCGTCGAAGTTCAGGGCGATGTGGAGTCCGTTTTCATCCCAGCCCACCAGCAGGCAGTTGATGAGGTCCTTGATGATCTCGCCGAAGGCCAGGGTGACAATGGCCAGATAGTCGCCCCGGAGCCGCAGCACCGGGATGCCCACGATCAGGCCCACAATCGCGGCAAAGAAAGCGCCCGCCACGATGGCAATGATCATCCGCACCAGCTCGTTCGGTATGGCGGACTGGAGGCTCATGGCGGTAATGACGCCGGAGAAAACCCCCACGCTCATAAAGCCGGCGTGCCCCAGGGACAGCTCCCCCAGGATGCCCACCGTCAGGTTCAGGGATACCGCCATGCAGATATAGCAGCAGATGGGGACCAGCATGCCGCTGACCGAGCGGCTGAGCATCCCGCGGGACTGCAGGACGGTCATCACAATAAAGGCGATGATGACGCCCAGGTAGGTGATATAGTCCACCTTGGCAAGGCTCTTGATTCTCTTGACAGACTTTCCAGCTTTCTGCATCCCGGACACCTCACACTTTCTCTGGCATATACTTGCCCAGCAGGCCGGAGGGCTTCACCAGCAGCACAACGATCAGCACGGCGAACAGGATCGCATTGGACAGCTGGGTGGAGATATACGCCTGGGCCATGGATTCGATGATGCCCAGGAGCAGGCCGCCCAAAAACGCCCCGGGAATCGAGCCGATGCCGCCGAACACCGCGGCCGTAAAGGCCTTGATGCCGGGCATGGAGCCGGTGGTGGGCTGCAGGACCGGAGAATAGGAGCACAGCAGCACGCCGGCCACCGCCGCCAGGGCGGAGCCGATAGCGAAGGTCATGGAAATCGTGGAGTTGACGTTGATGCCCATGAGCTGGGCCGCGCCCCGGTCCTCCGAACAGGCCCGCATGGCCTTGCCCATCTTGCTTTTGCCGATGAAGGTGGTAAGGCCGACCATAATGACGATACATACCGCCACAGTCAGCAGCGCCACATAGGAGATCCGCAGCCGTCCGCCCAGCAGCTGCAGCTGGCCGCTCACCACGGGGGTGAAGTTCTTGGGGGCGGCGCCAAAGAGCAGCTGGACCGCATTCTGCAGAAAGTAGCTGACGCCGATAGCGGTAATCAGCACCGCCAGGCTCCCGGCTTGGCGCAGGGGGCGATAGGCCAGCCCCTCAATCACGATGCCCAGGACCGTGCACACCACCATCGCCAGCAAAACCGATCCCACCGTGGCCAGAGCCGTTGCGGCAGTGGTGGGATCCTCCCCCAGCAGGCTGCTGCTGGCAAAGGAGGTGGCGTAAAAGGCCACATAACCGCCCACCATGATCACATCACCGTGGGCGAAGTTCAGCATCTTGGCAATTCCGTACACCATGGTATATCCCAGGGCAATGATGGCGTAGATGCTGCCCAGGCTGATGCCGGTAATCAAATAGGATAGAAATTCCATAAGCTCTCGAACCTCTCTTTTCCCTTCTATGGCAGAAACCGAAGCGGCATACCGGGATATCCCCGCATCGGTTTCCACCATAGAAACACAGGGTGGCTGCCGGAAAATCCGGCAGCCGATCCTGCTTCTATTTCTATGTGTTCAGGGGTCAGGGCGTAACATAGGTGCCGTTCTCGATGATGACGGCGGTGGGATCCTTGGACACGGCGCCGTTCTCGTCCCAGGTCATCGCAGAGCCGGCGCTGGTCAGGCCGACCACGGAGAGGGTAGGCATAACGTCGATCAGCGCATCGCAGATCTCCTCGGTGGACATGTCAGCGGTGACGCCGGCAGCCTGGATAGCCTCATAGAGGACATACACCGCATCATAGGCGTCCGCGCCGAACTGGTTGGGGATCTCCCCGTGGGCCTCCTGGAAGGCGCTGACAAAGCTCTGGGTAGCCTCGTCCTCCGCGTCCGCGGCAAAGGGGGTCAGCAGGTACACGCCCTCGGCCAGGGAGGCGTCAAAGCCCTCGGCGGTCAGGATGCCGTCCATGCCGTCCACGCCGAAGAAGGTGGGAGCATAGCCCATGGCGTTGGCCTGGGTCAGAATGACAGAGGCGGGGGTGTAGTAGATGGGCAGGAAGAGCAGGTCCGCGCCGGCGGCCTGGGCCGCGGTCAGCTGGACATTGAAGTCCGTGGAGCTGGAGTTGTTGAAGGTGCCCTCGTAGACGATGGACAAGCCGCGGGTCTCCGCCTCAGCGACGAAGTTGTCCCGGATACCCTGGGAGTACTGGTCGTCGTTCTTGTAGATAATGCCGATCTGAGGATTCTCAAAATTCTCGTCGATGTACTGGGCGGAACGCGTGCCCTGGTTGGAATCGGTAAAGCAGATCTGGAACACGTTGTCGTTGTTCTCGATCACGTCGTCACCGGAGGCGGAGGGGGTCAGGGTGAACACCCGGTCCTCGTAGGTCAGGGGCACCACGGACAGTGCCGGCGTCGTGGTAACGGTGCCCACCAGCAGCTGCATCTCGTCGTCCATCAGGGCGTTGTAGGCGTTGACGGAGGTCTCGGCGTCGTTGACGTCATCCTCTACCATCAGCTCGAACTGGATATCCCCGCCCAGGGCGTTGATCTCGTCCACAGCGATCTGTGAAGCCCAGGCCACGTGGGTGCCGTAAATGGCAGCGTCGCCGGTCTGGGGGCCGATTACGCCGATCTTAAAGGTGGCAGCGGTGCTGCCGGCATCATCGGTGCTGCCACCATTGCTGCTGTTGCCGCTGGTGCCGTTATTGGTGGTGTTGCCACCGCAGGCCACCAGAGCAAATACCATGACAGCAGCCATACACAGGCTTAAAAACTTTTTCATGGTTCAAACTCCTTTTCAATTTGCTGACTGATCCCGTCTTCCAGCGGGGTCAGCCCCCACGCAGCCTCTGCGTGTTGGATATATGATAAAACTTCATCATTATAAAGTCAATGGTGAATTTTCCTACAATTTGTTCATGATTTCCTCATTTTTCTTATGTGCATTTCACACAAACTCCCGTTTTCAATTTGTTCAAGATGGCAATTTATGATAAAAACTCAAAAAGAGCTCTCTCTTTCTCCCTTTTATATACATTACATATATTCATATATATCTGAAGATCACTCATGCTGAACCAATTAGTATCCACAGCCCCGCACTCCTAATATAACCTCGGAACCTTTAGCATTTTTCGCAAAAGGCACGAAATAGTTGTTCACAGTCGAACGCAAAAGCAGCTCTCTTTGCATATATGTCTACCCAATGTCTACCCACCGGGAACCCTTGCGTTGCAGGGGCTCCCGGTGTTTTTTATCGCTCGTTTTGCCCGCCTTGTCCACCCCAATGTCTACCCAGCGTGATTCCCTTTGATGAATTATCTTTGTTTTACAGTCTGTCCCGTTATCTCCTTTTCGAAATCTCAGGGGCGGTAATACACCTCTTGCAGCTAACTTTTCTGCGTGTGTTTTGCTGAAATTTTACTGAAAGTCGTCGTATTTCCGAACTTTATCGA
>CAJFQQ010000011.1 GCA_904419145.1 uncultured Oscillospiraceae bacterium | reverse complement strand
ACCCAGGCTCAGGCCGCGCTCCAGCATGTTGTGGCAGTGGTGCATCCGCTCGTCGTTGTCCTTGGCGATACCGTCGGCAGAGCACAGGGCGATGACGATAGCATCATTGGCAGCGGCCAGGTTGATGTTGTCGATACGGCTGCCGGCATCGGCGGAGTTCACGATGGGCTTGCCGTTGGTGCGGTTGTAAACCTTGATACCAGCTTCGATAGCAGCCTTATTGGCAGTATCCAGAGCCAGAGGCACGTTGTTGAAGTTCTGCTGCAGCAGCTGGACAGCCCACTGCATCAGCTCGGGGCCGTTGCTCTCAGCAGGGCCGATGTTCACATCCAGGTAAGTGGCGCCGGCAGCGATCTGCTCGGCAGCGCGCTTGAGGATGGGGCCCTCGTCGTAGGTGTCCATAGCCTTGCGGATAGCGGGGGAGATGCAGTGGATCCGCTCGCCGATGACCACGAACTTCTTGCTGGAGGGGTCGTTGCCCTTATAGGTAACCACCTTGTCGTCCAGCTTGTAGGGACCATTCACCACAATGGGAGGTGCGGGCATGACCTGCTTGGGAGCGGGGGCAGCCTCGGCAGGAGCGGCGGCCTCACCGGCAGCGGCGGGAGCCTTCTCCACATAGCTCTTCTTCCACTCCTCGTCACGCAGGTACTTCACCAGCTGAACGGCCTCGTTGGGGGCCACGATAACACTCCAGTCGGGCAGCTTGTCCTGGATCTCGCCCTTCATGACGGCCACCTTGCCGGGGATAATCAGAGCGCGGCTCTTGATCTTATTGGCAATATCAAACTCGTCCATGAACTTCTTGATGGAGGAGCTGGAGAACTTGCCGGCGGCCCAGGCGGTCAGGACGGACATACCGGAGGCATCGGTAATCAGCAGATTCACCGGCATCTTGGAGGAAGTAGGTCAGGGCGAAGTCCACGGTCAGGCAGCAGGGGCTGTTCTCGTCGGCACCGTTGATGGGATAGATGCCCGGGGTGACCTTCATGGGCTTCTGAGGATCGGTGAAGATGTTCTGGCGCAGGCCGTACAGAGGCAGGGCCTTGGCGTAGGTCATCTCGGAGCAGATGACGATGGAGCCGTACTTGCAGGTGAACAGGCTCAGCAGAGCGGCCTCCATGTGGGCGTCGCCGTTGGCAAGAGCGGCCACATTGACGATGGAGGGATAGCCGAAGGTTCGATCGCCGTCCTTCAGGGCAGCCCGGCGGATCTCAACCGCATTGGCATAGGCATCCTTGATGGAAGCAGAACCCACATCCAGGATCAGGTCCTTATTGCCGGCAGCCTCCAGCTTCTCCACAGTCTCATGGAGGGCATCCAGAGAAGCGGCGCGAACGCCCAGAAGCACCTTGGCCTCCTTGGCGATGGCGCTCATGTCGGCGTAGTTCTCCTCGTTGGCGCCGTTGAGGATGAAGTCACAGCCGGCAGCGGCAGCTACAGCAGCCTTGGCAACGTCCACATCGGTGCAGTCCAGCAGCAGGGGACGGCCAAGCCCCTTCACCTTATTGATGAGGGCCACATAGTCGTCGGCGCTCTTGTCGGCGCTGTGACGGACGGAAATGGTCTCTACGTACATCCGCTCGCTGATACGCTCATAGTCCACAGTGGGGATGGAAGCGATCACAGCGTCCTGCTTGGCGGCATCCATGCAGTCGCACACTTGGACGCCGTACAAAGTTTTGGAGACGAAGGTCTTCTCATGACGGCTCAGGACAGTCTCGCCGCCCAGAGGATGATCGCCCAGCTTGAAGGACTTCATCGGGGGCGCAGTGGCCTCGGACAGGGTGGCCAGGGCCTCGGCGGACATGTGGGGGCACTTCTCAATGGGAACAGCGCCCTGTGCAACCTTCATGGCGAACGCCATACAGGTGGGGCTGCCGCAGTCCTTGCAGTTGGTTTTGGGAGTCAGTTTGAAAATGTCAAGACCTTTTAAAGCCATGGTTTACGCCCTCCTTACATCAAAGCAGCGATCAGCTGCGAAACGGTCTTAATGGATTCAGGATGTTTGAGGATGACAGCATCACTGCCGTAAGCGAGGCACGCAGCAGCAGTCTCAACCTCCATGTCAATGCCGCGCTCCTCCTGGGCACCCCACTCAGGGGCGTCAGCTTCGGTAGCGGTGGCTTCCTTCACAGCCCAGGTCTCGCTGCCGACAGGGGTGATAATGGGCATCTGAAGGGTATTGTCGTTCTGGCTCAGGGCGGCAGCCTTCACACGCTCCAGAGTGGACACCACATATTCAAAACCGTAACCGGCAGCGGCACTGCCCACATTCATGGCGATATTTTTGCCGTCCAGGCCCATCTGGGTAATCAGGACGTTGAGCTGCTTGGCAAGGTTGATATCCACGGCGGACTCGGCGCCCACCTTCTGGCCATAGGCCAGGCCAACACCGGCGGCGATACCCTTGTAGTTCTCCTCGCGGGCGCTGAGGACCAGGATGTTCTTGCCCTGGAGGGCCTCGGCGATCTTGGAGAAGAGCTCCGCATCCTTCTCGGGGTTCTTGCAGCCGGAGATGACGATGGGCTTGTCAATGGCTTCGGCCACAGCCTTGGCATCGGCAACACAGTCCTCTACAGACTTGTTGGCGCCGTTGGGGTCGGCAGAGGCGAAGTGCAGGTTCACGAAGTCCACATGATCCAGGGCAGCAGCCTTCTTGGCCTTTTCTGCCATGGTAGTGCAGCCCTCATAGAAGGCGGTCAGACCCGGGGAGGGCTGCTCCGCCTCATCGGACACGTCAATACCGATCTTGGGGGCATTGGCGATGGGGCCGTCAAACGTGTAAAGGTTGTACACGTTCTGGCCGCCCAGAGTGATGGCTTTGTCGCCGGTACCCAGGGTCAATTCATTGATCGACGCACTGAATACCTGAGGCTTTCTTGCAAACGGCATAGTGGTTTACTCCCTTCAATGATTTGTTGACTTATATGGAAAATTTGGAAAAACAAATGGGGCAACAGATGAATTGGATTACAGGCCCAGCTCCTTGAAGATTTTCAAGACAGCCTGCTTGATAGGAGCATCTTCCGGCACATCTACACTGGGCTTTCCTTCGGCGTCGTACTCATAGACCGTCTCGTCTTGGGGGACCACACCGGCCAGAATAAGGCCGTGCTTTTCAATCTCCTCCTTGACACCGTCGTTGAGGACGCCGCCGGGAGCGCGGTTGACAATGAGCTTGACCTCTTTCACACCCAGGTTGAGTTCTTGAATCATCTCATTGATGCGGCCCACCGCCTGGATGCCCCGGCGGGAGCAGTCGCTTACCAACAGGATCATGTCTACCTTGGGCAGGATTCCGCGGCTGATATGCTCCAGACCAGCCTCGTTGTCCACCACTACATAGCGGTAGTTCTTGGCATATTTCTCCACCTGGGCACTGAGGATACCATTGACATAGCAGTAGCAGCCCTTGCCTTGGGTACGCCCCATGACCAGCATGTCGAAATCGTCATTCTCAGTGAGGGCGTTGCCGAACATCATGTCGGCGTAGTCGGCCTTGGTCATGCCGGCGGGGATGGGGCTGGGATTTGCCATGTCTGCCCGGGCGATGTTCTCCCGGATATCCCCCAGGGTCATCTCCACGTCCACCCCCAGCACCTCGTTCAGGTTGGAGTTGGCGTCTGCGTCCACGGCCAGAACAGCCCCGTCCTTCTTGCGGCACAGGTACTGGATGAGCATGCCGCAGATGGTGGTCTTGCCAACGCCGCCCTTGCCGGCGAATGCAATGGTTTGTGTCATAACATCAGGACTCCTTTTTGTTGACGCCGGCCCCGCCCGCTTGCGGGGTGACGGCGTTTCCGGTTACCCCCCGGTGCATCAGATGCATCGGAGGGGATGTACAGCGATCGGTTATCAAACCAGGTCAATAATGCCGCTCTCTTTCACAATGCGGGCTACATCATCGTACTTATTCAGCGCATAGAGATGGATCCCGTCAATGCCACAGGCGCGGTACTCATCAATCTGCTTGATGGTGTACTCAATGCCGGCCTCCTTGAAGTCCTTCTTCTTCTGCTCTGCCGCAGCGTCGAAGGGCTCCTTGTCGAAGGGGTTGGGGAAAATCCAGTGCTTGGAGATGATCCGGCACAGCTCCCGGTCCATAACGCAGCCGTTGCGGCTGAGGGCCATGTTGATGGTGGCGGCCATATCCAGAACGGGCATGATGCCCACATCCACGGGCATCCAGATCCCGGCGGCCCGGACGGCCTCCAGCCAATACTTGAACTGGTCCATGTCCCAGCACAGCTGGGTCATAATATAATCAGCGCCATTATCCTGCTTCTGCTTCAGGAAGGAAATGTCCGCCTCCAGGCTGCGGCAGGCGATGTGGCCCTCGGGAGAGCCGGCCACGGCGATGGTGAACTTGTCGCCGAACTCCTGGCGCACGAACTTCACCAGCTCGGTAGCATAATGCAGGTCACCGCCCGTGCCGGTCCAGCCGAAGGGCAGGTCACCCCGCAGGGCCAGAATATGGTTGATGCCGTTATTCAGATAGGTCTGCAGCTGCTCCTTCATGCCCTCCTTGGTGTTGCCCACGCAGGTAAAGTGGGCCACCGGAGCGCACTTGCCGTCCTTCTGAATCTTCTCCAGCACATCCAGCTGCTTGCCGACGTTGGTGCCGCCGGCGCCGTAAGTGCAGGAAATGTAGTCCGGGTTCAGGGTGTAAAGCTGATCCAAGACACCGCCCTGGCCACAAAGCTTCTCCATGCCGGCGTCAGTCTTGGGGGGAAATACTTCGAAGGAAAATGCTGCGCGCTCTTCAAAGATTTCGGATACCTTCATAGTTGGTTAACCTCCAAATCAATTTATCCTATCAGAAAACATGTTTTAATATCTACGCGGCGGCGCCGCGAGGAACCGCACAGGTGGAGGCTGGTGCCCTTACGGCACGGCTCACAGCAGCAGGTTTCCGGCGGTGCCGAAAACACCTGCTGCTGCATTCCCCAGGCACGAGCTTCATCAGATGGGGGTGAAACTATATCGTTTCCGCAGACCCGCAGTGTCGGTATGGTAGATACGGGAGCCGTCAGACAGTTCCTCCTTGTCGATAGCGGCCCGTGGTTCCATCTGGCGGACATAGGCGTCGGTGTCCTCCACGGAGACCTCTTCAAAGGAGATATCCCGCATCTGGTTGTTGCTGCAGCTGTTAAAAATCTCGCAGCACATCTCGTAGTTTGCCATATGCGATGCCCGGCGGTTCAAGCGGCGGCAAAGACCACCACGCCTGCGGTCAGGTCGGCGGATACCAGGCGGCCCTCTACCTGGGTCACCTCGCCCAGCACATCGGTAAAGGTCAGCTTGTTGCCATCTACGTCAATTTTCGCCACATACTTGGCGCAAACGTTTTCTTCAGATTGACTGTTGCGGTAGACAGTGGACAGACACATAATGCAATTACTCCTTTTCCTGCTGTTTCAGTTCCTCGACGGCCTTGGACAGATGGGTATTGGCCTCCTCAAAGGCCTCCACCGCGTGCAGCAGCTGGTGCTGCGCCTCTCCGGAAAGGCCGCCGGCCATCTCCTTCAGCTCCGCGCAGTGGTGCACATTGTGCTCCAGCATGTAGCTGAGGACGGCCACGATCTTCCCATCGCCCTCGCCGGCAGCATGCACGTGGTCATGGCTGTGGGTATGCTCGTGGTCGTGGGAATGGTCGTGGGTATGCGTATGCTCCACACCGTCGTGGGTATGGGTATGGGTGTGTTCATGGCTGTGTTCCATAGGGTTCACTCCAATCGAATTGACATAATTTTAACTAGTACTACTATACTCCAAACTGTGCAAATTTGCAAGGACAAGTCGCAGAATATTTATCAAAAAAATTTTTTATATTTTGTACAAAGGGACGGAAATCATGCATGGCGCTGCAGCCGGTAATGGAGGAAGTTCCCAATAGGGGCACAGGGCGCCGGAGCGATGCCGTTTCCCGGGGAAAACAGCAAGCGGGGGAGGAATGTTCCTCCCCCGCTGTCAGCCCAAAGATCTGATGCGGTCAGTCCACCTGAGGGAGCTGGCCAAGGCTCCGGGCAATCTCCTCATCGGTGGGGATATAGTCGCTCATTTTTCCATCGTGGAACGCCTCATAGGCGTACAGATCGAAATAGCCGGTGCCGGTGAGGCCGAAGAGGATGGTCTTCTCCTCACCGGTCTCCTTGCACTTCAGCGCCTCGTCAATGGCCACCTTGATGGCGTGGCTGGACTCAGGGGCGGGCAGGATACCCTCCACCCGGGCAAAGCGCTCGGCGGCCTCAAAGACATCAGTCTGCTTCACGGAGGTTGCCTCCATGAGCCCATCGTGGTAGAGCTGGCTCAGGGTGCTGCTCATGCCGTGGTAGCGGAGGCCTCCGGCGTGGTTGGCGGAGGGAATGAAGCCGCTGCCCAGGGTGTACATCTTGGCCAGGGGGCAGACCATGCCGGTGTCGCAGAAGTCATAGGCAAATTTGCCCCGGGTGAAGGAGGGACAGGAAGCGGGCTCCACGGCGATGATGCGGTAATCCGCCTCACCCCGGAGCTTCTCACCCATGAAGGGGGCAATGAGGCCGCCCAGGTTGCTGCCGCCGCCGGCGCAGCCGATGATGATGTCGGGCTTCACGCCGTACTTATCCATAGCGATCTTGCTCTCCAGGCCGATAATGGACTGGTGCAGCAGCACTTGGTTGAGCACACTGCCCAGCACATAGCGGTAGCCGGGGGTGGAGGTGGCGACCTCCACAGCTTCGCTGATGGCACAGCCCAGAGAGCCGGTGGTGTTGGGATCCTTCTCCAGAATTTTCCGCCCCACTGCGGTGGTGGGGGAGGGGGATGGGGTCACACTGGCGCCGTAGACCCGCATGACCTCCCGGCGGAAGGGCTTCTGCTCATAGGAGCACTTCACCATGTAGACTTTGCAGTCCAGCCCCAGATAGCCGCAGGCCATGCTGAGGGCGGTGCCCCACTGGCCGGCGCCGGTCTCAGTGGTGACGCCCTTGAGCCCCTGGTTCTTGGCGTAATAGGCCTGGGCAATGGCGCTGTTCAGCTTGTGGGAGCCGGAGGTGTTGTTGCCCTCGAACTTGTAATAGATCTTGGCGGGGGTGCCCAGGGCCGCCTCCAGGCAGTAGGCGCGAACCAGAGGAGAGGGACGGTACATCTTGTAAAAGTCCCGGATCTCTTGGGGAATTTCGAAATAGGGGGTGGTGTCGTCCAGCTCCTGCTTGACCAGCTCGTCACAGAACACGCCGTCCAGCTCCTCACGGGTCATGGGCTGGAGCGTGCCGGGGTTCAGCAGGGGGGCGGGCTTGTTCTTCATATCCGCCCGGAGATTGTACCAGGCTTTGGGCATCTCATCTTCGCTCAGGTAGATCTTGTAAGGGATTTTCATCTCGCTCATGGTATGTTTCTCCTTTCAAAATTGTCGCTGGGACCAGGAGAGCGCTGCCCTCAGGGCAATAAAAAACGCCCCTGTCCCTCAGCAGATTTGTTGCTGGGACAGAAGCGAAATCCTTCTGCGGTGCCACCCGGCTTGACGGGAAATCCCGCCCACTTATTGCGTACAACCATACGCTGGCTTTGATAACGGAGTTCCCCTCCGGCTCGCCTACTAATGCATCACGTTCGGTCTGCCCTCGAAAGCCCATTCACACAGACGCTCCCTGCCGCATTTCCACCAACAGCGGCTCTCTAAAAGGTGCCTGACTGTGATACTTACACTTTCTCACTGGTTTTATGATGTAGTTACTATAGCACGTAGCCGGGTATCTGTCAAGGAAAATTATTTGAACAAATTTTGAAGGCAGTGGGAACCTTGCGGGGAGAAAAACGTCTACTATATTGTAAGAGGAAATGTGTGCTGGAGGAGTTTACAGAAACCTTAAGAAAATCTTAAGGTTTTCCGACTGCCCCTTGCTTCGGATTTATGGTACAATCAAGGCGAGGCGCAATTGTAACCGGAATTGTAACCCTTTTGTAGCGGAATTGTAGTTGACGAAATGGGTGCCTTTGCCGTACTATCGCTCTTGCAGTCAATGATTCCAGCAGAGGAAAGGAAGCGAACTTATGAACGATTTGATTCATGGTCCCAATACCGAGGAGACCGCCGCCCAGTCTACGGCTGTGGTAGAGGAGAGCACCCCCGAGGTTGCAAATAAAAAGCCCAATCCCTTGCTGGGGATGTGGAAGAGCCCTAAAAAGCGTAAGCGTATCATCGGGCTGGCCGTCCTGGTGATCGTAGCAGGAGGGCTGATTTGGGGGATGGTGAAGCTTCTCTCTCCCAGCGAGGGGGATACACAGGTCCTGACAGATGTCGTGTCCATCGGCTCGATTACCAGCACAGTGGAAGGCAGCGGAACAACTAAGGCCAAGCAGTCCGAATCCATTACGATTACGACCGCAGGGACCGTTTTGGATGTGTATGTCCAGGAAGGGGATGTCGTGGAGGCGGGAACGCCGCTGTTTTCCATCGACAGCCCTGCGGCACAGGACCTGGTAAACAAGGCGCGTACTGAGGTGGAGGTCCGGCAGAAGGAACTCAAAGATCTGTATGAGGCGGCGAACAACCTGACTGTGACAGCGGAGTTTTCCGGAAAGCTCATGGGCATTGAGAACGAGTATGAGGTGGGCCAGGAGATTGGCAACGATGTTACGATTGCCCAGCTGGTGGACGACCATGTAATGCGTCTGGAACAGTATTATAGCTATGCCTATGAGAATGATATCTATGTGGGCCAGAAGGTCACTGTTTCCATTCCGGCTGTAATGGAGTCCCGGGAAGGAAAAGTGGTGGAAGTCAATAAGGTTAGCCGTATCTCGGCCGAGGGCTCCAAACTTTTCCAGGCAGTAGTTGAACTGGATAATCCCGGTGTGCTGACCAAAGATATGCTGGCCAGCGCTGTGATTACCTCCAATGGCCAGGAGATCTATCCCTATGAGCAGGGGAAATTGGAATATAACCGCACAGTGGATGTTAAGACAAAGGTTCAGGGCACCATTGAATGGGTGGATATGATGAACTTTTTGGATGTGTCCGCGGGACAGAGCCTTATGCGCATCAGCGGGGATGATAACCAGACGGCGATCTTCAATGCGGAGGAGTCCCTGCGGACGGCTCAGGATTCCCTGAAAGATGCGGAGGAGAATCTGGCCAATCTGAATGCGGTGGCCCCCATTGCCGGAACAGTGATCGGTTTGGCGATCAGCCCGGGACAGGAGATTGCAGAGAAGACTGCGGTCATCAATATTTCGGATACCAGCGTTATTGAGGTCACTGCAAAGGTGGACGAGCGGAACATCGCCTACATTAAGCAGGGCATGTCTGTGAATATTGATCAGTGGGGGACTGCTTTCAGCGGTGTAGTGGATAAGGTGAACCTGAGCCCGGAGATGAATAACGGCGTTGCGACATATACCGCTACGATCTTGGTGGACAACCCGGAGGGGCAGATGTACACCGGGGCCTCTGTTACCTATAGCCTGGTGGCCAGCCAGAGCGACAACTGCCTGGTTCTGCCCATCCAGTGCGTAAAGTATGTGCCGGACACGGAGACTGGCGAGACGCTCAGCGTGGTGTTCATCCAGACGAACCAGCGGCCGGAAAACGCAGTGGATGTGGACGGCAGCACAGTGGGGGTCCCGGCAGAAGGGTTCTACGCTGTGCCTGTGGAGACAGGAATTTCCGATAAGAACAATGTGGAAATCCTCTCCGGCGTCAACGAGGGCGATGTGGTCTTTACCCAGATGCTGCGCAGCAACTCCTACGGTTGATGGGAGAAATGAGGTGGCAGCATGCTGATTGATATTGAAAATGTTTTTAAAATTTATAATGAGGGAACCGAAGCGGAGGTCAGGGCCCTGAACGGTGTGGATCTCGCTATTGATCGGGGAGAATTTGTGGCGGTTGTGGGCCAGTCCGGTTCCGGCAAATCCACGTTGATGAACATTTTGGGGTGTTTGGATATCCCCACCCGCGGGACATACCGTATTGATGGGCAGGATGTGCGGGAGCTGGATGATACACAGCTCTCCCATATCCGCAATAAGCAGGTGGGCTTTATCTTCCAAGGCTACAATCTGATCCCCTCTCTTACGGCTTATGAGAATGTGGAGCTGCCACTCATCTACCAGAATGTCTCTGCATTCAAGCGGCGGGATCTGGTGATGGATGCCATGGCCCGGGTGGGGGTAGCAGAACGCTACCGCCATCACCCGGCGGAGATGTCCGGCGGCCAGCAGCAGCGGGTGGCTATTGCCCGGGCCATCGCCACCCATCCCCCCATTATCATGGCAGATGAGCCCACCGGAGCACTGGACAGTCATACGGGTAAGGAGGTGCTGCATTTTCTGCAGGAACTGAACAAGGAGGGCAGCACGATTATCCTTATCACCCACGACAATTCGATTGCCGCTACCGCCCGGCGGGTGGTGCGCATTAGCGACGGTAAAATTATCCAAGATCTAGAGCAGGAGGTGGACTGGCTATGAAATTGGGTCAGGCATTCAAAATGGCCTTTAAGTCCATCAACAATAACAAGGGCCGGGCATTCCTGACCATGCTGGGCATTATCATTGGCGTGGCCTCGGTCATGGCCATTGTGTCGGTCCTCATGGGGCAGAACAAATTGACCATGCAGCTGTACGAGGCGCAGGGGACTAACAAGGTCTCGGTCTATGCTTATCTCAACAATGGTACCAGTGTATTTGACGACCTCTATGACTATTGCCTGTACCTCAACAGTTTGGGCCTTGCAGAAGGTGTCACGCCAAATGCCAACCTGTGGGATGTGACAGTGACCTATGGGGCAAAAAACAGCTCCACCATGGAACAGGCGCCCCAGATTTACTTGGGCAGCGACCAATACTCCATAGTTAACAATTTTCAGATTGAACAAGGACGGGATATCAGCAAAATTGATTTGGACGAGTATAACAATGTCTGCGTGATGGGGGCAGTGGCAGCCAGGAATTTCTTTGACTTGACAAGTCCTGTCGGGCAGCAGATCCGGATCAACGGCATTCCCTTTACGGTCATTGGAACGTATGTGGAGAAAATGGCCAATAATGTCAACAACAGCTATATTGACAATGTCATCGTACTGCCCTATACTGCAGCCAGGGCGCTGGGACAGGGCGGCAGCAACAGCATCTCCGATTTCTATGTGAAAGCGTCCAGCGGAAAGACAGTCAACGAGGTGGTGACCCGCCTGACTGGATTCCTTACCGGCATCTGCGGTGACCCCAACGACTGGAACAATAACAAGGGATATTTCAGCGCCTATAGTGAGCAGCAGTGGATCGACCAGGATAACCAGGCAGCTACTGCCATGAGCCTGGTGTTGGGCGGTATCGCCGCCATCTCCCTGATTGTTGGCGGCATCGGTATTATGAATATCATGCTGGTAACGGTGACCGAGCGGACCAAGGAAATCGGCATCCGGCGGGCTATCGGCGCTGAGCGTAAAAGTATCGTGGCCCAATTCCTGATTGAAGCAGGTATGATATGCGGTATTGGCGGCATCATCGGAGCGATCCTTGGCACGATGCTGACTTTGCTGGGCGGAAAGTTTATCCTGAAGTTTACGGAGCCGCTATGGCCTCCGGTACCAATTGCCCTGGGAGCCTTGGTGTTTTCCGTGGCATTGGGTATCATCTTTGGTATGTATCCCGCGATCAAGGCCTCCGGTCTGCAGCCGGTGGAGGCCCTGCGGGCGGAATAAGGAGGGGAATCAACCATGAAACATTGGAAAAAGCGGCTGGCTTCACTGGCTTTAGCAATGGTCCTGGCATTAGGACTTGTACCATATATGGCGCCGAAAGCGTCGGCAATCGGCGGCTTCAGTGATGTCACGGATATGACCACAGCTCAGAATGTGGAAGTGCTCCAGATGATGGGTGTGGTGGACGGCATGTCCAGCGGGGTATTCAACCCGATGGGGACCCTGACCCGGGCACAATTCTGCAAGATGGCCGTGGAAGCTATGGGCCAGGGAGATCGGGCCAATATTTATCAGAATTACACGATTTTCCCGGATGTGAAGCCGGGATACTGGGCCGCAGGGTATGTGAACCTGGCGGTGCGCAGCGATCCAAAGCTGATTTCCGGTTATGCGGACGGTACCTTTGGACCGAATAACACCATCAACTACGGCCAGGCGGTTACGATCCTCATGCGGATGCTGGGCTATAAGGACGAGGATGTCAGCGCGGTCTGGCCCGACGGGTATATTGATCAGGCCATGGCCATCGGATTGTGTGACGGGGTCAGCCTTTCTGCTGGTACCGCTGTCAACCGCGCCCAGGCCGCCCAGCTGTTTATGAATCTTCTCAACTGCGACCAGAAGGAAGGCGGCAAATTCTATACCAAATTGGGTACGCCCGTGGACGCGATCCTTCTGGACGGTAATGCCAAAGACGCAGCCGGCAACCCCATCCTTCGTACATCGGTTCAGGACTATGTGCTGGCGGGGAATCCTGGTTCCGGGCTGCTCTCTGGACGCAAGGGCGTGGTCATTCTGAACGGCGCCGGCGAGGCGGTCACCTTTGTACCCACCAATGAGGGTACCAGCCGGAATATCACCATTGCGATGGCGGAGACTACTACCATCACGGATTCCAGTGGTACCAAGTACTCTGTCGCCGCCGACGCCAAGGTGTATATTGGCGAGTCCTCCTACTCCTATGTGGAGCGCTTCACCTATCTGAGTGCCGGTACGCTGGCAACCCTGTATATCAACGACAAGGGCCGGGTCGAGACGGTATTTGTGGGTTCCACCACATCGGATGATGCGGTGATTGTCGCTCAGGACGGCAGCACCGAGGGCTTTGCCCTGCTGACGGACCGGACCGACTACACTATCTACAAGCATGGGGAGCGAGTTACCTCGCGTTCACTGAAAAAGTTTGACGTGGCGACCTACAGCGCCAGCAACAACACGGTTTATGTCAGCGACAACCGGATTACCGTCTACTATCAGGACGCCTACCCCAATGCTGCCTCCCCCTCCCGGATCAAGGCCACCGGCATCATCGGAACCGGCGAGGATGGCTATCTGGAGGTTATGCCCTGTGCCATGGCGAGCCTGGCGGAGTGCCGGGTGGGGCAGACCATCACCCTGCTGCTGACGGAGAATAACAAGGTGGCCGGCGTGTCCACCAACAGCGCCGCCCGTGGCAATGCCATCGGCTTTGTGGGCAAAGATGGGGTTCGGCTCTTCAATGGGTTGGAGGTAGACAGCAGCGCCATCAAGAACCTGAGCGACTATACCGGGCAGCTGGTGTCTGTTTCCTCCAGCAACCGGGATTCCGTGACACTGGGCCGCGTGGGTGGTCAGAGCATCCGGGGCGACTTCTATGTGTCCGAGGGACGCGTGGGCAGCGCCGAACTGGCTGCGGATGTGCAGATCTACACCACAGCTCAAGGGAATATGCTGAGCCAGGTCGCGCTGAGCGATTTGACCGAGAACATTATCTCCAGCGATCAGGTGCTCTTTGCCCATAAGAACTATGCAGATAAGGTGGATATCCTGGTGCTGGAGAATACCACCGGCGACAGCCTGTACTATGGCCGTGTCTTTGTCAGCACAAAGACGACAGGCGAGGGCGAAAACCAGGTGACCGAGGTGACAACGACGGTCTACCGCGGAAATAACGGTGCGGAGCAGAAGGTAGCCGAGTTTACCGTGGACCGCGGCCTCTCCACCGGACAGTGGATCGGTGTCTCCGTGCGGTCGGATAACAGCCAGATTGTTACCCAGATGGTTGTGCTGAAAGCGGTGAAGAATGTGCCGGCCAGCGCATGGCGCAGCGGCGAGTCCGTGTATGTGAACGGCAAGCTCTATACTGTGTCCAGCAACCTGGACAACTGCTGCTATGATAAGGATGCCGGCGTGTGGTTCCGGAACCTGAACGCAGCCCTCGCATCCGGCGGCTCCGTGACCATCATGGTGGATAACGACAACGTGATTCGCGGTGTGGAAGTGAGTCACTGAGCGCAGAGCAAAACAGTCAAAAGCCCCCGGGCCTCTGGCCCGGGGGCTTTTCTGTTATTGCGGCTGGAGCATCAGACCGGCGCGGCGGGGCCGCTGAAGCCGGAAGTCAGCACCCCGTGGCCGGGGCGGCCCTCCTGGAAGTCACGGCGGAAGTCCCGGGGAGAGCAGTGGTAGTATTTGCGGAAAGTCTGTGCAAAGTTGCTGGGGCTGTCGAATCCGCAGTGCAGGGCCACCTCCGCCACGGTCAGGGTACTTTCTCGCAGGAATACCGCAGCCTCCGCGATACGGTACTGCTGCAGATACTGCTTGGGCGATAGGTCGATAGTTCGGCGAAAGCACCGAAGGCACTCCCGTTCACCGATGTTGGCGGCCTGTGCGATCTCTGCCAGGGTCAGGGGCTGGGGATAGTGGGCATGGATATAGTCCAGCATGGCCTTGAGGCGGGCGGCATCTACTGTGGAGGCATGGACAGGGCTGTCGTCCAGGTCGGCCTCCTTCCGGGCGTAGAGCAGATACCACAGATGGCTGAGGTGGCCCCGAACAGCGAATTCATGTCCTGGTTCAGCACCCGACATGGCTCGGAAAGCTTCCTCCAGCTGGATTAGAGCGTCAACATCCCCTTCATTTTCCCGCCGCAGCAGGATCCCCTTGGCGGTGGCGGACTCCACCAGGGGACGGACATATTTTTTGTCAAAGACGCTGTCAGCGGCCCCGGAGATCAGGGAGGGGCGAAAGACCAGGGAACACAGCTCGCATCGGTCCACGGAGCAGGCCATGTGGAGTACATTGCTGTTGATGAAGGCCCCGTCCCCCGAGCGCAGGTGGTTGGTCCGCCCCAGCAGACACAGCTCCAGGGAGCCGGAGGCCAGATACAGCACCTCGATCTCCTCGTGGCGGTGCCAGGGGATGCGGTGGCCAGCCCGGTTGGTGATGGTGCTGCGGTAGCCGGCGCAGGGGAACTCGGCTGTGCCGTGAAGCTTCAGCTCCCGCCGGTCCCGGCTGACATTGATGCCGCCGTCCTGTAATGGCATAGTCGTCCCTCCTCTCCTTGGTCGGTTTTTTGATAGGATCGGTCTGATTTTTTATTGTATCCAAAGCCGGAAGGCGGTATTCTTGCACCATAAACCGTAAGGAGGTGCGATCAATGTCCAATCGAAAGTTTGCCTTGACCTTTTATGGCGTCAAAGACATGAACCAGTTTTTTGAGCTTGTGGACTCCTGCCGGGAGCCGGTCTATCTGGACCTGCCTGACGAGGCCGCCTGCGACCTGCGCAACAATACAGAGATCCAGGCACTGATGAAGTGGATGGCGCCGGAAGCCGGTTTAGAGCGGGTGCGGTTGCAGAGCAACTGCAGTGAGGATGCAGGAAGACTGGTTCACTATATGGCGACGCAGAAGGTCATTGCGTGATCCGGAATTGGATAGAAACAGAGCGGCTGTCCGGCCTCAGGGCCGGCGGCCGTTTTGTTTTGCGGATTTTTCCTTATTGTATGATGGGTCCGGCTGTCCTGTCAATGGAGAAAATCAGCGGCGCTGGAGTGAAAAAGCAAAAGTGGATTTTACTATTTGAAATTTCAGTGGACAAGCCAGCTGGCCTGTGCTAAAATGGAGAAAAACGAGGATAGGAGAGACCTCTATGCCGGATGAGGAGAAGAAAAAGAGCGGGGCCGGGAATAACCGCTCCACGGAAAAAGCCCTGGCCATCATCGAGCTGCTGGCCCAGTCCAGGGATCCTATGCGCCTGCGGGACATCAGCGCCGCCCTGGACCTGAATGCCAGCACCACCCTGCGCTTTTTGACCTCCCTGCAAAACTGCGGCTACGTGGCCCAGGAGAAGGACACCGCCCGCTATTACCTGACGTACAAGATCAGCCGCATCGCCAACCAGCACAACAGCAAAACCGAGCTGCAGACCATTACCCACCCCTATCTGGTGGATCTGTCCCAGCGGTTTCACGAGGGGCTGTGTGTCTCGGTGGAGCATGACATGACCATGGTATATATTGATGTGGCCACCGGGCCGGATCAGACGCTGATGAGCATGCAGCACATCGGCAATGTCAGTCCCATGCACTGCACCGGCAACGGGAAGCTGCGCCTGCTGACCTACTCCGAGGAGCAGCTGGATAAGCTGATCCGGGAGAAGGGGCTGCCCCGCTTCACGGAGCACACCATCACCACCAAGGAGGGGCTCTTGGCGGAGCTGCGGCGGGTGAGCCGGGAGGGCTTCGCCTATGACAACGAGGAGTGTGAGATCGGCTCCCGGTGCGTGGCCTGCCCCATCCGGGATTACACCGGCGCCATCATTGCCGGCATCAGCGTCACCGGGCCGGTGAGCCGGATGACCCCGGAGCGCATTGAGGCGGAGATCAAGCCCCAGCTGGCAGAGACGGCCCGACGCATTTCCGAGGCGCTGGGCTACAATCCATAAGCGCACAGCAAGGCCGGAGGGCGGTATCTCCTCCGGCCTTGTTTTGCCCTCAGATGCGGCATAACGGGATGCCGGGACGCATAGGATGGTGCCGAGGTGAGAGTGGTGATTATTCATGTGGTGCGCAGCGGAGAGACGGTCTATTCCATTGCCCGGCAGTATGGAGTGGACCCCAGGCGGCTGATGGTGGACAACGGCGTGCCGGAGACGGGGGCCCTGGCAGTGGGGCAGACGCTGACGGTCCGCTTTCCCCGACAGGTCTATGCAGTGCGCCAGGGGGATACGCTCTCCTCGGTGGCCCGCACCTTTGGCGTGACCGTGCGGCAGCTCTACCGGCGCAACTACCAGCTGGGGGGACAGGATACCCTGATCCCGGGGCAGACCCTGGTGATCTCCTATCTGGGGGAGAAGCTGGGGGGCATCACCACCAACAGCTACGCCTATCCCTATATTGACCGGCGCCTGCTGGATGCGTCGTTGCCCTATATGAGCTGCCTGACGCCCTTTACCTATGGCATCACAGCGTCCGGGGGGCTGCTCCCTCTGGAGGACGGGGTGCTGCTGTCGGCGGCCGGAGCGCTGGGGTCGCTGCCGCTGATGCATCTGTCCTCTATGACCGAGGAGGGGCAATTTGACAACCAGCGCAGCAGCCTGGTGCTGACAGATGCCCAGGTCCAGCGCGCTTTCATCGCCTCGGTGATGGAGACGGTCCGCCAGAAGGGCTATCGGGGTGTGGACGTGGATTTTGAATTCGTCCCCGTCCAGGAACGGCAGGCCTATGTGGACTTTGTCGCGGCGCTGCGCCGGGAATTGGCACCCATGGGCTATCCGGTGCTGGTGGCCCTGGCCCCCAAGACCTATGCCGCCCAGCCCGGCCTCCTCTATGAGGGGCACGACTATAAGGGGCTGGGCGCCGCGGCGGACTTTGTGCTGCTGATGACCTACGAGTGGGGCTATTCCTACGGTCCGCCTATGGCGGTGGCCCCCATCCCCCAGGTACGGCAGGTGCTGGACTACGCCGTCACAGAGATCCCCCCGGGAAAGATCCTCCTGGGGATCCCCAACTACGGCTACGACTGGCCCCTCCCCTTCCGGCAGGGGGAGACCCGTGCCCGCTCCCTGTCCAACCAGGAGGCGGTGGCGTTGGCGGTGCGCTACGGCGCGGAGATCCAGTACGACGAGACCGCGCAGTCCCCTTTTTTCTATTATATGGCGGAGGATGGGCTGTCCCACATGGTCTGGTTCGAGGACGGCCGGAGCATGGAGGCAAAGCTGCTGCTGGTGTCCGAGTACGGTTTTTTGGGCGCCGGGTACTGGAATCTCATGCGCCCCTTCGCCCAGGGCTGGACGGTGCTGGACGGGCTGTACGAGGTGGCGGATCCACAGACTTGAATTGGACAGAGGGGAAAACAAAGGACCGGGTGCCAACTGGCACCCGGTCCTTTGTTTCAAAGAAAATAGAGAGAGGGAGAAAAGAAAAAGAAACAATTTCTGTGTACAAGACCATTGTAGCAGGGATCCTCATTATGTCAACACCCTGGAGAAATGGTTCACAATTTATTTACAGGCCGTTCAAAATTCATTCTTGATTTCCGATAGAGGTTGCAGTATACCCTTTTTGTACCGATTCAGAATACGCTTTGTGGCGGTACATCCCGGTCGGCCGGGGCGGCACGGACAGCGGCGCTCTCCAAAGGCGGCAGCGGGACGGATGGAATCCGCCTGGGTGGGGGATACTATTTCCTGTACACAGGGGGATCACAGCGGATGCTCCAAATTTTGGAGAAATTCTATAAAATTGTTGCCATTGCAACAGACAACCAGGCGCCCTGTTTGCTATAGTAAAACCATACTGGGAAAGAGAGGGAGATTGGTATGGACGCAAAGGTCATGTTCCAGATTGAGTATGGGCTTTTTATTCTTACTGCCCAGGAGAATGGGAAGGACAATGGCTGTATCATCAACACTTTGCAACAGGTAACGGATTCCCCGCTGCGGGTTTCTATCACAGTCAACAAAAAGAATTATACCCATGATATGATTTTGCATACTGGCGTGTTCAACATATCAATCCTCTCCCAAAAGGCGGCTTTTGACACGTTTCGCCATTTTGGATTCCAATCCGGCCGGGATACGGACAAGATGAGGGATTACATGGGCCTGCGGCGCAGCGCCAACGGCCTGATGTATCTGGACAGCGACGATACCAACGCCTACCTCTCCGCCAAGGTGTTTGAGACCATTGACCTGGGGACGCATACCATGTTCCTGGCGGATGTCACGGATGGGGAGAAGCTGTCCCAGACGCCCAGCTGCACCTACAACTATTACCAGTCCCATATCAAGCCCAAACCCGAGGAGAAGCGGGGGCAGACCGGCTGGCGCTGCATCATCTGCGGCTATATCTATGAGGGCGAGGAGCTGCCGGCCGATTTTATCTGCCCAATCTGCAAGCACGGTGTTGCCGATTTTGAAAAAATTGAGTCAAAAATAAAAACTGAGGAGGAAACAACCATGAAGTATGTCTGTGAAGTTTGCGGTTATGTCTATGATGAGGCCCTGGGCGATCCCGATAACGGCATTGCTGCCGGCACCAAGTGGGAGGACCTGCCCGAGGATTTCGTCTGCCCCCTGTGCGGCGTGGGCAAGGATCAGTTCGCCGCGGAATAAGCGATCGCGCGTTTGAGAGGAGATCTGTACTATGAAGGTGAAAATGGACAAGGCGGTCGTGGAGTTTATCCCCGAGAATGCCATTGAGACCAGCCAGCTGGAGGCCCTGTGGATCAAGATGGGCAACTGCCTGGGCGACAACAAGAAGCTGTCCCCCATCGGTGTGTACGAGCCCGCCACCGGCGAGAACGTGGCCCGCTTCCATATCGACGGCCTGACGGAGGAAGAGGCCAACGCCGCCCCTGAGCTCCGTGCCCCCTTTGACTGCGAGGTCTACTGCACCATCTGCAACAAGACCCAGCACGTGAAGGCCGGGGATCTGATTCCCTACTGCTGCGGCCGTCCCATGGAGATCATCGACTGACCCGCTGCGAAAAAGAGAACAAAAGGCCCGGTACCAGTTTTTGGTACCGGGCCTTTTTAATTATTGCTGCCGGGGAGGGGCATTTGCCGGAGGATCTCCTGGAGATCGCTGAGAAAGCGGCTGACGTGGAACCCGTCGCAGACGGCGTGGTGGACCTGGACGGACAGCGGCAGCAGACAGGCGTCCTCCCGATGGAAAAACCGCCCCATGGTAAAGATGGGCAGCAGATGGCGATGGCCCAGGGGAAGATGGAGCTGGAAGCTTTGGAAGGAAACCCAGGGCAGCATGGAGACCGGGAAGGTGTTTCCCGGTACATCCGGCTTGCCATCAAAGCCCTCTGCCTGCCCATAGAGGGCAAGATCCTGCTGGTAATTGGCAAGAAAGACGGAAATGTCCGGGTCATATACCGTCCAGAGGTTGGAGAAGGTCTCGGTGTCTGGATGAAACACGGTGTAGCAGGGAAGCATCTGGTCGAAAACGCCGGGCAGCCCGTCCGAACCGAGAGCGGTGCGGAATTCCGGGTGCCGGTTGACGCAGGTGGTGATGGCGTGCAGCATGGCGGGGTAGAGCTTGATAGGGGCGGTGCGCAGGCGGGTGATGTCCAGCTCCACCGTTAGACTGTAGGTGCAGGGAACTGCCTCCATGTAATGAAGGTAGTATTCCCGGCGCGGCCAGGTGTCCAGGTCAATGGGATGAAACGCCATAGGACTGCTCCTTTCAAAGAGGGTGGGCAGGCGCTGCCATGTGTGTCAGCATTGCTTCGGCGGTGTGGATGCCGTCAGCGGCGGCAGAGAGGATCCCGCCGGCAAAGCCGGCCCCCTCACCGCAGGGATAGAGCCCACGGATAGCGGGGGACTGGCGGTCCTCTCCGCGCAGGATGCGGACCGGAGAGCTGCTGCGGCTCTCCACAGCGGTCAGCACTGCGTCCGGACCGTCAAAGCCCCGAACCCGGCGCCCCAGGATGGGGAGCGCCTGTTCCAGCGCGGTGCAGAGGAAATCGGGCAGGCATCGGTGGAGATCGGTCCAGGTGACACCGGGCCGGTAAGTAGGGACGACCGTACCGGGACCTGCAGAGGGCCGCCGGGCCAGGAAGTCCTCCACCCGCTGGGCCGGGGCCCGGAAACCGCCGCCGCCCAGGGAGAAGGCCGCCGCCTCCAGCTGCCGCTGAAAGGCGATGCCCCCCAGCACCCCGTCGGGAAAGTCCGCCGGGGTCACGTTGACCAGCAGGCCGCCGTTGATGTTCTCCCCGTCCCGGGCGTAATAGCTCATACCGTTGGTGACGGTCCGGCCCTCCTCAGAGGCCGCGGCCACCACCTGGCCGCCGGGACAGACACAGAAGCTGAACACGCTGCGGCCGCCCTCCAGATGGCAGGAGAGCTTGTAGCTGGATACCGGCAGACAGGGATGACCAGCGTATTTTCCATACTGGGCGGCGTCCATATCCCGTTGACGGTGCTCGATCCGCACCCCCACAGCAAAGGGCTTGGCCTCCATGGGGACGCCGCGGCTGTGCAGCATCTCCACCGTGTCCCGGGCGCTGTGTCCCAGGGCCAGCACAGCCTGCCGGGCGGGGAGGACGTACTCCCCGGCGGGGCCGGAGACGGTCAGGGCGCTGAGGCTGCCGTCCCGGACGGTAAGATCCACCAGCTGATGGCCGAAGCGGATCTCCGCCCCCAGGCGCAGCAGCTCCTGCCGCATGGCTTTGAGCGCCGCGTGGAGCATATCCGTGCCGGCGTGGGGGTGGGCGTCAATCAGGATGCTGTCCGGCACGCCGAACTCCACCAGCTTTCCCAGGATCCAGCGGTGGCAGAGATCCCTGGTTCCAGTGTTCAGCTTCCCGTCGGAAAAAGCGCCGGCACCGCCCTCGCCGAACTGGACATTGGAGGCGGGATTCAGGATCCCGGTGCGCCAGAAGGCCTCCACATCCTGCTGCCGCTGCTCCACAGGCTGGCCCCGCTCCAGGAGGATGGGCTTTGCGCCGGCCTGGGCCAGAATCAGGGCGCAGAACAGCCCAGCCGGCCCGGCACCCACCACCACCGGCGCCAGCTCCGGTGCGGGCACCGGCCCCGGGGGGTGATAGCGCTGGCGGACGACCTGGGTGACCCGGCCGCCTCTGACTCGGCGCAGGACCCTCCCCTCGTTCTCTACCGCCACGTGGATGGAATAGACCAGGGATACCTCCTCCCGGGCATCCACGGACCGGCGGACGATGCGCAGGGATTTGATCTGGCCCTCCGGCACGTGCAGGATATTCGCCGCCTGGCGGCGGAGCGCCCCCTCCGGAGTGCCCGGTGGGAGCTTGATGTGATCAATACGGAGCATTACGGCCTCTCCTTCCAGATTTATCCTCTGCATTATACTGTTTTTTCCGCCGGCTGACAACTGGAAATGTTAAGAAATATTGCAAAGTTTATTCATATTTTAGACATAATAAGCCCGTATAATGCAAGCATAGAAACAAGGAAGGCCATAAGGCATAGGGATCCAGTCGACCCATACTTCCTAAGGAGGTTTTGTATATGTATCGCAATGACTTTGATTCATTCTACCGTCCAACACAGGGCAGTACAAATGAGACGGAGAACCCTGCGCCATCCTATTCGACGAGCAGTGAGGGCCCGGTGATCGACATCCACCCCAAGAACAACGGCAAGAAGCGCCGGGGACTGAAGATTACCGCGATTGTGTTAGCTGGTGTGGTGGCCCTGGGCGGAGCCTTTGGCATCGGCTATGCGGCCCGCAACATTTTCCCAGCCCAGCAGGCAGATATTTACGTCAGCAACCGCCAGCCTGTGGAGGTTAACACGGTGGCGGTGGATGGCAAGACGCTGATGAGCTATTCAGAGCTGTATAAGGCCAATGTGAACAGCTGTGTCAGCATCAATGCGTCGGAAACCCAGAATATCTTCGGCCAGGAGGCAACTGTGATGGCTTCCTCCGGCAGCGGCTTTATTATTACCCAGGACGGCTATATCGCCACCAACTACCATGTGATCAACGGCAGCAACCATGTCAGCGTGACACTGTATGACGGTACCACCTATGATGCTGAGGTTGTGGGGGGCGATGAGGACTACGATATCGCCGTGCTGAAGATCGACGCAGAGAACCTGACCCCTGTGGTCATTGGTGACTCCAGTGAGCTGAATGTGGGCGACGATATCGCTGTGATCGGCAACCCCCTGGGTGAGCTGACCTTCTCCATGAGCGAGGGCATCGTCTCCATGACCAACCGCCTTATCAATGTGGACGGTACTCCGTTCAACATGATCCAGATTACCGCCGCGGTCAACTCCGGCAACTCCGGCGGCCCCCTGTTCAACATGTACGGAGAGGTGGTGGGCATCGTGTCTGCCAAGCTCTCCAGCAGCTCCTCCTCCAACGCTTCCGTCGAGGGCCTGGGCTTTGCCATCCCCATTAACGACGTGGTATCTATGATTGAGGACATTATGACCAACGGCTATGTGACCAACAAGCCCTATCTCGCCATTACGGTGGGAACACTGCAGTCCGGCATGATCCCCAACAGTGCCGTCAGCGAAGGCGCGTATATTTACTCTGTGGAGAGCGGCGGAGCTGCTGACCGGGCAGGCATCCAGGCGGGGGACATTATCACTGCTATTGATGATACTGCCATTACCACATACAGCGACATCAGCGCTGCGCTGCGCAGCTACCGGGCCGGTGATACTGTAACAATCACCTATTACCGCAACAATCAGGAGGCCACTACTCAGTTGACCTTCGACAGCGTGCCCCAGGAGAACCAGGTTACCCAGGAGAGCGCTACAACCCAGCAGCCCAGTAACAATTATAATGGGTATTTCAATCCGTGGGACTATTTCTTCGGCGGCAGCAGTTACAATGGTTATGTCGGTGAAGCCGCATAACATAGATTCTTTCCCTCTCTTTTCTCTTCTTTCTTAAATGGGAAACGCGCCTCCGGATAGAATCCGGGGGCGCGTTCCTCGTATTAAAGAATGCTGCCCTATTGCGGCAACCATAGTGAAAAGGCCCTGCTCCTACTGGGAGCAGGGCCTTTTCTGATCGAAGGATCTTTATGCCATCTTCTTTTTGATGTCTGCCAGCCGGTTGAGGGCCTCGTACAGCGTCTCATCCTTTTTGGCAAAGTGGACACGAACAATATCGTTGACGTTCTCGTTGAAGAAGGAGGTGCCGGGAACGCAGGCCACGCCAACCTTCCGGGCCATCTCCTCGCAGAATGCCACGTCGCTCTGGCCGGGCTTCATATAGGGCCCGATGTTGGCCAGCACAAAGTAGGCGCCCTGGGGATCGGTGAAGGGGATGCCGATGTCGGTAAGCCCCTTGGTGAAGATCTCCTTCATGTGGGCATAGTGGGCGCCGAACTCCTCGTAGTAGCTGTCCGGCATCTCCAGACCCACCACGGCGGCCTCCATCAGCGGGGAGGGAGCGCCCACGGTGTTGAAGTCGTGGTACTGCTTGATGCGGTCCATCAGCTCCTTGGGGGCAATGGCATAACCCAGACGCCAGCCGGTGACGGAATAGGTCTTGCTGAGGCTGGAGCAGGAGACGGTGCGCTCCCACATGCCGGGCAGGCTGTTCATGTAAATGTGCTTGTGGGGGGCATAGACAATGTGCTCATACACCTCGTCCATGATGGCGTACACGTCGTACTTGACGCACAGATCTGCGATGAATTTCAGCTCCTCCTCGGTAAACACCTTGCCGCTGGGGTTGGAGGGGTTGCAGATCAGGATGGCCTTGGCGCCCTGCTTGAAGGCGTCCTCCAGCACATTGGGGTCGAAATTGAAGGCCGGAGGCACCAGGGGCACAAAAACGGGCTCGCAGTCGGCAAAGATGGCCTGGGCCCGGTAATTCTCAAAGTAGGGGGAGAACATGATGATCTTGTCCCCGGGATTGGTGAGGGCAAAGATGGTATCCACCATGGCCTCGGTGGAACCGATGGTCACCACCACCTCGGTGTCCGGGTCAATGGTCCGGCCCATGAAGCGACCGCACTTTTTGGCCAGCGCCTGACGGAAGTTGGGCGCGCCCATGGTGATGGGATACTGGTGGGGGCCGATGTGGCTGATCTCCTCAAGACGGTCCAGCATGGCCTTGGGGGGATCAAAGTCGGGAAATCCCTGGGCCAGGTTGATGGCGCCGCAGTCAAGGGCAATGCGGGTCATCCGGCGGATGACGGAGTCAGTGAAAAGCTTGTTCTTTCTGCTCAGTTCCTGCATGGTTCGTACTCCTTATGTATCCAGATTTGCTGCGTGGAAAAACGAAAAACAAATTATTCTTTTATACTCTACCACTTTTATGAGCTGAAATCAATGACTATTTTGCGTGGGGACCGCCCAGCAGACGGTGGACCTCCCGCCAGTCCGGGCAAAAGCGATCCATCAGAGTCCAGAAGCGAGGACTATGGCTGGGCTCCAGCAGGTGGATCAGCTCGTGGGTCATCACGCACCGGAGACAGGCCGGGGGCTTCTGTACCAGCTGGAGGCTGAGCCAGATCCGCCGCCGGGCCACGCTGCAGGTGCCCCAGCGGGTGCGCATGTCCCGGACGCGGACTTCGGCGGCCCGCTGCCCCACGATGGCCTCGCACGCCTGCCGGACAGAGGGGATGGCGGAGAGCAGCTGTTCCCGGTACCAGGATTTGACAGCGGCTTGGCGCTCCTGGCGGGTGCTCTCCGGACCGGCATAGAGGAACAGCGTCCCCTCCCGCAGCACGGCGGCGCCCCGGCCGTCCCCGGGCACGACCCGGAGAGGATAGGGCTCCCCCCACAGAAGGAGAGCCTCACCAGAGACATATTGCGGCGGTGGCGGAGGGGGCTGCAGGCGCTGCAGGTGCTGCTGGATCCAGCCGGCGCGGGAGCGGGCAAAGGCGCGGATGGCGGCCTCGGACATGCCGCGGGGGGCGGAGAGATGGACCGTCCCATCGGGCCTGATGCGCAAATAGATGTTTTTGATTCTCTTTTTTTCTACGGCAATGGGGATGCCGTCTATTACGATTTCCACAGTGTCTGTCCACCTCCTTGCTGGCAGACCGTTGAACCGGGGCAAAGGAAACGCGCCGGAAAGACGGTCTCTCCGGCGCGCGTTGGCTCTTACAGGCTGCGCAGGGCGTCCTCCAGGGCGGTCTTGCCGGCGGTCTTTTCATCCTTCCTTTTGATGACCCGGGCCGGGCAACCCGCCACCACGGCGTTCTCCGGCACATCATTGACCACCACGGCCCCGGCCGCCACCACAGCGCCCCGGCCGATGCGGACGCCCTCGATCACCACGGCGTTGGCGCCGATCAAAACATCGTCCTCCACAATCACCGGTGTGGCGCTGGCGGGCTCGATGACCCCGGCCAGCACGGCGCCAGCGCCCACATGGCAGCGGCTGCCCACGGTGGCCCGGCCCCCCAGCACAGCGCCCATGTCGATCATGGTGCCCGGCCCCACCACGGCGCCGATGTTGAGGATGGCCCCCATCATGATGACGGCGTTGTCCCCGATGGATACCTGCTCCCGGATGATGGCGCCGGGCTCGATCCGGGCGTTGATGCCCTTCAGATCCAGCAGAGGGATGGCGCTGTTGCGCCGGTCGTTTTCCACCACCATGTCGTCGATGTCCGCGGCGTGGGCGGCGAGGATGGGGGAGAGGTCCTTCCACTCCCCGAACACCACCTTGCTGCGGCCCTCTCCGAACACGGTGGCGCTGCCGTAGTCAATGGGGCGCTTCTCGTTGACATAGACCTTCACCGGCGTCTTTTTCTCCGCGCCGGCGATATAGGCGATGATCTCCTGTGCGGTCATCATAGTGCATTTCCTCCAAATAAGATCTCCTGCAGGTCATAGCGGCCCTTGGGATAGTTTTGCAGCTTCCGGGCCATGTGCAGGGCGCCGTTGACAAAGATCTGGCGGGATGTGGCGGTGTGGGTGAGCTCCAGCGCCTCGTCCGCGCCGAAGAAATGGACCGTGTGCTGCCCTGCCACCGTGCCGCCCCGGAGGGCATGAACGCCCACCTCGTTTTTCCTCCGCTTGCCGCACAGCCCCTCCCGGCCGTAGACCGGGGTGAGCTCGTGGCGGGGGTCGATGGCTTCCAGCAGGAGCTTTGCCGTGCCGCTGGGGGCGTCCGCCTTCTGGTTGTGGTGGGTCTCCACGATCTCAATGTCAAAATCCGGCCGCAGCACATCGCTGATCTGCTCCAGCACCCGGCGCAGCACCGCGATCCCCACCGAGAAGTTGGCGCTGTGGAGGACCGGGGCAAACTGCCCCAGATGGTCAAAGGTTTTCATCTGCTCCGGCGTGTAGCCGGTGGTGCCGGAGAGGAGGGGCGTGCCGGTGCGGCGGACATAGGCGGCCACGGCACTGAGGGTGGCGGGGGAGGAGAAGTCCATCACCACATCCGCCTCGGTGTCCAGCGTCTCCAGGGAGGCGAGCTCATCCCGTCCAACCGCCGCGACAACAGTGTCCCCCATGACGCCGGCGGTCTGCTCAATGAGGCGGCCCATGCGGCCGCGGCCGATCAGCAGAATGTTCATCCCAGCAGCCCGGCCTCCTCCAGCAGGCGGCGAAGGGCCGCCTGGTGATCCTCGCTCATCTCATACAGGGGCAGGCGGAAGGGGCCCACATCCCAGCCCATCATGTTCAGGGCGGTCTTGACGGGGATGGGGTTGACCTCCATGAAGAGGCCGTTCATCAGGTCAAGATACTTCACCGCGGTAGCCACCGCCTGTTCCCGCCGGCCGGCGTGGAAGTCCATCACCATGTCGTGGCAGGTTCGGGGCATGACGTTGGCCCACACGGAGATGACGCCGCTGCCGCCGATGGCCATAAGGGGCAGGGTGATGTCGTCGTTGCCGCTCCAGAGGGCGAAATCCGGCCCGATGCAGTGGGCGATCTTCATGGCGTAGGACAGGTCGCCGCTGGCCTCCTTGATGCCGGCGATGTTGGGATGGACGGCCAGACGCTCCACCACCTGGGGCGAAATGGAGCACCCCGTGCGGCCGGGGACGTTGTAGAGGATGCAGGGGATGTGCACCGCGTCGGCCACGGTGGTGAAATGGCGGACCATGCCCTCGCTGTTGGCCTTGTTGTAGTAGGGGGAGATCAGCAGCAGGCCGTCGGCCCCCATGCGCTCAGCCCGCAGGCTCTTCTCCAGCATGGTCTCCGTGCAGTTGGAGCCGGTGCCGGCGATGACGGGCACCCGGCCCGCCGCAGCCTCGATGACCGTACGAAGGACCGCGTCGTCCTCCTCGTGGGTCATGGTGGAGCTCTCGCCGGTGGTGCCCAGGGCCAGGATGGCGTCGGTGCCGTTTTCGATGTGCCACGCCGTCAGCTCCCGCAGCTTCTCGAAGTTGACGCTGCCGTCGGCGTGGAAGGGGGTGATGAGGGCCACGATGGAGCCCCGGAGTCCCTGCAATCTGTTCATGCTTGTTTTCCTCCTGAAAAAAGATTTTGAAAAACAAGAAAGCCGGTAGGCTCTCTACCGACTTCGAACAAAGGGACTGTCTTAGTTAGTAGATAGCGCAACTGCGGGAAATCCCGCAGACAGTGACGGAGATATTCTCCCCGCCCCCACCCTGTCAGCACGCCTGCTCACAGGATTCGGCGGACTTGCCTCCACCGCGTTCCTCGCCTGCCGGCTCCCGCAGCTTCGTCGCATCCGCAACCTCTATCTTGTTTTTTGCCATATTACCACAGCGCTCCCTGGATTGCAAGAAAAATTTGACGGTCCCCTTCTCTACGGCCGGAGCTGCGCGGAGCGCTTAAATGATTTCTGTCCTTGTGATGCCCGCCTCCCTGTGGTACAATCAACAGCGACAGCTGGTGGAAGGGAGTGCGCAGGGATGAATACGCCGCAGCTGGAGACACATCGCCTGATTCTGAGGAAGTTCACCGAGGGGGACATCGGCGCGCTGTATGAGATCCTGCGGGATCGGGAGGTGAACACCTTCCTGCCCTGGTTCCCGACGGAGCGCATGGAGGATGCGGCCGCGTTTTTCCGGGAGCGATTTGCCGCCAGCTACCAAAAGCCGCAGGCTTACAGCTATGCCGTCTGCCTGAGACGCGACAATATCCCCATCGGATATGTCACCCTCCAGATGGATGACAGCTATGAGATGGGCTATGGGCTGCGGAAGGAATTCTGGCACCAGGGGATCACAACAGAGGCGGTTCGGGCTGTGACGGAGCAGGCGGGGCGGGACCATATCCCCTATCTCACCGCCACCCACGACGTGAACAACCCCCGCAGCGGGGCCGTCATGCAGGCGGTCGGGATGCAGTACCAGTACTCCTACGAGGAGCTGGTGCAGCCCAAGGGGGAGCTGGTGACCTTTCGGCTCTATCAGAAAAATCTGGATGGGGCGGAGGGCCGGGTGTTCCGCCGCTATTGGGACCGCTCCGACGTGCATTTTATAGAGTCATTTTGATGGATGATTTGCCCCAGAGAGGAGGAACATGCCATGCCCGTGATACAATACCGACGGGACCTCCACCAGATCCCGGAGCTGGACCGGGATCTGCCGGAAACCATCGACTATCTTCAAAAGGCGCTGTCCCGGCACCGCTGCCGGGTGTTTTCCCCGGCGGAGGGGGCGCTGTGCGCCTGGTTTGACGCCGGGAAGGAGAACACCGTGGCCTTCCGGGCGGACATGGACGCCCTGCCGGTGGAGGAGACCGGGGAGTCCCCCTTCCGCTCCCGTCACCTCGGGCGGATGCACGCCTGCGGCCACGACGGCCACATGGCTATGGTATTGGCCTTGGCGGACGCCATCGAGGCCCGGCGGGAGCCTCTCCGGCAGAACGTGCTGCTGATCTTCCAGCCCGCGGAGGAGACCACCGGCGGGGCCAAGGATATCTGCGACAGCGGCGTTCTGACAGAGTACGGCGTCCGGCGGATCTTCGGCATCCATCTGTGGCCGGGGCTCCCGGAGGGGACCATCTGGACCCGCCCCGGGGCCCTGATGGCGAAGAACAGCGAGGTGGACCTGCGCATCACCGGCCGCAGCGCTCACATCACCCGGGCCGACCAGGGGCTGGACGCTCTGTGGTGGGGGACGGAGTGGCTGCGCCGGATCTATGCCATGGTGGACGGAGAGCTGCCGGCGTCGGAGCTGCGGGTGCTGCGGTTCGGGCAGATGGAGAGCGGCACCGTGCGCAACGCCGTCAGCGCTCAGACGGTCCTCCGGGGGAGTCTGCGGGTGTTCTCCATGGATACCTTCAGCTTCCTGTGCCGCCGGGTCCGGGAGCTGGGGGAGGATATCGCCCGGGAGAGCGGCTGTACTGCGGAGGCCTGCTTCAGCGCCGGCTACCCGCCGGTTTGGAACGACGAGGGGCTGGTGGAGGCGGTGTGCCGCCATCTGGGGGAGCGGGCGCCCTCCCTCCTAGACGAGCCGGCCCTTACCGCGGAGGACTTCTCCTTCTATCAGCAGCAGGTGCCGGGGGTGTTCTTCTTCCTGGGGGCGGGGGATGTGCCGCCGCTGCACGCCGCGGACTTTCACTTTGACGAGCGCATCCTGGAACGGGGCGTGGACCTCTACCAGGAACTGGTGGATCTGCTGTAAGCAATACGAGACAGGGGGCCGGGCAATTTTGCCCGGCCCCCTGATTGACGCTGGGGCAGATGGGACGGCAGCTACCTGCGCAGCTCCTCCTCCACCATCCGCAGCTGTTCCACGGTGTTGACGCCGATGAGCTCCGCCCCCTCGCAGGCGCAGCAGGCCCCCACCTTGTCGCCCTGGGCCCGGAGGATGGCGGGGACGTCGGTGAGATAGTACTCCTTTTGGGCGTTGGTGTTTTTCAGCTGGCCCAGGGCGGCAAAGAGCTTTTTGCTGTCAAACACATAGACCCCCACATTCAGTTCCCGGATGGCCTTCTGCTCCGGTGTGCAGTCCCGGTCCTCCACCACGCCCAGGAAGGTCCCGTCGCCGTCCCGGAGGATACGGCCGTAGGGCAGATCCCAGCCGCAGGTGCCCGTCAGCAGAGTACAGGCGTTGCCCTGCTCCTGGTGAGCGGCCAGAAGGTTTTCATAGGTGCTGCGCCGCAGCAGGGGCATGTCGCCGTAGCAGATGAGGACGGGGCCGTCATAGTCCGCGAAATAGTCCTTGGCCACGGCTACGGCGTGGCCGGTGCCCAGCTGGGGCTCCTGTACGGCGTGGGGATACGCCCCATAGACCTTCAGCACGTCCTCCCGGTGGTAGCCCACCACGAGAACGATATCCTCCTGCTTCAAGAAAGACAGATTCTGCAGCACATAGTGGAGCAGGGGCTTTCCATTGGCCTCCCGCATGACCTTGGGCAGGGTGATCCCCTCGGTCTGCAGCCGGGTGCCTTTCCCGGCGGCCAGAACAATGGCTTTACTCATGGCAAATCCTCCAATGCAGCTTGGTACTGTCAGTATACCATATGGGAGGGAAAAGGCAAAGGCCTTTCCGGAAAAACTGCGGCCGGACCGGCGGCAGCCGCGGGAGCGGGCACCGCCTCTTGTATTTTGACAAAATCCCTGTATAATGATATAGCATCGTTGGATAAAGTTTCAAAAATGCAAGAAAAATAGGAGAGCAGGTGAAATATGAAAACAAAACGGATGGAGCGGGTGCTGGAGGCGATGGAGAGGCGCGGCCTGCAGCAGATGATCGTCTCCTCTCCGGCGGGGATCCGCTACCTGACCGACGTGGACATCCGCCCGGGCGAGCGGCTGTTTGCGCTGTATCTCAGCGCGCGGGGGTGCAAGCTGTTTCTTAACCGTCTGTTTGTCGTGCCGCCGACGGGGCTGGAGGAGGTCTGGGTCAGCGACACCGACGACCCGATCGTCCCGCTGGCGGCGGCGGTGGACCCCACGCAGGTGCTGGGGGTAGACAAGGACTGGCCGGCCCGGTTCCTGCTGCCGCTGATGGAGCGCCTGGAGGGGCTGCGCTGTGTCGTGGCCTCCGACTGCGTGGATGCCGTCCGGGCGGTGAAGGACCAGGAGGAGCAGGAGAAAATGGCGGCGGCCTCGGCCCTCAATGACCGCTGCATGGAGGAGCTGAAAAACTGGTTCCATGCCGGCATGACGGAGCGGGAGTGTGTGGAGCACATCAGTGGGTTGTATCGAAGCTATGGCGCCAGCGGCGTCAGCTTCCAGCCGATTGTGGCCTTCGGCGCCCATGCGGCCGATCCCCACTACGCCAGCGGAGATACCGTGGTCCAGGAGGGAGACTGCATCCTGGTGGACACCGGCTGCGTGCTGGATGGATACTGCAGCGATATGACCCGCACCTACTATTTCCACAGTGTCACGGAGCGGGAGCGGCAGATCTATGCGCTGGTCCGGGAGGCCAATGCGCTGGCGGAGGCGGCGATTCGGCCCGGCGTCCCGCTGCGGGAGATCGACCGCATCGCCCGGGAGCACATTGCCGCCGCAGGCTACGGGGACAACTTCACCCACCGTCTGGGGCATTTCATCGGCATCCAGTGCCATGAGAGCGGCGACGTCAGCGCCACAACGGACCTGGTGGCGGAGGAGGGCATGTGCTTCTCTATTGAGCCCGGTGTCTATCTGCCCGGGGAGACCGGGGTGCGGATCGAGGATCTGGTCCTGGTAACGGCGGATGGCTGCCGGATCTTGAACCACCTGGAGAAGGGCCTGGAGATCGTGGGCTGAGGCAGCCGGCGGCGGAGAAATCCTGGCCGGTATATTTATGCGGAAAGGCCCCTGTATAGACTATCTTTTTTTGACAAAAAATTCGCTCTGATTTTGGGCATCTATACGAATTTGTGGAAAGTCCTTGGAAACCCCGCGAAAAATCCCCCATAGGAGGATTTTGGACTTGCTTTTTGAACGAAAATTTGCTAAAATGAACACAATGCTTGTTAAAAGTGTGACAAAAGTGCAGTAAATCGGTTCTGTTGAGACATTTTTCCAGAGAAAGGAGCGTTTGAAAGCGGGGAAACCCGCTTTCGGCAAGAGCATTATGAAACTGATCACTGTCGAACAAATGGAAGCCGCAACCCAGCGTCTGCTGGAAACCGGCAGCCAGGTAGGCGCAGACTCCTGGCAGCAGCGCGTCAAGAACCAGACCCCCCATTGTAAGTTTGGTGAAGAGGGCACCTGCTGCCGCATCTGCTCCATGGGCCCCTGCCGGATCACCCCCAAGGCACCCAGAGGCATCTGCGGCTGCGACGTCCACGGCATCGTGGCCCGCAACTTCCTGCGCTTCACCGCCGGCGGCAGCGCCACCCACTCCGACCACGGCCGCGAGATCTGCCACACCCTGTATCAGACCAAAGAGGGCGGCAACTACACCGTGAAGGATCCCGAGAAGCTCAAGCGGATTGCCGGTGAGTGGGGGATCGAGACCGAGGGCAAGGATATCTATGACCTGGCCCACGAGGTGGCCGAGACCGCACTGATGGAGTACGGCAAGCCCTTCGGTATCCAGCGCTTCCTCAGCCGCGCCCCGGAGCACACGCAGAAGCTCTGGCACGACGCCGGCATCGAGCCCCGCGCCATTGACCGCGAGGTCTCCCAGGCTCTGCATATGACCCATATGGGCTGCTCCTCTCTGCCCGAGGCCCTGATCCGTCAGGCTCTGCGCTGCGGCCTGAGCGACGGCTGGGGCGGTTCCATGTGCGGCACCGAGTTCTCTGACGTCATGTTCGGTACTCCCAAGCCCGTGGACACCACCGCCAACCTGGGCGTTATGGAGAAGGACATGGTGAACATCGTGGTTCACGGCCACGATCCTTCCCTCTCCGAGATGATCGTGTTCTATGCCCAGGATCCTGAGATGATCGCTCTGGCCAAGGCCAACGGCGCCAAGGGCATCAACATCTGCGGCGTGTGCTGCACCGCCAACGAGGTCGCCATGCGTCACGGCATCCCCATGGCCGGTAACTTCCTGCAGCAGGAGAACGTGGTTCTCACCGGCGCCTGCGAGGCCATCGTGGTGGACGTGCAGTGTATCTTCCCCGCCCTGGGCCCCCTCAGCAAGTGCTTCCACACCAAGTTCATCACCACTTCCAATATCGCCCGGATGCCGGACAGCGAGTTCATCCACTTCTCCGCTGAGACGGCCGGCGAGAACGCCAAGGCCATTGTGAAGATGGCGGTGGAGAACTTCAAGAACCGCAAGCCCGAACTGGTACATATCCCGGATATGAAGATCGACGCCACCGTCGGCTACTCCGTGGAGGCCATCAAGAAGTGCCTGGACGGCGTTACCAACTCCCATGTGGATGTCACCGGTACCACCAAGCCCCTGGTGGAGTGCGTCAAGTCCGGCGTGCTCCGCGGTGCCGTGGCCATGGTCGGCTGCAACAACCCCAAGGTTCGTCCTGACTATGCCCACATTGAGCTGATGAAGAAGCTCCTGGCCAACGATATTATCCTGGTGGTGTCCGGCTGCTCCGCTCAGGCGGCTGCCAAGGCCGGCCTCATGAGCAAAGATGCTAAGGAGTTCTGCGGCGACGGCCTCAAGCGCGTGTGCGAACTGGTGGGCATTCCCCCGGTGCTGCACATGGGCTCCTGTGTGGATATCTCCCGCATGATGGTCCTGGCCGCTGATATTGCCAAGGATTCCGGCTGGAATATCTCCCAGATCCCCCTGGTGGGCTGCGCCCCCGAGTGGATGAGCGAGAAGGCCGTGTCCATCGGCAACTACGTAGTGGCCACCGGTATCGACACCTTCCTGGGCGTGGATCCCTACACCAAGGGCTCCACCGAGGTCACGGAGCTGCTCCAGGGCGAGCACGGCGTGAAGGATTGGGTCGAGGCCAACTATACCGTGGAGCTGGATATTGAGAAGCTGGGCGACAAGATGATCGAGGCCATTGAGGCCAAGCGCGTTGCCCTCGGCATTTAAGAGATTTCATCAAAAGTCTGCGGACTTTTGATGAGGGGGATCCGCTCCGCTGCGTGTACTCGCTGCGCTCGCACACTGTCGGAGCGCGGGGAATGTTTCCAAGGCACATGTCCTTGGAAACATGGATTTGATTTTATTCCGCTGTCTGCGGACAGCGGAACCCTGCGGGGCTGATTCTCCCGTTTCCTCTGCAATCGCATACCAAGAAAGAAGGATTTCCCTATGAAAGTAGCCATCACCGGCAAGGGCGGCGTGGGCAAGACCACATTCGCATCCACCCTGTGCCGGCTGTACGCTGACGAGGGCCGCAAGGTCCTGGCCGCCGACGTGGATCCCGACGCCAACCTAGGGCTTGCCCTGGGGCTGACGGAGGAGGAGGTCAACGCCATTGTCCCGGTGTCCAAAATGAAGGAACTGGCCAAGGAGCGCACTGCCGCCAACGCCAGCAACACCTTCTATAAGCTCAACCCGGAGGTCTCCGACCTGCCGGACGCCTTAAGCAAGGATGTCAATGGGGTCAAGCTTTTGGTGATGGGCACCGTGGACACCGGCGGCAGCGGCTGTGTCTGCCCCGAGCATGTGATGCTGAAAGCCATCCTCTCTAACCTGGTCTTCCGCAAGGACGACGTGGTGGTGATGGACATGGAGGCGGGACTGGAGCATCTGGGCCGTGGAACGGCCAGCATGATGGATCAGTTCATCGTGGTGATTGAGCCCGGCGCCCGCTCCATCCAGACCTACTCCCGCATCAAGGAGCTGGCGAGGGATATCGGTATCACCAAGGTCCGGGTCGTGGCGAACAAGGTGCGCGATGCGGAGGATGAAGCATTTATCCGGGCCCGCATTCCCGAGGAGGACTTTTTGGGGTTCATTCACTATAACCCCGACATCATTGATGCCGACCGCCATGGTCAGTCCCCCTACGACTTCAGCGCTCAGGCGGTGGAGGAGATCCGGGCCATCAAAGCAAAAATGGATGCAATGGAATAACATTTGCTGAGAGCATCGTAAGGAGTGAAAAAATAGATGAAAACATTGTTCCAGAGAGTTTTCGACGGTAACGACGCGATGTATGCCCTGGCGGTGAAAGCCGTTGACGAGGCTGTCGCCAAGCTGGGCCCTGACGCCCCCGCTACCTTCGGTGATACTGCATACAGCCTGCCCTGCTTCTATGCCATGACCGGCAAGAAGGTTGGTACCGTGGGCGAGGCCAAGGCCGCCCTGGAGAACGAGGTCAAGGCCTTCATGACCCGCGGCAACCACACCAAGGATATCTTTACCTCCGGTATTGCCACCGCTCTGTCCGCTGAGATCATTGAGCTGATGAAGTGGGCCCAGGCCGGCGGCTGCCCCTATGAGGAGCCTGTAATGGGCCACTTTACCGACGCACAGGTCCGTGAGCTGGGCGTGCCCCTGGTGACCCGGGACATCCCCGGCGTGGCCGTCATCATCGGTGCCGCTCCTACCGCTGACGAGGGCGTGGAGCTGGTGAAGGAGTACCAGTCCCAGGGTATTTTCGTCACCCTGGTGGGCGGCATCATCGACCAGTGCATCGAGAAGGGCATGAAGCTGGGCTTCAACGTCCGCTGCGTGGCCCTGGGTCGTGACCTGAGCAGCGTGTCCCACGTGGTCAGCGTGGCCCTCCGTGCCGCCATCATCTTCGGCAGCACCGAGCCCGGCAACTACGACGCCATGTGGCGCTACACCATGGACCGCGTGTTCGCCTTTGTGAATGCGTATGCTCCTGTGGACGATATGACCGTGGCCTGCGGCGCCGGCGCCATCCAGCTGGGCTTCCCGGTCATCACCAATGATACGGAAGAGAACAACATGTTCCGTGTGCCCAAGAGCATTATCATCCAGCCCAACACCAAGGACTTCAACGCCACCAGCCTGGAAGCCCGTGATATCAAGATCAAGGTCACCAAGATGGATATTCCTGTGGCGTTCTCCTCCGCCTTCGAGGGCGAGATCGTCCGCCGGGGCGACATGCAACTGGAATTTGACGGTTCCCGTAAGATCGGCCTGGAACTGGTCCGCAGCAAGGATGCCAGCGAGATCGAGGATCACCGTTTCACCCTGATCGGCCCCGACTTCGACCAGTTCGAGGTGGGCAGCAAGGTCGACTTCGCCATCGTGGCAGATGTGGCCGGCAAGAATATGACTGGCGACTTTGAGCCTGTGTTTGAGCGGAAGTTCCACGCCTACATCAACTGCCTGGAGGGTGTTATGCACACCGGCCAGCGTGATATGATCCGCATTCGAATCAGCAAGACCGCCTTCGAGGCAGGCCTGCGTGCCAAGCATCTGGGCGAGGTGCTGTACGCCAAGCTGAAGAGCGACTATGATGCGGTGATCGACAAGTGCGAAGTTACTGTGATCACAGATCCGGAGCAGGCTAAGAAATTCCGTGAGGAAGTCGCTATTCCGGCTTATGACAAGCGCGACGAGCGTCTGCGCAGCCTCACCGATGAGAACGTGGATCAGTTCTACACCTGCATTATGTGCCAGTCCTTCTCCCCCAGCCACGTGTGCATCGTCACCCCGGAGCGTTTGGGCCTGTGCGGCGCAGTGTCCTGGCTGGATGCCAAGGCCACCAATGAACTGGATCCCTCCGGCCCCTGCCAGGTAGTACCCAAGGCCCATGTGATTGACGAGAATGTTGGCCGTTGGGAAGAGGTTGACGAGGCCGTCAACAAGTATTCTCAGGGCGCTTTGGAGCATGTTACCCTGTACTCCATCATGGAGGATCCCATGACCTCCTGCGGCTGCTTTGAGTGCATCTGCGGCATTGAGCCCTTCTCCAACGGCGTGATTATCGTCAACCGTGAGCACGCCGGCATGACTCCCCTGGGCATGACCTTCTCCGAGATGGCCTCCATGACCGGCGGCGGCGTGCAGACCCCGGGCTTTATGGGCCACGGCAAGCACTTCATCTCCTCCAAAAAGTTTATGAAGGCTGAGGGCGGTCTGGAGCGTATCGTTTGGATGCCCAAGGCTCTGAAGGATCAGGTGGCTGAGCATGTCAACGAGACTGCCAAGGAGCTCTATGGCATTGACAATTTCTGCGACATGATCGGTGACGAGACCGTTGCCGAGGATCCCGAGACCTTGATGACCTTCCTCACTGAGAAGGGCCATCCGGTTCTGGGTATGGATCCCCTGATGTAATTTGTTTCTTCTCTGGATCGGGAGGGCGGCTCTTTGCCGCCCTCCCTTTTTGCTGCGGCTGCTTTTCCCTGCCGGACAGAACCCGAATGCATCCGCATGGCAGGTAAAAGCGGTAACGCGGCAGCGCACAGCAGGCCCTGGTAGGATACGGGAGAGAACATGCGGGAGGCGCCTTGAAGTGTCCGGGAGGAGGGGGGTACAGGCTTGGTGCTGGATGTGGCCGGGAAAGGGAGCCTGTCGGAGAGGCTATGAGGCACCATCCGGCAGTGCATGGCATAGGATAGAGGGAACCAAAGAAAGGGCAGGTGTAAAGCCATGCAAATTATCCCTTATAACAGCGCGGCCATTCAGCCCGCGCAGATCACTCTGGTGCAGGCCACCTACAACGGCAACGACGCCGGCGGCCCTGCAGCCACCGGCCTGTCGGCAGATACCTGGACCGTCCTGGGCCAGCCTATGGTGCTGGCATCCACCTTCCCCAGCCGGGAGGGATACCGCTTTGTCGCCTGGAACACGGCGGCTAACGGCCTGGGCACCAGCTATCAGCCCGGTGCGACCATCCCCAACGTACTCAATGACATCACACTGTACGCCCAGTGGGAGGGCACAGGCCCTGTCGTCAATACCATTGAGTACTACAACAACGCCCCCTACCCTCCTGCATACAATATGCCGGCTCCCACGCCGGTGGTGGGCGGAAGCGCAGTCATCTCCACCCAAATCCCCATCCGGGAGGGCTATGTCTTTGTCGGCTGGAATACCTCGCCGGACGGCATCGGGATCACCTACCAGCCCGGCCAGTCAGTCACCGGACTGGACGCCGGCTTGGGGCTCTACGCCATGTGGATGGCCACCGGCGGTGGCGGCGGAGACTGCTGTCAGGACAACTGTTGTCAAAACAACTGCTGCCAGAACAGCTGCGGCCAAAACGGCTGCTGCTCCATCGGCGGCTGCCAGAGCAGCGGTGACTGCTGGCGACCCCGGCCCGAGTGCTGGTGCCGGCGCTGCTGCTGAGCTGCGGGCAAACTGCAAGGGGGGCACACGGAGATCCGTGTGCCCCCTTTTTGACGCTTCAGTCTCCCCAGTCCGCCTCGGGCAGTAGCTCCAGCTCCTGAAACACAGCGTCGACGGCCTGAGAAAAGGTCTGCGGGTCCCGCGCCTTCCGCAGCCGCTTGGCATAGGGACCGCTGTCCCGGAACAGGCGGATGAGATAGGCCCAGAGCTCCTTCATGCGCATCATGGCGTTGTGGGCGCTGCCAAAGAGCTGGCTGTAGCCGCCGAACAGCGCCTCGTGAAAGGCCCGCAGGGTCTCCCGATCCGCACCGGGACCGCCCCGGATCTGCCGGACCAGAGCCGGATTTGCCACCAGCCCCTGACCGATCATCACACCGCAGATCCCGGAAAACCGGCCGACCAGATCCCGGCAATCCTGGGTGGTCACCAGGCCCCCGTTGAAGCACACCGGGTGGCGGCTGGCGGCGAGGATAGGGGCAAAGGCTTCGAGGCGCACCGGGTGACGGTAACCGTCCTTCTGCACCCGGGGATGGACGATGAGCTCCGCCAGGGGATAGTGGTTGTAGATCTCCAGCAGGGGGCCAAATTCCTCCGGATCGGAGAGCCCCAGCCGGGTCTTGACGGAGACGGCGCAGGGAGCGCGGGAGAACACCGCGTCCAGGAAAGCGTCCAGCGCCGAGGGATCGGCCAGCATCCCGGATCCCTTTCCCTTGGCGACCACTGTGCCGGAGGGACAGCCCAGATTCAGGTTCACCGTCTGGTAGCCCATGGCGGCCAGCTCCCCGGCGGCCCAGAGGAAGTCCTCCGGTACTTTCGTCAGCAGCTGTGGGATGACCTCCGCGTCGGGATTGTTCTCCGGCAGGATCTCCCGCAGCTCCCGGGGCGTGAAAACATGGTCCCGGGTAGGGGAGAGGAAGGGCATATAGTAGCGGTCCACCCCGGGGAAGAACTGGTGGTGGAGCCGGCGGAACAGGGCGCCGGTGATGCCCTCCATGGGGGCAAAGTCGTATCGCATGGCGGTTCTCCTTGTCTGGTGTTTTCCACATTGTACCACGGGAAGGGGAGGCTGCAAAGGGCTGGGCGGTTTTTTCGGCGGAAATCAGGAAAAAGGGCTTGACTTAAAGTATACTCCAGGTGGTATGCTGTTGCCAGGAACCATAGGAGGTGGCAAGGCATGACGATTGCCGAGGTGAGCAAAAAATACGATATTTCTGCGGATACCCTGCGCTACTATGAGCGCATCGGGCTGCTTCCGCCGGTGCCGCGGAACAAGAGCGGCATCCGGGACTACGACGAGGCCTCCTGCCGATGGATCGAGCTGATGAAGTGCATGCGCGCCGCAGGGGTCCAGATCGAGGCGCTGATCGAGTATGTGGCCCTGTTCCAGCAGGGGGACAGCACCATCAACGCCCGCAAGGAGATCCTGATGGAGCAGCGGGACCAGCTGATGGAGCGGATGGCGGACATGCAGCAGTCCTTGGACCGCCTCAACCACAAGATTGAGCGCTATGAGCAGGTCCTGGTGCAGAAGGAGAAGGAGCTGCTCCGGCTCCAGGCATCGGGCCAGTAAGACGCACCGCAGAATGAGAACAGGGGATGGCGCCCCAAAAGGCGCCATCCCCTGTTCCATGGAAAGGAAAAGGAAGGCTTTTCAAACATTCGGACTGCGGTTTACTCCCCGGAGAAGGGGACCACGTCTTTTACCGCATCCTGGGCGGTGATGGCCGCGTCGTCGTGGTCAATGTCCACCAGACGGTATTTGTCGCTGCCCATGCCCAGCTCCTTCATATAGGTGAGCTGGCGCAGGCCGTGGCGGGTCTCCATGCGCTCCACCAGGGCGTGGTGGTCCTCCTCCTTCAGGGCATAGACCAGATCCACGCTGGCCTGGTCCAGGGGCAGGATATCCAGGGAGGCCAGGATGCCGATATTGGGGGTCACCACGGGCTCGGCGGCGGTTCCCTCACAGTCGCAGGATACGGACATGTTCCGCAGCACGTTCACAAAGGTGATGTGGGGGGCAAAGTGGTCCACCACCGCCTTGGCCGACTCGGTCATCCGCTCCATGAACTCCTCTGTGTGGATGCTCCACATGTCGTCAGAGCCGGGAATGGTGTGGATCTCCTTTTTGCCGATCCGCCCGTCGGCGCAGCCGATGCCGATGTTCTTGTTGGAGCCGCCGAAGCCGCCCATGGCGTGCCCTTTGAAGTGGGTGAGGACAAAGAGAGAGTCGTAGTTGAGGATGTTCTTCCCCATGTGCATCTCGGTGAACCACTTGCCGTCCTTCACCGGCAGGGTGGTGACGCCGTCCGCATCCATGATGTCCACCGGGCAGAAGGTCCAGCCGTTGACCTTCAGGGTCTCCAGGTGCTGCTCGGTGGTGTAGCGCTCCCCCTCGTAGTAGGTGTTGGTCTCCACGATGGTGGCGTCCGGCAGATCATTTTTGATGAGGGACTCCACCCAGGGCCGGGGGATGATGTTGGGGCCGTGGGGCTCACCGGTGTGGAGCTTGACGGCGATCTTTCCGGTCAGAGGGGCGCTGACCCGGCTGAAGATCCGGCGCAGGCCCTCCGCGGAGAGGTCTCTGGTAAAGTAGACGACGGATTCACTGCCGGTCCGCTGGTCATAGGGGATGTAGTGGTCCCCGCCGGTGCCGGGAACAAGCTTTTGATTGGCCATTTTGGGATTCCTCCTTGTCAAATCATGGTGGCCGCGCGGTGCCGGTCTGAACGCGCAGAGGCTGGGGCAGGCGCGGCGGATTTCTGTATGACAGTATTATAGAACCTGGAGTATACTCCAAGTCAAGAGGAAAATCCGGACGAGACGAGAAAAAATCCACCCGACAGAAAAGCGCGGCATAAAAACGGTGAGAGGCCCGGCAGGGTCTCTCACCGTTGATTCATTACAGCCAGCGGTCCATGGGGTGCTCGTAGTCGAACACCACTAGGCCGCAGTCCGTGCAGATGAAGCCATGGAAGTCCGCGTCAGCCGCCAGGTTCCAGACGATCTCCACATCCCCTTCTTTTCTGGGGGCGATGGAGACGCGGTACTGCTTCTGGTTGAATACCAGTGTTCTGCCGCCCTGGAGGAATCCGGGGCGCATCTCCTTCCCGCACTGGGGGCACACCATGGCGCTCTCCTCCTTTTTTACAGCTTGCTCTTCAGAACGACCCGGGCCTTCTTGTAGTAGTAACGGGCTTTTGCCAGCTTCTGGGCTTTCTCATACAGGGCGTTGATCTCGGCGCGGTGGGCGGCGGGATCGTTCTCCCACTGCTCCACTTTCTTCCGGGTGGACTTGAACTGGAGGCAGTAGATCATGTTGTACCACATCTGGCTGTCCGCGTCGTTGCTCCGGTGCCAGTAGGCGCCGAACTGCTCCTCCATGGGGGCATACATGATCTTGTCCATCTCCTCGGCGGTGAGATACCCCTGGTCAATGGCCATCTGGACAATGTCGGTGCCGGGCAGGAAGTTGAGCCCATGGAGCTGGAGCTCAAAGGGGCCGTGCATCTTCTTCACCAGGAAATAGGTTTCCTTCAGCGTGTCCAGGGTCTCGAAGGGGTGGCGGAGCATGAAGTCATAGCTGGCCCAGAACACCCCGGAGTCGTGGATCACGCGGGTGGCCTCGATGATATCGTCGTTGGACTCATAGCGGTGGAACACATCCTTGCGGATATGGGGGGAGCCGGACTGGATGCCCATGATGACCTCGGTGAGCCCCACGGCCTTGAGCTTGCGCAGCATCTCCGGATCTACCATCTTGGGGTGGGACCAGATGGTGAAGGGCAGGTCGATGTGCTTCTTGTACTCCACCACGAACTCGTCCACCCAGCCGGGGGTGTTGGGGAAGATCTCGTCGTAGAAGTGGACGAACACCAGCTTCTTGCAGACCTTCTTGGCGATCTTCAGCTCCTCCATCACGCTCTGCACCGAGCGGGTCCGGACGTATTTGGTGCCGGTGCCCTGGAACAGGCGATGGAGGTTGATGCAGCAGCAGTAGGAGCAGGTGAAGGGGCAGCCCCGGGAGGCGATGACCTCATAGCTGAGGGTGCTCAGCTGGGGATCCCCCTCCACCACCTTGTCATGCTCGATGAAGCATGCCTTCTCGCACTGGATGGCGGGGAGGCCGTAGTTGTCGATGTCGCTCTCCAGACCGCTGATGGGGTTGATGGTCTTGGTCCCGTTCTCCAGATACCCCAGGCAGGGGATATCGTGCCAGTCACTGCCGGTGCGCAGGGCGTCGGCCAGGGCGCACAGGGCGTGCTCCCCGTCGGTGCGGATGGAGAAGTCCTTGCCCTCCCGCCGGAGGAACCGCTCGGGGAACATGGAGGTGAAAGCCCCGCCGTAGGCCACCGGGAGGTCAAAGTGCTTGTCAATGGCCTCGATTACCAGTTCCACGGTGTCGAGATACATAGAGCTCATCACCGACAGGCCGATGAGCATGGGCTGGGCGCTCCGGATGCGCTCCACCAGCAGCTCCAGCTCCCGCTGCGTGGTCTTGGAGGGGTGGATGCTGTTAAAGGATTTATAGAAAATGGTCTCCACATCGTAGCCGGCCTTTTTCAGAGCCGTCTCCAGATAGCGGACACCCAGGGCTTTGGTATTGTAAAATGCCACCAGCACGATGACGCCTTTTTTCTCTTCCATGGCACACGCTCACTCTCTATCCGATAAATTTTGAAAACAGGGGAGGATGCAGGGCATCCTCCCCTAACGCACCATTATAAGCGGAAGATCGGGAAAAGGCAAGAGGAAAGCAGCTAATTGGGGCCGAAGGAGTCAGCTGAAGCAGACAGGACGACGCTCCCGGCCGCAGAAAACGGCCACGTCACGTCCTCCGGTTCTTCCGCCTCAGCAGGTACGCCGCCACATAGGCGAGCCCAGTCAAAACGATGGTGACAACCAGGTGAATCGGGACGATAACGATCAAGAACATCCCCCGGGCCTCCCCCACCGTCAGGAGAGAGGAACCCACCGCAATCACATCCACTGCGACCATGAGAGCAGTGGAGAAAATGGGGGCGGCCCACAGGAGGTTCCGCTTGAGAAAGAAGAGCAGCAGGACAGCCGCAGCAGGCAAAAGGACGAAATTGATGGTGCTGATCAGATTCAGACCAAACAGTACGGGCGTATACCAAGTCATGCCTGATACCTCCTTAAAGAAAATACAGGTTACAGTGTGGCGAGGAACCGGCGGAAGGCTGCGCGGCCTGCCGCATCTGTCTTGAACACGCCGGCGTGCTCCAGCCCCCGGGCAAACTCCAGCCCAACCTCCTTTTGCAGGATCTCCTCCACATTGTCAGCCGTAAAGGCGTACCGCCTGCACAGGCTCTCCGCCCAGGGGGCGTGGGGAGCCGTCAGCGCCTCGGCGCGGAGATCTCCGCCCCGCACCAGGCAGTCCGCCACCGCGGCCAGCTCCCCCTTCAGCCGGGGAGGCAGGATGGCCAGGCCCATCACCTCGATGAGGCCGATGGTCTCCCGCTTGATGTGGTGGATCTCCGGATGGGGGTGGAACAGGCCCAAGGGATATTCCTCTGTGGTGCGGTTGTTGCGCAGGGCCAGATCCAGTTCGTAGGCGTCCCCCCGCCGCCGGGCGATGGGGGTGATAGTGTTGTGGGGCTCGCCGTCCGTCTCGGCAAGGAGCTGCACACGCTCGTCGGAATACTGCCGCCAGCGCTCCAGAATGTGTCCGGCCAGCTGTACCAGCCGGTCCGGATCGCCGCAGCGCAGGCGGATCACCGACAGAGGCCAGCGGAGGATGCCCGCCTCCACATCGGAAAACTGCGGGACAGTGAACGTCTCCTCCATTTTCGCCCGCTCCATGGGGAAGGGATAGCGCCCGCCCTGGAAGTGGTCGTGGGTCTGGATGGAGCCACCCACAATGGGCAGATCTGCGTTGCTGCCCATGAAGTAGTGGGGGAATTGGGTGACAAAATCCAGCAGCCGGCGAAAGGTCTGCTGGGAGATCTCCATGGGCCGGTGGTCGTGGCTGAGGAGGATGCAGTGCTCGGGGAAATAGACGTAGGGGGAGTACTGGAGGTACCAGGGCTCCCCGGCCACCGTCAGGGGAATGACCCGGTGGTTCTGACGGGCCGGGTGGTCCATGCGCCCGGCGTACCCCTCGTTCTCCGCGCACAGGGCGCAGAGGGGGTATTTGGTGTTCACCGCGTGGCGCAGGGCCGCTGCCGCCTTGGGGTCCTTCTCCGGCTTGGAGAGGTTGATGGACAGGTCCAGCGTCCCGTAGGGCGTGTCCGCCTGCCAGCGCAGATCCCGGGCGATCCGATCCCGGCGGATGTAGTTGGTGTCGCAGCTGAAGGCATAGTACCAGTCGGTAGCTGCCTGGGGGGACTGGGCATACAAATCGAAGAACTGCCGGCGCACCTGACTGGGCCGGGGCGTCAGAGCGCCCATGAGGCGGGTGTCGAACAGATCCCGGCTGGTGGTGTCATCGGCACAGAGCCCCCGGGCCACGGCATTGTCTGTGAGGGTGGCCAAGATCTCTGCCAGCGGCACGGCGGGCAGAGGCTTGCCGGGGGTGTAGTCCGTCCGGCCCAGAAGGTCCAGCAGGGCGTTGCGGCACCAGACGGCGTCCGCGGGTTCGATGAGGTGCTTTTCCAAGCCGTATGCGATCAGAAGGTCGATGTAGCGGTCCATGGGGACCCTCCTTGTTGATAAAGTCATTGGATAACACAGCAGGCGCCCGTGCTGCGGAAGGAGAGGACGTGGCAGGCGTTTTTCCCAGCCACTGCCTCCATGGCGGCGCAGAAAAACTCCACCATGTCCAAGGGCACGAAGGTCTGAATGGTGCCGGCAAAGCCGCCGCCGTGGACCCGGCAGGCGCCCCGGCCCCCCAGCAGCTGCTCCGCCACTGCCAGCAGCACCGCCATATCCTGATGGGCGGGGTCCCGGTAGGTGGAGACGTTCTGCAGATACATATAGGAGGAGCGGCCGGACTGGGACACCAGGGTGAGGAAAGTTTCCACATCGCCCTGGACGATGGCCTGAAGCTGGCGCCCCACCAGAGAATCGTCCAAAAAGAAGTGGATGGCCCGCAGCACCGCCCGGTCGCCGCACCGGCGGCGGATCTCCGGGATGCTGGCATAAAAGTCTGTGGGGGAGACCTGGGAGAGCAGCTCCTTTCCAAAGCAGGATGCCACAGCCCGCATCTCCCGGGGAATGGCGGCAAAGTCCTCCTTCAAATCGGCGTGGCTGTAGCCGGTGTCCACAATACACAATGCGTATCCGGCGCCCCGGAGGTCAAAGTCCACATGGCGGACCTCCGGGCGGTCCTTGTCCCCAAAGTCAATGGCAATCACGCCGCCGGTGGCACAGGCCATCTGATCCAGCACCCCGCAGGGCTTGCCGAAGTACTCATTTTCCGCCCACTGGGCGATCTGGGCCAGCTGACAGGCGGTCAGCGCGCCATCGCAGTAGAGGTGGTTGATGATCTCTCCCACCAGCACCTCGAAGGCGGCGGAGGAGCTGAGACCGCCGCCCCGGAGGACCTGGGTGGTGGTGTAGGCGTCGAATCCGCCAACGGCGTACCCCATGGAGGAGATCCGAGCGGCAATGCCCCGGACCAGGGAGGGGGAGCGGCCGGTTTCCCTCGGCTGAGGCTCCAGATGGGCCAGATCGATTTCGGCGATGCGGTGGTGCTGGGACTTGACCCGGATCATGCCGCTGTCATTGGGATGGACGCAGGCGATGGTGTCCAGGTCCACGCTGGCGGCCAGGGCGTGGCCCCGCTGGTGGTCCGTGTGGTTTCCCCCCAGCTCCGTGCGGCCGGGACAGGAGTAGAGGGCGACGGTGGTGTCCTCATCGGCCCCATAAAAATCACAAAAGCCGTCTACAAGCGCCAGAAGCCGCCCGGCAGCCCGGGAGGCATCGTCCCCGTAGATACGGCTCAACGTGTCTTGCCATCTTCCATTGTGCAGTCCCGCAGTGACTTCTCGGACCGTCTGCAAAGCCATCCCTCCTCCGCCTGATGTGTTTGCCTTATTGTATCATACCCGGACAGGGGCCGCAAGCAAAAGCAGGCGTTCGGAGGCGGACAGAGAGGAGAGAAAAACAATGGGAATATTTGTGCGTTTTTACCACAATAGCCCCAAAAATAGTCGCCCGCTCCAGACAATTTGCTGGGGCGGACGGCCGCGTTTACAGCATGGGGAAACGGCGCTCCTTGTGCTCCCGGAGGGCAGCCGCCAGGGCGTCAATGTCCTCCCGGGTGGTCTCCGGGCCGAAGCTGACCCGGATGGTCCCGGCGGAGACCTTCTTGGGTAGGCCCATGGCGGTGAGGACATGGCTGGCCTTCCCCTGGTGGCAGGCGGAGCCGGCGGAGACGCAGATGCCCTGGCTGCCCAGGTCATTGACGATGTTCTGGCTGGGGTAGCCCGGCAGGGAGAGGGAGAGGATATGGGGGGCATCCGCCTGCCCAATGAACTGAAGGGTGGGGATCTCCTGCAGCCGCTCCGCCGCGTAGTCCCGGAGCGCCGCCATTTGGGTATTGATCTCCTCCAGACGGGCCAGCCGCAGCTCCACGGCCTTGGCAAAGCCTGCGATCTGGGCGGTGGCCTCCGTGCCGGAGCGGAGCCCCCTCTCCTGGCCGCCGCCGAAGAGCAGGGGCCGGGGGTGGGGCAGGCGCTCCCCAATGTACAGCGCGCCGATGCCCTTGGGGCCGCCGATCTTGTGGGCGGAGATGGTGATGAGGTCCGCTCCCAGGCCTTTGGCGGTGAAGGGCATCTTCAGAAACCCCTGGACCGCATCGGTGTGGAGGAGGGTGTCCCGGCCTCTGAGCAGGGCGGCCACCTCCTCCACCGGGTAGCGGGTGCCGGTCTCGTTATTCACCAGCATCATGGACACCAGGGCGGTGTCCGGCCGCAGGGCCTCCGCCACCTGGCTTGCGGTGATGCGGTTTTGCCCGTCAGGTTTCAGATAGGTGACGGTATACCCCTGCTGCTCCAGATCCTTCATGCACTGGAGTACGGCGCTGTGCTCCACGGCGGTGGTGATGATGTGCTTGCCCAGACGGCGGTTTTGCCACAGGGCAGCGCGGATGGCCCAGTTGTCCCCCTCCGTACCGCAGGAGGTGAAGAAGAGCCGCTCCGGCGGACAGCCCAGGGCGGCGGCAATGGTGCGGCGGTGGGCCTCCAGGGCAGCCTTGGCCGACCGGCCCAGGTCATACTGGGAGGAGGGGTTGCCAAACCCCTCCGTCAGAGCTTCCACCATGGCCTCCGCCACGGCGCGGGGCACCGGGGTGGTGGCAGCATAGTCCAGATAGTGCAGCATGGGATCGCTTCCTCTCAAATACGGGGCCCCTGTGGTCGGGGGAAAATCGTGGGACTTTGCCCTTGTCAGGCCCCGCTTTTCCATATATAATAGGTGTTCAGTGGATTCCTATTATAGCGGGAATCCGTGTAAAAGGCAAGGGGGGCGCCGGGACTGAAGATTGCGATTTATACCCTGGGGTGCAAGGTCAACCAGTATGAGACCCAGGCCATGGAACAGGAGCTGACGGCCAGGGGCCATACCCTGGTGGACTTTGAGGACCAGGCGGACGCCTATGTGGTGAATACTTGCACGGTCACTGCGGTCAGCGACAAGAAATCCCGGCAGATGATCCGCCGGGCCCGGCGTCAGAGCCCCGGGGCGGTGGTGGCGGTGTGCGGGTGCTACGCCCAGACCAAGCCGGAGCAGATTCGGGACCTGGACGTGGACCTCATCTCCGGCACCGGAGACCGGATGGCGTTCCTGGATCTGCTGGAGCACGCGGTGCGGGAGAAGGAGCCGGTGCTGGCGGTGGATCAGGCCATGCGGCGCCGCTCCTTTGAGGTACTGCCCGCCGGGGGGATGGCAAAGCGCACCCGGGCCATGCTGAAGGTGGAGGACGGCTGCGTCAACTTCTGCTCCTACTGCATCATCCCCTATGCCCGGGGGCCTGTCCGCTCCCTGTCCATCCAGGATGCGGCGGAACAGACGGCACTGCTGCGAAACGAGGGGTACAAGGAGATCGTTCTCACAGGCATTGAGATCTCCTCCTGGGGCCAGGACCTGAAAACCGGGGAGAGCCTCATCGACCTGCTGGAGGCGGTCAGCGCTCAGGCGGGGGAGATGCGCATCCGCCTGGGCAGCCTGGAGCCCCGGACCATCACGGAGGATTTCTGCCGCCGGGCGGCGGCGCTGCCGGGGCTGTGCCCCCACTTCCACCTGTCCATGCAGTCCGGCTGTGACGACACGCTGCGCCGGATGAATCGAAAATATGACACCGATCGGTATAAAAAAAGCGTTGAATTACTCAACGTATACTTTCCCCGCCCCGCCGTCACCACGGACCTGATCGTGGGGTTCCCCGGGGAGACGGAGGCGGAGTTTGCGCAGACCCTGGAGTTTGTCCGCGCCTGCGGCTTTGCGGAGATGCATATTTTCCCCTACTCCATCCGCACCGGGACCCCGGCGGCGAAGATGGAGCAGGTGCCGAAGGCGGTGAAGGAGGAGCGCTCCGCCCGGGCAGCGGAGGTGGCGGCGGCGCTGAACCGGCGCTATCTCAGCGGCTGCGTGGGGGAGACCTATCCCGTGCTCTATGAGCAGGAGGCGGAGGGCCTCTGGACCGGCCATGCCCCCAATTATATCCTGGTGGGTGCAAAGGGACAGAACTTGCATAACCAGGTGCGGCGGACCAAAATCACCGGCGTGCAGGGGACTCTGCTGGTGGGAGAGCTGGAGGAGACGGATGTATAACTTTTTTGCCTATATCTCTCGGATGAAGTATATCGACCGCTGGTCGCTGATGCGCAGCACGGTAACGGAGAACATCCAGGAGCACAGCCACATGGTGGCGGTGCTGGCCCACGCCCTGGGGGTCATCCGGCGGGATGTGTTCGGGGAGGACTGCGACCCCAACGCCTGTGCCGCGGCGGCCCTGTTCCACGACGCTACGGAGATCTTTACCGGGGACCTGCCCACCCCCATCAAATATTATAATCCCGCTATCCTGGAGGCCTACCGCCAGGTGGAGAGCGTGGCGGCGGACAAGCTTCTGGGCATGCTGCCGGAGGAGATGCAGGGCGCCTACGCTCCCCTGCTCCACGGCGAGGGGGAGGAGATCCACCGGCTGGTGAAGGCGGCGGACAAGCTGGCCGCCTACATCAAGTGCATGGAGGAAGTGGAGGCCGGCAACGGGGAGTTCTCCCAGGCCGCCCAGGAGACCCTGGCGGCGCTGGAGCGGATGGAGCTGCCGGAGGTGGGTTACTTCCTGAAGCACTTCGGCGCGGCCTTCGGCCTGACCCTGGATGAATTGAAATAAACACGCGGCGGCACTCCGCCGCAGAAACAGAAGGAGAAAACGACTATGAGAGCCATCGTAACCGTCACCGGCAAGGATACCGTGGGCATCATCGGCGGCGTGTGCACCCGCCTGTCCCACTACAACATCAATATTCTGGATATCAGCCAGACCGTCCTCCAGGGGTACTTCACCATGACCATGGTGGTGGACCCCTCCCAGGCCACAGTGGAGTTCGGGGAGCTGGTGAAGCAGATGAGCGACTATGGTGCGGAGCGCCATCTGTCCATCCGGGTCCAGCGGGAGGACATCTTTGACGCCATGCACAAACTGTAACACAGTTACAGCTTGTGCGCAGATTTTGCGCGGCAAAATCCGATCCGCGCGGCGGGGAATTGCACGGTGAGCCCCCAACCATAAAAGAAATGAGGCCTAGCTATGCTCAATCAGAAGAATATCCTGGAAACCATTGAAATGATCGACAAGCAGCACCTGGATATCCGCACCATCACCATGGGGATCTCCCTGCGGGACTGCGGCCATCCGGATGCCAGGCGATGCTGTGAGAAGATTTATGACAAGATCTGCAAAAAGGCGGAGAACCTGGTCAAAACCGGGGAGGACATCGAGCGGGAGCTCGGCATCCCCATCGTGAATAAGCGCATTTCCGTGACCCCCATGTCCATGGTGGCGGAGTCCTGTGAGACGGAGGACTACGTGCCCTTTGCCGTGGCCATGGACAGCGCGGCCAAGACCTGCGGCGTGAATTTCATCGGCGGCTTTTCCGCCCTGGTGCAGAAGGGCTTCACCACCGGCGACCGAAAGCTCATCGCCGCCATTCCCGAGGCACTGGCCCAGACGGAGTTTGTCTGCTCCTCGGTGAATATCGGCTCCACCCGGGCGGGGATCAACATGGACGCGGTGGCGGAGATGGGCCGGATCATCAAGGCCACATCGGAGCGGACCCGGGACAGCCAGGGCCTTGGCTGCGCCAAGCTGGTGGTGTTCTGCAACGCAGTGGAGGACAACCCCTTCATGGCTGGCGCCTTCCACGGCGTCGGGGAGGGGGAGTGCGTCATCAACGTGGGCGTCTCCGGACCCGGCGTGGTCTATCACGCCCTCCAGGGGGTGAAGGGCGCGCCCTTTGACGTGGTGGCGGAGACGGTGAAAAAGACCGCCTTCCAGGTGACCCGCATGGGCCAGCTGGTGGCCCGGGAGGCCAGCAGCCGCCTGGGGGTGCCCTTCGGGATCGTGGATCTGTCCCTGGCGCCCACCCCGGCCATTGGGGACAGCGTGGCCCGGATCCTGGAGGAAATGGGGCTGGAGGTCTGCGGCACCCACGGCACCACCGCTGCCCTGGCCCTGCTCAACGACGCGGTGAAAAAGGGCGGCGTCATGGCCAGCGGCCATGTGGGCGGCCTCTCCGGCGCCTTCATCCCCGTCAGTGAGGACGAGGGCATGATCGCAGCGGCCCTGGAGGGGACGCTGACCATCGACAAGCTGGAGGCCATGACCTGCGTCTGCTCTGTGGGCCTTGATATGATCGCGGTCCCCGGGGATACCAGCGCCGACACCATCAGCGCCATCATTGCCGACGAGGCGGCGGTGGGGATGGTGAATAGTAAGACCACCGCCGTGCGCATCATCCCGGTGCCCGGCGCCAAGGTGGGGGATATGATGGAGATGGGGGGACTTCTGGGCAGTGCCCCGGTGATGCCGGTCCACGCCGCCTCCAGTGCAGGCTTTATTGCCCGGGGCGGCCGGATCCCTGCGCCGCTTCAGAGCTTGAAAAACTGACAGAGTGGGGGAAAGCAGGGCTGCCTGGATCATTCCGACCGCCCCGGCCCGCCGGAGGCGGACAGAAAGGAGATACCCGCATGAGACGTAATATCAAAGTGAAGCCGGGAAAGACCCAGTCCACCATGGGATTTGTGACAGGGCTCATCTTTGTGGGCATTGGCCTGTTTGTGGTGATTCCGACCTTTGGCCCCTTCGGCATCTTCTGGACGCTCATCGCTGTAGCCATCACGGTGACCAATGGCATCAACGCCTTTGGCAAGAAAGGGGTTGCCAGCCATGAGATCGTGATGGAGGATGACGGACAGCCAGCGGGCGGCCAGCCCTCGGTGGAGCAGCGGCTGGAGGAAGCCCGGAGCCTCTACGACCGGGGGCTCATTACCAAGGAGGAGTACGAGGCCAAGCGCGCTGAGATCTTGAAGGACCTGTAACTGGAAAAGCCCCGCTGTGCATCCACAGCGGGGCTTTTTTATGGGATGCCGTACAGCCCGGTGACCGGGTCCTGAAACAGGGCGATGTGGGGCGGGACATAGGTGAACCAGACCATCAGGAAAGCAAGGCCCCACAGGATCAGCAGGCTGGCGATCTGCAGGGCGCCGCCTCCCAGCCGCCCCTTCTCCAGAAATTTGTATCCGCACCAGTAGACCAGGGCGGCGGCAATATAGAAGATGGCGATATCTGCGGCCATGCTGCTCCGGCCCCAGATGCCGGTATACGTATAGAACAGGACGGGGATCGCCGCGAGCCCCAGCAGAGTGGCCGTCAGTTTCGCGGCCAGAAGATTCCGGTACCGCCCCGTCAGGACAACCATCTCCACCAGGGAGAAGAGAAACACCGGCACAAAGAGCAGCTTCATATGTTCCCAGGTGGACTCATTGACGGCAGAGAAAGCGGCGACGATCCGGTTCTCCCCGCTCCAGCGGTAAGTGAAGTGGAGCAGGGGGCCGGCGATGCCGGTCAGGAGAAAGCCGGCGATCTCCCACCGGCGCAGTCTCTTATACATGGTATCAGCCCTCCATCGGCGTTTTTTCAAGTATACGCCAATGGAGGGCCGTCCTATACAGTGGGAGGTTATTTTCCGTAGGCCAGCACAGCCACCTGGGGCGCGGTGTCCGCGGTGAGCGAGAAGGTGCTGGTGTCGTATACGTGGACCTGCTGGGGCGGATAGAGGGAGGTGAAGTCCTCCACCGTGCCGATCACCGGCAGACCGTGGGTGCCAAAGCGGTAGTGCATGGGGATAATGACCCGGGGACGGAGCTGCTCCGCCACCGCCTTGGCGGTGGGCGCGTCGATGGTGTAGTAGCCGCCCACGGGAAGGAGCAGGGCGTCGCAGGGGCCGATGGCCTCCACCTGTGCCGCCGTCAGCCGGTGGCCCAGATCCCCCAAGTGTGCCACCGTGAGCCCCTCGGCGGTAAAGCAGCGAACCGTGTTGGGCCCCCGGAGGCTGCCGCCCTGGTCGTCGTGGCAGGTGGCTACCTCACGGACAGAGAAGGGGGAGGGGGCTTTCTCTGTGATGCGGACGCCCTGGGTATAGGCGTGGTCGCCGTGCTGGTGGCTGCAATAGACGGCGTTGGCCTCGGTGGAGGTGTCCGGCAGGCCCTCCACCCCCTGGTAGGGGTCTATCACAACCCGGTATCCGCCGCTCTCCAGGGCAAAACAGGAGTGGCCCAGCCATGTAATGATCATTGTATCATACTCCTTTCCTCGCTGGATGGTCTGATACCGCTAGTATACCACACAGAGGCCGGGGGCAGTCAAGCCTTGCTGCTGTCGCCGCCGTCATGATTTTTCCCCTTCCGCCGGCGCAGGATGACGACGGCTGCCGCCGTCCCGCCTGCCAGGATCAACAGGATGATCCAACTGCGGGCCAGGAACACCGCCAAGTTCTCCAGGAAGTCGACAAAGCCCCGGCAGGCGCTGAGAAAGGCGTTTCCCAGCCGTGCACCGAAGGTAACGGCAGGCTCCTCCGTGTTGGAGAGCCGGGCCACCTCGCTGAGGGAGATGGTGACTGTGGCGTATTGGATGCGGCTGTCGTAGTCCCGGAGGCTCCCGGTGAGCCGCTCGATCTCCAGCTCTGTCTCGCTGATGGCCGATTCGATGGTAATGATATCGGTCATATCCTCCGCCTGACCCAGAAGGGCCTGGAGCCGCTCCAGCTTGGTCCGCTGGGTGGTGAGGCGGGCCTCGATGTCGTAGTAGGCCTCACTGACGTCCTCGGCGTTTTGACTGCTGTCCAGCACGTGGCAGATCTGCCCCACCTGGCTGAGAAACTCCTGGAAGTGTTCCGCCGGAATACGAACGGTGTAGCTGGCGTAGCGATAGCTGCCGGTGTTGGTAGTGTGCTGATCCTCAAAGTATCCGCTCAGGGCCTCTGTGGCCTGGGCCAGGGCCTGAGCGGCGCTGTCAAAGCTGGTGGTCTCCACGATCAGATTTGCCGTGTAGATCATCTTGTCTCCGGAGGGGTTGGCGGCAGTGGGAGAGACCGTGCCGGTCTCGCCGCCGGCGGTTTCAGCGCCCTGCATCTCCCAGCTGTCGCCGGCAGTGTCCACATTGCCGTAGTCAGAGCCGGCGCTGCTGTCCCCCGCGCCGCTGCTGCAGGCGGTGAGCAGCAGCATCAGGGCCAGCAGAAGCCCCAGGCATCCCGTTCTTTTCATCGTATCTCTTCCTCCTTGCTCCTCTGTGACACAGAGGGTTCTACCATACAGGACGCAGCCGGAGCGGAGATGTTCCAATGGATTTGAGAAAATTTTTCCATTGCTTGCAAAGCGGACAGAGATTTTGTACAATAGGGAAACAATCTGATCTGGGAAAAGGAGGAGATCCCCATGACATATCAGGAGGTTCTGGCCAGCGCGCGCACCTGTATCGGCCCCTACTGCAAGGCGTGCCCCGTGTGCAACGGCCTGGCCTGTAAAAACACCATGCCCGGTCCCGGCGCCAAGGGCCTTGGCACCGGCGCCATCCGCAATTATCAGAAGTGGCAGGAGATCTGCGTCAACATGGATACCATCTGCGAAAACAAGGCGGCGGACACGTCGGTCACCCTGTTCGGCAGGCGGTTTTCCGTGCCGTTTTTCGCGGCCCCCGTGGGAGCAGTAAAGCTCCACTATGGGGACAAATATGATGACTTGGAGTACAACAATATCCTGGTGCCCGCCTGCGCGGAAAACGGATTTGCCGCCTTTACCGGCGACGGCGTGGATGCCCAGGTCTTCCGGTCCGCCTGTGCGGTGATCGCCGCCAGCGGCGCCGGGATCCCCACGGTGAAACCATGGGACCGGGATACTTTGATGGAAAAGCTGGATCTGGTCCGGGATACGGACCCTGTGGCGGTGGCCATGGATATTGATGCCGCGGGGCTGCCCTTCCTCCAGGGCCGTACGCCGCCCGCGGGCAGCAAGACCGTGGCGGAGCTGCGGGAGATCATCGACTATGCTGGACGGCCCTTCATCTTAAAGGGCATCATGACGGTCCGGGGCGCGGAGAAGGCGGCGGAGGCCGGCGCGGCGGCCATCGTCGTATCCAACCACGGCGGCCGTGTGCTGGACCAGTGCCCCGCCACAGCGGAGGTGCTGCCGGCCATTGCCGATGCGGTCGGCCATGACATGACGGTGCTGGTGGATGGCGGTATCCGCGCGGGAATGGATATCTTTAAGGCCTTGGCACTGGGCGCAGACGGCGTTCTGATCGGCCGCCCCTTTGTCACTGCGGTGTATGGCGGCGGCGCAGAGGGCGTTGTGGTCTATGCCGAGAAGCTCCGGGCGGAGCTGGCGGACGCCATGTCCATGTGCGGCGTCCACTCCGTGGAGGAGATCACCCGGGCGTGCATCTGGCAGTGAAATGGCTGGAAGCGGGATCACAGCAAAAGGACAAAACGAGAACAGCGGCGCAGAGCGCCGCTGTTCCTTTTTTATGGCAGTCAGCCCTCCATATGCCTTCCCAGGAAAGCGGCAATGGTCTGAGCCAGCTTATACTCGGTGTCGCCGGTGACCTTGCCGTCGCCCTCACCCACGAAGAGCACCAGGCCCAGGGCGTCCCCCTCGGAGATGATGGGGGCGGCCACGGCGGCGGTATACTTGTCGGCGGTGTCTGTAACAAAAAGGGCCCGGTCCCCGGCACGGAACTGATAAATTTTCCGCTCCTCCATGATCTGCTCCATGTCCGCGCTCAGATGCTTTCCCAGCAGGTCGCGCCTGCCGCCGCCGGCCACGGCGATGATGGAATCCCGGTCGCTGACCGCCACCAGATTGCCGGTGCTCTTGCTCAATGTCTCGCAGAACTGGGCGGCAAAATCCTCCAGCCCGCCCATCAGGGAATACTTTTTGAAGATCACTTCCCCGTCCCGACTGGTGTAAATCTCCAAGGGGTCACCGTCACTGATAACATTGGCATGGAACACCTTGTCCGGATGCTGTTTTGCCTCCTGGACGATGGTGACAGGTGAGATATGTCCCATGCCTGGC
>CAJFQQ010000010.1 GCA_904419145.1 uncultured Oscillospiraceae bacterium | reverse complement strand
TGGACTCGAAGGGATTCGAACCCTCGACCTCTCGGATGCGAACCGAACGCTCTCCCAACTGAGCTACGAGCCCGTCTTTGTTTAGTTTGAATAAATCTTGCCTACTTAGATTGTGCAATCTGTTGGAGTGCCTGGGCCCGTGTTATGTTGCCTTTGCTCTCCCAACTGAGCTATGGGCCCATATTTGACCCGGATACCCGACCAAACAGTTACCGTCCATCATCACAGATGAAATACAGAGGATGTGAACCGCATAGCGGACACACGAGATAAACCTTAGCAATGGACAATATCAGCCTCATGATTTCACAATCGAGCCAAAAGCTGCGTCCTAGCTCGAACAGTCCTTATCATAAACCATTTCTTCAAATCTGTCAACAGTCTTGACGGATTTCTTTTCAAGTTATATACTATTACCGCTTATCTCTCAAAATTGGAGGGCATATATGGCGCAGATGCAGTTGACCCTGCAGCCCAGGCTGCAGGCAATCGCTGACTTGGTTCCGCAAGGGAGCCGGATTGCAGATGTCGGAACTGACCACGGGTATCTTCCCATCTATTTATTGCAGCGCAACCGGATTTCATGCGCCATTGCTACTGACATTCGCCCAGGCCCCTTAGAACACGGAAAACGTACAGCAAGGGAATGGGGACGGGAACATCAGATCTCATTTCGTCTTTGTGATGGCTTGGCAGAAGTTTCTCCTCAAGAGGTCGATACTGTGGTAATTGCCGGAATGGGCGGAGAAACCATAGCTGCCATTCTGGACGCTGTCCCGTGGTGCCATGAAAAAGAGCTGCTTTTACAGCCCATGAGCAGGGCGGAATTCCTGCGGCCGTGGCTTGCCGCCCACCACTATCGGATTCTGGAGGAACAACTGGTATTGGATAAGGGGCATATCTATCCAATTCTGCGGGCGACCGGAGGGCAGATGGATCCACCAAGCCCTGGAGAACGTTATTATGGTTTTTCTAAGGTGGAGTGCCCGCTATTCCGAGATTATTTGCAGGATTGGTGCCGTCGTCTGCAACTGGCCTCCGATGGCCTGCGCAATACAAGAGAGCCTGGCGCCCGGCTATATGCTTTAGAGGAGGCACTGCGAGCACTGAAAGAAAAGGAGGGAACGCTGTGACAACCGTACGGGAGATTGAGCAGTTTCTGTTCGGATTGGCACCAAAATCTTTGGCCCAGAGTTGGGATAATGTAGGGCTTTTGGTAGGGGAGGCTCAGCGTCCTGTAAAACGGGTCATGGTATCCCTGGATATTACGGGCCGAGTTGCTGCAGAGGCCCGGGAACAGGGGTGTGATTTAATTGTTGCCCACCATCCAGTGATGAATTGTGCATGGCATCCAGTGCAATCCATCTGTGACGACAATCCTCAAGGGCGCCTGCTGCTCTCCCTGGTACAAAACCATATCGCGGCAATTTGCATGCATACTAATTTGGACGCAGCAAAAGGTGGCGTAAACGATGCGCTCGCCACTGCTTTAGGTTTGATTGGGGCGGAGCCTGCGAAAGAAGACGGCATTGAACGCATTGGGACATTACCCAGTGCGATGCCGCTGAACGAGTTCCTTCAACGTGTGAAGGCATCGCTTCGGGCCAACGGGCTGCGGTTTGTCAATGGTGGAAAACCCGTTTACCGCGTTGCCGTCGGTGGCGGTGCATGCGGCGATTTCTTTACAGAAGCAGTGGCTTGCGGCTGCGACACATTTGTAACGGCCGATTTGAAGTATAATCAATTTCTCGATGCACTGGATTTAGGGCTCACTTTAATTGATGCTGGTCATTTTCCTACAGAGGATGTGGTCTGCCACGTTTTGATGGATGCCTTGCGGCAGAAATTCCCGGAGCTCCACATTGAAAAATCCCATCAGCACAAAGAGGTCATCCAATATATTTCGTAATACTATTTATTTCATTGATTTTGAAGGAGAATAAACAATGTCTGGACATTCCAAATGGCATAATATTCAAAAAACCAAGGGCGCTGCCGACGCCAAGCGTTCCCAGATCTTCACCAAGATCGCCCGTAAAATGATCGTGGCCGTTAAAGAAGGCGGCAGCGGCGATCCCAACAATAACTCCCGGCTGGCTACCGTCATCGCCGAGGCCAAGGCAGCCAATATGCCCAATGACAACATCAAGCGCACGATTGACAAGGCCCTGGGGGCCGGCAATACGGATAACTTTGAAAATGTGGTCTATGAAGGATATGGCCCCAATGGCGTAGCGGTCATTGTGGAGGCGCTTACCGACAACCGCAACCGTACTGCGCCGGAGGTCCGTCACCTGTTTGACAAATACGGCGGAAATATGGGCGCCAGCGGCTGTGTGTCCTGGTCCTTTGACCGCAAGGGAGTCATCGTCATCGATAATGAGGACGGCGATCTGGATGAAGAAACAGTGATGATGGATGCCCTGGACGCCGGCGCAGAGGATGTGGAGGCCGACGGCCCGGTCTTTGAGATTACCACAGCGCCGGATGACTTCAACGCGGTCACCAAGGCGCTGGAGGAGAAGGGGTATGTGTTCGCCTCTGCCGCGATCGAGATGGTTCCCCAGAACTATGTGAAGCTCACCAATGAGGACGACATCAAAAACATGACAAAGATGATCGAGCTCATGGAGGACAACGACGATATCCAGAACGTGTACCACAACTGGGATCAGGACGAGTAAGATGTTTACCTGACATAAAAAGCAAACTTGATTGGAACACTTAATACCTCTCATTTTTGTTTTGTGGCACAAACAGAAAAAAGGGGAGGGGCGCCCGCTAGGCGCCCCTCCTCATATGCCATGAGCAAAACTGTAAGCCGGGTTCTGTATTTGACAGCCATCTATCTTGGCGCGCCGTTGCCGACGCGCTCCAGCCACCTCCTGAGGACAGCCGGGCAAGCCTTTATGTCCTCCCACGGTGTTGCTCCGGATAGAGTTTACAGCGGCGAGCGGTCTCCCGTCACCGAGTGAGCTCTTACCTCACTTTTCCACCCTTACCACGCCGCCGCAGGCTCCACATTCTTTGCCGGCTGTGTCAGCGGCGCAAGCTTTACGCTGCCCTCCATTGACAGCAAAAAACATGGAGCCTGCGGTGATGTGGCGGTATCTCTCTGTTGCACTGGTCCTAGGGTCGCCCCCGGCGGGTGTTACCCGTTATCCTTGCCCTGTGGAGCCCGGACTTTCCTCAGACCGGACCTTTCGGTGCCGGCCCGCGGCTGTCTGTTCTACTCACAAGCGTTATTTTACAAAAACAGCGGAGGATTGTCAAGGACAGTTGCCATTTTTACAGGTTTGGCATATAATATATGAAATTCCCATTTGACCCCTGGGCACTCTTTGCCGCCCGCTTAACCTGCGCGAAAAGGAGGCTATCTTATGAGCCTGAAGACCTATTTGGAATCCATCCAAGGAAAAACCATCGGTGTCATTGGCATCGGCGTCAGCAATACGCCGCTGATCGAGCTGCTGCTGGATGCCGGCTTTGCCGTGACTGCCTGTGACAAGAGGGAACGCAGTCAATTTGACGAAGCGCTTTTAACCGATCTGGAGGGAAAGGGATGCCGTCTGGTACTGGGCGCAGACTATCTGGACCATTTGGATCAGGACATCATCTTCCGCACCCCAGGCCTCCATCCCAAATATCTGGAGAAGGCGAAGGCCCGCGGCAGTCAGATCACCTCGGAGATGGAGGTGTTTTTTGAGGTCTGCCCCTGTCCCATCATCGGTGTTACGGGAAGCGACGGAAAGACCACCACGACCACCATCATCGCCCAGCTCCTGACAGCGGCTGGACGGAATGTGTATCTGGGCGGCAACATCGGCCATCCGCTTCTGGCAGAGGCGGATACTATGTCCGCTGACGGTGTGGCAGTACTGGAATTGAGTTCGTTTCAGCTTATGACCATGGAGCGCAGCCCCCAGATCGCCGTTTTAACCAATCTGGCTCCCAACCATCTGGATGTACACACGGATATGGCGGAATATGTGGCGGCCAAAGAGCGGATCTTTCAATTCCAGTCCCCCATGGACAAGCTGGTGTGCAACGGGGACAATGCAATCACCCGGGAGCTCGCCCAAAAGGCCGCCAGCAAGGTATTTTACTTTACAAGGAAAGAGGACCCGTCCCTGGGCGCCTTCCTTTGGGAGAAGGCTATCTGGATGCGCAATGATGCCGGCGTCCGGATGGTTCTGCCCCTCTCGGATATCCGTCTGCCCGGCATCCACAACGTGGAGAACTACATGGCCGCTATTGCTGCGGTAGATGGTTTGGTGGAGGACGAGGCGATCCGGATCTTTGCCCGCAACTTTGGCGGAGTGGAGCACCGGATCGAGTTTGTCCGGGAACTGCATGGCGTCCGCTGGTTCAACGACGCCATTGCCAGCAGCCCCAGCCGCACGGCCGCCTGCCTCCATTCCTTTGACCAGAAAATCATCCTGCTGGCCGGCGGAAAGGACAAGGGCGTCTCCTACAAAGACCTGGGGCCCCTGATTAACGACCATGTGAAATACCTGATCCTCTGCGGCGCCACAGCCAAAGTCATCCGGGAGAGCGTGGAGCAGGCGGAGAACTATCAGGGCCTTCCGATCGCAGAGGTCTCGGATTGGGCCGAAGCGGTCCGCCATGCGGCTGCTGTAGCCAACGAGGGGGATGTGGTGGTCATGTCGCCTGCCAGTACCTCCTTTGATCGGTTCCCCAACTTCATGGAGAAGGGAAAATATTTCAAGGAGCAGGTCAATCACCTGGCATAGGGATAAGCCGTCGCCTCATACCATCTGCTGGGGTGGTAGCAAATGCGGCGATATTATTCCTACCGTCCGCCGATGACCCGCGGGCAGCGGGCAAAGCTGCTCTGTCTGCTATTGGGCGTGGCGTTGGTGGCCTTTTGTCTGGTCCTGGCCTTTCATTTGAAGAACACACTGTCCAGCCTGGCGGTCACCCGGGTATCCAACACGGTGAACCGGGTCGTCACTGCTGCGGTCAACGACACGGTAAACAGCGGTGAGATCCAATATGACAGCCTGATTCATTTTGAAAAGGACAACGAGGGAAAGATTACAGCCCTCCAGACTGACATGGCGGAGTTTAACCGACTGCAGTCGCAAATCGTCTCAGATGTGCTGGCGCGGATGTCGGAGGTATCTACCGCAGAGCTTGCCATCCCAATCGGGACACTCAGCGGCGTCGCCCTTCTGGCGGGCCGTGGGCCCAGTCTCCGGATTCGGATGCAGTTTGTGGGCAGCTCCACCGCCCACTTCGAAAATGAATTTACCGAGGCGGGGATCAACCAGACCAAACACCGCATCATGCTGACAGTGGATGTGTCTGTCAGCATCCTGCTGCCGGGCGTGAAAGCCTATACAAAAGTGTCCAATACCTTCTCTGTGGCGGAAACCATTATCGTGGGTACCGTTCCGGACAGCTATGTCCATTTTAATGGCTCCTACGAGGAGGCGGAGGACTATGTTATGAACAATGCCGGACCCTGAAAAGCAGCTGGAGCCGGCAGGATATCACCAAGGAGGAAGCTATGGATTACCGCCAGGAGATGCAGGAGCTGCGTCAGCAGCTGAATCATCACGGCTATCTCTACTATGTGCTGGACGCGCCGACCATCCCGGACTATGAATATGACCGGATGCTGCGCCGCCTGGAGGAATTGGAGGCGCAGCATCCGGAGGAGATCACGCCGGATTCCCCCACGCAGCGGGTGGGGGGGGCGCCCATCAGCGCTTTTCAGCCCTACAGCCATCCGGTCCCTCTGGAGAGTCTGCAGGATGTATTCGACCAGGAGGAAGTGGAAGATTTCTGCCGCCGGATGGCAGAGATGCTGGGGGAGGATGTGGCCTACAGCGTGGAACCCAAAGCGGACGGCTTGTCTGTGGCCCTGGAGTATCGGGACGGGGTATTTGTCCGGGGTGCTACCCGGGGGGATGGCCGGACCGGAGAAGATGTGACGGAGAATCTGCGCACGATCCGCTCCATCCCCATGGCACTTCCGGAAAAACTGCCCCACCTCATTGTCCGGGGAGAGGTCTATATGGCAAAGTCTGTCTTTGAGGAGCTCAACGCCCAGCGGGAACTCCGCGGAGAGAGCCTGATGGCCAATCCCCGCAACGCCGCAGCCGGCTCTCTGCGGCAGCTGGATCCCAAGGTCTGTGCGGCCAGACGGCTGGATATCTGCGTGTTTAATCTCCAGCTGTCCGAGGGGCGGGATTTTGCCACGCACCAGGAGACCTTGGACTATCTGCGTGAGCAAAAATTCAAGGTGATTCCCAACAAGCTTCTGCGGACACCAGAGGAGCTTGGGCAGGAAATCCGTCGTCTGAATGATGTCCGCGAGGAATTCCCCTTTGAGATCGACGGGGCAGTTGTGAAGGTAAATTCCTTGTCACAGCGTGAAATAGCAGGAAGTACCGCCAAGTGTCCCCGATGGGCCATTGCATTTAAGTATCCGCCGGAGCGTAAGCCGTCGGTGGTAAAGGAAATTGTTATCCAGGTGGGGCGCACCGGCGTTTTGACCCCCAAGGTCATTGTGGAGCCGGTGCGGCTGGCTGGGACAACGGTCACCACTGCAACCCTCCACAACCAGGATTTCATTGATGAGAAGGACATCCGCATCGGGGACACAGTGGTGATCCAAAAGGCCGGCGAGATCATCCCCGAGGTCGTGGAGGTCCTGCGGGACCGGCGACCGGAGGGGACGGTGCCCTATCATCTTCCGGATACCTGTCCGGTGTGCGGCGCGCCGGTATCCCGGGATCCGGACGGCGCGGCGATCCGCTGCACCGGGGCGGAGTGCCCGGCCCAGCTGCTGCGCAATATCACCCACTTTGCCAGCCGGGATGCCATGGATATTGAAGGGATGGGACCCGCCGTCATGCAGCAGCTCATTGACCGCGGCTTGGTTCAAAATGCAGCGGACCTGTATTTCCTGACAGCGGAAGAGTTGGCCGGCTTGGATCGGATGGGGGAGAAGTCCGCTGCCAACGCCATGGCGGCCATCGAAGCCTCCAAAACCCGGGGGCTGGAGCGGCTGCTGTATGCACTTGGCATCCGTCAGGTGGGGCAGAAGGCAGGAAAAGTGCTGGGGGGACATTTCAAGACCTTTGAGGCCCTGGCTGCCGCCAGCGTGGAGGAGCTGACGGAAATTGACGATATTGGAGCGATCACGGCCCAATTCATCCGGGACTGGCTGGACAGCCCCCAGTCGAAACATCTGATCGGCCGGCTCAAAGACGCAGGCGTCTCCATGGAGAGTGCGGCGGAACAGGTGGACGACCGCTTTGCAGGGATGACCTTTGTCCTGACCGGCGCTTTGGAACGTTTTACCCGGGACGAGGCCACCGCCTTGATCGAGGCGAGAGGAGGCAAAGCCAGCGGGTCCGTCAGCAAGAAAACCACCTATGTGGTGGCCGGTGAGAACGCCGGCAGCAAGCTGAAAAAGGCCAACGACTTGGGGATCCCGGTGATTACGGAGGATGACTTTGCATCCATGCTGGAGTGAGGCAGGCTGCCGTTCATCCACCACCAAAACAAGAAGGCGCTGGGAACAGGGTATGCTGCTCCCAGCGCTCTTTATTGACTTGAAAACCCATCCGCCAAACGAAAATCAAAGAGCCGGTTCCCATGGGAACCGGCTCTCGATTTGTTTTGTTCGAGCAGGGAAGAGGCCTTACTTCGCCAGGACCTTCTTCAAGCGGGCAAAGCGGGGCAGGCCGTTCTCCTTCACCATTTCCGTCTCACCCTGGATGAGGGGCAGGCAGTAGTCGATGAAGCCCTGCGTGATCCCGTTGTGATCGGCATTGATCCATTCCAGAGGCAGCTTCTTCTCGGTGTTGGCAACATCCTTCAGATCAAACAGCTTGGTCTGGCAGACATACTTTCCACCCTCACGAGTGCACTCGAAGCCCACCATCTTGTCGGTAAGGCCAGCCACAGCATTCTCGACGGCGGCCTTGCCCGCCATGAAGGACTCCTCGTAGTCGGTCTTGCTGGCCAGATGGGCAGCGCAGCGCTGCAGCAGGCTCAGCTCAATGCCGCGGACCTTGGCGCCGGTCTCCTTCTTCACACGGTCCGCCAGCAGAGCGGCCAGACCGCCCAGCTGAGCGTGGCCAAACCCATCGGTCGCGGAGGTCTTGGCCTCGGAGACGAAGGAACCGTCGGCATAGTGGATACCCTCGGACACGGCCACCATGCAGTTGCCCTTCTCGTTGTAGACCCGCTTGACATCGGCCAGGAACTTGTCCATGTCGAAGTCCACCTCGGGGAGATAGATCAGGTCGGGACCTGCGCCGGCGTAGTCCGCCAGAGCGGCGGCGGCGGTCAGCCAGCCGGCGTGACGGCCCATGATCTCCATAATAACCACCATGCCGGTGTCATAGACACGGGCATCCTTATAGACCTCCATGCAGGAGGTGGCGATATACTTGGCGGCGCTGGCAAAGCCGGGGCAGTGGTCGGTGCCGAACAGGTCGTTGTCGATGGTCTTGGGCACACCCATGACCCGGCACTCATAGCCGACCTTCATCATGTATTTGGAGATCTTGTTGCAGGTGTCCATGGAGTCGTTGCCGCCGTTGTAGAAGAAATAGCGGACATCGTACTTCTTAAAGATCTCCAGGATGCGCTTGTAGTCGGTGTCGTCCACATCGGGATCGGCGATCTTGTAGCGGCAGGAACCCAGAGCGGAGGAGGGGGTAAACTTCAGCAGCTCCAGCTCCTTGGGGTCCTCCTCGCCCATGTCAAACAGGCGGTCGTTGAGCACGCCCTTGATGCCGTGCTCGGCGCCGTAGACCTTGGTGATCATGGGGTTGTCCAGGGCGGTGCGGATCACGCCGTAAGCGCTGGAGTTGATCACAGAAGAGGGGCCGCCGGACTGGCCGATGATGCAGGCTCCTTTGAGTTCTTTCATTGGTAGGTTACCTCCAATTCAACAAATCTTTCTATAGTTTATCATTAGTTTTTAGTTTTGTAAACAGTTGCATTTTCACAAAAAAAGTAGTACAATACAAGTACATTTTATAATACGGGAGGATATGAACTATGCCCCTTGTAACTACAAAAGAAATGTTTGCGAAGGCATATAACGGTGGGTACGCCATCGGCGCCTTCAACGTCAACAACATGGAGATCGTTCAGGGTATCACTGAGGCTGCCAGCGAGGTGAACGCCCCTGTGATTCTGCAGGTTTCCAAGGGTGCCCGTGCCTATGCCAACCACACCTATCTGGTCAAGCTGGTGGAGGCCGCTGTGATCGAGTGCCCCAATATCCCCATCGCCCTGCACCTGGACCACGGCCCCGACTTCGAGACCTGCAAGTCCTGCATCGACGGCGGCTTCACTTCCGTGATGATCGACGCCTCCTCCAAGCCCTTCCAGGAGAACATTGAGATCACCAAGAAGGTTGTGGAGTATGCCCATGACCACGGCGTGGTGGTAGAGGCCGAGCTGGGCGCTCTGGCCGGCATTGAGGACGATGTGAAGGTCTCCGCCGAGGAGTCCCACTACACCCACCCCGAGGAGGTTCAGGAGTTCGTGGAGAAAACCGGCTGCGACTCCCTGGCCATCGCCATCGGCACCAGCCACGGCGCTTATAAGTTCACCGCCGCTCAGTGCACCCGCAACGAGAAGGGCGAGCTGGTTCCGCCTCCCCTGCGTTTCGACATTCTGGATGAAATCGTCAAGCGTCTGCCTGGCTTCCCCATCGTTCTCCATGGCTCTTCTTCCGTGCCCCAGAACTTTGTGAAGATGATCAACGAGAACGGCGGCAAGATGCCCGATGCCGTGGGTATCCCCGAGGAGCAGCTCCGTCAGGCCGCCCGCAGCGCTGTCTGCAAGATCAACATTGACTCCGACCTGCGTCTGGCTATGACCGGCACCATCCGTCAGTTCATGGCCGAGCATCCTGACAAGTTCGATCCCCGTGAGTATCTGAAGCCCGCTCGCGCCGCTATCAAGGAGCTGGTGAAGCACAAGCTCATCAACGTGCTGGGCTGCGACGGCAAGGCTCTGTAAATGGTTTTCCCTTGTCAGAACGTGTTCTGGCGAACAATGCCCACCTGGTGCCGCCGGGTGGGCATTTTCACGTCTGCCGCTCCGCTTTCCCGGGAAATGCGGCCATGTTAACTTTGGTTGACAGCTTTCCAGCGGAATTTGGTAGACGAAAACGCTGATTTCTGCTAAGCTGTTTCCCGGAAAGAGAGGTTGAAACCCCATATGAATTTTTCGGAAAATCTTATGGCCCTGCGCCGGAGCCGGAACTGGTCCCAGGAGGAACTGGGGCAGCGGCTGGGCGTCACCCGGCAGACCGTCAGCAAGTGGGAACTGGGCCAGACTACGCCGGAACTGGAGAAATTGGTAGAGCTGGCCAGATTATTTGATCTGAGTCTGGATGCGTTGGTAAATGGTGCCAGCACTTCTCCAGATTTCTCGAAACATCAGGGAGATGGCCCCCAGAGCAACCCGTCATCACCCCACAGCACGCCCAATGGATGGTATATCTATCCCCGCTATGTGCCTTACTATGAATACGTCAGCCAAAGAAAGCTCTTCGGCTTGCCGCTGGTTCATATCCGCATCGCTCACCATGGCTTTGCCCGAGCCACGGGAATCATTGCCATCGGCAACGCCGCTGTGGGGCTCGTTTCCATCGGCGGCTGCTCTCTGGGGCTCATCTCTCTGGGCGGGATCAGCGTAGGGCTGCTGCTGGCTCTGGGGGGCCTGAGCCTGGGACTTTTTTCCCTGGGCGGGATAGCGGTGGGAGGCTTTGCTCTGGGAGGTGTGGCCGTCAGTCAGTGGCTCTCTGTAGGAGGCGGCGCTGTCTCAGGCGGACTGGCTATCGGTGGTTCGGCCGTCGGCCATGTGGCGGTGGGGGATGTGGCCGTCGGAACTTACGCCTTTGCCAGAGATGCAGGTATCTCCGTCCAGGAGGTCTGGGGTGTTATCCGCCGGGAGTTTCCTCATATGTGGAGCGGTATCCGGGGACTGCTGAATGGAGCGCTCCGGTAGGTATTTTACCAGTTGCTCCGATCAACCAGACCCTGGTGAGCGGCTTTGCGATGGGATGGGTAGCTGCTGTTCTGGTTCATGCTGCCGCAACCGCCTGCTATGCACGGTGGTGGACACGGATAACAGGGGAGGGGAGCCCATATAAAAGGGGAGAGGCCCCTGTCAAGCAACGACCTCCATTCTCATACAATGGTGAGAACGGAGGTTGTTTTTCTATGCCGATTACTTTGCAGCCCTATGACCGCTCCGCGGCCGTAGCCTATGCCCATCGCTGGGCCTATCGCCGCAACCCGCAATTCTATGACTACGAGGACATTGGCGGCGACTGCACCAATTTCGCCTCGCAGTGTCTCTATGCCGGAGGCGGCGTTATGAACTTCACGCCGGACTTCGGCTGGTACTATATCGACGCCAACCGGAAGTCGCCCTCCTGGACAGGCGTAGCCTATCTTTACCAGTTTTTGACCCGGGCCCAGCAGTCCGTTGGTCCTGTTGCCATTGAGGCCAGGATCGGAGACATGATGCCCGGCGACATTGTTCAGCTCTCCTTTGATGGGGTGCGGTTTGCCCACTCGCCGGTGGTGGTGGCCGCCGATCACCCCACCGATCCCTCCCAGATCCTGGTTGCCGCCCACAGCTATGACAGCGATAACCGGCCCCTCAGCACCTATCCCTTTCAAAAGGTGCGCTATCTGCACGTCACAGGCATCTACCGGCCGGGCAGCCCCCTCCGGTAGATCAGCCTTTTGACGGTTTTTCCTTCTGCTTGACACGCCCCAAGGGATTGGCCTTGGCCGCCACCCGCAGGGCCTCGTTGTCGATGTGGGTATAGATCTCTGTGGTGTTCAAATGCTCGTGACCCAGCACCTCCTGCACCGCCTTTACATCCACGCCGTTTTGCAGCATCAGTGTCGCTGCCGTGTGGCGGAGCTTGTGGGAGGAGTATTGGCTGCTGTCCAGGCCAGCCTGGGCCAAGTATTTTTTCACCAGGGCGTGGACGCTGGAGCGGCTGATGCGCTGATCCCGGTTGGAGAGGAACAATGCGCCGGCGTCACGGCCGGCGATGGGACGGCGCACAGCCAGATAACTGCGCAGCGCCTCCTGGCAGGCGTCGTTGAGATAGACGATGCGTACCTTGTTGCCCTTGCCGTAGACGCGCAGAGCGTCGTCCTGAATGTCATTCAAATTGATGCCGATGAGCTCTGAAATCCGCAGGCCGCAGTTGAGAAACAGCGTCAGGATGCAGTAATCCCGCTCCCGGTGATTACCATCCACCGCATCCAGAAGTTCCAAAGATTCCCCTAAAGTCAAGTATTTTGGCAATGATTTTTGTAGCTTGGGGGAGTCAATATCCTTGATTGGATTTTCTGGGAGCAGATGGGCCTTACTGGTAAGATAGTTAAAAAACGAACGAAGTGTTGCGATTTTCCGCGCCCGGGAGGACGCCGACAGGCCGTAGCCCGAGTAGCGGCTGTTCTGATGGAGGACCCGATCCCGGCTAAGATAGGACATATAGCCATACACATCCGTCAGGGTGATGGTCCGGACAAAGTCAATGTCCACATCCCGGATATCAATTTCGTCCAATTCCTTGTCCTTGAGGCTCGGATCGCGAACCTGCTTCATATAGCGGAAGAAGTTTCGCAGATCCAGGTAGTATTCGTCAACGGTTTTCTGGGAGTGTGCTTTGATCGTCTCATGGTATGAAAGGAAATCAATCAAGATCCGCGGAGAATCCGCACGATAATCCAGCATATTCGATTCCAGGTCCACATAGAGAGCTCACAGAGCATCCTTAGAGAAGTCATTTCGCAACAGCGCCATCAACGGCACAGCCAGGTCAAACCAGCTGTAAGCGGTTTTTATGGCCGTGAGTCTGATTTCCCCTCCCCTGAATTGAACAAAATTTTTATTTTGTTCAATTATATGCGGACCCGCATTTCCTCCTCTCTCTTGTTTTCAGACCGCGCTGTCATTTCCCAAGCACGGCCCGAATGGCCTCGCCAATGTTGGAGACCTCGATAAGCTGCAGCCCCTCCAGCGCACCAAGCTTCTGGCGGTGGCGCTTCGGAATGACGCAGCGGTGAAATCCCAGCCGGTGGACCTCCGACAGCCGCTGGCCCAGCTGATCCACACTGCGCAGCTCGCCCGTCAGCCCGACCTCGCCGATGGCCGTCAGATCGCTGCTGATCGGCTTGTCCAGATAACTGGATGCCAGGGCCAGGACCGCCGCCAGATCTGCCGCCGGCTCGTCCAGATACAGCCCGCCAATGATATTTATATAGGAGTCACAGGCGGAGACCTTGAGTCCTCCCCGTTTTTCCAGTACCGCAATGAGCATGGCGGCCCGGTTGTAATCAAACCCGTTGCTGGTCCGCCGTGGCACAGAAAAGCTGCTGGGCGCCAGCAGGGCCTGGATCTCCGCCAGCACCGGCCGGTTGCCCTCCATCACACAGGTGACACAGGTGCCGGGGGTGTCCTCGGGCCGTCCGGACAGCAGCATCTGCGACGGATTCTCCACCTCTGCCAGCCCATCCCCCTGCATCTCAAAGACGCCGATTTCATTGGTTGCGCCAAAACGGTTTTTGGCCGCCCGGAGGATCCGATAGCTCATATGCTGGTCCCCCTCAAAATACAGGACACAGTCCACCATGTGCTCCAGCACCTTGGGGCCGGCAATGGAACCCTCCTTGTTGACATGGCCGATGACAAAGACGGTAGTCCCCTCCCCCTTCGCCAGCTCCATCAGCTTCAGGGTGCAGTCCTTTACCTGCCCCACGCTGCCGGGAGCGGAATCCAAATCGCTGTTATAGAGGGTCTGGATGGAGTCCACGATCAAAATATCCGGCTGCTCCTGCTCTACCGAGGCCAGCACGTCCTCCAGATTGGTCTCAGAGAGGACATAGAGGTTCTCCCCCGCCACGCCCAGCCGCCGGGCACGCATCTTCAGCTGCCCCACCGACTCCTCGCCGGAGACATACAGTACCTTGGAAAAAGCGCATAGGGTCTGACAGATCTGGAGCATCAGCGTACTTTTTCCAATCCCCGGTGCGCCGCCCACCAGCACCAGAGAGCCCTTGACTGCGCCGCCGCCCAGTACCCGGTCCAGCTCCTTCATGCCGGTAGAAAAGCGCAACTCATCTGTTGTTTCAATTTCTGTCAAAGGAATTGCCTTTACAGTGTGAAACGGGGTTTTCCCGCTGCTGGAGGTGCTCTTCTTTCCCTTCCCAGCGCTTCCCTGCTGTTCCACAATGGTATTCCATGCCCCGCAGGCCGGGCAGCGCCCGGACCACTTCGGTGTCTCGTTTCCGCACTCTGTGCAGAAAAACACGCTCTTATTCTTCATAGTCGATTCCGCTCGCCTCACTGTCGGTTGTCTCGTATTGCAAATAGCCCGCCGCAATGGTCAGCGCCAGCCTGGTCTGGTAGGCATCCTCCTTCAACTGCTGCGTCTCCTGGGCGTTGGAGAGGAAGCCACACTCTATCAGGATCCCCGGCGTGTCAATATGGGCCATCAGATAGACGGAGGAGCCAATTGGCTTCTCCTGCTTCTCATTTCCCGGATTGATGGATCGATTCAACGCCTGCTGGACAATGGCCGCCAGCTCCGCAGCGCCATCCTCAGCATTGTAGAACACCTGGGCCCCGTGAACGCTCTTCACCTGGGGCAGGCTGTTCTGGTGGATACTGACCAGGATGCTGTTCTCTGTGCTGTTGACCAGCTCCACCCGGTTGTGGATGTCGGACACCTTTTGGTTCCGAAGGCCCTCCACACCATCGCTGTGAACAGACACATCCTCCTGACGCACCATGACGGTCTCACAGCCCAAGAGGTCAAAGACCGCCTCCAGCTTTTTCGCTACAGCCAGATTGATCTCCGCCTCCGTGGTCCCGTCATCCGCTACCGCGCCGCCGTCCGCGCCGCCGTGGCCGGCGTCGATGACGATCACCCGCGCGGGCGCTGCAGATGGACCGTTACCCATTGTTTCAGCCGCTTCCGGCAGTCCGCTTTCCCACCAGATGGCGGCTAGGATCACGAGGCAGGACGCAGCGCTCAAAAACAAGGCAATATGCCGTTTGCGCATCACAAAAAACACAATGAACACCCCTGTTCACTATATGAACCGGGGTTTTTTCTTATTCTACCACACCTCGTCCCTCCTGTCGACACTTTTCCGGCGGCAGCATACAATGAAATGGGTGCGCACTTAGCGCACCGTGCAACATACGATAGGAGGAAAACCTTTGTACAACGAATCGACCAACGCCTGCGGCACCATGGACGGGAGACTTCCCGGCAAATGTGCCAGCATGGTGTTTCCCTATGTTCCCATGCAGACCAACAACCCTCAAGTCTATGAACAGACGGAGGGACTGGAAAACGGCACGCTGTTCCCGGGCCTGAATCTCCCCTTCCAAAAAGAGATCAAGGCCCGCCTCAACTGTAATAACGCTCCGCTCTGTGAGCTGATGGCGCTTGATTTTGCCGTTGTGGAGCTGGGTCTGTATCTGGACACCCACAAGGAGGATCAGGAGGCTTTTGCCCTGTATCAGAAATATGTTGCCCTGTACCATGAGGGAAAGGCCAAATACGAAAAGCTGTATGGTCCCCTGACGCAGACTACTGCCGCGCAGAGCAGCAGCTATAACTGGCTGGAGAACCCGTGGCCCTGGGACTATGTGGGAGGTACGAAATAATGTTTGTTTACGAGAAAAAGCTTCAGTACCCGGTGAAGATCAAAAATACCAATCCCAAGCTGGCAGCGCTCATCATTTCCCAGTACGGCGGGCCGGATGGCGAGCTGGGCGCCTCTCTGCGCTACCTCAGCCAGCGATTCTCCATGCCCTATCCCGAGCTGAAGGGCCTCCTCACCGACATCGGCACCGAGGAGCTGGGGCACCTGGAGATGATCGGCGCGATTGTCCATCAGCTGACCCGGGATCTCACCGATGAGCAGATCAAAACAGCCGGATTTGACGCCTACTTTGTAGATCACACCGCCGGCATCTACCCTACCGCCGCCTCCGGCGCTCCGTGGAACGCGGCAGGCATCGGCGTGAAGGGCGATCTGATCGCTGACCTGACCGAAGACCTTGCCGCGGAGCAAAAGGCACGCGTTACGTATGACAATATCCTGCGTCTCAGCGACGACCCGGATGTCAATAACGTCATCAAGTTTTTACGGGCTCGGGAGATCGTCCACTTCCAGCGCTTTGGCGAGGGGCTGCGTCTGGCGAAGGACAAGATGAGCGAAAAGAACATCTACTATATGAACCCCTCTTTCGACCAGTGACCCAATGATTACGAACTTATCATTGCAACAAAAAGTGCCGTGGAGCTTCCACGGCACTTTTTATATCCAATGATCGGACCGGCTTTATGTCAGAGACTCGATCGCCGTATTTAGCGCCTCAGTCTCCCCCACTGCCAGCAGGACGGTATTGCCCAAACGGCTGATGACCGCATCCTCCAGCTTTGGGACCTGGTCCGGGCAGTACTGTGCACTGCTCTCGATGCGGCTTTCCACATGGGCCTGACAGGCACTCTCTGCGGCCGCTGCCGCATCCTCATCTGTCAGAACGAACACCGCAACCTCGTCGGCGCTGACAGAGGAATTTGTCGCCATGTAGCAGGTGATCTCCTCCACCGTGTCTGCATCCAGCCCGAAGAGGCTGACCGCTACCGTACTTTCCACCTGCTCCATGTCACCGGTAAAAGCACCGGAATCCAAAAGTGTCGTGACGTCCTCGGCGGTATAGGCGCTCTTTTCGCTTGCTCCGCCGCAGCCGCTGAGCAGCAGCAAAGCCGCCAGCAATGTCGGTATCATCCATTTTTTCATCGGTTCTTTCTGCTCCTCCCCGCTGGGTTTTATGCCGCCTCTACAGCGGCCTGATACGCTTCCTGGCTGACGGTATGACATTTGAGATACTCCAGCCAGGTCTGATAACCCGCCTTTTTGAAGTGGACACCGTCGGAGCTCATATCCGCAGGAAGCTGTCCCTGACTGTCGGTCAGACAGCTGGCAGTGTCCAGAAGCACCACCTGCTTCTCCTGCGCCACCTGAGTGATGGCATCGTTGAACGCCTTCACGTTCTCATTGTTGATGTAGTAGGCGATCCCATTTGCCTGGGCCAGTGACTCGTTGACCGGCGGCATGGTCTGGAGATAGATCACCGCATCGCTCTGGATCTCACGAACCTGGTCCACCACCTCAGCCAGTGCCTCCTGATAGGACTGAGCCGGATACCCCAGGTCATTGATGCCCAACATAATATAGACCTTATTCCAGGTGCCCGTGGACAACGCCTCCATCAGCGTCATCTTCTCACCGTTTACCACGACCTTCCGGTGTCCGGTATCGTCTACCTTAAAGACCGACATGCCCCACTCCCAGAAGAAGGTGCCTGTGGTAATCCCGCTGTAGAGCTGAAGGCCCTCGGTCCGGGAGTCCCCTAAAAATACAGCGTCCTCAAACCAGCTGTCATCCACAGCCTCACCCTCTGGAGCCGGCTGTCCTAACACGTAATCAGCATTGTCCGCTTGGCCGCTGCTGCTCTCCCCTGTCTGCTGCTCCCCATCAGGATTGATTTCCGGCATTTTTACCTCAGCATCTGAATTTGTATCCGTGCCTTCAGCGACCTCATGCCTCCCTGTCGGATCCTTTTCGGGCAGGTTGGAGGTATCGTTGGGTGAACCGGTTCCTTCTTTAGCAGACGGCTGTACAAAAAACCAATACCCAAGTGAACCAACCAGACCAATCAGGAGCAATAGAGAGATTGCCCGCATATAATGAAATCTTCGCTTTCTGTATCGTACTCGCTTTCCCACACTGCTCCTACCTTCCGGAAATTTGATATGCTTACACGATAGCTGTCGTGCTTCTATAGGGTATCACCGCTGGTCGAATTCTGTCAACCAAATCTCTGTAACATTTCCGTTACAATCCGGTAACAGGCACTTTAGCTTTCCCTGACACCGCCAAAAAAACACCCCCGGCCTCGTCGGCCGGAGATGTTTCCCTGTCGCACTACGCCATCAGCTTTTCCAATGCTGCCAATCGCAGGCAAGTGCAAAATACCTGCATGGCCTCCTCCAGCTCCTCCACAGGCGGCAGACTGGGTGCGATCCGGATATTCCGATCCCGCGGATCCACTCCATAGGGGAAGGTTGCGCCGGCGCCGGTCATCACCACGCCGGCCTCCTTGCAGAGGGCCAGGGTCCGTTTTGCCAGACCGTCTATTGTGTCCACACTGACGAAATAGCCGCCCTTGGGCCGCTTCCACTGGGCGATGCCCAATGGCGCGATCTCTGTGTCCAGCGCGTTCAAAACCGCTTCAAACTTGGGCTTCATAATGGCCGCATGTTTTTTCATCAGCTCCAAAGTGCTTGCCTTATCCTTCAAAAAGCGGATGTGCCGCAACTGGTTCACCTTGTCGTAGCTGATGGTCTGGATGCTCAGAAGCCCTGTCATATATTTCATGTTGTCCACGCTGGTGGCCATGACAGAAATCCCTGCCCCCGGGAAGGTTACCTTGGAGGTAGAAGCATATTCAAACACCATATCCGGATTTCCCGCCTCCCGGCACAGGGAAAGGATATCCGGGAAAGGTACATAATCCCCATCAAACTCGTGGATGCAGTAGGCATTGTCCCACATCAGAATAAAATCCTTGGCTGCGGGCTTCATGGCGGCGATACGGCGGATAGTCTCATCGCTGTAGATCACGCCCTCTGGATTGGAGTACTTGGGGACGCACCACATACCCTTGACACAGGGATCCTGGATGGCCTGCTCCACGGCATCCATGTCCGGGCCGTCGGCCGTCATGGCAATGGTAATCATCTCCATGCCGAAGGACTCGCTGATCTTGAAGTGGCGGTCATAGCCGGGGGCGGGACACAAAAACTTTACCTTGTCCAGCTTGGCCCATGGCTTCTCACTGTGGAGCAGGCCGTGGGTATAGGCCTTGGCAATGGTATCATACATCAGGCTCAGGCTGGCATTACCGCCAATGAAACATTCCTCACTTTTGCAACCCAAAATTTCCGCAAAATATGCTCTGGCACACGGCAAACCGCTGAGCTCTCCGTAATTGCGGACGTCTGTTCCATCCACAATGCAGTCAGCCGGATCCGTCAGGGCGGTAAGCAGATCGCTGACCATGTCCAGCTGCGCCTTGCTGGGCTTCCCGCGGGACATATCCAGCTTCAGTCCCCTCTCTTTCAACTCCTGAAACTTAGCAGATACAACTGCATATTCCTCCTGCAGCTGCTGCGGGTTCATTTTCGCATATTCCATCTCAAAGGGCTCCTTTCCAGTCGATTGTCCGTTTCTCCATGAGACATTGCCACCATTTTACTACACCGCAGCGGGAATAGCAACAAAAAAGAGAGGGACACGCCCTCTCTTTTTTGAGAACAGCTATAAAATAATACAGATCAGGCCGCCGCTGCCCTCGTTGACGATGCGCTGCAGCGTCTCCTGGAATTTCCAGCGGGCATCCTCCGGCATGCGCTGGAGCTTTGCCTGCAGATCCTCGTTGACCAGCTCATGGAAGCTGCGGCCGAAGATATTGGACTCCCAGATTTTAGAGGTATCCCCCTGGAACTTCTCCATCAAATAGTTCACCATATCCTCGCTCTGCTTCTCATTGCCCACAATGGGCGAAACCGTGGATTCGATGTCCACCTTGAACATATGGATGGAAGGCGCGCTGGCCTTCAGACGGACGCCGTACCGTCCCCCCTGTTTCATGATCTCCGGCTCCTGAAGGATCAGCTCATCCATGCCGGGCATCACAATGCCGTAACCAGTCTCATGGACACTCTCCAGCGCAGAGGCCACCTTGTCGTAGGCGCTTTTCACCGACGCCAGCTCCGTCAGCAGGCTCATCAGATCCCCGTCGTCTGCAATCGTAAAGCCGGACTGGGCACTGATGGTGTCATAGAACAGCTGCCGCGGCAGCTCCAGCTCCACACCCGCGATTCCTTTGCCCAGGTCAATGCCGGTGATCTTGGCGTCTTTGATCTCCTCGCCATTGCCGATCTCCTCCATAGCGGACCGCACTTGGCGCACGTGCTCCAATCCGGAGGCCGCTTCCCGGATGCGGGTGTAGATTCCACTTTTGATAGGGTGATCCATCTGCAGCGCATCCACCCAGGACGGGAGATAGAAGTCCAGCTCACACAGGGGAAACTCAAACAGCACCGCTTGGAGGATGTTCTTGATATCCTGCTCATTCAGTGTCAGACAGTTGATGGGCATGCAGGCCACGCCGTGTTTTTTGGAGATCTCCTGACTGATGGACTGCGCCCGCTGGGACGTGGGCTCCTCCGAATTCAGAAGTACGATGAAGGGCTTGCCCAGCTCCTTGAGCTCCTGAATCACCCGGTCCTCCGGCTCGATATAGTCCTCCCGGTCGATATCCGTGATGCTACCATCTGTGGTGACAACGATGCCGATGGTGCTATGCTCCGTAATGACCTTCCGGGTACCGATCTCCGCAGCTTCCGCCATGGGAATCTCGTCCTCGAACCAGGGGGTCATTACCATTCGGGGCTGCCCATCCTCAAACTGGCCCATGGCACCCTTCACCATATAGCCCACGCTGTCAATGAGGCGGACGGAAACCGTGGCCCCATCGCCCAGAGAGACCTCCACAGCCTCCTCCGGCACAAACTTGGGCTCCGCTGTCATCACCGTCTTCCCGCTGCCGCTCTGCGGCAGCTCGTCAATCGCCCGCTCGCGGCGGTAGATATTCTCAATATTGGGGATCACCTGGGTTTCCATAAATCGCTTGATAAAAGTGGATTTTCCTGTCCGGACCGGCCCCAGAACGCCAAGAAACAGACTGCCATCTGTTCGGGTTGCAATATCTTGATAAATTGATGGATTTGTCATAGCCTCCGCCCTCTTTTCCGAAGTCTTTCACTGCATCATATGAGGGGTTGACCGCACTTATACCGGGAATCTTTTCGGAAGCCCAGCCGTCTCTCACAAGTTCCTGTATAATATGAACAAGAAGCCCGCCTCTTTTGCCGGCAGATTTGGAAGATTCATTCCTTTACAGTTGATGCTTTAGTATGATAAATTGGTAATGCAATAAATTTTGCAGTTACCTGGAAGGTAGGAGGAATGAAAAGATGAAAAAGCTCATTGCGCTGCTCCTGGCGCTGTCCATGGCTTTTGCCATGGTGGCCTGCGGCAGCAACAACAGTGGGAATACCACCGGCAACGACGCCAACACCACCGGCGGCAATACCACCAACGACACTGGCGACACCAGCGGGGACGCTGAAACAGAGAGCGACCTGGCCTATGTCCAGGACAAGGGAACGCTGGTGGTCGGCATCACTTATTTTGACCCCATGGATTACAAGGAAGAGGGCAGCGACGAGTGGGTCGGCTTTGACGCCGATATGGCCAAAGCCTTTGCCGAGAGCCTGGGCGTAGAGGTCGAGTTCCAGGAGATCACCTGGGATTACAAGGTGGAGGAGCTGAACTCCAAAGCCATCGACTGTGTGTGGAACGGCATGACCTTGAACGATGAGGTTCAGGCCGCCATGAGCACCTCTGTCCCTTACTGCACCAACTATCAGGTGCTGGTTGTCCCGGCAGATCGGGCCGCTGACTTTGAGGGGCTCACCTCTTTGGAGGGGCTGAATATTGCGGTGGAGTCCGGCAGCGCCGGTGAAGAGGCTGCCGCGGCACTGGGCGCCACCACGGTTCCGGTCCAGGCCCAGGCCAATGCTTTGATGGAGGTCTCCGCCGGCACCTCCGATGCCGCTGTGATCGACTTTCTGATGGCCGACTCCATGGTTGGCGAGGGCACCAGCTATGCCGACCTGACCTACACCCTGAACCTGAACGAGGCCCAGGACCTGCCCTCCGAGGAGTATGGCGTTGGGTTCCGTCAGGGCTCTGATCTGGTGGATGCCTTCAATACGTTCTGGGCAGAAAAGGTGGCCGACGGCACGGTGCTGGAGACTGCCACCACCTATGGCTTGCAGGGATCTGTTATCTTGGAGTAACCTTCCCTTCCCTGCCGACGAATGAAAAAGCAGAGCGCGCGATGTGCGCGCTCTGCTTTTCGGCGGATTGACACCAGTAACTATCTCTTGACGAGAGGACGATACCATGATAGAGTTTTTTACATCCAATACCTTCCAGACTGTTCTGTCCGCGCTGAACAGCGGCTTTCTCAAAACCCTCCAGCTGTTTTTCATTACCCTCATCGGCGCCCTGCCCCTGGGTCTGATCATCAGCTTCGGCTCCATGAGCCGCTGGATCCCCTTTCGCTGGCTGGGCCTCTGGATGCAGCGGCGGCTGCCCCCCGCGGGGGAGAGCGGGGCGTCCCCCTCCCTGTCCCTGTGGCAGCACTATCTGCGCTCCGTCGCCGGCTTCTTCCAGCTTTTCCGACCGGTGGCCCTGGTCACCCGGCTGCTGGTATGGATCATCCGTGGAACGCCCCTGGTGCTGCAGATTATCGCGCTGTTCTATGTTCCGGGGATGAAGGACTGGTTCAACTGGCCCAGCGGGGAAAACGGCCGGATGCTGGCTGTCTGTGTTGCCTTTATCATCAACTACGCCTGCTACTTCTCTGAGATCTATCGGGGCGGCATCCAGGGGGTGCCCAAGGGGCAGCAGGAGGCCGGTCAGGTCCTGGGCATGACCAAGGTCCAGATCTTCCGCCACGTGACATTGCTGCAGATGATCAAGCGCATTGTGCCGCCCATGTCCAACGAGGTCATTACACTGGTGAAGGACACCTCCCTGGCCCGGGTGATCGCCCTGCAGGAGGTCATCTGGATGGGCGAGTCCTTTATGAAGGGCAACTCCGGCATCGCGGGTCTGGTGTGGCCGCTGTTTTTCACGGCGGTATACTACCTGATCTTCAGCGGTATCGTCACCGTGCTCCTGGGACAGCTGGAGAAGAAATTGTCTTTCTTTGAGTAAGTGGGGGGTCTGATATGGCAATTTTGGAAGTACGCAACATTGAAAAGCATTTTGGGGCCACCAAGGTCCTCAATGACATCAGTTTCTCCCTGGAAAAGGGACAGGCCATCGCCATCATCGGCTCCTCCGGCAGCGGCAAGACCACGCTTCTGCGGTGCTTGAATTTCCTGGAAAAGCCGGACAAGGGGACCATTTCTGTGGGTGGGTCCGTGATCTTTGATGCCGACGACCCTGCCACCCAGCGGGAGAATGAAGTCCGCAGGAAGCGTCTACACTTCGGCATGGTGTTTCAATCCTTCAATCTCTTTCCACAGTATACAGCGCTGAAAAATGTCACCCTTGCCAAGGAGCTTCTCAGTCAGGAGCGTCCGGACTTTAAGGAGCATAAGAAAGAGATCCTGGAGGAAATCCAGGCGGAGGGGCTGGAGCTGTTGGCAAAGATGGGCCTTTCCGAGCGGGCGAACCACTATCCCCGCCAGCTTTCCGGAGGGCAGCAACAGCGGGTGGCCATCGCCCGGGCCCTGGCCCTGCACCCGGATATTCTCTGCTTCGATGAGCCCACCAGCGCCCTGGATCCGGAGCTCACCGGCGAGGTGCTTCGGGTGATCCGCTCCCTTGCCGAGCAGAAAACCACTATGATCATTGTCACCCATGAGATGTCCTTTGCCCGCGATGTAGCGGACCGCATTATCTTTATGGACGGCGGATATATCGTGGAGGAGGGGCCGGCCCACGATCTGATCGACCACCCCAAGGAGGAGCGCACCAAGCAGTTCCTCTCCAATTACTCCAGCCCCTGAGATACCGAGCAGCACAAAGGAGGAAGTGCCCGTGAATGTAAACATCGCAAAGTTTTTGACACCCAAAGCAAATTCTACCTACCTGCTGGAATCACAAACCGTCCGGCAGGGATTGGAGAAATTCAAGCACCATGGCTACACCGCCATCCCGGTTCTCACTGAGAATGGCGAGTTCTATGGCTGTGTCAGCGAGGGCGACTTCCTGCGTCATCTGTTGCGGACGAATACAGTGGATCTGAAGGTCCACGAGCAGTATAAAATCCGGGAGATCATGCGCCAGGACTTCTGCCCGCCCCTGACCATCGTGGCTTCCCTGGAGGATGTCCTCCAGCAGGTCCAGCAGCAGAACTTTGTGCCGATCGTAGATGATCGCAACTGCTTCTGCGGCATTGTTACCCGCCGCGACGTAATCAAATATCTCTCCGAGCTGGCCTTTCAGAGGGAGCCAGCAGAGGTTTGAGACGGCATTGCAAAAGCCCCCAACAAAAACTGTTGGGGGCTTTCTGCTTTGCAGATCAGATCTTCCGCCGGGGGATCAGCAGCAATTTGTCCGTAGGGATGGCCTGCTCACTTTCCACCTGGTTGGCCGCAAGGATATCGGCACAGGTGGTGCGGTACTGTTTGGCAATATCCCAGAGCCGTGTGCTTTGATCAAATTTCCGCAGGATCACCGAGGGCTGGCGCTGGGCGCTGGGCTCCAGTTCCTCCAGAGAGGCGTCGGCAATGCACAGCTTCTGAACCTGCTTCCCGGTGTCCATCCAAAACTCCAAGGTAAACCGGATCTCCATGCCCTCCGGCGTAGGCGTCCCGGTGATCTCACCGGGACAGTGGAGCACGATATGGGGGATACTCCCCTCCTCTGCCTCCATCTCCCCCTTCACCAGAATGTTCTTCTCCGCAAGAAGCACAGCGTCATTTTCGTCCAGATACAGCGCCTTGATGGTGACAGGGATCTGGGCCGTCGCCATTCCCTCCCCCACCTGGCAGGTGCAGGTGCCGCAGGACACTGCGGCGTGGCAGACCTGCCGCACTGCTACCGCAGTCTCCAGGGTCTCCCGCATGTTCTGTTTCTTGGTAAAGGACCGCACATCCTCCACCAGCGGAAGGGGCTGGGTGGCCATGACTACGTTTTTCGCAATGCTGTACAGGTCCGAGAGGAACCGCAGCCGCTTGGTCTCCAGCACCTCCACGTTGGAGCGGATGTGGAGGGACATGGTGATGGCGTGGGTGTCCTCCGGCTCGCTCTCGGTGCCGATGAGATACTCATAGCCCGTGAGATCGAAGGTGGCCTTTGCCATTCCGCTTTCCTCCGAGGCACTGGTCTCCACGATCTGGGAGAACAGAAACTCCTGGGTCAGTGTGGCAAGGGCTCCCTCCTGATCCTTGTACAGCACGTCGCTTCGGATGATGCCCTTGAGCACCAGCTTGTTCCCAACAATCTTGGAATCCGCCGGGTAAATATGCGTGGCGGTGTCCAGGATCTCCTGAATACCGCTGCGGCCAGCCGAGAGCCCCAGTTCCTCGGTATAGGGGAATTCCCGCTCCAGCACATCGGTGATTACGGTTGTGTCCGCACACTCCTCCAGAAACTGCAGGCCGCAGGACTCATCAGCCTCCACGGCTGTGCAGAGACTTGCTTCCTTCTGACAGTAGCCCACCGGCTCCAAGGTAATCTCCGCGCGGGTCAGGAGCTTCCTCGGATTGAGCAGACGGGAGTCGATGCCCCTCAGCTTGGCGCTGACTGTGTATCGGGCGCAGGAGGCGAGATTTCGTCCCTCACAGTAGCTATGGAAGGGGATAGACAGATGCAGCGCGCACAGGTCCGTCCCCCCCTCCGGAATGAAGAGGACAGTTGCCTTGATGGCACCGCCCACCTCCACACGGCCATCGGGAGTCATCTCTTTGTTATGTACCAGCACCATGCCGGTGGTATCCACCACCCGGGCCACATCCTGGCAGTAGTCGGGGACAATGGTCTCCTGGGTCGTCTCGAAGGAAAAAGGAGTCTCGCTGACCGCCTCATAATAGGGAATGGTTTCTTTTTTCAGATTCAGTTCCATTAGTTGTCCTCCCTCTGACGCTCTTGTCATGGACAGTGTATGAGGGAGGGACGACCTTCATGCCTTGATCTTGAAGATTTTCCGCAGAAGATTCCCGACGAACTTCGGGGGCTTTACAATCACAACTCGCATCCAAATCTCTCCTTTACCGTCGTCTGATACAGGCCCAACCGCACCCAATCAACACGGATGCCACCAGAAACAGGAGCAGGCCCGTGGGGAAAATGGCGCAAATAAAGATCCCCAACCCCAGGCACAGGGCGCATACCCCGATCAGCCAATACCGATTGCACACGGCCAACCCTCCCTTCTCTCTGTTCCTTACCAGTATAGCAAAAAGCGGCCGGAGGGGTTCCTCCGGCCGCTTGCTTTTTCCTTCAGCGGTCTATCCTTTTTGTTCCCAGGCCTTAACATCCTTCAGCTCCTGAAAGAGGCGCACATAGCTTGTATGGCGGCTCTTGGGGATGCGCCCGTCCTTTACAGCCCGCAGCACCGCACATCCCTTCTCCTTGGTGTGGCTGCACCCCACAAAGCGGCACTGGTCCAGATAGGGCCGAAACTCCGGAAAGGTCTCCGGAAGGTGCTCCTTCCACTCCAGATTGAGCTCCGCACCGTCGAAGGAGCTGAATCCCGGTGTGTCCACCACCCGGGCGCCGCACTCCAGTGTGAACAGCTCCACATGGCGGGTGGTGTGGCGGCCCCGGCCCAGCTTTTCACTGACCTCTCCGGTGCTGATGGAGAAAGATGGCTCGATCGCATTGAGGATGCTGGACTTCCCCACTCCGGAGTTCCCGGTGAAGGCGGAGAGCTTTCCCTGGAGCAGCGGAATCAGATCGCTGATGCCCTCCCCGGTCTCCGCGCTGACGGTGACGGTGGTAATCCCCGCCCCCTCGTAGATCTCCCTTAATTCGTCCGCCCGGTCCAGATCGCATTTGTTGAGGACCAGCAGTGTGGGACAGCCCTTCAGCGCGGCGATGGAGGATACCCGGTCAATCAGGAAGGGATCCGTCTGCGGGATCGCCTGGGAGGCCACCACAACCAGCTGGTCGATGTTGGCCACCGCCGGGCGGGCAAAGGCGTTCTGCCGCGGCTCAATGGCCCAAACCATCCCCTCGTCTCCCTGGATCTCCCGGACCTCTACCCAGTCCCCTACCAGCGGGGACATGCCGTCCTTCCGAAATTTTCCCCGGGCGCGGCAGCGGATGATCCCGCCCTCCTCGGCTGCAACATAGTAGAAGCCGCTGAGTGCTTTTACAATCTGTCCCCTGCTCATGGAACGGTTTCCTCGCCAGCGTCTCCGGCATCCACATCGGGCAGCGTTTCCGCCTCATCGGTGGTATCGCCGCTGGACGGCACGCCCTCCGGGTCGTACAGGGGCCCGGTGCTGACATAGAGGGTAATGGTGCTGCCCTCCTGGACCACTGTGGTGGCCGGGATGCTCTGATTGAAGATGGTGCCCGGCGGGGCGCTGTTTGCTTCTTCCACAAATTCGCCAAGCAGTCCCAGAGTATCGAGATCTGCCTGCGCCTCCTCCCTCGTTTTTGTCAGGAAGGACGGGACGGTTACAGACTTCAGCTCACGGCCCTTGCTTGTCACGATGGTCACGGTATCGCCATTTTGAAGAGGATCCCCTGCCGCAGGGTCTGTGGAAACGACCTTGCCTGCTTCAATCGTTTCGCTGTAGACGGAATCCGCCCATACGATATTCAGCTCCAGGCCCGAGGTGTTCTGCAGGCTGCTCAGCAGCGCTTCTGCTGCGTTGCGCTCCAAATCCACCAGGGGGGGCATCTCCTCCGTATGGATCCCCAGGCTGAGCGTGACATTGATCACCAGATCGCTCTTACGGACTGTGTCGGGATCCGGGCTCTGCGCCATGATCTCCCCTGCAGCATACTCCTCGCTGTACTGCTCTGCAATCACATTCAGCGCAAACTTGCCCTCCACCGGCGTCTCCTGCTGGCTCTCCTCCTCCGTCATGATCCGCTCATCCTGATAGGCATCCTCCAGCGTCATCCCTAACAGATTCGGCACAACATATTCTCCGGTAGCACTCTCATTAAAACTACTGAAAATAGCACGATAAATTCCGAAGATCAGGAGTAAACACAGGATAACCCCCAGGATAGCCAGCCCGGCCTTTTTCCAGGCAGCGATCTGATTTCTGTTTCCCTTGTTGTTACGATCGCGCCGGTCATCCCGAGTATTGAGCTCCTGAATATCCTTGGAATTGATCATCATGGTGGGCTCGTCAATGGGGGCCTCTCCACGCAGGTCCAAAATATCGTAGTCAAAGTTGATCTCCGGGTTCTTTCGGAACTCCTCCAGATCCCGGACCATGTCGTCCGCCGTCCGGTAGCGCCGGTCAATCTGCGGCGCCATGGCCTTCAGGCAGATCAGCTCCAGCGCTTCCGGGATATCCGGGTTGATCTCCCGGGGATTCAGCGGAACCGCGCTGAAATGCTGAATGGCGATGGATACCGGCGTATCCCCCTCAAAGGGCAGGTGGCTGGTGAGCATCTCATAGAGCACCACGCCGGCGGAATAGATGTCGGAGCGCTCATCAATCCGCTCCCCCTTGGCCTGCTCCGGGGAGATATAGTGAACCGATCCCATAGCCTCCTTCCCCGCCATGGTCTGGCTGGTCTTCGCTGTGAGGCACGCAATGCCAAAGTCAGCCACCTTCACACTGCCATCCCGCAGGATCATAATGTTCTGCGGCTTGATGTCCCGATGGATGATCCCGCGGCTGTGAGCGTGGCTCAGTGCCTTCATCACCTGGGTAATAAAATGCAGGGCTTCACGCCAGTTGAGCTGGCCCCGGCGCTCCATATACTGCTTGAGGGTAATGCCGTCGATGAGCTCCATGACGATATATTCCAGTCCGCCGCCCTTGGAGACGTCATACACCGAGACGATATTCGGGTGGGAGAGCATGGCGACAGCCTGCGATTCGTCGTGGAACCTGCGGCGGAACTCTGCGTCGTCCGCCAGCTCCGGCTTCAGCACCTTGATTGCGACAAGGCGGTTGAGACGATGACATTTGGCCTTGAACACCACCGCCATGCCGCCCTGTCCGATGATCTCCAGGATTTCATAGCGGTTGTCCAGCATCTTCCCTATGTATCGCTCCATTGTCGACACCTCCCCTCTTACAATTTCTGCATCAGCACAGCGGTCACATTGTCTGCCGCGCCGTTGCTCTTGGAGATCTCCAGAAGCCGCTGAAGGCACTCCTCCATGTCCTGTGCCCGATGGACCTCATCATACATCTCCTGATCCGTCACCGTCTCCACCAGGCCGTCGGTGCACAACAGGATGATATCTCCCGTCTCCATAGGGACGATAAAACCATCACACAGGGTGCTCTCCTCCGGCCCCAGTGCCCGGGTAATGTAGTTGCGCTTCGGGTGCGTACGGGCCTCCGCCTCGGTAATATCCCCCATATCCACCAGATGCTCCACCAGGGAGTGGTCCTTGCTGACCCTGCGAATACCGTCCGGCCGGATAAGATAGGCGCGGCTGTCTCCCACATTGGAGACCACCACCCCGCCAGCATAGCTGACGGCTGCCACCAGGGTCGTCCCCATGCCTCGGTATTCTGCGCGTTCCCGCACCTCTTCGCGGATGGCACTGTTTGCAACACTGGCCGCATAGGAGGACAGCTCCCGGATCTGCTCCGGGTTCATGGCGGCGTGCAGCTTGCTTTTGACCTCCTGCAAAAAGGCGTCTACCGCAATACGGCTGGCGATATCGCCGCCGGCCGGACCGCCCATGCCGTCGCACACCACGCAGATGACCTGCCCGGTGTCGCTGTTCATATCCACGCCATAGGCGTCCTGATTCTGCTTGCGTACCAGCCCGGTGTCTGTTACGCCCCAAACCTTCATCATGACAGGTGTTCCTCCCTCTGTGCCTCTGCCGCACGCTTGCGGAGCTGGCCGCAGGCCGCGTCGATATCTCCGCCTAAGCTCCGCCGGACAGTGGCGGTTATTCCGTGTTCCTCCAGCCGCTTCTGAAAGGCGGCAATCCGGCGGCTCGGTTTCCATGGGCTCTCCCGCACATCGTTGAGCGGGATGAGATTGACATGGGCCGGCATCCCGCGGACCTTTTGGGCGATGAGATCCGCCTGCCAGTCCTGGTCGTTGACCCCGTCAATCATGGCGTACTCAAAGGAAATCCGCCGTCCGGTTTTCTGAAAGTACCAGTGGCACGCCTCGAACAGCGCATCCACATTATAGGCCCGGTTTACCGGCATGATCCGGCTCCTCGTCTCACTGTCCGGCGCGTGGAGAGACACCGACAGCGTCAGCTGCAGCTCCAGCTCCCCCAAGCGGCGGATCCCCGGGATCAGGCCGCAGGTGGACAGTGAAATATGGCGCATGCCGATATGAAGCCCATCCGGATGGTTCACCAGCTCCAGAAAGCGCAGCACGGTATCCAGATTGTCCAGCGGCTCCCCTATGCCCATCAGGACGATATTGGAGATGGTCTCCCCGCTGTCCAGCTGGGTAAACAGCACCTGATCCAGCATCTCTGATGCTGTCAAGTTTCTTACCTTTCCACCCAATGTGGAGGCACAGAAAGCGCATCCCATACGGCAGCCCACCTGGGAGGAGATGCAAACCGTGTTCCCATGGTGGTAGTGCATGAGGACGGTCTCAATGCAGTTTCCGTCTCCCAGCTCCCAAAGGTACTTCATGGTCCCATCCAGGCGGGAAACCTGCTTGCAGGCCACTTTGGGTGCCGTGATCGTATAGGCGGCTGCGAGCTTTTCCCGCAGCGCTTTGGAGAGATTGCTCATGGCATCAAAGGAGACTGCGCCCCGGTGCAGCCAGGTAAAGACCTGTTTGCCGCGAAAGGCCGGTTCCCCCATCTCTCGAAGCGCCCCGGTGATCTCCTCCAGGGTCATGGATTTGATGTCTGTCATGCCTGTTTCCTCAGTTTACAGATGTAAAAGCCGTCGGTCTGGTGGCGCTGGGGCCAGAGGGTGATCTCCCCTGCCGTCTCTCCCACTGGACCGGGCAAAGAAAAGGGTTCTTTTTTAAAATGGGGAGCCTTCTGCAAAAATGCCTCCACCACCTGCCCGTTCTCCGCGGGGAGGATCGTACAGGTAGAGTAGATCAAAACGCCGCCGGGCTTGACATAGTTGGCCGCATTTGCAAGAATCGCTCCCTGAATTTCCGGCAGTCCCGTCAGGTCCTCCGGACGCTTATAGCGGATATCCGGCTTCTTGCGAATGATCCCCAGGCCGGAGCATGGCACATCACAGACCACAACATCCGCCGTCTGCACCAACTCCTCCCGCAGCACTCTGCCGTCTGCCTGACCGGTGCGGATGCAACGGATGCCGAGGCGCGCCGCCCCCTGCTCCACCTGACGAAGCTTGTTGGCGTGGATATCGCAGGAGAGGATCTCCCCCTGGTCCTCCATAGCCATGGCCATGGCAAAGGACTTCCCCCCCGGCGCGGCGCACACATCAATGACCCTGTCTCCGCTCCGGCAGCCGGATACCAGACTTACCAGCTTGGCTGCCGCATCCTGAACAAAGAAATGTCCTGCCTGAAACGCCGGCAGCGCTTCCAGATCGCCGACACCGCTCAACGTGTAGCAGTCCGGAAGCCAGGGATGGGGCTCCGCCGTGGGCAGTTCCGCCTCCAAGTCATCTCTGGAGACCCGAAGGGGATTTCGTTGAATGGTCATGGGGACCGGGCGGTTATTCTCCGCCAGGGTCCGTTCCGCCTCCTCCCTGCCCAGGAGGGTGATATACGTGTCCACCAGCCACTGGGGGTGGCTGTACTGAATCGAGAGATCGGTCACCGGCGGCAGGGTATCCTTCTCCCGGATGAGGTTGCGCAAGATCGCGTTCACCAGTCCCGCCGCCCGCGTCCGGTGATGGCCCTTGGCCATTTCCACGGCCTGGTTGACGGCCGCGCTGGGCGGTACCCGGTCCATCAGTAAAATCTGGCAGGCTCCAATCCGAAGTATATCCAAAATCACCGGCTCTAAATCCCGGATGCCGGTCTTACAGTACTTCCCGATGCGAAAATCCAGCAGCATCCGGTTCTGTACCACGCCATAGGTCAGCCGGGCGGCAAACGCCGCGTCCCGGCTGTCCAGCCCGGCCCGGCTCAGGGCGCTTTTCAGCGCGCCGTCGACCCACGCGTCCGCCTTCCGGCAGACGGTGAGCACTTCCAGCGCAACTTCACGGGCATTGGTGCTCATCGACGCCCTCCGCGATCATTACGCCCGGCAAAGAGCAGGATAAAGCGCAGGAGCTGTACGACCGAGGTCAGCAGCGCCGCCACATAGGTCAGCGCCGCAGCGCTGAGGACCTTTTTGGCCCCTACCAGCTCCTCGTCATCCAGCAGATGTCCGCTCTCAATGGTCTCGATGGCCCGGTGAGAGGCGTTATACTCCACCGGCAGCGTCACCAGCTGGAACACGGTGGTGGCACCGAACAGGACGATTCCCACCAGGAACAGGGGCTCAAAGGACAAAATAATGCCCAAGAACAGCAAAACAATGCCGAACTGAGATCCCACCTGGGTCACCGGAATCAAGGCAGAGCGCAGACGGATGGGACCATAGCCCACAGCGTACTGCACCGCATGCCCCGCCTCGTGGGCGGCAACACCCACCGCAGCGATGGTGGGGCTGTCATAGACCGAGGAGGAGAGACGGATCACATTGGTGCGGGGATCATAGTGATCCGTCAGCTTCCCGGCCACCCGCTCAATGCGCACGTCATAGATCCCGTGCTGGCGCAGCACCGCCTCCGCCGCCTGGGCGCCGGTGAGATAGCGCCGGTTGGTGATGCGGGAATATTTGTTGAAATTGGAGCTGACCTTGGCCTGGGCGTAGATGGTAATGAGAAGCACCGGCAAAAGCATCATCCAATAGGTATAATCGTAATAAAACAGCATCGGATCATCCTTTCTCAGACTTTGATGGGGTGTCCCAGCAGATAGGCGTCTGCCGCCATCCGCTTGCCTCCCTCCGGCTGAAGCTGGGTGATGACAACCGTCCGGTCGTCTCCGGCGGCCACGGCGATGCCCCGCTTGTCAGCGGATACAATGGCTCCGGGCTGTGCAGAGGTATTCGCTCCCACAGCGCCCCGGTAGACCTTGACCCGCTTGCCCTCCAGCTCCATGCTGGCGCAGGGCCACGGAATCAGTCCTCTGATCTGATTGACGATGGTTTGGGCCGGTTTGTTCCAATCAATGGGGGACATCTCCCGGCTGAGCATGGCGGCATAGGGCTCGATGGCCGCCCCTTGTGGGATCCGCTCCGCCGTGCCGGCCGCCAGAGCGGCTGCCGCCTCGCTGAGGGCCTCCGCCCCAAGGACAGCCAACCGATCATAGAGCTGGCCGGCATCCTCCTGCGGATCAATGGCCGTTCGTTTCACCAGGATGATATCCCCGGCGTCCAGCTCCTCCCCTAGATGCTGCACCGTCACGCCGGTCTCCGCATCCCCCTGGAGGATGGCCCAGTTGATGGGCGCCGCCCCGCGATAGCGGGGCAGGATGCTGCTGTGGACATTGATGGCCGCCACCGTCGGGATCTCCAGTAGCGCCTTGGGCAGAATTTTGCCGTAGGCCACGACCACCAGCAGCTCCGGGTGCAGATCCCGCACCTGTTGCAGCACCGCCTCATCCCGGATGGTGGTGGGCTGAAGGACCGTCAGGCCATGCTGCAGGGCGGCGGCTTTTACCGGCGAGGGGATCAGCTTCATCCGGCTGCGGGGTTTGTCCGGCTGGGTGAACACTGCCGCCACCTCGTGGCCGTCTGCCAGCAGCCGCTCCAGGGAGGGCACCGCGAACTCCGGCGTTCCCATAAAAACGATTCTCATACCTGCTCCCCGTCCTCCTCCTGGCTCTCCTCCACGTCGTATCCGTGTTCCTTGTAGTAGTTCATCAGCTCCTCGTCGGACAGGAAGTGGTCGATATGCTCCGTGTACAGATGTCCGTCCAGGTGCTCCAACTCGTGGCAGAAGCAGCGGGCGGTGAGGTCATAGCCCTCCGCCTCAAACCAGTTTCCATTCCGATCCTGGGCCCGGACCCGGACAAACTCCGGACGGGTCACCATGCCGAATTTCCCCGGGACGCTGAGGCAACCTTCCGGCCCGGTCTGCTCCCCCTCAGTGTAGATGATCTCCGGGTTGATGAGCTCAAGGATCTCATCGTCGTCATTGAGCACCACCGTGATCCGGCGGAGGATCCCCACCTGGGGCGCCGCCAGTCCGGCCCCATTGGCCTGGATCAGCGTCTCCTTCATGTCATCCAGCAGCTCGTGCAGTCTCTCATCAAAATTCGTGACAGGGCGGCAGACCTTTGTCAGGATCTCATCCCCCTGGAGCACAATCTTTCGTGTGGCCATATGGCGCCTCCTAATCCATTGCATTGCAGTCGATAAACAGGCTCAGACTGCGGTTTTCCTTTTGATTGTAAAAAGCCTTGAGATAATACCCCATCAGCTCCCGGGTCTGGTGATCGTTCTTCCCCACCCACAGCACCCGGTAGCGGTAGCGGTTGTTCATTTTCAAAATCGGCGCCGGAGCGGGTCCCAGCACCTCCACCCCCATGTTGGCGGCGGAGGGATAGGCAAGCCCCATGCGCATCCCGTCCCGCAGCTTGGCGGCGGCTCGGAGGACGGCGCCCTCCTCCCCGCCGGAGACCGTGAGGGTAAAGATATCCGCGAAAGGCGGATAGCGGCGGATCCGCCGCATGCGAAGCTCGGACTGATAAAAGGCTGCGTAATCCTGGCGGGCGGCGCTGACGATGACGTCATTGTCCGGGGTATAGGTCTGGATCACCGCCCGGCCTGCCTTCTCACCCCGTCCGGCCCGACCCACCACCTGGGTCAGCAGGCTGAAGGTCCGCTCCGCGGCGCGAAAGCTGTCCACATACAGGGACAAGTCCGCCGCCAGGACCCCCACCAGCGTCACATTTTCAAAGTCCAGCCCCTTGGCCACCATCTGGGTGCCCAGGAGGATGGGAATGTTCTTGGATCGGAAGGTCTGCAGAATCTTCTCGTGCCCCCCGGCGGCGGTGTCCGCATCCATGCGTAAAATCTCCACGCCAGGAAAGCGCTCCTTCAGCTCCTCCTCCACCTTCTGTGTGCCGGTGCCCACATGCTTCATGATGCCGCCGCACTCATCGCAGGTCTCCCAGGCCCGCTCCGAGTGGCCGCAGTAGTGGCACATCAGGCGGTTGTTGGCGCTGTGGTAGGTCATGGGGACGCTGCACCGGGGACACTCCGGCACCGCGCCGCACTCCCCGCACAGCAGCATCCGGCTGTTGCCCCGGCGGTTGAGAAACAGAATGCTCTGCTCCCCACGCTCTATATTCTGCCGCAGTTCCTCGTATAATACGCCGCTGATGCTGCCGCTGTTGCCGGCCTTCACCTCCTGGCGCAGATCCGCCAGGATCACCCGGGGCAATGGACGGTCGTTGTACCGTTTTTGAATGGAAAAGGCGTGGTAGCGGCCGGTTTTGGCGAAGTAAGCGGTCTCCACCGTTGGCGTGGCGGAGCCCAGCAGCAGCGCTGCGTTGTTCTCCGCGCAGAGAAACTTTGCCACGTCCCGGGCGTGGTAGCGGGGCAGGTTCTCCGACTGGTAGCTGCCCTCCTGCTCCTCGTCCAGAATCACCATTCCCAGGTTGGGCAGCGGGGCAAACACGGCGCTGCGGGTACCCAGCACCACCTGTACCTCCCCCCTGCGGATGCGCTTCCACTGGTCGTAGCGCTCCGAGAGCCGGAGGGAGCTGTGGAGCATGGCGACCTTGTCCCCAAAGTAGGCGGAGAATTTCTCCATCATCTGTGGCGTCAGGGCGATCTCCGGCACCAGGATCATACCGGTCCTGCCGGCGGCCACCACCTCCTGCAGCAGGCGGATATATACCTGGGTCTTGCCGCTGCCGGTGACGCCATACAACAGCGCACAGGCGGGCTTGCCGGACCGGAACAAATCCAGGATGCCGTCATAGGCGCGCTGCTGCTCCTCGTTCAAGTGGATCGGCGCGCCCGCCTCCCGGCCGCTGAGGCTGGGTACCCGGTACTGCTCCTCCGCCTCCATGGTGACAATCCCAGCCTTCTCCAGGTTTCGAAGCGTGGCGGCGGAGGCGCCGGTAAAGTAGCAGAGATCCGAGGACAGGGCGCTGCCGATGGTACTCAGCAGCTTCACCACCTCGTAGCGGAGGGGCGCCGATCTGCGCTTGGCCTCGGCGGCAGCCATAGCCTCCTCCGGTGACACCGCCAGCGTCACCCGTTTCACAACCTTGTCGGAGAGGCGGCGGCTGGTGGTGGTCTCCGCGGCAATCAGCTCCAGCTGTACCAGCTCCTTGAGCGCCGCCGTCACACCGTCTCCGAACTGCTCCTTGAGCTTGTCCAGCTCCAGTCTGCCGCCGGAAGCGGTAATGGCATGGTAGACCTCCTGGAGCCGCTCGCTGCCGGCCAGCTTTGCGCAGATGACCTCCTCCGTCCACTGGCCGGAGATGTGATAGGTCTCCCGGATGCGGTACCAGAGCCCTGCGGGCAAAATTGCCTTGACCGCGTCATAAATCGTGCAGAAATACCGCTCCCGCATCCAGAACGCCAGACGCATTTCCGCCTGGCTCATCACCGGCGCGGTATCCAGAACCGTCTCCACCACCTTGTACTCCGGCTTCCGTTCCCCCTCATAGGTGCTGAGGATCAATGCCTCGGACCGCTTGTTGCCACGGCCAAAAGGCACAGTGACGCGAACGCCAGCCTGTGCCTTTTCCGCAAGAGATGACGGGATGATATAGTCATAGGGCTTGTCAAAGACGTAGGCAGCAGCCGCTACCGCCACCCGCGCCAGCAAGACCTGTTCCATTCCCCCACCTCCCATGATGAATATGCCGCTGTGTTTTCCGGGATGGTCCGGGACAGCATCAGAGGTTCTCTTCCCGGATCACCACATCCGTGGCGTCCACGCTGATCTTGCCGTCAGCCACCTCCTGGATTGCCAGCGTTACCGGCTTTTCATACAGCTCATAGCCCTCCTCTTCAGCCTCAGTGGCAATTTGACGGGCACGGCGGGCCACCACATTCACCAGCAGATAGCGGTTAGGCACGTTGGCGGTAAGCTTGTTCATAGCGGGATAGAGCATCATAATGGCATACTTCCTTTCCAAATCAATGATACAGACAGCGGAGCCGGATATCCGGCTGCCGCATGATAACATGATAAACAGATGTTCCTTTACAGGCGGCGGGTCACGGAGTCATAGCGCTCCCGCGCCCGGCAGTGCTCGGCGGTAATAATGGCCTGGATTTCCTCTACCGCCTGATCCAGGTCGTTGTTGATGACAAGATAGTCATAGTACCGCGCCAGGAGAATATCCTCCCGGCTGCGGGCCAGACGCTCCCGGACCTTTTCTGGGTCCTCCGTTCCGCGGCCCACCAGGCGCCGCTCCAGCTCCTCCCAGGAGGGCGGCGCGATGAAGATGCGCACCACATCCGGACGCTGGCGGTGAACCTGCTCAGCCCCCTGCACCTCAATATCTAAAATCACGTCCTTGCCGCTCTCCATGGCCTCGTCTACGTATTTTTTAGGGGTCCCGTAGAGATTTCCCACAAATTCCGCATGCTCCAGGAAGGCATTGCGGTCAATCCAATCCAGGAAGCGCTCCCGGCTGAGAAAGTGGTAGTCCACACCATCCATCTCCCCCGGCCGGGGGGCTCGGGTCGTGGCAGATACTGAGAAATACAGGTTCTCCCGGCTCTCGAAGAGTTTTTTGATAATGGTCCCCTTTCCGACACCGGAAGGGCCTGCAATAATAAATGTCTTTCCCTTAACCATTCTCTTCCTCCTCCAGCTCCGCTGGCTCCACACCCAGCCGCGGGGCAAGCTTCTCTATCGGCAGTCCCGATAGCACCACATGGTCGCTGTCCATAATGAGCACCGTTTTGGTCTTGCGGCCAAATGTAGCGTCAATGAGCATGCTACGTTCCCTGGCTTCCGAAACCATACGTTTGATGGGTGCAGAATCCGGACTCACTACGGCAATCAGCCGCTGGGTAGAAATCAGGTTCCCATACCCAATATTGACAAGTTTTACAGTATCTGACTCATTCAATATTCTGCACCTGCTCCCGGATCTTCTCGACCTCTGCCTTCAGGTCCACAACCTTGCGTGCAATAGCTACATCATTGCACTTGGAACCGATGGTGTTGGCCTCCCGGTTGACCTCCTGAATCAGAAAGTCCAGCTTCCGTCCCACCGGCTCACTGCCCTGCAGCATCTCCCGCAGCTGGGACAGGTGGCTGCGCAGGCGGACCGTCTCCTCGTCCACCGCCACCTTGTCCGCAAAAATCGCCGCCTCTGTCAAAATCCGGCTCTCATCAATGGTCGTGCTGTTCAGGACCTCCTGCATCCGGGCAAGGAGCTTCTCCCGGTACTCTGCTACAGTCTGGGGGGATCGCGCCTCCACCGCCGCAGTCAGGGCTTCGATGGTATCCAGCCGGCCAAGGATATCCTCCGCCAGCTTCTGCCCCTCTGTGGAGCGCATGGTATTGTATGCCGTCAGGGCCTGAGAGAGTACCGCGCAGATGTCCGCACTGACAGCCTCCAGATCCTCCTCCGCCTTAGTGACAGCAAGGACGTCCGGGAAGCGGGCCAGGCGATAGGCCGTCAGGTCCCCCTCCAGCCCATAAGCCTGCTGCAGATGCTCGATGGCGCGGAGGTAGCCCTCCGCCAGCGCCTCGTTCACGGTAACAATCGCTCCCTCGGCTTCTTTTGTATCAATTGTAATAAATACGTCCACTTTTCCCCGGGACACAGCCCCTTGAACCAGGGATTTTACCGCATCCTCGGCAAAGATGTACACTCTCGGCATTTTTACGCTGCAATCTAAATAACGGTTATTCACGCTGCGCACTTCCACCGTGATATCTCGACCATTGCGTGTCTCTCGGGCGCGTCCATAGCCCGTCATACTCTTTACCATATAATTCCTCCCTTACGCGATCATCAACACCATAAAAAGCGCACACCGCCGCAGCCCAGCGCGTTGCACAGGCAGTAGGCACAGGCCAGCCTGCCGCACATATTGTCACTGCAGCCAGTGGTAAACACTTCATATCCTTCCGGCCGATAGGCTTGTCCTGCGCTGGATAAGCGCTCCAGGGCCTGGAGGTATTCCGGATTCCCCGGTGAAAGCTGACAGGCGGTCTCATAGTTGCGCCGGGCCTCATCCAGCCAGCCTCGCCGCTGGCAGATGACACCTTTCAAAAAATACCACTCCCCATTGTGATCGGAGAGGATCGACAACAGATGCTCCGCTGTATGGAGATCTCCTCTGGAGATGGCCGCCCGAACCTCCCGAAACCGCGCATTCGCCTGGGTACCGTAGGCTCCATAGCCGCCATATGCGCTGGAACCGCTATAGCTTCCGCCGGAAGGGCTGCTGCCGGCACCGTGTCCGCTGCCGCGCATCTTCATGATGGTGTCATATGCCTCGTTGATTTCCTTCATTTTCTCCTGGGCCAAATCCTCCAACGGGCTGTCATGGTAGTTGTCCGGGTGGTACTTTCGTGCCAGCTCCCGGTAGGCCTTCTTGACCTCCTCGTCGGTGGCAGTGCTGGGGACATTGAGAATTTTGTAAGGGTCGTTCATACCTGCTCCTTCTTACCGCGGGCGCCCCTCCTGCCCTCCGCAGTATGAAATGTTCCTTCTAATACTGCATTGCCTACACAATACAGCCCCTGGTAGACCGTTGAACGGATAATCGGACTCCACACACCGAAGTCCCACAATTCATAAGCCGCAGCCATCTGACGGATGGAGGCATCCAAAGTGGATACCATCGCCTCGCGGGCCGGGCCGGTTAACGTTCCATTATCCAGGGAAAACCGCAGCAGAATCGGGTTGTAGTTCCCGCTCTCCGCGTCTTCCTTCAAATCATCCAGTGCGTCTACCAAATAGATCCACCGCCCCAGATGGTAGAGAAGCTGCTCCATGATCCGCTGCTGGATCGGGTCCTGGAGTTCTCCCGCCACGCTTCCCAGCAGCCTTGCAAAGGTATCGGCCGGCTTGTCCAGAGACGGACATCGCTCTGCCTCCAGGGTCGCAAGCCGCTCCAGTTCCCGGCAGGTTGCGGCATCGAAGTCCGGATGGAGGCGCGCAGCCTCCCGGTAAGCCCGTCCCAAGAGCCGGGCCACCGCCCCATAGCCCCGGCGGGACAAGCCGCCGCTGTCCGCTGCCCCGTCGCGGAGCTTCCAATAGGTTAAAATCACACTAACATCTGCCGCCAGATCCAGTGCCTCATTTTCCCGGGCTACTGTCCGCTTTTTCACCGGACTTGCCACACACCGGCGCTCCTCTGTTTTGATTGCACCGGAGAGCAACGCCGCAAGGAAGGTAAAATCGTAGTTGAGGATCATGCGGCTTACGGCCCCATAGCGTCTGCCCAAGGTGTGGCACAAACCACAGTAGAGCGCGCGGTAGCGCTGCTCCTCCTCTGCCGTCAGTTTATCCGGGGCAGCCCGTACATATCCAAACATTGATTACAGCTTTCTCTGAATTGTAAACCGGATACCCCCCTGGCGGCGGGAACGCCGGTCGCATAGGACGGCCGGGAAGCATCCGGCAGCCGTTACAACCACCGTTATCAACGCATGGAGTAAGGGATTGCCGGTCAGGGAACCCAAGGCATACCCGACAAAAAACGCCGCAAAGGGAAGGAGGTAGACCAACGCCGCAATGCCGATAATCCGCCTGTTATCGCTGGCCACCTCTACCCGGTCACCAACGCAGACCCCCAATGGATCCTCCGCCACAGCCCGAACAGTTCCCGCCTGCGCGCCGCACCCGGCACAATTTTCGCAGTCATGGCCACATGCGCTTTGCCGTGCAACGGCAATTCGAACACGGCCTCCACCCAGGACCTGTTCCACGGTTGCTGTCTGTGTCATACTATCTGGGCACCTCTCTAATTGCTGATCTGAACGGTAATCTGGTAGCTGCCAACAGCCCCCACATCCTCCGCACCATCTACATAAACAGTGGCTGGGACAGTATAGCTGCCGCTTTCAGCGCTGATATCCGTCAGATCTCCTACCACGCGGATGTTATAGCCGGATAGGGTTTCCAATTCCTCCGAACTGCCCCGCAGAGTAACTTCCAGTGTATTGGATACCACCGTTACAGTACTGCCTTCCGGCTCATTGATATAAGAGATGTTGGTGGTCTCAAAGGTTTGTGTCGCCACCGTATCCTTAAATTGGATGGTAATCGTCGCCTCTGTCTCGCCGGACACGCTTGTAGAGCCTGACGGGACCGGAATGGGCACAGTGAACGAGGTATCCCCTGCCAAATTGCTCAAATTGATCTCTGTCAGCGTCACATTGTCCAAACGCCCGATGCTACGGCTATCGCCGGAAACCGTAATGGTTTGGGGATCAATTGTCACAGTCACATCGTCCAGTGTAGAGCCCGGCGACTCGATAAAATCAACCACCAACGGCAGTTCCTTGATCATCAGGATGGGAACATTGACCTCTACCGTCTCAACGCTGGTTCGGAAGGTGCTGTTTTCAATCACATCGCCGTTATAGTCGATCAGTTGGAATTCCGTCACAATGGAGAACGACTCCGTGGCGCCGCTGACATCCACAGTCACCAAGGCATGGCTGATGTTGGCCACTGCCAGCTGTTCGCCGGAAACCGTAATGGAATCCTGGTCATAAGTCATTTCCCCTACTACATACCCTTCAGCCGGGGTACCGCTCCGCTCGCCCCGAATGGGGACAGACTTGCTGTAGAGCTCCGCCACATCTACGGTAATACTATAGACGCTTGCATAGTTGACATTGACGCTTGCAGGATATACGCTGTCCGGCAGGATCAAATTCCATGTCAAGGTATTCGGGCCGGTACTGGTGATATTGCCCAGATTTACCCGCAGACGGATCTCACCCTTTTCCTTCCCTCGCTCCAGGTTATTAATCACTGTCAGATTGCTGCTGCTCAATTCCAGATCCACTGTAATATCCATGTCGCTGGTAACCAGCAGCCCCCGTTCCATCAGCACATCTTCCCCGATAAACTCTATCGGCACATCGTTGACCCGCACAATGCGCGGGGTATCATCCTGGCTGTCCACATAGAACCAGATCACCAGCGCCACCAGGACAGATAGGATGATCCGAACTGTTTTCTTATTCCAGAATTCACGCATGGCGGTCATCATCCTTTTTCGGTTTCAAGATGTTGCGCACATCCCGCAGCAAAGACGGCTTCTCCTCTTTCTTCTCATCTTTGGGAAGAAGCTCATTATACAGCAGCATCCGCAGCGTCTCTGTGGTGAGATGCCGCTTCAGCATCCCGCCCACCGCAACAGAGATAGAGCCGGTCTCCTCAGATACCAGTACCACCACCGCGTCGGAGTTTTCGCTCATGCCGATGCCGGCCCGGTGACGCATGCCCAGGTCCCGACTCAAATTGACGTTCCGGGACAGGGGGAGCATACAACCAGCCCCAAGGACCCGTCCTTCACGCATGATAAGGGCACCATCGTGCATAGGCGCTTTGACAAAAAAGATATTCTTCAGCAGCTCTGGGCTGGGCTCGGCATCCAGCTTGGTACCGCTGCGCAGGATCTCATCCAAGGTGTTTTTACGCTCAAACACGATGAGTGCGCCGGTGCGGCTCTTGCTCATGTCGCCGCAGGCTTCCACGGTCACAGTGATGGCATGCTCGATATCACCCAGCTGCTGTTCCTTATTAAAGATCTTTAAAAAAGAGAACCGGCTGCCGCCAACCTGCTCCAAAATCCGGCGGATCTCAGGCTGGAAGAGGATAATCAGGGCCAGAACGCCCCACTCCATCAACATCCTCAGGATGAATTCAAGGCTGCGCAGCTCAAAGAACGTAGACAGTCCCAGCGCCAGCAGGACAATCAGGACGCCCTTCAGAATTCTCTCGGAATTGGTACTTCGAACCAAGCCCAACAGCCGGTATACCAGATAGGCGATAATTGCAATGTCCAGGATATCTGCCAACTGCATATTGAACAGATACTGATTGCACAACGCCACAATATTCGTCCAAATCTCCATTGCGCGCTCCTCATTGATGCAAACTCACATAGGTACTTTATTTTATAATAAATACCAGGAAATTGCAAGGAATAAGGAGGGGCAATTTCGCTCTATTTGTAAATTTTTTGTTTCCGCAGCGCCTGCAGGAAGCTCTCTACTTCCTCATTGGTGTTAAAGGCAGATACAGAAAACCGAACCGTCCCCGACAGAATGGTTCCCACTGTCTGATGGGCAAAGGGCGCGCAGTGGAATCCGCCCCGCAGGGCAAAGCCCGCCTCGGCCATGGTCTGGCAGAGAGTCTCGCAGTCTGTATCCCTAGGCGCCAGAGACAGGACGCCCGCCTGAACGCCGTCGTCGGCGGAGGCATAGACATGGAAGCGGCCATCCCCCTCAAGTCCCTGGCGCAGCTGCTCCTTCAACTGGAAGCCATGGCGGCGGATGGCTCCCACGCCCAGGCGCCGGACAAACCGGACACCGGCCAAAAGTCCGGCGATGCCAGGCATATTGTGCGTCCCTGCCTCCATCCGGTCCGGCAGGAAGTCCGGCATGGCCTGCTCTCTGGAATTGCTTCCGGTGCCGCCATAGAGCAGCGGCTTTCCCTCCTCGCCGCAGAGCAAAACGCCGGTGCCCTGGGGACCATAGAGCCCCTTGTGCCCCGGCATGGCAATGAACGCAGCTCCCAGCTCCCCCATGTGGATGGGAATGGACCCGGCGGACTGGGAGGCATCCACGATCAGCGGAACCCCCCGCTGCCGGCAGATCCCAGCAATCTCCCCAATGGGCAGAATATATCCAAACACATTGGAGACATGGGTACAGATCACCGCATCCGTATCCTCCGTTATGAGATCTCGGAATCCCCGCAGCATAGCCTCCTGATCGAACAGAGCCGTGTTCACCACATGGATCTGCAGATTGGGGATGGCATGGAGGGGTCGAGTGACCGCGTTGTGTTCATATCCTGAGATCACCACCCGTCCCCCGGCAGGCACCAGGGAGTGGATGGCGAGATTCAATGCATGGGTGGCGTTGGAGGTGAACACCACGTTTTCCGGGTTCTCCACGCCAAACAGTGCGCTGAGTTCTTCCCGACAGGTATAGAGCATTTCAGCAGCCAGGGCGGCGCTCTGATAGTTGCCCCGCCCCGGAGAGCTCATGGTCTCCATCGCCCGGAGGACCGCCTGCCGTACAGAGGGTGGTTTTTGAAATGTCGTGGCAGCCGCATCAAAGTAGATCATACCGCGGCCACCTTTACCGGGACGATATGGTTGGACTGCAGGACGCTCATAGCCCGGTCCAGCTGCGCAGAGCGAACCCGGACCGAATAGCTGCATCCCCGCTCCGTCAGACCGACGGGCGTACGAAACACCTGGTTGGTGATCCCGAAGGAGGTCAACAAGCGCCCGGCGCGCTGGGCCTGGGTCACCGACCGGCAGACAATGAGATAATGGTTCAATAGGATATCCCCCTCTCAGCGTATCTTATGAAGGGGAGCAGGGCGGCGTGCCTCTCCGGCCCGCCGCCCTGCTGCATTCAATTGTGATCCTGAGCCTCCAGAAGGCAGACCGCGTGGGCGGCGATCCCCTCTCCAGAGCCGGTAAATCCCAAATGCTCCTCGGTGGTGGCTTTTACATTGATCCGCTCCGCCGGGACTGCCAGATCCTCTGCGATCCTGCGGCGCATCTCAGGGATATAGGGGGCAAGTTTTGGCGCCTGGGCCACAACGGTGGCGTCGAGATTCACCACCTGCCATCCCTCTTTCTGCAGCATCGACGCAACCGTCCGCAGCAGTGCACGGCTGTCCGCTCCGGCATACTGCGGATCGCTGTCCGGGAACTGCCGGCCAATGTCCGGCAGGGCCGCTGCCCCCAGCAGGGCGTCCATCACGGCATGGAGCAGCACATCCGCGTCGGAGTGCCCCAGCAGGCCGCGGTCATAGGGGACCTCCACCCCGCCAAGCATCAGCTTTCGCCCCTCTGTCAGGCGATGGACGTCGTAACCGTGTCCAATCCGCAGCCCTGTCATCATGCCATCCCCCGGCTTTCCCAGATTGCTTCTGCCAGAATCAAATCAATCGGCGTGGTGATCTTCAAATTTTCGTAGGAACCCTCCGTTAACGAAACCTCTTTCCCCAGCCGCTCTACCGCAGAACAATCATCTGTAATGGGTGCGCCGCTCTCCCGAGCTGCCTGCAAAGCTGTCTGCAGAAGATCCCGGTCAAATACTTGTGGGGTTTGAACGGCAAAAAGTATGGAACGATCCGGTGTATGTTCTACCACTCCATTGGCAGCTACCTTGATGGTATCTTTCACCGGCACTGCCGGAGCTGCGGCATAGGCCTCCCTGGCACGCTGGATCGCCGCATCAATAATCTCTACTGTCACAAGCGGCCGCGCACCGTCATGGACTGCAACCAGCTCAGCACGCTCATCACACTCTGCCAAAGCAGCCATTACTGACTCCAGGCGGGTCTCCCCACCTCGAACCACTTTTACCGGCTTTCCTTCTACATAGGCCCGACAGATATCTGCGACTGTCAACAGTTCTTCCTCCCGCGCGGCCACAACAATTTCAGAAATTTGGTCAGACTGCGCCAAAGCTGCTACCGTCCGCCCTAAAACCGGCGCTCCACCAATCTGGGCGAAAAGCTTATTCTCCCCTTCCATCCGGTTGGAGGCACCGGCAGCGGGTACAACAGCACTGCAAAAAGGCACCTTCTCCCGCTGTCGCCCCAGTAATTTGTTGATTAAGCCAAACATTTATGCTCCTTCACACATCAGGGAGGCGTTAAGCCGCCCTTCTATATCACCATATGGCACATTTTTTGCCAGCACAACCTCAGAAATAAAGATCTGCTTGGCACTGTGCAGCATCTTTCGTTCCCCGGTAGAGAGCCCGCGCTGTGCATCCCGGATCATCAGACACTTGATGACCCGGGCTACCTCATAAAGATCACCGCTCTTAAGGCGCTCCAAGTTTTCACGATACCGGCGGTTCCAGTTGCTGGTCATATCAATCTTCAAATCCGAAAGGGAATCAATGACCGCATCTGCGAAAGCAGGGTCTACCACAGCGCGGAGCCCCACAGCATTGCTGTTTGCAGTGGGGATTTTCAGCACCAGCCCATTTACAGGCATCCGGAAGACATAATAAGCCTGTGTCTTCCCATTGATGCGCTCATCGACAATGCTGTCGATGATACCGGCCCCGTGCATCGGATGCACGACCTTATCCCCAATCTGAAACATATTCCCTCCTATTCCCTTTTCATACCCATTGGCTGCACAGCCAATCCCTTATAACAAATAGTATAGACCTATTTTTCAATAAGTTCAAGGAAATAGAGGAAGATTTTACTAAAAATTTTCGATATTTAATAATTTTAGCGGCAGTAGTGTTGCGCAAACGTTACCGCAAAGCTTTTTTATATCTGGACTCCTATTGCAAATGGTAGAATTTTGCGCAACTCAGTCCGTTCATTCGTCACAGCACCGCTGCATCACCAGGCAAAAAAACAGCAGGTGAATGTCTCACCTGCTGTTTTGATAGCGGGATGATGATTACTCTGCGTCCTCGCCTTCCTGCTCCTCGGCAGGTGCCTGCCCCAGCAGGGCGCGGATGGACAGGGAAATACGCTTCTTCTCCTCATCGACCTCGATGATCTTGGCCTCCACAACCTCGCCTTCGCTCAGGCAATCAGCAGGGCTGTCAATCCGACGGTCAGCGATCTGGGAAATATGGACCAAGCCATCCACACCGGGCACCACCTCGGCAAAGGCGCCGAAGGACATCAACTTGACGATTTTTACCTTGGCAACATCGCCCACCTTGTAGGTCTCCATGAACTTCTCCCAGGGATTGGTGGAGCGATCCTTGACGCCCAGGGAGATCTTCTTCTTCTCCTTGTCAAAGGAAATGACGTACACATCCAGGGTGTCGCCTACCTTCACCAGCTCAGAGGGGTGCTTGATCCGGCTCCAGGACAGGTCGGAGATATGTACCATCCCATCTACGCCGCCGATGTCCACAAACACGCCGTAGCTGGTCATGCTCTTGACCGTGCCGGTGTAGTGCTTGCCCTCCTCGATGCCGTCCCACACAGCGGCGGCAGCGGCGGCACGGGCCTCCTGCTGTACAGCGCGGATGGAACCCACCACGCGGCGGCGGGCACGGTTGACCTCGGTGATGCGCAGCTGCACCTTCTGCTTGAGCAGCTGGTTCAGATCGGCCTCACGGGGCAGGCCGGACTGGGAGGCGGGAACAAACACGCGCACGCCCTTGATGAACACCACGACGCCGCCCTTGTTGACCTCGGAGACAGTCCCTTCCATCACGGTCTTGCTCTCCACAGCCTCTTCCAGAACTTCCCAGATCTTGTTGGCTTCCAGGCGCTTCTTGGAGAGGGTTGCATAGCCGTCCACGTCGTTAACACGAACCACGAACAGCTCCACCTCATCACCGATCTTCACCACATCGCTGGGCTTCAGATCCGGATCGTCACTCAGCTGATCCAGGGGAATATAGCCGGTCTGCTTGCAGCCCAGGTCCACATGGACCTCGGTGGGGGTGATGTCAATGACAACGCCGGTTACCTTATCTCCTGTATGCAAAGTATTGGTATACTGTTCAACCATTTCCGCAAAGTTTTCGCCATTCTCGCTGTTGTCTACGGTCCCGTTCAGGATTTTTTCTTCACTCATCGTCTTGTTGACCTCCTTTATGATGCCCGCAGGCGCAGAGGCTCCCGCCGTCAGCCCCGCCACTTGGCACCCGGAGAACTTGTCCATCGGAAGGTCTTCCGCCCGCTCCACAAGGAACGTCCGCGGGCACAGGTCTTTACACAAGTCGTACAGATGTCTTGTATTGGCACTTTGCCGGTCACCAACTACCACCATCACGTCAACCTGAGCGGCGATTTCCACCGCCTCCGATTGACGATTTTGCGTAGCACAACATATTGTATCAAACATTTTTGCGTTTGTACACTGTTTTTTTAGAAAATTCACAGAAACTTCCCATATTTCTCTGGTCTGGGTAGTTTGCGCTGCTACCGTCAGCAGCAGATCACAGGGGTTTTTCTGTGTTCCCAACCATTTGCAGAGGGAATCAGGGCCCGGGAATACCAAAATGTCCCTCCCCCATCCACAAATCCCGCGGATCTCCGGATGGTCCGGATCCCCGATCAATACCATCTGCCGCCCCTGGTCCCGGGCATCCCTGGCAATGGCCTGGATGCGCCGAACGTGGGGGCAGGTCCCATCGACCACCCTGCAGCCCCGATCCTGCAGAATTTGGTAAGTCCGCTCCGGCTCCCCATGGGCACGGATAATGACGGTTTCGCCCGGCTTCGCCTCCTCCGGCCGCTGAATCAGACGGGCACCGCGATTGCACAAATCCTCTATCACTTGGCTATTGTGAATCACCGGTCCCAGCATAGCTGGCTGCTCGCCGTCTGTAACCATTTTTTCTGCCAGCTCCACCGCCCGGCGGACACCATAACAGAAGCCTGCCGATTTTGCAAGCAACACCTGCATCTTATACAATCTCCTTGAGCGCGTAGATCCGTTCCATGAGCTCCTCTGCAATCTGCCGGTTTTCTTCCGGTGTCGGCCTCCGCCCGGTGATTACCGGGCAATACGGTGTACCAAAGACAATCGTTTCCCGGCGGAAAAACTTCTTCTTTCCGCCGCAGTACACCGGCACCATCGGCACGCCGGTACGTGTGGCCAGCATGACTGCGCCGCCCTTGGCACTTGCCTCGCCTTCCTGATCCACCCGTGTCCCCTCGGGGAATACCACCAGCTTCTGCCCTTCCTGCAGGCACTTCATGGCAGTCTTCATAGCGCTTAAGTCGTTGGTGCCCCGGTGGATGGGAAAGGCTCCCAATTTACGCAGCAACCACCCAATCATTGGATTTCTAAACAGCTCCGCCTTGGCCATGAAGCGCAGCGGCACAGCACGCGGGATTTTCAGGGCCACCAGCACAGGATCCCAGGCGCTGGAATGGTTGATGCACAAAACGGCCCCTCCCGCCGGGATATTCTCTACTCCGACCGCAGAAACCGGAAAAAACAAGTAGAGCAAAGGGCGCAGAATCGCATGGACAACGCGGTAAAATCGGTTCATAATCTCTCCTTAATTGTTTGAAGCAGCAGATCAAAACTCTGCTGGAAGGTATTGCCGGTGGTGTCCAGAATCACCGCGTCCTCCGCCGGGCGCAGCGGCGCCGCAGAGCGCGACGCATCGTTACGGTCCCGCTCCTGCATCTCCTCCAGCAGCTTCTCATAGGGCTCCGGCGTCCCCCGCTCCTCCAGCTCCAGGCAGCGCCGCCGGGCCCGGTCCTCCGCCGAGGCGGTCAGAAACAGCTTGACGTCCGCCTGGGGCAGCACCACCGTCCCGATATCCCGGCCATCCATGATGACGCTGTGGGTCCTCGCCATGTCCCGCTGCATATCCATCAAAAAAGCTCTGACTGCCGGAATGGCGGACACCCGGGAGGCATACATGGAGATCTCCGGCAAACGGATCTCTTTTGTTACGTCTTCTCCGTTGAGGATCATATGCTGTAAACCATCTTCCCTATACACCATTTCCAGCTGGATCTCCGGCAGCAGCGCCTCCACCGCGGCGCCGTCCGCAGGGTCAATCCCGCGCTGATAGGCGTAATATCCCACGCTGCGGTAGATCGCGCCCGTATCCACATAAACAAACCCCAGTTCTTTGGCCAGCGCCCGGGCCAAGGTACTTTTGCCCGCACCGGAGGGCCCGTCAATGGCCACCGCATAATGCTCTTTCATACTCTCTCTCCTTACTGTGAATTGGACTGCCAGGCCGCATGCTCTCCTGCCAGGCGGCCGGTGGACCAGGCGATCTGCAGATTGAACCCGCCGGTATAGGCGTCCACGTCCAGCACCTCGCCGGCAAAAAACAGTCCGGGCACCAGTTTGGACGCCATGGTGGAGGGGTTGACCTCCCCCACAGATACGCCGCCGGAGGTAATGATCGCCTCCTCCACCGGCCGCGCCCCCGCAATTTCAACGGAAAAGTGCTTGAGCAGCCGCACAAGGCCGTGACGCTGCTCCCGGGTCACCGAGTGGACCTTGCTCCGCTCGCCGATCCCGCTTCGGGCAACCACCGTCGGGATCATCTTTTTGGGGAGCAAATCCCCCAGGGCGTTGATAAAATCGCTGTTGATGTGCTTCTCAAAATCCGAGAGCAGCCGCTTGTCCAATGTCGGCTCATCCAGCGCCGGCTTCAGGTCAATCTCCACCCGGTACTTCCGCTCCCCCAGGTGGCGCATATGGGCGGAGGCGGACAGCACCAGCGGCCCGCTGAGCCCAAAATGGGTAAACAGCAGCTCCCCGAAGTCGTGATAAATTCTTTTGTCATCCTCATAGGCGGTGAGGGCCACATTCCGGAGGCTGAGGCCCTGCATCCCGGCACAGATCTCCCCCCGCTCCACCAGCGGGATGAGGGATGGCCGAGGCGGCACCACCGTATGCCCCACAGATCTGGCCAGACGATAGCCGTCCCCGGTGCTGCCGGTGAGAGGATAGGACACGCCGCCGGTGGCGATCACCACACAGGGCGCCTCGTAGGTCCCCTGCTCTCCCCGGACGCCGGTAACCGTTCCGTCCCGCAGCAGCAGCGCCGTACCCCGGTCGCGGAGCCAGCGCACCTGGAGCTCCCGCAGATGCCGCTCCAGGGCGCCGCTGATATCAAAGGACCGGTCGGACACCGGAAATACCCGGTTTCCCCGCTCAGTCTTCAGCGGGACGCCCAGGGCCTCAAAGAAAGCCATGACATCCTGGCTGTCGTACTGCGAAAAGGCGCTGTAGAGAAACCGGCCGTTCTGAGGCACGTTTTTCATCAGCTCCTGCACATCGCAGTTGTTTGTGAGGTTGCAGCGCCCTTTGCCGGTAATATTCAGTTTTTTCCCCAGGCGGGTATTGGGCTCCAGCAACCCCACTGCGGCGCCGTTCTCCGCCGCGGCAATGGCCGCCATCATTCCTGCCGGGCCGCCCCCCAGCACCAAAACGTCAAGTCTGTTCATCGTCTGTCGTCCCAAACACGCCGTATTCCTCCCAGATATTTTCCAAACTGCCGAAAATCTGAGAGATATCTGCATTTTTCCGCTGGCCTGCGGCCACGATCAAAGCGTTGAGCAGACTGAAGGGGGCTACCAGGGAGTCTACAAAGGAGATCATATCGCTGCGGGCCTTCAGCATGGCGTCAGCCAAGGGGGCCAGCGGGGAACTGGGACCGTCGGTAATGGCGATGAGCTTCGCCCCGCGGTCCTTGGCAAACTGGATCCCCTTCACCGTGGACTGGGAGTAGCGCGGGAAGCTGATGCCCACGATCACATCCCCCGGACCGATGCGGAGGATCTTCTCCAGAATGTCCCCGGCACTATTATTGGTCACCAAGGTTACATTCTCAAAAATCAGATGGAAATAGAAGTGGAGATATCCTGCCAAGAAAGAACTGGAGCGCACGCCCAAAATATAGATATGCTTGGCCTTCATCAGCTCATCCACTGCAATGTCAAAGTCCTCCCGGCTGATCTCCTCAATCGCCATGCGGATTTTCTCCATGTCTGTCTGGAGCACCGATGTCACAAGATCCGTACCAGAGAGCCGGTCATTCGAGACCTGGATACGCTGTACAGAAGTTAAGCGGCTGCGGATCATCTCCTGAAGGGCCTTCTGCATGTCGGGATATCCGTCGTACCCCAGAGCGGAGGCAAAGCGCACCACCGTGGACTCGCTGACCTGGGCGATCTTCCCCAGTTTGCTGGCGGTCATAAAGGCGGCTTTGTCGTAGTTTTCCAAAATGTAGTTGGCGATCCGCCGCTGGCCTTTGGAAAAGCCCGCCATATTTGCCTTGATGATATGTAAAACATCCTTTTGCACTGAATGGTTCCTCGCTCTTCTCTCAATCTGACAAAATGTATTATGCCATAATGCAGGAAAAATTGCAATTACTTCTTACAGGCCGCTACCTCGTCAGCGGACAAATGCCGCCATTTCCCCGGCGGCAGGTCCCCTAAGGTGAGGGGGCCCTCCCCCACCCGGCAAAGCCGCGTGACCGAGAGGCCCACCGCCCGGCACATCCGCCGGATCTGCCGCTTTTTCCCCTCGTGGATCACGACCTCCAGCTCCGCTGTGCTCCCGTCCTGCGCCAGCAGCCTGACCCTGGCTGGACGAATGGGCACGCCGTCCAAAGTGCGGACGGCGGCCAGACGCCGCTCGCATCCCCTTTGATAGCCGGATACCGTGACGCGGTAGGTCTTGTCCACCTGATGGCTGGGATGGAGGACCGCATTGGCAAAGTCGCCGTCGTTGGTCATCAGCAGAAGCCCCTCCGAGGCCACGTCCAGACGCCCCACCGGGTAGACCCGGACGCCGCAGTCCGCTACCAGCTCCGTCACCAGATGCCCGGCATGGGGGTCCGACAGGGTACAGGCATACCCGGCCGGCTTGTGGAGCATGAGATAGGTATAGGCCTCCGGCGGTGCAATGTCCACGCCGTCCACCGCCACCCGGTCCCGGCTCAGGTCCGCCTTCTGTCCCAGCGAGGCCCGCAGGCCGTTGACGGTCACTCTCCCCTGCTCCAGCAGCGTCTCCGCTGCCCGGCGGGAACAGAGCCCGGCGTTTGCTATCAGTTTTTGGAGCCGCTCCTCCATGCCTTACCTCCTCCCACAGGGAAACGGGAGGGGACAAGCCCCTCCCGGCCAGCTTCCTATTAGGTCGATCTCTGGGCGCTGAGATCCATTGTCAGCGCCGCGCCTGTCACCAGTGGAACCTCCCCGATGACCGCTCCGTCAAGGGACGCCGTCACGCTCCCCACCACCGTTCCCGCCGGAAGCGGCGCCGTGACTGCAGAGGGGGCGTCCACGGTAAAGGACACCGCCTCCCCTGATGCTAGGGGATACCAGAGGCTCGCCCCGGCAGCCAGATTCACCGCCGCCGTCGTTGCGCCCTTTACCGGAATGGCGCACACGGCTTCTCCGGCGGAAAGGACCTCCGTATCGGGATAGGCTGCAAAGCCGTAATCCAGCAGGCTGGCGTGGTCCTGCCAGTCGTTGCCGTCGGACAGCGTCACCGCCACCAGCGTCTGACCGTCCCGCCGTGCCGCGGACACCAGGGTCCGTCCGGCTGCCTTGGTATAACCGGTTTTGACGCCGATACACCCCTCATATTGGCTGAGGAGCTTGTTGTGGTTGGTGAGGGTCCTGGTGCCGATTGTGATGGATTTGGTGGAGACGATACGCGCAAAGGCGGCGTTCTGCAGGGCATAGGCTGTCAATACCGCCATGTCCCGGGCCGTGGAATAGTGGTTCTCGTGGTCCAGGCCGTTGGGATTGGCAAAGGAGGTGTTGCGCATGCCAAGCTCCTCCGCTTTGGCGTTCATCTCCGCCACAAAATCCTCCACCGTACCGGAGACACAGTGGGCCACCGCCAGGGCCGCGTCGTTTCCGGAGGAGAGCATCAGCCCATAGAGCAGCTCCTCCAACGTCAGGGTCTCCCCCACCGCAAGATACATGGAGGATCCCTCCGCCATATCCTCGGCTGTCACCGTGTAGGTGTCCGTGGTCTTACCGTTCTCCAAGGCCACCACGGCGGTCATAATTTTGGTGATGCTGGCAATCAGCATCCGCTCGTCGGCGTTTTGCTCATAGAGCACCCGCCCGCTGTCCGCGTCCACCAGGATCGCAGACCGTGCGGAGGTCCCCACAGCCCCGGCCGACGCATTCAGTGTTTGTATCAGCAACAGTACCAGGCATGCCTTCGCTATCCATTTCCGGCCCATAACAGTCCCCTTTTCACAAAAGCTGCTGTTATCCTGCCCCGCTTTGGCCGCAGGCAAACCTGGGAATTGCTGATAAAGCCTTAAAAGTCCTCTACTACGTCGTCCGGGCGCTCCGCCTCATGCTCCGCTTTTTTGCTGAAAAAAGCAGAAACCTTGTCCACAGCGTCCGGCACCATCTCCACCAGACGGTCCAGCGTGGTGGCCGCCGGAACCGCTACCGGCAGAACCCGCACCGTGCCGTCCTTCACGACCAGGAAGGCCACCGGCGTGATCTTCACACCGGCCCCCAGCCCTGCGGTCAGATTCTTCTCCGTGCCGGTCTTGGGGGCGTAGTCCCCGCCTCCGCCGCCAAAGCCGAAGGAGACCTTGGAAATAGGAATCAGGGTCACGCCGTCCGAAACGATCGGCTGGCCCACAATGGTATTGGCGTCCACCATCTCCCGCACCTTCCCCATGGCCTCCTGCATCATCTCACCCAATGGGTTCTTTTTGTTTGCTTGATCCATCGTACCATCCTTTCCTCATGCGGCGCTGGCCGCGCCAGCTTTCCTCTCCGTCTGCTCGGATTCTGCTTTCAACGCCCGGTAGCCCCGGAGCCAGGTCACCACGCTTTTCAGCAGGGAGCATCCCAGCGCCGCCAGGGCCCACAGGCGGATCTGTATGTCGATCTCTCCGGTGAGAACGGTCCGCTCCGCCCGGTAATCCGTGGCAAGCTGCACGTCCGTCTCCCCGAAGCGTACCACTCCCTCCAGCAGGGGGAGCAGCGTTGCCACGGCGGCCTGGGACTTTCCATAGAGGACGGCCACATCCGCCGGGTCCTCCCCGCCAAAGGCCACATGGAGCCGGAGAAGCGGGACACGGATCCGCCGTCCAAACCGAACCAGCGCCCGCCACAGGGCCGGCACCAGCGTATCCACGCTATAACGGATCTGCCGGCGGTTTGGGGACGAAAACGGCTTTTTCTCCATTTTCGCCTCCGATTGCTTCTTCTTTCCCTTCTTCTCTTTTTTCCCCTCTTTGGGGGCAGGATATACCGTAAAACGCAGGAAACCAACCTGAACGCGGACCCGAAACGCACCGTCATAGGCGACCGCTGCGCCCACCGGCATCCAGGCCAGCACCAGCAGCAGGGCAACGAGACCCAGCAGTATCCATAACGCCGTCATCTCATCACCCTCCCCTCTCCAACGCGCTTATTGCTCCGTCTCCAAAGCCGCTTCTGCCCGGCTGCGCCCTTCCATCACATCCGCCTCATCGGCCACCGTCCCGTCCGCTGCCAGACGCATCTGACCCTCGGCCTCCATGCCCGGGATCTCCGGCAGGTCGTCCAGGGAGCTGAGGTGGAACGAGCGCAGGAAATGTTTGGTAGTGCGGTACAAGATCGGCCGTCCAGGGACCTGGAGCCGCCCGCATTCCTCAATCAGCCCGCGGTCCAGCAGGAGCCCCACCGTATAGGAGCTGTCCACGCCCCGCACCTGGTCCACATAGGCCCGGGTGGTGGGCTGGTAGTAGGCAATGATCGTCAGCGCCTCCAGCGCCGGCTGAGAGAGCTTGGCGGGCTTGCGCACCTCAAAGGCCTTGCGGATCACGTCGGCATACTCCGGTGCGGAGCAGAGCTGATAGCTGTCCTCCATGCGGAGCAGGCGGATGCCCCGGCGCTCAAAGGCATAGCCGTCTCCCAGCTGCCGCAGCACCGTCTCCGCCGTCTCACGGTCCAGCTCCAGGGCCAGACAGATCCGCTTGATATCCACCGGCTCCCCGGCCGCAAATAAAATCCCCTCCACTGCGGAGGCGATCTCCTTCATATCGACACTCATTGATTCGATTACCTCACAGGTTCAGAGAATCCGCATCCGTGTTCAGCGGCGTTACGGTACAGTCCGTCTCACCGCCGGCCAGCTTCAGCACCCGGTTGCGGCACAGCTCCAGCACCGCCAGAAACGTGGCCACCACCTCGCTGCGGCTGCGGCTGCCGCGAAAGAGCAGCAGAAACCGGGTGATCCCTCCGCTTTTCAGCCGTCCGATGATCTCCCTGGCCTTATCCGCCACGGAATAGGGCTCATAGCGGACGATCTCCTGGAAGCTGCTGAGGGAGGGCGGCGCCAGCCGCTCATTCCGGTCGCTCATGGCCTGAAAGGCCCGGACCAAGTCCCCCGGCTGGTGGTGGTAGGTGATGACCCGTCCCCGCTCCACCGGCTCCGGATTCTTGGTCATAATGTTCCGTCCGAACTCCCCCATGGGGCCCAGCTTCTCCGCCACCGCCTTGACCCTTTGATAGGTTTCGCTGCTGCGCCGCTCCTCCAGGGATTGGATCAGCAGGTCCATCTCGCTCTGGGCCTCCTCATCCTCCAGGCTCAGCAGCATCCGGGTCTTAATATACATCAGGTGGGCGGCCATAGTAATGAATTCGCTGGCTACCTCCAGATCCATCTGCTGGCGCTTTTCCAGATATTCCAGATATTGGTCCAGAATCAGGGCGATGGGGATATCCTGAATCTCAATCTTATTTTTACCCAAAAGATAGAGGATCAAGTCCAGAGGGCCCTCAAAATCCTCCAGCTCCTCCGCCTCGCGGGTGTGAATGACACCCTCCAGCTTAAAAACGGGACTGTCCAGCGTTGTCACCTCATAACACGATCAGATTCCACAGGGCGTTGAAGATCCACAGGATGCCCCGGGACAGGAAATCACTGCCCACATCAAAGGCCACCAGCACCAGCAGCACCAGCATGCCGTACCGCTCGTAGCGCATCAGCTTCCAGTACAGCCGGTCCGGCAGCAGGGCAAACAGCACCTTGGACCCGTCCAGGGGCGGGATGGGCAGAAGATTGAACAGCCCCAGGCCGATGCTTAAAATCACTACATTAATCAGGAAATTGTACAGCCACAGCGTGAATGTTGTGACCTGGGCGTGCCAATAGATCCAGCCCACAGGGAGCAGGCAGAGCACCGCCAACAGGAAGTTGGATACCGGGCCGGCAAGGGCGGTGATGGCCATGCCCTGCTTTGGCTTTTTGAAGTAGCGCATATCCACCGGCACCGGCTTTGCCCATCCAAAGCCCACGATCAGCATGGAAGCAAAGCCCAGCCAGTCAATATGGCGCAGGGGGTTGAAGCTCAGCCGGTGCTGCCGCTTGGCTGTGGGATCCCCCAGGGCGTAGGCCGCCAGGCCGTGACAGGTCTCGTGGACCGTGAGGCACAGGAACACCGCCAGAATGCGGGAAATCAAGCTCCCCAGCAGCTCCCAGTCTATGCTGCGCCAAAGTGTCTGTAATGTCTCCAATGGATACTGTCTCCTTACCTTGCGATACTCATACAGTCCATACTATACCAGAATCCGCCAGGGATTACAACCTAAAAAATGACGGAGCCGCGTCACGAAAAGAAGGAGCTGTCCCCTACCGGGACAGCTCCTCCGGATGCTCCATATACAGGGAAATCTCCCCGCAGCTCGGGCAGACAGCCACTTTGGGCTTTCCCAGCCGCTGGGAAAAGAGTTTTCGCGCGTCAGCAGCTAAGACGACGCCATTTCCGGCACCTTCCACCCGGATGTCACAGCCCTCCACCATCTCTGCGCCGCAGCGGATACACTTGCGCATGTTGCTACCTCCTTGATGATACTAAGTTTTTTTGTAAATAAAGCGGCTTTTTAATCCTATTTGCTTACATTCGCGTAATATCGTCCGCCTTTACAGGGAACCAGAACGCCTTGTCGAACCAGTTGTTCCAATTTTATTCCTAGTCCCTCCACAACGCCGGCTTCCCGGCAGGTCTTTGCCGTTGCAGGGGACGTAGCCCCTGCAGCAAGAAATGCGCGTACGATACCTCTCTTTCGGATTGCGCCAACTGGCCAAATCATTTAACGCCCCTCTTCCCTAAAATCTGACTACAGCTTCACCTCGCACCGCCGCAGCAGCAGAAGGCTGATTCCTGTTAACAGCAGCAGTACGCCGCCGACCAGCACCGGCCATGGGATCCCGGAACACATGTCAACGACCCAGATGACCATGCGGCCCAGGCCCGCCATCAGGGAGCGGTCCCCCTCCCGGGCGGCATAGACCGCCGGGGTCAGAAGCGGATTCAGCAGGCACAGAGGAATCCAGATGAAGAAAAAAACTTTGATACCAAAGCGGTTGAGAAAGGCCATAAGAAAGAGGTTGAACACGGTCATGGCCAGGACAAACAGCAGGGCATTCTGCCACTGAAAGAGGTTAATCGCGTTGAGCACATCGCCATCCCAGCCGAACATCGTCCGATAGAACAGAAATTCCAGCATCCCCAGTACCCAGACCACACCGATAGACACCGCCGTCTCCAGGGCGGTGACCAGGGCGTCGGCGGCGACAAAGCGCAGCCGGGGCGTCCCCATGCACACCGCCAGACGCAGGCGGTTGTGGGGATTCAGGTTCCGCCGGGCCAGGATAGCCACCAGAATCCCCAGCAGGGCAAAGAATGTACCCATGGGGCCGTACTCACTGATATGAAAGATCAGGCAGATCCCCAGCATCAGCGCCACGCCTAATAGATAGGTGCCGCCGATAATGGCCGCCAGCCAGGGGATATCCCGGGAGGCCAGCCGCAGTTCCTGTTGTATTGCTTCCGTCATAGGTTGTTCCCTCCCTCACAGTTTGACTTCCCGGCGCCGGAAGTGGAGCCAGAAAAGGAAAATTTCCAACACCGTCACCGCCACTGCCGCCAGCAGGAATACCCATGTGCCGCCCAGTCGGAAATCAAAGGATAGGAAGGTATTCTCCTCCATGATATTGCTGGCCAGCAGGAAACTGAAAATCCCAGCGGTACCCCCGGCCAACAGGGCGATCATGGCCACACCTATCCATTTGTACCGGGCGTAGATAATCCCCACCAGGCTGCCGGCCATGGCCACAATGACTTGTATGGCGAGGACCACCGGCCCCCCTGGCAGCACCTCCTGTCCCGCCCCTGCTGCCAGGGACAGCACCGCCCACAGGACGGTTCCCTCCAGCGCTGTCAGGATCAGATAGTAGTGGTAGCCCAGGGCGACATTTCGCCGGGTCTCCCCCAGGCTCACCAGCAGGGGCAGATACAGCACCACAACGCCGCAGCCAAAGGCCAGAAAGCTGAACAGCATCCCCATGAAGGCCATACCCGGCAGGAGGGATAGCCCTGTCAAATCCTCCGTGCTCACCGTCATCACCAGCGTCAAGACGACGAACAAGGCGGCCACCATCAGATTCTGCAGGGTGAACCTGCTCCAATAGCGGAGGTTTCGGCTCATTGGCGTCCCTCCTCCCCGCACAGGGCCAGAAAGACCTTCTGGAGGTTCAGGGGCTGGATGGACACATCGTACCCCGCCGGCAGGGACTGGCCGGGTTTCAGCAAAACTGTGACGCTCTTGGCCCGGCCGGAGATCTCCGGATGGTGGGTCTCCAGACCGGCGGTGACCGCATCTACATCCTCAGCCTTACCGCTGACATACCGGGCGCTGTCCACCAGGGATTGGGTGTCCGCCTCCAGCAGGACCTTGCCGTCCTTGAGGATAATGACCTCCTCCAGCACATCAGCGGCCTCCTCAATGATGTGGGTGGAGATGACGAAGGTGCGCCCGGTCTCTGTGTACTCCTCGATCAGGAGCTTGTAGAACTGTTCCCGGGCCACCACGTCCAGCCCGGCCACCGGCTCATCCAGGAAGGTGAAGGCCGCCTTGCTGGCCATGGCCACAATGATGGTCACCATGGAGAGCATGCCCTTGGAGAGCTTGCTCATCCGCTTTTTCACCGGCAGCTCGAAGAGATCCACCAGACGCTCCGCCATGGCGCTGTCCCAGTCCCGATAATAGATGGAGGCGGTGCGCAGGTACTCCTTGACCTTCATGGAGCCCAGGCCGCTCTCCGCGCTGACGTTCAGTTCCCGGGAGAAGCACAGGTGCTCCAGAACGCTCCGGTTTTCCCAGACCGCCATATCATCCAGGGTGACGCTGCCGCTGGTGGCAGGGTTCTGGGCGGTGAGCACAGAGAGCAGGGTGGTCTTGCCTGCGCCGTTGCGGCCGATGAGGCCGTAAATCTTCCCTTGCTCCAGGGTCAGGGAGATGTCGTTCAGCGCCAGTTTGTCTTTGTACTGCTTGGTGATATGTTCACAGATCAGTTTCATAGGTCATTCTCCTCGATCATGTTGAGTAGTTCGCTCTTGGTGAGCCCCAGGCTCTTAGCCTCAGCCAGCAGCGGGCGCAGATGACTCTCCAAAAAAGCCGTCCTGCGCTTGCTCAGGATCTTTTCCCGGGCACCGGTAGCCACAAACATGCCGATGCCCCGCTTCTTGTACAGGATGCCCTCGTCCACCAGCAAATTCACGCCCTTCCCCGCCGTGGCGGGATTAATGGTGTAGCGCTTGGCCAGCTCGTTGGTGCTGGGCACCTGCTCCTCCTCCAGCAGGATGCCGCGGAGGATGTCCGTCTCGATCATCTCACTGATTTGGAGATAGATGGACTTGGATTCGGTCAGCAATTCGTTCAAGATGGTCCTCCCTTCATCGGTTCATTACTTGTGTAATTAACCATATAACAAACGAAGCGATTTGTCAAGAGAATTTTGCGGTAAAATTTTTCCCCCGCTGGTTTTCCGCCGCAGGGGCACAAAAAACCAGGGCGGGAAGTATTCCCCGCCCTGGTTTTTTCCAAGATGATGTCGCTCAGCCGTTGCAGTTGCCGTGGCGGCACTGATGGCCCTCGCCGTGGCCGTGGTGGCCGCAGTGACCCCCGTCCTCCCCGTGGTGGCCGCAGTCGTGGCCGTCCTCGTGGTGGTGGCTGCACACGGTGTCCGGGTTGTAGGCCAGGTTCCCCGCCGCCAGGGCCTCCACCGCCGCGTCCGCGTCGCCGGCCACGCCGGGGTACAGGACGATGCCCGCCTCGGCCAGGGCCGTCCGGGCGCCGCCGCCGATGCCGCCGCAGATCAAGGCGTTGACCCCCGCCTGCTGCAGAAAGCCCGCCAGGGCCCCGTGGCCGCTGCCGTTGGTGGGCAGTACCATGGAATTGGTGACCTTCCCGTCAGCCACTTCATAGACCTTAAACTGCTCTGTGTGGCCGAAATGCTGAAAAATTTCTCCGTTTTCGTACGTTACTGCGATTCTCATA
>CAJFQQ010000009.1 GCA_904419145.1 uncultured Oscillospiraceae bacterium | reverse complement strand
CGCCGCCTGGGTCTGACTGCCCAGCCTGGTGTTGGGGTTCAGCTGCTCCGACAGCCGCGCCCCGCCCCGGGTGTGGTAGACCACCTCCGCCCCGGTCAGGTCAGCCAGCATCTGGGGCATATGGTTGGTAAATGTAAAGCTGTTGCCCAGCATAAGGATCCACATGGCACTGCTCCTTACTCGTTTATTTCACTGTTTCCAACTGCCATTATACACGGCCTCGCCGGGAGGAACAAGGCCGGGAAAGTGCAGCCAAGCCTATCAGATTTTGCGACGCAAGATTCAAAGATAAAGCCGTGGCCGTTCGCGGTAGTCGAAAATGGGTGGTCGTGACCCCATATTTCAAAAATTGTGCAGTTTGTCTTTGCCTCCTTTCAGAACGAATTGTGGCGGAGGCGGACCAAAAACTATGTCTACAACGAAAATTCAAAACAAATCCGCAAAAGTGAGTTGACCACATTTGAGACCATATTTGTGCAGAACGTTAAACAAATTATCGTTTGAAAAGTTATGAAAACCGCCTCAAAACATCAGTTTTGAGGCGGTTTTTGGTCGGAGTGTAATTATAGGACTTGGAAAAGTCCAGGGAAATCAATGGTTTGCAGGCTGTCAGCAAGAGGTTTTATCTCAAATTGTACGATTCAAAACTGTAACCCGCGTAATCACATCGCGGAGACGGTCATTTCCTACCATGTACTCAAGGACATCGTCTGGTGTGCGGCACAATTTTTCAAAGTTTCCATCTGCGTGCGCAATACAATATCCAGATTCAGAAAAGCATACGCCATATACAGTACCATTCCAAGCAAAAACTGGCTCACCTCCACGGATAATGCACTCTTTAAATTCTGAAATAGTTTTGAAGTGATCCGTTTCCATACCAGCAAAATCATATTTCACCATAAAACCTCCCATTTTTTTGAATTCAGGAGCCCCATCTGGATAGTCCTCAGGCCAATAGTTTATATGTGGCTTTTCAAAATTTGGAATTCCGTGCCTTTGGGACTCCCAGTTGATTTTATGATCGTGGGGATTCGAATGATATTTGGGGTTTGGCGAGGTGGTGTAATGTCGCTCGGCAACAGCTCTTCCATCTTCTCCAATTTTGGTTTCAATTTTTGTACCATCTTTTGCATAGGAAACTTTGACTTCGCCGGGTGTTCCGACAAATCGAAAGTCTTCTGGTTTGGAGGGTTTCCATTCTCCGCCGTAATCGCTTCCTCCGCCTTTTCCAATCAGGAACGGCTCTATTGTATCATAATTTGTATAGAAAGAGCCACCAATTTTGAAAGATTCCAAATCTTCTTTCTGAAATCCGCGCTCGTAATTCATATACCGCCAGGAACTGCGTTCATAGTCCACATAAATAATATTTCCCTGCATCTCTGGAAACGGCGTGTTATAGCAGACGATTTTCTCCAGCTCAATGCGCCGCAGCATCTCATTATAGCCTGCCATGAACCAGTCTTTCTGGTCGCAGCGATTGTTGTGTTCGGATGCCATATAAGTAGAAACAGCAACGACGCTTCCTTTCTCAATCCCCTCAAAGCAGAAATCAAAGGTGGATGTATCGCCCCAGTTGACGGTTGGGATCACCCGGAGCCCTTTGGACGCCCAGTAGGCGCCGCACCAGCGGTTGCGAAATACGTTGTAAAGCTGCATAACAGGCGCCATTTCCAGGTACATACTGAAATCCGGCGACAGCACCGCACGGTACCGGGATAGTTTTTCAATGTCATTGTCGGGGTTCTTCCAGACCCGCTCAAAGCGATAGTCGTATAGGAAAAAATGCACCATGCGGTCAAGGTGATTCTGATCCTCCAGATGGGTTTTGTCAAAACCGATTAAAAGAAGATCATCAAAGTCTCCCGGTTTCTCTTGAAACTTCGGAATAATCGGAATTTTCAACTTTCCTTTGCCGGGAAACTGGTTGCGAAGCAACGTCTGACTCGTTCGGTAGTTGTAGTTTTCTTCGGTCATATGGAACCTCCTGTATCGTAGTAAGGAATAAGTCCTTCTACATACAGGCTTCCAAACAACGAAAATTGCATATTCCTGTTCAATAACGCAAAAAATCGGAGTATCCCGAAGGATACTCCGATGGTCCGAGTGACTGGACTTGAACCAGCGGCCTCCTGAACCCCATTCAGGCGCGATACCAAACTTCGCCACACCCGGATATCTATTTTGTCAGCTCAATTAGATTACCATACTCTCTGGATTTTTGCAAGACTTTTTTCGAAAAATTTTAAAATATTTTTTCGTTGACAAATGGCCCCATTTATGCTATTATTTTTTACGCGCCTGAAACCGATTGGGAGAGATGTCCGAGCGGTTTAAGGAACCGGTCTTGAAAACCGGCGATGTGAAAGCATCCGTGGGTTCGAATCCCACTCTCTCCGCCAGTCAAATGAGACCGTCAGGTTTTCTGAATAGATTATATTATACTATGCGGAAGTACCCAAGTGGCCGAAGGGGCTCCCCTGCTAAGGGAGTAGGCGTCTAAACAGCGCGCGAGGGTTCAAATCCCTCCTTCCGCGCCAAGCCCGAACCTGTTGACTTGCAACAGGTTCGGGCTTTTTCATATTATCACAGATGGCGGCCCAGCATCCATCGCCACCCCTGCGCCAATCGGCGCCTTATCCCAACAATTTTCCTGCCACCCCATTTGCCTTTCATCCAAAAATCAAGTATGATGGAGTCAGCTAACACCGCAGAGGAGGTATCATGTATGGATTTTTCACAGCTTATCACCGTCCGACAGAGCTGCCGGGCCTATGACCCCGGCCGCAGCGTCTCCCGGGAGGATCTCTCCGCCTGCCTGGAGGCCGCCCGGCTGGCTCCCTCGGCCTGCAATGCCCAGCCCTATCACTTCACGGTCGTCACCGGGGAGAATGCCCGGGCCGTGGGGGACCTGACCCGGTCCATGGGGCTCAACGGCTTCACCCCCGATGTACCGGTCTTTGTTGTCATTAGTGAGGCCAACTACAACGCCACCTCCGCTGTGGGGGCCAAGGTGAAAGGCCAGGACTACCGCTCTGTGGACATCGGCATCGCGGCGGCCTATTTTACCGCCCGGGCCACGGAGCTGGGTCTTTCCACCTGCATCATCGGCTGGTTTGACGAGAAGAAACTGCGCCAACTGGTGGGCGCGAAGGGCATGGTGCGTCTGGTCATCGCCGTGGGATATGCCAAGGAGGGGGATGCGCTGCGCAAAAAGGTCCGCAAAGATCTGGAGACCCTGGTCACATGGATGTAGCGTATCTGTTCGACGGCTGGGCCGAGCCCATGATCCTCTCCTGTCTCCAGGGGCACATGGGGACACTGGCGGTAGATGATCCGGAGGGCCCCCGGGCCGCTGCCGTCACCGTGGGGGATTTCTGCTTCCTGGCCGGAGCGCCCTCCCGTGCCCTGGCCGCCGGGGCTTCGGCGGCCATCCTGGTGCCCCGGACGGCAGACTGGCATCCGGTGATCGAGGCGGTCTGGGGGCAGCATGTTCGCCCCTATACCCGCTATGCCACCCGGAAGGATACCAACCGATTTGACCGTGCAGAGCTCTCTGCGCTGGCCCGGCCGCCGCAGGGGGTTACGCTCTCCCCTATCGACCCTGCGGCCTATTCCCTTTTGGGGCAGGCGGACTGGTCCAGGGACCTGCGGGGCCTGTTCCGGGACGGTGCGGACTTCTGCCGCCGGGGGATCGGCATCGCGGCGTGGCGCGATAGAGAAATCGTAGCCGGTGCATCCTCCTACGCCATTTTCGACGGCGGCATTGAAATCGAGATCGACACCCACCCGGACTTCCGCCGGATAGGGCTGGCCACCGCCTGCGGCGCGGCCCTGGTGCTCGCCTGCCTGGAACGGGGCCTCTCCCCCAGCTGGGACGCCCACACCCTCGTCTCCCTGCACCTGGCGGAGAAGCTGGGGTATGTGTCCGCCGGGCCCTATCCGGTATATCTGAAAGTGTGAGGAGGCCCTTCCATGGAACACCGATATCTGCTGCAGCCCCTGGTGTGGACCGCCCGGGGCACCTACTACAACGTCGAGGGACATCCCTTCCCCCTGACCGGGCAGAGCCATCTGCTGCGGGATGGACACCGCTGGCAGCTGAAGGGCGAAATGTCCGTGGCCGCGCCGCAGCCCCTCCATATTCGGAACGATTACTCCATTTCCCCCACGGAGATCCCCTCCACGCTTCAGTGGACTTCCTGTAATCCGGCCCTGGGCACATTGACCGGCGCCTTTACCTTTGTGGGAGACTGCATCGTATCAGTCTACCGCTCTCCGGACGGGGCCTACAGCGAAACGGAGACCCTGTGGCTGCAGGCGGACGGCACCTACTACAACGTGGGCGTATCCTTCTGCCGGGGCAGCCGTATGTCCAGCTGGACCGCCGTCCTCCGTGCCGCACAGTAAGGGCCAAAAGCAAACGGCCGCTGCATCAGGCCTACCCATACCCGGGACGGGGGAGCTCGAGGGGGCCAACGGCCCGCCTCGAATGGGATCACAGGCCCCGGGCGCCTTGCCATACAGGGTGCCCGGCGAGCGGAGCGAGGACTTTTGCGCCGCGATTCGGCGCAAAAGTAACGGCATGTTTGTAGTCTTTCGAAAAAGTCCGGGGACTTTTTAGAAAGACTGAAGGGCCGCTCCCGGTGGGAGCGGCCCTTCTTCTCATTGTTGCTTATTTCTTGCTCAGATACTCGTCGATGGCCTTGGCAGCGGTCTTGCCAGCCCCCATAGCCAGGATCACCGTGGCTGCGCCGGTGACGGCGTCGCCGCCGGCATAGACCCCCTCCCGGCTGGTGAGGCCGTCCTCATTGACGATGATGCCGCCCCGCCGGTTGATCTCCAATCCCTTGGTGGTGGACTTGATCAGCGGGTTGGGGCTGGTGCCCAGGGCCATGATGACGCAGTCCATGGGGAGCTCAAAGTCGCTGCCCTCCTTGACGATGGGACGGCGGCGGCCGGAGTCGTCAGGCTCGCCCAGCTCCATCTCCACGCAGCGGATTCCGGACACGGAGCCATTCTTCGGGTCCCGCTTGTCCTCGGGGTTGTTGTAGCCCAGCACCGCCGTGGGATTGGTGAGGGTCTTGAAGATGATGCCCTCCTCCTTGGCGTGCTCCACCTCCTCGGCACGGGCGGGGAGTTCCGCCTCGCTGCGGCGGTAGATGATATGTACGTTGGCCCCCAGGCGCTTGGCGCAGCGGGCCGCGTCCATGGCCACGTTACCGCCGCCCACCACGGCCACTTCCTTGCCCTTCAGGTCCATGATGGGGGTGTCGCTGCCGTCCCGGTAGGCCTTCATCAGGTTGATGCGGGTGAGGAACTCGTTGGCGGAGTAGACGCCCTTCAAGTTCTCCCCGGGGATGTGCATAAACATGGGCAGACCCGCGCCGGAGCCGATGAACACCGCCTCAAAGCCGAATTCCTCTATCAGCTCGTCGATGGTGATGGCCCGGCCGATCACCACGTTGGTTTCGATCTTGACGCCCAGGTCCTTCAGCCCGTCCACTTCCTTCTGCACGATGGACTTGGGCAGACGGAACTCTGGGATGCCATACACCAGCACGCCACCGGCCAGGTGCAGCGCCTCGTACACCGTCACCTCGTAGCCCTTCCGGGCCAGGTCACCGGCGCAGGTGAGGCCCGCGGGGCCGGAGCCGATGACGGCCACCTTGTGGCCGTTAGAGGCGGGGCGCTCAGCCTTCTCCGTGTTGTGCTCGTTGTGCCAGTCGGCCACGAACCGCTCCAGGCGGCCGATGCCCACGCTCTCGTGCTTGATGCCCCGGACGCACTTGCTCTCGCACTGGGTCTCCTGGGGGCAGACCCGGCCGCACACGGCGGGCAGGGCGCTGTCGGCGGCGATGATCTGATAGGCGGCCTCGAGGTCGCCCTCCGCCACCTTGGCAATGAACTCCGGAATATGGATCTGCACCGGGCAGCCACTGACACAGGGCATATTCTTGCAGTGGAGGCATCGAGTTGCCTCATCCATGGCCTGCTCCTGGGTGTAGCCCAGGGCCACCTCGTTGAAATTCCCGGCGCGGACTACCGGGTCCTGGTGGGGCATGGGATTCTTCTTGGGGCTCATATTCGCTGCCATCTCACTTCACCTCCTGCTTGAACAAGTTGCACGTCTCCTCATAGGCGTGCCGCTCGAAATCCTTGTACATGGCGCCGCGGGCCATGGCCTCGTCAAAGTCCACCAGATGGCCGTCGAACTCCGGGCCATCCACGCAGGCGAACTTGGTCTCCCCGCCCACGGTGAGACGGCAGCCGCCGCACATGCCGGTGCCGTCGATCATAATGGGGTTCATGCTCACCACGGTGGGGATATTGTACTCCTTCGTGAGGAGGCAGACAAACTTCATCATGATGACCGGCCCGATGGCAATGACCCGGTCATATTGTGCGCCGGCCTCGATCTGCTCCTTCAGCAGGTCGGTCACCAGGGCCTTCTTGCCGTAAGAGCCGTCGTCGGTGCCGATGATGAGGTTGGTGGAGGCGGCCTCAAACTCCTCCTTGAGGATAATGAGGTCCTTGTTGCGGAAGCCCACGATCAGGTCCACATGGCAGCCCTCGTCATGGAGTTTTTTTGCAACCGGGTAGGCGATAGCGGTGCCGACACCGCCGCCCACCACGGCCACGCGGCGGAGCCCCTCGGTCTCCGTGGCCTTCCCCAGGGGGCCCACAAAGTCCGCGATCGTGTCGCCCTCGTTCTTGTGGTTGAGCTTCTCCGTGGTGGCGCCCACAATCTGGAATATGATGGTTACTGTGCCCTTCTCCCGGTCATAGGCGGCAATGGTCAGCGGGATGCGCTCTCCATTCTCGTCCACCCGCAGGATGATAAATTGTCCCGGCTCCGCTTTTCTGGCCACAATGGGTGCCTCAATATCCATCATAGTGACCGTTGGATTCAAAATACGCTTTTTGACGATTCGATACATAACCTTTCCTTTCTTCCCCTGTATTGCTCCTTCTATAAAAAATGGAACCTTCTCATACCCGCTTATTGTACCATGGACACAGCGAAAAAACAACCGGCTTTCCTACCATCATTTTCTCATCCCGCCTGCGGATGGGGCGGCAAGGTCACCCGCCGCCCCTCTACCTGTACCAACCCCTCCTGCCGGAGCTTGCGCAGCTCCCGCATCATGGCGCTGCGGTCCGAGCCGATGTAGTCCGCCAGGGCGCTGAGGGTAAAAGGCAGGGTAAAAGCGCCGTCCCGGGCCTGGATGGAGAAATAGCACAGCAGCTTCTCCCGGATGCTCCGTCGGCTGAGCACCTCCACCCGCTGGCCCATCTGCTGCATCTGGTCGGTGACCAGGGAAAAGAGGTTCTGCACCAGCTGGCTGTGGTGCTGGCAGGCGTTCTCACAGCGCTTCATAATGTGATCATAGTCCATATACATCACCCGGCATCCGCTGTCGGTCACCACGCTGATGCTGTCCCCGGTCTGCACCGTGAAGGCCAGCACCTCCCCAAAGATGCTCCCCACCTCCAGATGCTCCAGGATGGTGCGGGTGCCGCCGTAGTCGATGCGGACCAGATCCGCCGCCCCCTCGGTGACGATCCCTACCTCCCGCCGGTTTCCATCGTACTCCCGGACAACGGCACCCGGTTCATAGACGGATTGGCGCACGCGAAAACACGCCATCATCCGTGTCAGGCTCCCCTCGTTGATGTCATGAAAAATCGGGAAGCTGCTGTAATCCATCATCTTGTGTTTATATTCCATAATATATCCTGTATCTTGTGATATTTTTTGCTTTTGTTGCATGTGCAACAGACTTTTCCCGATCTCCATGCTATACTGTTTCCATTAAAATGTAAATAGGCGAAATGCCCAGATTCGACCGTCTTTTTTAGGAGGAATTGCTATGAAGGTAACCGTCACCGGCGGCACCCTGTCCCAGCAGGAGCAGGACGCCTATATCGCCCGCGCCTATCGGAAGTATCCCCACAACCAGCTGGAATCATTGGAAATCCATGTGGACGGGGACTATGTGGACCTGTCCTACACGCTGCAGCCGCAGAAATTCGGCCGCATCCGCCGGATTACCGGCTACTTGGTGGGGGATATGGATCGCTGGAATGATGCCAAGACTGCAGAGGAGGCCGTCCGCGTCAAACATATCTGAACCACGTCCCCTGGATAAAACAGAACAGGCCACCCATGCCATAAGCACAGGGCGGCCTGTTCTGTTTTATTGTCCTGTCACTCTCCCATAGGAGCGCCGCAGTTCGGGCAGAATTTCCCCTCACTGACCGTCCCGCACAAAGGGCACTTATGCTCCTGGAAAGCGGCCTCCTCCTTCTGCCGGGAGGCGCGCAGCTCCTCGATCCGTGCCTGGGACAGCCGGACGGCAGCCACCAGATCCGCCACCGCAGCCGGAACCTCGCCGTCCAGCTGGGAGACATACCACTCGCCGATGGCCCGATAATTTTTATCCATTTCCCGTTGTTCTGCCAGGATAGAGGCCGTCACCTTCACATTGCCGGCCGCTTCTTTTGCCATTTCTGACGCTGCGCCGGCAAGTTCCCGGGCCTTCTGGGAGAACTCATCTACAAATGCCATGGTATCAATCTCCTTTCCCATAACAGCTCTTTTGGTGCCCCTATTATACCCGCTTTTTTTATTTCCCGCAAGGCGGTTTGGCCATCAGATTGTGAACTCTGTGTAAAGAATTTCCCGCTCACCTTCCGGGACACTCCACGCCGGGCCCATCAATCCCTCTTTTCCAGAATCTCCCGCACCTGTGCAATACAGCGCTTGGGGCTGGAGAGGACCGGGATCCCCGTGCGCTCCGCCACAGCCGCCTCCATGTGGGCCATGGAGGCCTGGGCCAGCACCACCACATCGCAGGGCGCCAGCTGCTCTGCCAGCTCCAGTACCAGCCGGTCGTGGGTGGCCTTGTCCCCGGACTTCATCGCCCGGTTGGCCTCCTCGTTGCACAGCACCTGGAGCTGGATCTCGGTCCCGGCAGCTGCCGCGGCGGCTTGGAGCGCGCTGGAGGACGGCCCCACAGTGCTGTTGGCTGTGGCCAGCAGGCCGATCCGCCGCCCTGCGGCCACAGCATCGGCCACCATGGCATCGTCAATCGCCACCACAGGCACATTGACCTCCCCCCGGAGCAGGCGCACCGAGGGGGACAGGGTGGAGCAGGACACCACGATCACATCCGCCCCGGTGAGGGCGCAGGCCTGGAAATCCAGGCGCAGGCGCTGATGGTTGATGGCGCTGAATTTCCCGGTGTCCGCCGGGTCGGAGGCGAGAAAATCGTCATACAGCGTATGGATTTTGAAATCCCCCGGAATCCCCTCCCGCAGCTGGCGGGTAAAGGAGTCGATCACACTGTAGACGGTATGGATGCAGGCGATCCGCTTCATACCCTCTGCTTCCTCCCGTACACCTTCTCAAAGATGGGGGCCAGGTAGGCGATGGAGCGCTTGGCACACTCCTCCATGGAGGGGAACTGGAACACCTCGGTGCAGAACAGGTCGTCATACCCCACGTCGTGGAAGGTCTGGATGATCTTGGGGAAGTCCATGCCGCAGTTACCGGGGTAGCGGCGGTTGTTGTCGCACAGGTGGACATGGATATTGATATCCGCATTGTCCCGGATGGCCTGGTAGATGTCCTTCTCCTCAATGTTCAGGTGGAACACGTCGATCATGGCCTTGAAGTTGGGGCGGTCCGTCAGCTCGATCATCCGCCGTGCCTCGGCCATGGTGTTAACAAAGTTGGTCTGCATGATGGTTACGTTCTCCAGGGCGATCTGCACCCCCAGAGGCGCAGCATGGTCGCTGATGGCGCGGAAGCCCTCCACCGCCCACTCCTCGGTCTGCTCGCGGGGGATGCCGGAGAGGTACTGCCCGCGGACCCGGCCGATGTTGATCTTTGCGTTCTGGGATGCAGCAAAGTCAATGAGGCCGTTGACCCGGGCAATGGCCTCGGCGCGCTTCCCGGCATCGGGGTCGGCAAAGCTGAGGCCCAGCTGGCCGTACACCTCGCCGGTACACACCAGGCCCACCACCAGGCCGAGATCGGCGGCGGTTTTCTTGACCTCGTTCCAATCCAGCTTACCGGGATCAATGGTCATCAGTTCTACCCCATCGTAGCCCAGGGCGGCCAGATCCCCAAAGGTCTTTTGCAGCGATCCCTGGTAGGCGGTAACAGAATCGGCAATCGCCACGTCCGGCGTAGCCACTTGATAACAAAGCTTCATCGTTTTTCCTCCTGATTTTTGAATCGTTATTTTTCATATGGTTTTCACTCAGACAGTGATTTCTGGAAACCTTTTTCCATTTTACAACATAGGAGGGAAAACCGCAAGGGGCTCTGTTAAAAATCTTTTTGGATCTTCGGGGACGCCCAGTTGGGGCCCGAGCAGGCCGGCGTCAATGCATACCTTTGCCGCAAGCCTTCTGTCCCTATTTTGCCATTTGAAAAAAGCTCTGTTCAAGGGCGGCTATCAATGGTATAATAGGGACAATTTGGAAGCTGTACAGATTGGAGGAGGGCTTTTTATGGCGATCACCTCGGAATATTACCAGCCATCCAGCGACGGAATAACGCTGCTCCATGTCAACCAGTGGACGCCGGTCTCCCGGCCTGTCCGCGGCGTAGTGCAGATTGCCCACGGCGTGTCTGAGTACGGCGGGCGCTATGCGCCCTTTGCCCGGTTCCTCTGTGCCAATGGGTTTGCGGTGGTGGCCCATGACCACCTGGGACACGGTCTCTCCGTGGCGGAGGGACAGCCCCGGATCTACTTTGGCAAGAAGGACGGCTGGGCGCACGTGGTGGACGATCTGGACGCCCTCCAGCGGCGGACGGCCCAGGTATTTCCCGGCATCCCCTACTTCCTCTTCGGACACTCCATGGGCTCCTTCATCACCCGCACCTATCTGATCCGTTACCCCGGTCAGGTCCGCGGCGCCGTCCTCTGCGGTACCGGCCACCAGTCCCCGCTGCTCATCGCCGCCGGGCGGAAGATCGTAGACCGGGAGATCCGGAGGCTGGGCGACCGCGCCTACAGCGCAAAGGCGGACGCGCTGGTCTTTGGCGCCTATAACAAGCGCTTCGCCCCCACCCGCACCAAGTTTGACTGGGTTAGCGCCAATGCCGACAATGTGGACGCCTATATCGCTGACCCGATGTGCGGCGAGGATGCCACCCTAGGACTCATGCGGGATATGCTGGGGGGCATCGCCTTCCTCACGAAGAAGGAAAACATCCGCAGGATGGACCGCGCCCTCTCGGTGTTCCTGATCTCCGGGGACGAGGACCCGGTGGGCGATATGGGCAAGGGGGTCGCCCGGGCCTGTCGCGCCTTTCAGCAGGCTGGGCTCTCCGATGTGTCCATGAAGCTCTACCACGGCCTGCGCCATGAGATCTTGAATGAGAAGAGCAAACGCTTCGTGTACCAGGACGTGCTGGACTGGCTCAATGCCCGCCTGGCGCCTTGACGCCCCCGTCCTCTCCCGCCAGCCGCTGGCGCCGGTCCAGTCCCTCACGGCCAGGAATACCACCATAGCGATGCCGTAAGCCGGGCACTGGGGCAGCAGCAGAAAACACTTTCGCACCTGCTTGGACGCCGCCGTCACCTTGGCGAACATGCGCTCCAGGAGGTATCCGAGGAATCCATACGACAGGAACAACCAAAACCACTCCAAAACCGTACCACTCCTTTGGATGAAATCGGTTTTAGATTGTCCCTTTCCCCGCAAAACATACAAAGGAGGAATTTTCATGCCGGACACCTGGGAGGCGCTGGAGCAGGAATGTCGTCAGTGCCGGGGCTGCTCCCTCTGTGAAAAACGCAGGCATGTGGTTTTCGACACCGGCAGCCGGTCCGCGGCGGTCATGCTGGTAGGAGAGGGGCCCGGCGCCAACGAGGACGAACAGGGCATCCCCTTTGTGGGCAAGGCCGGACAGTTTCTGGACGATATGCTGGAGATCATCGGTCTGGACCGGACGCGGGTCTACATCTCCAATATCGTCAAGTGCCGCCCCCCGGGGAACCGGGACCCGCTGACAGTGGAGCAGGATGCCTGCATCGGCTTCCTCCGGCGGCAGACCGCCCTCCTGCGGCCCAAGATCATCGTGTGCCTGGGCCGCATCGCCGCCATGCAGATCATCAAGCCGGACTTCAAAATCACAAAGGAGCACGGCCAGTGGTTTGAGCGGGGCGGCGTACGGATGATGGCGATGTACCACCCCTCGGCCCTGCTGCGGGATCCCTCCCGGCGGCCGGAAACCTTTGACGATCTGAAGATCCTGGAGCGGGAGATCCGCGCCGTCTGCCCACAGACCTATGACGGACAGCTCTAATAGCAAACGTGCGGGAAGCAAACGCTTCCCGCACGTTTCTTCTTCTCACTGCGGCAGCCGGTCCGGCTGCTTCATGGCCCGGCCTACAGTCAGCATCATGGTGCAGTAGCTGGCGAGGCCTCCAACAATGTCGGAGATAGGCTCGGCGGCAAACACACCGTAGGCCCCCAGATTCCAGAGCCGGGGCAGCAGGAACATCAGCGGCACCACCAGGATCACCTTGCGAAACAGTGAGAAGAACACCGCCTCCTTGGCACGGCCCAGGGCTACAAAGGTGTTCTGCCCAATGTTCTGGAACCCCATCATCACAAAGGCGGCAAAGTAGATCCGCATGGTGACCGCTCCCACCTCCAGCATCCGGGGATCATCATTAAAAATCAGTACCCAGAACTCCGGGAACAGCAACACCAGCAGCCAGGTAACAGCGCTGCACAGCAGGGTGGTCCAGGTGACGAACCGGATACACTGGCGAACCCGGCTGTACTGCCCGGCGCCGTAGTTGTACCCCATCACCGGCTGGGCCCCCTGGGTCAGCCCTCGAATTGGTTGGTAAACAATCTCCCGCACCGAGGAGATGGCTGTCATGGCTCCTACATATAAGTCCCCCATAGAGGCCCCACCATAGGATTGGAGGAGGGCGTTGCCCACGCTCTGGACAATACTGTTGGTGACGGAAAAGGTAAAGCCCGTGAAGCCCAGGCTGCTGATCTTTCCAATGATCGGCAGGGAGAAGCCCAGATAGCGCCGCTCCAGACGGATGATCGCCCGCTTCCCGCACAGGAAGATCATCACCCATGCGGCAGAGGCCACCTGGGCAATCACTGTCGCCCAGGCCGCACCCTTCACACCCATATTAAAAGCAAAAATGAAGATCGGGTCCAGGATCAGATTGATGACCGCCCCCAGCACCACGGTCATCATCCCCATCTTTCCGAAGCCCTGGGCGTTGATAAAGGGGTTCATCCCCAGGCTGATCATCACCGGGATAGTACCCGCCAGGTAGATCAGGGCATAGTCCCGGGCATAGGGCACCGTGTCCGGGCTTCCGCCCACCAGATACAGTATGGGATCCAGAAACAGGTAATAGGCCACCATCTGGAGCACCCCCAGCACCACCAGATAGGCAAAGGCGTTGCCCATGACCCGGCCGGCGTAGTCGTCGTCCTTCCTCCCACGGGCAATGGAAAACAGGGGCGCGCCGCCCATGCCGCTGAGGTTGGCAAAGGCGGTGATAATGTAAGTAATGGGCATCACCAGCCCCATGCCGGTAAAGGCGTCCTTGCCCACATCCTGGATGTGTCCGATGAACGCCCGGTCCACCATGTTGTACAGCACCACCGTCAGCTGGGCCACGGTCATAGGAATAGCCAGGCTCAGGATATTGCGGGCAATGCTGCCCTGGCTGAAATCGTTTTTCCGCTGTTCCATACTCCCTCCACACATGCGGCCGGCACACAGACGCCAGCCGCGTTTGATCTGATGGAATGTATCTTATACCTTTCCGCAGAGTTTGGCAAGCCGCCCTCTGCCGGCAGCTCCTCTCCGGGAGCGTTTTTGCCAGATTCGCCTCCGCTGTTTTGTATAGAATTAATAAAATTAAAAATATTTTTGAAATTTTTTTATTCGATATTGACAATTCAAATCGGCCGAGCTATAATAAAGACACAAAGAAGAAAACAGAAAGGGGTGAGTCCCATGTACAAGTAAGTTGATTGTGCAGGAGCGGTTCTTCAGATTCCATCAGGAGGGAGACCGGAAGCTCTTGCATACCTACTCGTACACGGTAATGAATGGATCAGACAATACAGATTCGACTTGACCCCCGCACAGATTGCGAGACCCTGTTCCTTTTACAAACTGGTTTTACTACTGGGAAACATTCACTGGAAGCAGCGTCGACGTTGTCAACGATTTGATGTTATCTATTTCTTCGGCATGCTGATTGCCCGATATGGCATATACATTCCAGAGACCTCAGTCTTACAAATCCAGCAAGTGATTCAGAAGAAACAGTTTGGTTCTTGACGGGCGGGTGATCCGCACAATCGAATACAGTTTATATGATTTCAATAGGCCGCGCCGGTTCCCCGACGCGGCCTATTTCTAAACGCTCCCGGCAACGTTTTCGGCTTACACAGCCCTTTTCCAAATTGTCATAGGATACCAAGTTCACTTACTCGCTTCAACTGGTTCGAATATTTTTATAACTAAAAAAGGAGGGTTCATTGAAAATGTGGTGGTGGGAAGGCAACGGGATTTTTAAGCGGATGCCCAGGTGGTTTTATGTGTTCTACGGGATTATATCCCTGGTTGTTATCTGCCTTTTTTGGGCGCACGGGTTCGGGGCTCCCATAACAGATTGGCTGGACCAGCAACTCCCCGGATCCCCTCGCTTCTACTATACATGGTACCGATTGATTGCTACTTTCTATCTGTTCCTCACCATTTCCTATCTTTTATCACTGCCTTCCATGATCCGCCGCCTACGGCAGGCCGACAAGCAGGAAAAGGACGACGGCTGAGTTGCATACAGAGAATACACAGGCCCGCCCGGCTGAGCCGGGCGGGCCTTTCGTCGTTGTCCTCTTACACCCGCCGCCAGGAGGCGCCCTCCTTGGTGTCGGTGACCTCGATGCCTTTCGCTTTCAGCGCATCCCGGATGCGGTCGGCCTCGGCGAAGTTTTTCGCCTTCTTGGCCTGGGCCCGCTGGAGGACCAGCGCGTCAATGTCCGGGTCCCCCTCGCCGGTGATGGTGAAGCCGCCGGCGGAGGCGGTCTGGGCCTTGGCCTGCTCCGCGCGGAGGGCGTCCGCCTTCTCCAGAAGGCTCAGGCTCAGCACGCTGTCGAAGCTGTCCAGGATGGCCCGCTTGGTGGCGTCGTTTGCCGGGGCCTTCAGGGCGTCGTACAGCAGGGTGACGCCCATGGAGGTGTTCAGGTCGTTGCCCACCTGCTGCAGGAACTTCTCCTTATAGGATGCCACGGTGCCTTCGTCCGCCTCCCCCTCGGGGGAGAGGGCGGCGATGCGGCGCAGGAGCTTCTGATAGGCCCCCTGGGCGTTGCTGAGATTCTCCCAGGAGAACACCAGGCTCTTGCGGTAGTGGCTCTGGAGGCAGAAGAAGCGGTAGCTCAGGGGATCGTAGCCCTTCTCCTCCAGGAGGGAGACAGTGAGGAACTCCCCCTTGGACTTGGACATCTTGCCGGAGGTGGTGTTCAGGTGGTGGACATGGAACCACTGGGGACACCAGGGGTGGCCCAGGTAGCTCTCGCTCTGGGCGATCTCATTGGTGTGGTGGGGGAAAGCGTTGTCAATTCCGCCGCAGTGGAGGTCCAGGTACTCCCCGTTGTGCTTGAGGGAGATGCCGGTGCACTCGATGTGCCAGCCGGGATAGCCCACGCCCCAGGGGGAGTCCCACTTCAGGGCCTGATCCTCGAACTTGGACTTGGTGAACCAGAGGACGAAGTCGTTCTTGTTGCGCTTGTTGGTGTCCTCCTCCACGCCCTCCCGGACGCCCACGGCCAGATCCTCCTCGTCGTGGTCGTTGAAGATATAGTACCGGGGGAGCTTGCTGGTATCAAAGTACACGTTGCCGCCGGCGAGATAGGCGTACCCCTTGTCGATGAGGCCCGAGACGATCTTGATATACTCGTCGATGCAGCTGGTGGCGGGCTCCACCACGTCCGGCCGCTTGATATTGAGCTTTTTGCAGTCGTCGAAGAAGGCGTCGGTGTAGAACTTGGCGATCTCCATGACGCTCTTGTGCTCCCGCTTTGCCCCCTTGAGCATCTTGTCCTCGCCGGTGTCCGCGTCGCTGGCCAGGTGGCCCACGTCGGTGATGTTCATGACACGGTGGACGTCATACCCCTCGTAGCGCAGGAATTTCTCCAGCACGTCCTCCATGATATAGGAGCGCAGGTTCCCAATGTGGGCAAAGTGGTACACCGTGGGGCCGCAGGTGTACATCTCCACATGGCCCGGGGTGTGGGTGGTGAATTCGGCCTTCTTGTGGGTGGCGGAATTGTATAGATACATGTCGATCAGGTTCCTTTCTCTTCCTGTAATTTCTGTTCCAGTTCCTCAATGCGCCGGCTCAGGCTCCGGATCTCCTCCAGCACCGGGTCCTCCACGCTGGTCTGGTCCACCTCATCGGCATAGGAGCGGACCTTCTGCCCGTGGAGACGGACGATCTGGGCCGGAACGCCCACGGCGGTAGCCCCCTCGGGCACCTCCTGGAGCACCACCGCGCCGGCGGCAATGCGGGCATTGTCATGGATGGTAATGGGGCCCAGGACCTTGGCGCCGGCGCCCACCATCACGTTGTTGCCGATGGTGGGATGGCGCTTGCCAACGTCCTTGCCCGTGCCGCCCAGGGTGACCTGCTGATAGAGCAGCACGTCGTCCCCCAGCTCCGCCGTCTCGCCGATGACAATGCCGTTGCCGTGGTCAATCACCAGCCGGCGGCCGATGGTGGCGCCGGGGTGGATCTCAATGCCGGTCCAAAACCGGCTCCACTGGGACAGCGCCCGGGCCAGGAAGCGCAGGCGGTGTCGGTAGAGGGAGTGGGCCAGGCGGTGGTAGATGGTGGCATGGACGCCGGCGTAGAGCAGGAAGATCTCCAGCTTGCTCCGGGCGGCCGGGTCCCGCTTCTGATAAGCGGTCAGGGTCTCAAACAGCATAGAAAACGATTCCTTTATCACTAGGATTCCATGGGAGCGGCCAGGATATGCCAAAGCGTACGCCGCCAAAATGCAAAACGCCCCGCTGCCCGTCGGGCAGAGAGGCGTCAGTCACGCGGTTCCACTCTCCTGTTTCACTCGGCGAGCCAGTATCGCGGCTCAGACGGAGGGCATTGCCCCTCCCACTCCCGGACGCACCTTCCCGGCGGCCTACACAGGGCGGCTTTCAGCCGGTGACCGCCCCTCTCTGCATGCCTGCTGCCGGTACTCTTTCCGTTCATCGTGGTCTCACAACAGTATTATATTACCAAGGCCCCTCCGCTGTGTCAAGCACTTTCCGCAGCGCAGAACATTTGCCTGCCCGCAGCGGCGCTCCACCGCATTTCTTTTGTACAATCTTGCAATTTTCAGGGAAATCATATACAATAGATGCAGCAAATCCAACAACTGCTGAGAAAGGGAAAGGAGGACCCTTATGAAAACCTACGAAGTCGTCAAGGAAGTCTACAACCCCTGCGCCCCGGATACCAAGGAGTTTTTGGAGCTGGAACTGGAGGACCCCATCGCTTATGTGCAGGATCTCTACAAAAAGGACAAGTCCGCTGAGATCTCCTCCACCGAACAGGATGGTACGCTGATTGTGGAGGTGGTCTGCGAGGCCGCCCAGCGCCACCGCTATACCTTCAGTGAGGTGTAAGCGTGCAAACGGCGGGAGGGACGCCCTGCGTCCCTCCCGGTTTTTTGTCCTGCGGGCCGGTTGTCCGCCGGTCGCGCTGAGGCATCTTAGATGGTCCCCTCCGCAGCGGCGATGGTGTACATCCGCTCCTCGAGGCCGCTGTCGTCGCGGACGGTGGTGAGGAACTGCCAGCCATACCGCTCATAAAAGCCCACGTGGTCCGTCACCAGATACAGCCGCTCCACGCCCAGACCGGCCATATCCGCCCGGATGGCGGAGAGGAGGTGCCCGGCCAGTCCGCGGCCGCGGAAGCGCTCCTCCACATACAGGGCACACAGGTTGGGCCGCAGGTCCGGCCGGTCGTGGAAGTCATTTTCAATGACCCCCGCGCCGGCGATGATCTCCCCCTGTCCATCCAGGACCACATACCACTGGGGCACGGCACCAGCGCACTGGGAACACGCCGCCATGCTGGCGCGATACTCCGCCGCCGGGATCCCCCACCGCTGGGAAAACCAGCGGGCGGCCTCGTCCAGGATCGCCGGATGCTCCCGCAGCTTTTTCACTTCCAACATGTCCTTACCCTTTCCTTTCTCCAGAACCTGTGATATACTATCTGCCAGTGAGGTGATCCCTATGGCCCTGGACCGCGCGCTGCTGGAACAGCAGATGGCCCAACTGCCCATTGTCCAATACGAATTTTTTTCCACCAGTCAGCTGGTGTTCTCGGAGAAGGTCCGCCACATCTGCGAGAGCGAGTGCGCCCAGTACGGCAAGTCCTGGGCCTGCCCGCCGGCGGTGGGGCCGGTGGACGCGTGCCGTGCCCACTGCCTCTCCTATCCCCACGCCCTGCTCATTACCTCCCTCTCGGAGGTCACCGACATCGAAAATCTGGAGACCACCCTTGCCACCCGGGAGGAGCATGAGGAGTTGACCCGCCAGGTGAAGGCCCTCTTTTCCGCCCAGGGGGTGGAGACCTTCGTCCTCTCCACTGAGTCCTGCGCCATCTGTGAGCACTGCGCCTATCCCGGCGGTCCCTGCCGCTTCCCGGACAGGATGTTCCCCTGCGTGGAGAGCCAGGGCATCCTGGTGACGGATCTGGCGGAGAAATTCCACATCGATTTCCAGGCCGGCGGCAATCTGGTGACCTGGTTCAGCCTGATCTTATACCGCTAAAGCTGGATGCGGCGGACCAGAATGGCCGCCACCGCGCCGATGCACACCCCTGCGGCCGTGCCGGACACCAGCAGCACCGGAAGGTAGTAGACCATGGAGGCGCTGCCCAGCACCGCCGCCGCCACGGCGATCTGCCCTACATTGTGGCACACCGCCCCGGCCACGCTGACCCCCAGCAGGGAGAAGCGTCCGGTTTTCCGCAGCAGCGTCATCACCACAAGGCTCAGCACCGCCCCGGCCAGGCTGTACCACAGGCTGTAGGCGTTGCCGAAGGTCAGGGACACCAGCACCACCCGCAGCAGCGACAGTCCCCACGCCGCCCGGGTCCCGATCCGGTAGAGGGTGAAGATCACCGCCAGATTGGCCAGCCCCAGCTTCACCCCCGGCACCGCCACGGACAGGGGCACCAGCTGCTCCACCCAGGACAGCACCATTGCCAGCGCCACCAGAAGTCCCATGGTGGCAATTTTTTTTGCCTGCATCCGCGCTCTCTCCTCTCTACTGGGCTACAATATCCACGTCGCTGTCTGCCCCGCCTGTAATGCGGATCTCCAGCCGGTGGGGCAGGCAGATGATGCTCTCGCCCGCGCGGCTGACAGCGCCGGTGCGGACACAGGTGTGGTCGCCGCAGTTGGCGTCGATCACAGCGGCCTGCCCATCCCGGATCTCCAGCACATTGTAGTCCGCCTCCCCAATGGTGACCGTCCGGTCCTCCTGGAGCGCATAGCGGGCGATCTCCTGCCCGTCCCGGATCACCAGCACGCTGGCCCCCGTCTCCGTCGGCCGCAGGCATAGCCACAGCACCGCCGCAGCCAACAGGACCGCAGCGATCAGAACGATATCCCAGGTACGCTTGCGCACAGCGTCCCCTCCTCTCTTTGGGATCGATTATACCAGCCCGGCCCGCCAGGCGCAAGCGTCAGCCGGCTGAAAGGCTGCGTGGCCGGCCCGCAGCCTCAGCAAAAGGCCCTCCGCTTTTTCAAACGGAGGGCCCTTCTGTTTTCTATGTCGTTATGTAGAGAAGTCTCAGTCCGCAATCAGCCGGCGCGCGCCCACGTAATAGCTGTCAAAGTAGCTCTCACTGAGGGAACTGACAATCACATAGCCGGTGCTGCTGGAGGAGGCGTGGACAAACTGTCCGCCGCCGATGTAAATGCCCACGTGACTGGCCGCCTTGGAAGTAATGCTGGTGTCACGGAAGAACACCAGATCGCCCATCTGCAGAGCATCCCGCTCCACGGACGTCCCGTAATCCAGCTGGCTGGAAGCGGAGTGGGGCAGAGAATAGCCGAACTGCTGATAGATGTACATGGTGAAGCCGGAGCAGTCGAAGCCGCTGGGAGAAGATCCGCCGTAAACATAGCGGACACCCAGATACTCACAGGCGGTGTTGACCACGTCCGCCTTGATCTCATGGCTCTCCATGGAGTAGGCCACCGTCTCCTCGGCCACTTCCTCTTCCGCTGCTTGCGCCTCTTCTTCCACCAGCTGGATGTAATCCTTGTGGAGATAGCCGGTAGTGCCGTTATAGGAGATGGTGTACCAATCCCCCTCCTCGCCGGTGAGCTGCACCACAGTGCCGTTATACAGCATCCCCAGGATTTCAGTCTCTGTGCTGGCGCCGGCGCGCACCCGCAGGGCATCGGCAGTCACCTTTCCGGAGGTCCCCTCCGCGGCGGCCACCATCACGCTCAGGAGCATGGCGGTCAGGACTACAAGCACCATTTTCATCATCAGTTTCGGCAGTACGTGCATGGGTCGACTCCTCTCTTATCTTTCGTAATCAATCGTCTTAAGAATATGTCCCTTCCTTATTTGCCGCTGAGCGCCCGCTCCAGCCACACAGAGCCAAAATCCATCGCCGCGTAGAGGCTGTCCTTTTCCGTTTTCTTCACAATGCGGTCACGGCTTTTCAAATTTTGTGCCGTCATCTGCAGTTCCACCGAAACCTTGGTGGCCACATCCAGATCCTGCACCTTCTTACTCTCACGCACCTGCATCAAAATAATATAGGGATCCGCCATGGAACCATAATAGATCATGTTGCCGATCCGGCGGAGTGGATGGCCCTTATACATCAGGCCCTCCGTCTTCTGGGCTGCCGCCATGTTCGTAACACTCCTTTCAAACTGGTAACAAATTGTAACCAAATTGTAACATTCTAATTGCTGTCTGTCAAGCCTTACTTTCTGCATCGCCGCAGAGGCCGCCAGTCTTTCCTTTTTCCGGTATCGCAAAATCCGAACGCAGCAGCTTTCTCCTCCAAGGTACAGGAGTTTTAGTTGCTTTTCCAAGAATCCATGATATGATAGAAGTAATTCACAACCAATAACGGGAAGGAGCAATCGCTATGGACAGACCAGCACGCAGCCGCGAGATCCTCTTCCAGCCGCGGGGCATCCCGCCCCTGGGCGCCTCCGTCTCCCTGGCCCTTCAGCACCTGGTGGCTATGATCGTGGGGTGCGTCACCCCGGCCATCATCATCTCCAACGCCATCGGCCTTCCCCAGTCGGATCAGGTCCTGCTGATCCAGGCCTCCCTGGTGATGTCCGCCGTATCCACTCTGCTGCAGCTCTTCCCCATTGGCGGCCGGTTCGGCTCGGGCCTTCCGGTGATCCTGGGTGTGAGCTTTGCCTATGTCCCCAGCATGCAGGCTATCGCCGCCGAAGGGGGCGGCATTGCTTCTATCGCCGGTGCAATGGTGGTCGGTGGTGTGGTGGCGATCCTGGTGGGGATTTTTGTCAAGCGCATCCGGAAGTTCTTTCCCCCCGTTATCACCGGCACAGTGGTGTTCACCATCGGCCTCTCCCTCTACCCCACCGCCATCAACTACATGGCCGGCGGCACCTCCAACACCTATGAGCTGGTGGTGGAGCAAAAGGGGCTCACCGAGGCCCTGGTCTACGGCTCCTGGCAGAACTGGGCCGTGGCGGCCATCACGCTGACCGCGGTACTCATCCTCAACCACAAGGCCAAAGGCATCTGCAAGCTTGCCTCCATCCTCATCGGCATGGTGTTCGGCTATCTGGTGGCCCTGTGCTTCAGCATGGTGGACTTCTCCGGCATCTCCGGCGCCGCATGGTTCTCCCTGCCCCAGGTCCTCCACTTCGGCATCACCTTTGACCCCGCCTCCTGTATCGCTATCGGCCTGCTCTTTGCCATCAACTCCATCCAGGCCATCGGCGACTTCACCGCCACCACCATCGGCGGCCTGGGCCGGGAGCCCACAGACCGGGAACTCCAGGGCGGCATCCTTTGTTACGGTGCCTCCAACATCCTCACCGCCCTCTTTGGCGGCCTCCCCACCGCCACCTATTCCCAGAACGTGGGCATCGTCACCACCAACAAGGTGGTCAACCGCACCGTTTTTGCCCTCACCGGCGCCTTTCTGCTGCTGGCTGGGGTCTCCCCCAAATTCGCCGCCGTGCTCACCACCATCCCCCAGTGCGTGCTGGGCGGCGCCACGGTGACGGTGTTCTCCACCATCGCCATGACCGGCATGAAGCTCATCGCCTCCCAGGACCTCAACGCCCGGAACACCACCATTGTGGGGCTCTCGGCGGCCCTGGGCGTGGGCATCTCCCAGGCCAGCAGCGCCCTGAGCCAGTTCCCGGATGCGGTAACTATGGTCTTCGGAAAGTCCCCGGTGGTCATCGCCACGCTGCTGGCGATTCTGCTCAACCTGATCCTTCCCAAAGAGGGCGGGACGAAATAAGTCCTGTCCGGTCTGTGTCTGTTGTGTGTTCCCAGCATCAGCATGCCTTGGCATGCTGCCAAATCGTTGCATATGGAAAAGGAGAAATCGCGCCATGGCTTCCTATTACAAGCACACCCAAAAGCAGAGCGTCAACGTTCCTTACTCCTTCCGCTGTGAGCAGTGCCACCAGGACAGTGGCCCGCTGGAGGCCGTCATCACCGGCGAGGGGGAGGTGGACAACTACCGGAAAGACTTGCTGGACTCAGAGAAAGCGAAGCTGGAAAAGCGGGCCCATTCTGCACTGGTGCAGGCGCTCCAGAAGGCCCACAGGGACGCCGAGGAGAAGCAGATCTACTCCTCCGATTTCCGGGACGAGTGCCCCCACTGCCACCAGCCCCAGTCCTGGGCCATTGCCCAGATGAAGAGCGACCAGTTCACCGGCCCTATCACCGCCTTGATCGTTGCGCTGATTTGCAGCCTGGGCACCTACTTCTTCAGCGATACCCAGAGCATCCACCTCTCCCTGGGGATCTTCGCCGTGGGCGTTGTGGTCGCCGGGGTGCTGCTGGCCCGCAACCGCATGAAGATCGGCGCCAAGCAGAAGGTGGCCTCCACTGCCATGGAGCACGAGCGCCCCACCATCCACTGGGAGGCGGTACAGGACCTGCTGGACGAGAAAGTTTGATCCCTCAAGCGTATAAAGGAAGCCATCCCCGCCCATGTCTCGGACGGGGATGGCTTTTTTCCTATTCTGTCTTCGGTTCGCCCTGCTCCCGGGAGAGATTCCTCCACTCCTCCAGTGCCTCTGCCAGGAGCTTTCTCTCCTGCTTGCTGCCCTGGAAGTTCTCCTCCCGGAAGATATCCGGCCGGCGCTGGAGGGTGCGGACGATGGACTGCTTCAGCCGCCAGCGGCGGACCTTCTCGTGGTCCCCGGAGCGGAGCACCTCGGGCACCTCCCGGCCATGCCAGGAGGCGGGACGGCTGTACTGGGGGTACTCCAGCAGGCCGTTCCAGTGGCTCTCCTCCTCATAGCAGGCGGGCTCCGGCAGAACGCCGGGCACCATGCGGCATACCGCATCCGCCACCGCCATGGCCGGGATCTCCCCGCCGGTGAGGACAAAGTCCCCCAGGCTGATCTCCTCGTCCACGCACTCGTCGATAAACCGCTGGTCAATGCCCTCATAGTGGCCGCAGACCAGGGTCAGGTGGTCGTAATCCCGCAGGAGCTGCCGGGCCTTCTCCTGGTTGAAGGTGGCGCCGCAGGGGGAGAGAAAGATCGTGCGGCTGCGGGAGGTGCCGTACTGCTCCTGGATGTACTGCCAGCAGCGGTACAGGGGGTCCGCCTGCATCACCGCCCCCCGGCCGCCGCCGTAGGGGTAGTCGTCCACCTGCTTCTGCTTGTTGGTGGTGAAGTCCCGAATCTGGTGGGCGTCCACCCGGATGAAGCCCCGCTCCTGGGCCCGGCCCAGGATGGACTCGTTCATCATGTCCCCCACGGTCTCCGGAAAGAGGGTCATAATGTCTATGCTGTACAGCGCCATCTCAGATCAGCCCCTCCCACACATGGATCTCCATGGTGCCCTTGTCCATGTCGATCTCACCGATAAAGGCCGGTACCGCCGGCACCATAAACTCCTTCTTCCCCTGGACCACATACACATCATGGCCGGGATAGGGGATCACATCGGCGATCTTCCCCAGCTCCTCCTTGGTCTCTGCGTCCAGCACCGTGAGGCCCAGGAGCTCCGCGGTGAAGTACTCCCCGTCCGGTAGGCGCACGTCGCTGCGGCGGATAGACACCACCTTCCCCTTGTAACCCAGGGCGCTGTCCAGGTCCCCCACCCCCGGCAGGGTGAACAGCAGGCAGTTCTTGTGGATTCGGGCCGAGGCTGGCCGGAGGGCCTGTCCGTCGATATAAAAGGTCTTGCACCGGCGCAGCACCTCCGGCTCCACATCCCAGGGATTCAGCTTCAGCTCCCCCCGGACGCCGTGGGTGTTGACGATCTGTCCGACCTCGATAAATTCCAGTTTCATAGGCGTTTCTTCCTCCAAGTCATTCGGCCTTATGGTATCCCAGCGGAGGAAAAAAGTCAAGCGATACCGGAATTTCTCTCTTTTCAAGGAACGTAATAATCGCAAAGAAAAGGGAAACGCATGGGGCAGAATTGATCCACACAAGTCTCCCTCTATCCGTTGGACAGAGGGAGACTTGCCTTTCCTATGTCCTGGGTCCATCCAAATCTCATTCGTTTAATACAGCCTGATACCCATTGGTTTTATCCCCGGTAATGGTAATCAAATAGGATTCACCAAAGTGCGCTTCCCAGGAGATGGGTTCCACATATTTTGTGATGTCCTCCGGATATACATTTTCATAATTGGGGGTCACATATTCCGTGATGATCCTGAATTGCATAGACAGCACCGCAGGATCCGCGGGGTTGTTCAGCGCCTCCTTTTCCAATCCTACAATGATATTCGAATCATGCCTGATGAGCGATCCGTCCGCGTTGGAGGTACCGCCGCTGTATGCACGGCCGTCTGCACAATAATCATAGACCAGCAATCCAATATCTTCCTCTATGTCAAATTGTATCTGCAGGGCGATCTCATCCTCCGCAGGCACATATTCACTCGGAAGCGTCTGATGGTAAAGCAGGAAACCCAGCCCCAGCGCAGCCGCGATTCCAAACGCTGTCCTGATTTTCTTTTTGTTCATGTCAAAAAGCCTCCCGTTTGTCAAGCAGCCCTGCCATTTGAGCTCTGCCGTAAAAGTAAGATGGTCTCATGGTTTCTTCCGTGTTAAGACAATTCCAATGACTGCAATGATAAAAATAATCGGTGCCACTCTGGCAAACAGCCATTCCAACGCGTGAAATGCCACGCCGACAACGGCGGTCTCCGGGTCGCTGTAATCCCAGGCCAGGTAAGTGCTGCCGGAAAAGTACAGTGCCAGAAAAATGACTGCGATGACGATGCACAGTGCGATCAACAGGCCGCGGGCGATCCTTCGCCGCGTCTCCTTTCTTTGCGCCAGCTGTAGGTTGATGATCTCCAGCTTCTCGGCAATCGCCCTCCAGTCGTCCGCTGTCGCCTCCACCACCGTCTCCCCCAGCAGGGTGCTGACAGGCGTCTCCAGCGCCTCGGACAGGGCGATCAACATATCGGAATCGGGTACAGACCGCCCCTGCTCCCATTTGGAGACGGTCTGCCGCACCACATTCAGCTTGATGGCAAGTTCCTCCTGGGAGAGGCCTTTTGCCCTCCGGATCGCCCGGATGTTTTCATTCAGCATAGGGAATCCACTCCTTTCTCGCTGCTATGATTGTACGAGAAAACGCCCGTTGCTGCAAGCAACGTGTGGTAACATGCCGGCTGTGCCCGGGCTTTCTCAGTAGCTTTCCCCCTTTCTCCCTCCGATCCGCCAGCGCTGTGCTTCCCGCTCTTTTCACCTGCGGCAATCTGTGGTATACTGGTACGAAACGAAAGGAGGCGGTCCGTGTGGCAGACCTCACCACCGACGTCCGGTATATCAAGGGCATCGGCGAACAGCGGGCCAAGGCCCTGGGAAAACTCCATATCGCCACCCTCCGGGACCTGATCTCCTACTTTCCCCGGGCCTATGAGGACCGCAGCGTCCGAAAGGCCATCCGGGACCTTACAGACGGGGAGACGGTGTGCGTGGAGGCCATGGTGGCCGCTCCCCCCACCCTCAGCCGGGTGCGCAAGGGGCTGGAGCTGGTGAAGCTGCGGGTGGTGGACAGCACCGGCACCCTGGACATCACCTTCTTCAACCAGGCTTATCAGCGGGACAATCTTCACACCGGGGAAACCTATACCTTTTATGGAAAAATCGAGGGGACCGGCCGCCGCAAGCAGATGGTGAACCCCATTGTGGAGCGGGAGGGCGCCCACGTCCTCACCGGCCGCATCGCCCCCATCTATCCCCTCACCGCCGGCATCACCCAGTCCCTTCTGGTGAAGTCCATCCAGCAGGGGCTTGCCGCCTGCCGGGATCTGCTGGAGGACCCCCTGCCCGACGAGGTGCGCCGGGACCACAATCTCTGCCACATCCACTACGCCTACGACCACGTCCACTTTCCCGAGAGCCAGGAGACATTGGCCATTGCCCGGCGGCGGCTGGTGTTCGAGGAGCTGTTCCTCCTGGCCATCGGCCTGAAAAAGCTCCGCAACCGCCGCGCCGCCGTCGCCGTCCCCCCCTGCACCCAGACGGATCTCTCCCCCTTCTACGCCGCCCTCCCCTTCTCCCTGACGCTCGCCCAGCGCCGGGCCATCGGGGAGACCCTCTCCGACCTGACCTCCGGTCGGCCCATGAACCGCCTGGTCCAGGGGGACGTGGGCTCCGGCAAAACTATGGTAGCCGCCGCCGCCCTCTACTGCGCCGCCCAAAACGGCCTCCAGGGGGCGCTGATGGCCCCTACAGAGATTCTGGCTGAGCAGCATTACCGGGGCCTCGGCCCCCTGCTGGAGGGGCTGGGGGTCCGCTGCGCCCTCCTCACCGGCTCCACCCCCGCCCGGCAGCGCCGCTCCATCTTGGAGCAGTTGGCTACTGGGGAAATCCAAGTGGTCATCGGCACCCACGCCCTCATCAGCGGCGACGTGACCTACTGCCGCCTGGGGTTGGTGGTCACCGACGAGCAGCACCGCTTCGGGGTGGGCCAGCGCTCGGCTCTCTCCGCCAAGGGGGAGAACCCCCACCTGCTGGTCATGTCCGCCACCCCCATTCCCCGGACCCTGGCCCTTATCATTTACGGGGACCTGGACGTCTCCGTCATTGACGAGCTGCCCCCCGGGCGGCAGAAGGTGGACACCTTTGCCGTGGACAGCTCCTACCGCCAGCGGATCTACGCCTTTATCCGAAAACTCATTCAGGAGGGCCGGCAGGCCTATGTCATCTGCCCCATGGTGGAGGGGAACGACGCCTTTCCCGACGACCGCAAGGCGGTGACCGCCTATGCCAAAGCCCTCCAGGAGCAAGTGTTCCCGGACCTCAAAATCGGCTATGTCCACGGGAAAATGAAGCCCAAAGAGAAGGATGCGGTGATGGCCGCCTTCTCCGGCGGGGAGACGGATATCCTGGTCTCCACCACCGTGGTGGAGGTGGGGGTGGACGTACCCAACGCCGCGGTAATGCTCATTGAGAACGCCGAGCGGTTTGGTCTCAGCCAGCTGCACCAGCTCCGGGGCCGGGTGGGCCGGGGGCAGCACAAGTCCTACTGCATCCTGCTCTCCGACAACCAGAACCCGGAGACCCGGGAGCGGCTGAAGGTTATGACCCGGACCAGCGACGGCTTTCGCATTGCGGAGGAGGACCTGCGCCTGCGGGGGCCGGGGGACTTCTTTGGCCAGCGCCAGCACGGCCTGCCCGCCATGAAGATCGCCGACCTCTCCTGCGACATGGCTCTCCTCCAGGAGGCCCAGCAGGCAGCGGCGGACCTCCTCGCCCGGGACCCCCAGCTCACCGCCTGCCCCCTGACGGCCCGGCGGGTCCGGGAGCTGTTCGACGAAAACCGGGATGCCCTGAACTGATCTCTTCCCCCCTCATCGAAGAAGGCTGGACGGAGCCCGTGGCTCCGTCCAGCCTCTTTTTGTTGCGCCCGTCTATTGGTCTGTTGTCCCGTCAGCTGCCGCCATCCGCTGGAGCAGCGCGGCCAGCTCCTCCCGGGTGACAAACATCTTGTAGCGCCGGTCCCCGTTCTCATCCCCCTGGATCAGCCCGATCTGCTCCGCCCACTGCCGGGCATCCCTGCTCCAGTCAGAGGGGGGCTGCTGCCCCAGCCGGGTCAGATAGGCGCTCATCATCTGCTCAAAGGTCTCCTGGGTCATCTCCTCATCCTCCTCCCACAGCGGCATGTCCGGCGGATAGAGCCCCTTCCGGAGCATGGCGCTGGTATATTGGCCGTGATTGTCCCACTGGATATGGGGCCGGTCCACAAAGCTTTTCCAGTCCCCGCCCCAGGAGAATCCCATCTCCTTGGCAATGGCCGCGGCGTCCTGGAAAAAAGCGGCATCACTGTACTCCTGACCTTTGACGTTCTTGCAGAAGTCAAAAGCCAGTCCAGCGTCCACATGGTGGAACGTCGGAAGCTTTCCGTTGGTGACGATGCTGCCGGGCCGGGTGCGCCCCTGTTCATAGAGCCAGGCCTGGTATTCCGCGTCCCGGACAGTGTTGGTGATCAAAACATTCAGCCCTGCGGATCTGCACCGCGCCAGCCATCGGCGGCAGTTTTCCGCCACATCGCTGCGCAGAAGGTTGACGTCTCTGCTGCTGAGCATCGTGTCTTCTCTCCTTTCCGGCCACAGGCCTGTTTCATTCTATGCGCTGCGTCCCGCCGGAGTTCTTTGCTATACCGCCAGCTCAAACTCATACCAGGTGTACTCCGCTTCATGGATCATGGCCCAGGTGTACCCGGCGGCCTCACACTCGGCCCAGGTGAGGTAGCGGAAATAGAACTCCGTGGCCAGGTGGCAGGGGATGATATCCAGGATAATACCCTCCATCTGGTCAAAGCCCTCGGGCACCCCGGCCACATCGGGGAAGATGACGCGGATGTGCCCCTCCCCCATCTCCAGGGCCTCCGCCTTGATGCCGCAGCCGCTGATGGCGCTGTTGATGTCCTGAAGGGTGAAGCTGTCGCCGCTGATGCGCAGCAGCGCGGCAATGGCGGCGCGGCGCAGGGCGGTGCCGTAATTGGCTGGGCGGCGGGCAAACAGATCCTCTCGCAGGGTGAGCCCCTCGTCCTCCGCTGTACTGAGGATGCTCTCCCGTTCTGTCCACGCCAGCTGGTCGCTGACATCGTCCAGCCCAGCGCCCATGGCGTCCAGCTCGCTGCCGCTGAGGCTCTCGGTGCTGAGGTCATAGACCCCCAGCGGTGCCAGGAGGGCCCGCAGGTAGTTTCCGTATGCCGCCATCAGGTCTCCTCCTCTGTCATATCGCTGATGGTAAGGCTCCCCAGCCGGGGCAATGCCGTCACCACCGCCGCCACATCCGCCGCAGGGGCGGTAAAATGGTAATTGGACACGCTCTCCAGGCTGTAGAGCAGGTGGCCCAGCTCCGCCAGGGTGACACCCTTCCCCAGCAGGTCCCCGGTGAAATGGGCCCGGATGGCGGCGTCAGCTTCGTCCTCCGCTTGGTCGTAGGTGTAACCCTCCGCCGCCTGGATGGCTACCGTCACATCCACGGTCTGCTCCTGGGGGGCGCAGACCTCCACGTCCACGGCGATCTCCCGCTTGGCCTGGAGGTCCGCCTCAATGGCCTCCAGGAGCTCCGTCCCAGGAAGGCCCGCCTCTGTGGCAACGTACACATCCACCGTGCCGATACCCCGGGCCCGCCCCACGGCCTTGGCCGCCGCCACACCGGGGAAGTTCATGGCCTCCCGCTCGTAAAAGGCGGCGTTGGCCCCGTTGGGCAGACGCTTGAAGCTGTCCAGTACCCGAATACGCAGGGCCTCGTCGCCCTCCTGGTCCGCCCCGCCCACAAAGGCGGCGGGGTTGGTACAGCTCTTCACCCCCGCCGGGGCCACCGCCATGCGGATGACCGTGCCTGCGGCCACATTGCCGCCGCTTCCCGGCTCCAAAGCCTTTGACAGCACATCCACATACAGCTCCCCCGCCTCCAGCACCGCCGCCTCCACCGTCTGGAAGCGCCGGCCCTCCACGGTCATACACACCGTCTCCGCCGGGATGGACAGATCCTGGGCCACGGCGGTGTCCACCTGGAAGCGGAGATACCCCTCCGCCGCTGTGGCCACGCTGCGCTGGATCCCCCGGGTTTCGGCGTGGTAGTCCAGATAGGTCCCCTGGGCCGTCTGGGGAAATGCCTGACCCATGACCCACTCCGCCTGGAGATACAGGGCCTGGACCTGTGCGGCCACGGCGTAGAGCCGGGCCGAGAGGTCGCAGGACGCACTGGGCAGATACCCGGACTGGCTGGAGAAGGTCTCCAGCAGCTCCCGATAGATTTCGTCAATGGTCTTCAATCCCTTGTTTCCTCCTTCTTACTGCCCTCTCACACAACCACTGTGGCAGTGAGGGCGGCATCCTCCCCCCGGAGCCACACCGTCAGGTCCATCCGTCCGTCCCCCCGCTCCGTGAGCTGCAGGTCCTCTACCTGCAGCCCCTCCGGGGACACCGCCTGGGCGGCGTACTGCCGGGCGGCGGCTAGCCTGGCCTCCGACGGTTCCCGCCCCAGCAGATACAGCTGGCTCCCCAGCTCCGGCAGCATAGGCAGGGCACCCCGCCGGGCGCTCAGGCGGAACAGCACCCGCTGGAGGAGTGCCTCATCCCCGCTCAGGCGCACCACGCCGCCTTTTCCGTCGGGGAGATAGTCCCCATTTTCCAGACGTAACTCCATATGCTCCCCCTCTCATTCTGCCGGCACCAATGTCTCGCAGGTACACGGCTTATATAGTGTGCCGTTGACGTACAGCGTTCCGGTCAGGTCAATGCGGCCATCGGCATGGAGATAAAGGGATGCCTCCCCTGTCTGGATACAAATATCCCCCGCCGCCAAATCCTCCGGTGATTCTCCCTGCTCCACTCCGGCTACACACTGCTCCTCTCCGGTGACGCCGCCTTTGATCACCAGCACCCTATCACCGGCATTCGGGTACCAAAAGTACCCGAACGGGCCATACAGCGGCAGGTTTCTGTCCTCTCCCCGGGTCTCCGCCGCCACGGTCTTCCCGCCGATGGTGGTAATGCCCAGATCCACAGCAGTGCTGTCCTCCCGGGCCCGGGTGCTGTCTGCAATCTTTTGTCCAATCCACATGGTCACCGCTCCTCCATCGTCAGCGTAGTGGTCTCCCCGCCGCTTCCGCCACGGGTGACTGCCTCCACCACATCATAGACCCCATACAGCTTCAGGGGCTCATAGGACAACTCCGCAATATCCCCCGGCGATGCGGAAAAGGCCCCGGAGAGGGTCAGTTCTGTCTGCCGTGCGCCCTCCTGGGACTTTTCGATCTGGTAATTGCCGGTATAGCGCACCGCACCATAGGTACTGCCGCCGGGCATATACAATACTTGTCGCCTCGCCCCGCCCCGGCGGATAAACGCGCTGTTCTCCACGGTCTGCATCACCCGCTGGTTTCTGTCCCGAATGAGAACCTGGCTGATAATTCCATAGCGTTTCTCCCTCCGGATGCAGGAGAGCACCGGGGCCGTGCCGTCGATGACCCGGCGCGCCCCGCTGCCCGCCAGGGGTTCCACCACCAGCTCCCCCGCCGCCGTGAACCAGGGGGTAAACCCTCCCGCCCGGCTGGTAAAGTCCGACAGGGCCTTCCACTGGCTGCTGCCGCTGGTGACCCGGTAGTTCAGCATCTGCATATCCCGCCACTGTTGACAGGAAATCCCCCAGGGTGTGACGTGGGTGCGCAGGATCTCCGCCGTAGTGGCCTGCTGATAAGTAGCTGCCTCCGCCTCGTTGTCCAGCAGCAGCGCCGCCATGCCCCGTCCGGCGAGGCGGAGCAGGAGGCCCTCCCCCGACGCCTCCACCTCGTACTCATCCACTACACCCCGAAGGATCAGTTCGTCGTCCTGGTAGGCGGCAAACCGGTACACATCCGGCAGCACCTCCTGGAGCTCTCCGTCGTACACCGCTGCCACCTCCAGCTCATCTGCCGGGACGCTGCCGGTGCGCCGTACCGTCCAGGTGAGGAGGGTTGGCATCAAATACTGCCGCCCGTCATAGGTGAGCAGCCGTACCGTCATCACGGCAGCACCACCTCCTGCCCCACCACAATGAGATTGGGATTTTTGATAGTCGGGTTCACCGCCAGCAGTTCCTCCAGGGTAGTGCCGTACCGCAGGGCGATGCGCCACAGGGTGTCCCCCTGCACCACGGTGTGGGTCTCCCGTGGCGCAGATACGGCGGAAGTCACCGTGGCGGTGCCGCCGCTGTCCGGCAGGCGCTCCAGCGCCTCGCTGTAGCCGTCGAAGCTCTCCCGGAACTCAAAGCTGTAGGCTACATAGTCCGGCAGCGGCTCCTGCCGCACAGAGAGGGCGGTAAAGTAGGCGTTGGAAATCTGCCAGACCGGGTGGACCAGCAGCCCCGGCCCCCCGCCGTAGAACACGGTGGCCAGCTTTTTGAATTCGTCATAGGCCCCCTCCCCGGCGAACTCCCCCTCCCCCCGGAGGATCCGGCAGGACTGTCCCAGATCCTGCATGCAGTAGCGGCCGAAGGGCACCTTGTGCTCGGCAATCTGCCGCTGGAAGGAGATGGTATAGGTGTGGGGATTGTGGGGCCAGATATAGTCCTTGTAGCGCATAGGCTGCAATTCCATGATTTCACCTCTCAGTATGGGGAAAATCCGCTGTCGTAACGGCGGCCGTCCCGCTCAAAGCGGCGGGACAGCGCCTCCGCATCCTCCCTGGTGTGTTCCACGACAGCGGTTCCCGGAGCACCCGGCTGAGGCGCTGGAGCAGCCGCCCCAGGCTCCTCCGCCGCGGCCACGTGCTCCGTCCGCTGGACATCCGGCAGCTCCGTCACCTCCGCCGGTGCTGGCTCCCGTGTGGGAAGCTCCTCTACCACGGGTACCTGCCGCCGGAACGGTACCGTCTCCGGGTCCGGCGTGGGCAGCGTCCGGTTCTCGAGGGCCGGCGCCGTCTGTTCCACAGCCTGGGCCGGCAGATCTGCCGCCTGCGGGGGGACGCTTCTCTGTTCCGGCAGCTCCGGCTCCGTCCCCTGAGCGGAGAGCTCCCGGAAGCGCTGAAAATCAAAATTCCCGCTGGAGATCTCCTCCGCGCTGGTACCTGCCGCCGTCTCCGGGGAGGGGGCGGCGGTCTCCCGCCGCTCCCCTGTCTCCCCACCGCTGACTGCCGCCACCAGCCGCGCCAGCTGGCCCAGCAGGCCCGCACTCAGCCGGAAGGTGATCTCAATCTGCTGTTCCTGCCGCTCGTCCATCTCAGGCGCTCACTTCCATCCGCTTGCGGGCGATAACGGAAACCTTCTCCGCCACCATGGTCCCCAGTTTCCCCTCCTCGGCAATGGCGTTCCAGTTGCAGCCGCTGTAGATGACCTTCCGGTCGGGCTTGCAGATCACCAGGGAGAAGTCGGAAATGCTGTAGAAGTCGATGCCGTCGCTGATGGCGGTATCGGTGGCGTAGAGCCGGGTCAGTTCCAGCAGATACTGGTTCTGCCCGGCGATGGTGGCCACCGGCTCCTTCTCGCCGAAGGCCTCCACCACCTGGCTGGTCTTGGTGGCTTTGGCGGTGTAACTCTGTACCACCGCCACCTTCTTCCCCTCCAGCTCCAGCCAGATGTCGCTGCTGGTGGGGAATCCAATCGTCTGTGCCATAGGCTCCCTCCTCTTACACCGTGATGTGGGCGGTGAGGTAGATCTGGTTCAGGCCGTGGGAGACGCTGAAACTGAACTCCACCACGCACACCGTGGGGTCGGCGGTGTCCACCTCCGCCGTCACGTCGCCGTAGCTGTCGATGATCTCCTGCGCCACCTTCCGCTCCAGTTCCACGATCACCTGGGAACGGATGGCGCCCCGGGTCTGGGTGGTGTTCTTGGCGCGGGAAAATTTGCTGCGCAGAGCGGTACGCACAGCGGGGATCACATCGTCCACAATGAGGATCGTGGTCAGCTCCCGCCAGGTGCTGTCCGCAGTACCGCCGGTCTTGGTGCGGGTGGTAATGCCCCGGATGGGGCTGACAACACCGCCCACCGCCTCCAGGGGCGTGACGCCGCCCCGAACCAGCAGGTCCACATCGTTGTCGCTGTACTGGACGGCCACGCCCCCCAGCCCCTGGAGGGCGGCGCCGTTAATGGGCACCGCCGGGTCGGCGCTAGAGGCCAGAAGGCCCGCCAGGGCCGCCGCGGCGTAGACGCCGCTGAGACTCTCCCCCGCCGTGTCCAGCACATCCGGTCCCACCAGCACCATGCGCTCGCTGTTCAAGGCCGAGGCGTGGGCAATCAAATCCTCCACATCCTCGTCGTCCCCGCCTACCACGGCGATGCGCTCCCGGCGGGCTCCGCTGGCGGACTCGATACTGGTGCGCAGGGCCTGCTGTACCGTCTCGTCAGCGCTGTCGCAGACCACGATCTGGATATCCTCCTCCAAAGCCAGCAGGTCAAAGGCGTCGGTGTAAGTCGTGCTGCTCTCCACCCGCACCGCCTTCACAGCGGTGGCCCCGTTGAGGAACAGCAGCCGCAGCAGGGGCGTCATGGCCCCCGTCTCCCCAAAGGCGGTGACGCCGGCGGCGTAACTGGTCAGCAGTGTCACCGCGTCGACAGCACCCTTTTCGGACTGGGCGGCAATGCCAACCACCTTGCTGCCCACGCCGCTGCGGACAACGGTGGATGCGTCATAGGAGGAATAGACCCCCGGGCGCTCATGAATCATGGTACTCAATGGCGCAGTTCTCCTTTCAATTTGAAATCCAGCAGCAGTCCCGTCTCCTCCTGAATGGTTGCCACGAAGGCGGCGCTGCAATGGAGGGTGGCCCGCCGGCGGAACAGATCCGCCTCCCGGTCAAAGTCCACCTCTCCCCACTCCATGTCCCCCATCCGGAGCCCCGCCGGCGGCGAGGCGGTGAGGACGTTCTGCACCTGGTCCAGCAGCGTATCGCAGCCGGCAGCCCCCACCGCTCGGGGGGCGTAGGCGTCCAGGAGCAGGGACACGTCCAGTTCCTTGCCGTACCGCTCCTGGTAGGAGGCGGTCTTTTCGTCGTACCACTCCCCCAGGTAGTCGTGAAACCCCACCCGGAGGCTGCCGCCGCCCCCCACGCCCACGGTGAGGACGGGGGCCTCGTAGGTCGCCGCCCAGTCGTCGCTGTAGGCGGCGGCCGCCGGGATATCCGCCGCCTGCAGCACATTCAAGACTGCAGTGCGCACCAGTTCCAACGCGCTCACGTCTTCACCTCCCGGGCTTTCCACAGAATGGCGTGCCAGTACAGGATCGTATCCCCCAGGTACACCGGCGTGGCCTCCTTCACCAGGAAGGACATGCCGCAGCCCTCCACGGTGTCGTACCGCTCCACCGGTGCCGTGCCGATATACAGCCAGCGGCGCTCATCCACGCTGCCCAGAGGGGTATCCTCTCTGGGCTCCTCCTGGCGCTTTGCCAGCACCGGCTGGAGGAAGGCCCGGCACGCCGTGATTGTCTCCCCACGGCGGATGGTCACCGCCTGGCCGTAGGTTCCCAGGGCCGCTTCCAGCTGTTCCCTCATCCCGGCACCTCCCGGAAGGCGAAGGCGCCGCCTCCGCCGCTGTCGCTGTAGGGGGCCATGAGCCTCTCCGCCAGGGCCCGCAGTTCCGCGCCACGGCTGCCGGCAGCGGCGGTGCGGATGGACACCTCCCCGGCGGTAAACTGCTCTGTCTGGCCGCTCCGGCCCGCCAGAAGCCCCGCCGCGGCCAGGTACCCGGCAGCACAGAGGAATGCCTCCCGGCAGTCCGCAGTTGTGACACCGGGGCGGAGGGTCCCGGTGAGTTCCTGCTCCGCCGCTGCGCACAGCAGTTCCAGCAGGTCCGTCTCCCCCTCCGACGGCATGGCAATGGCCGCGGCGATGGTATAAATCTCCTCCGTCATGGGCCTTAAATCGTCAGGACCTTGCTGGCATCCTGATAGAGTTTTGCAAAGCCCGAGATGCTGGTAATGGCCGCCCGCTCCAGTTGCCGGTCAATGAGTTTGTCATACTCCACCAGCACATCGCCGCTGCTGACCATCTCCAGTGCGTAGTGCTTGTCCAAGCCGATGAGTTTTCCGGCGGGGACGGCACTGGTGCGCAGGAGCGTGGCCCCCAGAGGGGTGGTCAAGGTGCCTGTGCCCTGGAAGTTGAGGCCCGTCAGGGGATTCTGGAGTTCGTCCAGTTTCAGCAGTTTCAGCATGGTGTCGCCCCCCACCAGCATGGTGTTCATGGTGTAGGGGTCAAACTGGGCCCAGAAGTCCAGCAGGGCGTCGTAGGACAGGGTGCCGGCGCTGCCGCTGATGGGGCTGGTACCCACGGTCAGGGCCTCGGCGGCGTTGTTGTTGCCGTCGCCGTTCATGATAACGCCGATAGCGTCTTCCACGTGCATCCGGGCGATGTGGGCGCCGATCTGCCGCAGCGTGACGGAGAACAGATCCAGACGCTGGAAACGGATGGCCTCATAGGAGGCCACCAGCATCCGCCCCCGCTTGTGGAGCTTCACCAGATTCTCCTGGGTCTTCATCACGGTCTGGGGCAACTCCCCGCCCTCGTCCACCAGCTTCAGGGTCTTATCGTCCTCACTGGTCACCGAGGCGATAGAGCGGTAGTCCATACCCACAAAATTCGTGGTGGTGGCGGTGATGGCCGGGAGGATGTTGTCCTCCTCCATGCCCTGGCGCACCACCCGGCTGACAAACTCCGGAAACAGCACCGAGGAGTCGGTGGTATGGAAGAACTTCTCCACCATGTCGCTGCCGCCGCCCTTGACGTGGATGTCAAATCGCTTGAGTTGGCGCTGGAAGGCGTCCATCCCCTCCAGGGCCGTACCCCGGTAGTTCTCGCTGGGGTCCATAGCCTCCAGCACCTGGGTAAACGTCCGGCCGCTCTCGCCGTACATGCCCTTTTCCAGCCGCAGTGTCTCGTAATTCATGCGCAATTCCTCCCCTTACAGCAAGATGGTCACAGTTTTGGCAGTCTCGTCGCTGGCCACTACCCAGTATTTGCTGCCGCTCTCCAGCGTCTTCACGCCGCCGCTGCCGTCGGCAGCCAGGGCGCTGAGGCCCAGGGCCGGCGCCGTCCCGGTGTAGGGAATGGTGGCAAAGCCCCCCAGCTGCACCGAGCAGAGGCCGTCCCTGCCCCCAGCGGCGATGACGCCGCAGAAAGCGTCCCCGGCGCTGCAGGCGGCAATGGTACCCTGGCCGCCAACTTTTACCACCGCGCCCTCCACAGTCTTGCACTCCTCTTCCTCACTGACCGCCGGGGCCAGGAAGGTGGCAAACCACTGTCCGATGCCGTGAAATGATACGTTCATTGCGATTCCTCCCTCATCAAATCAAAAACGCCTCGCCGCTGTCCCGGGCGGCTCCGGCCGTCTTTTTCAGCTGCGCGCCGACGGTGAACTGCCCGTCCACCCGGCGCTGGTACATGCTCCGCAGTTCCAGCAGTTCCGGTTCGGTGAGTTTCGCCGCCACCTGGGCGTACAGCTCCCCGTCCAGTTCCTGGTCGCTGAGGCAGGCCAGACGCACCAGGTCCTGCCGCAGCCCCTTGAGGTAACTGCGGCCCAGCGCTGCCTCCCGCTCCAACTGCTCCAGGTAGCCCTCGGAGACCATCTGGTCCCCTCCGCCGCCCTGCCAGCGCTTTACCACCCCGGCCCGGCGCTGGGCGGGCACGGCCACAAAGGACCACTCATAGGCGTCCACCGGGTCCTGGAGGGTCCGGTAGCAGTGCTTCCCGCCGTACTCCTTCCCGGGCACGTGGGTACAGTTCTCCTTCCCGCAGATGGAGCATGTCCTGCGCCCCACGCTGCACCCTACGCTGACCTCCTTCTTGATGCCGCCCTCAATCTCGGCGATGAGGTCCGCGTTTTTCTCCGTCCGCAGCATGTAGGCCCAGGCTTTCAGCCAGCAGTAGCCGTCCCCGGCGGCGGTTTTCACCCCCGGCTCCCGGACCACCTCTGTACGGTAAATCCGGGCGGACTGCCCGGCGGCGGACCAGTTGTGGTCGAAGATGCCGCTCTTGCCTACAAACAGTTCCCCCAGTTTGTGCAGCGCCGCCTCATCGAAGCGCTCAAAGTCCCGGTCCACCTCGTTGTCACACAGGCGCAGGGCAAAGACATACACCTGCTCCGCCGTGAGGCCGCTCCTGGCATAGGCGTTGATGGCGGCCAGTTCCTCCGCCGTCACCGCGGCGCCGGCCGCACCGAGACCAGCCTTTCTCACATCCGTCATAGGGATTCTCCTTCCGTTGTTCTCTGTTCCATCTGTGCATTCTCCAGCTCCAGTTTCCTGGTCTGGGCCCGGTACCAGGCGGCCTTGGCCTCGTCCAGCTCGTCCTGGAGGTTGATGTCCGTCCAGTCCACAACAAAGCCGCTGTAGAACCCGTGGAGGCGCATCCACAGCCGGCAGATCCGCTCCACCACCGGCGTCAGGCTCCGGCGGATGGCCGTCAGTTCCGAGGTGAGGATATCCGCCTGCTGGCTGCTCATGCGCTCGGTGGAGGACCAACTGAGCCCCAGCATAAAGGGCGGGATGCCCGTCTTGGCCACCAGCTGCTCCATGATCTGCCGCACCGGCACCTCGCTGTCCAGCACCTGATTGTCCGCGCCGATGACCTTGATCTCCACATCCCCGATGGCCACAAAGTCCCGGACATTGCCGTCCCGGCCGCTCTGCATGGCCCGGCTCCACTCCCGGGCGATCTGGGCGCTACGCTCCTGGGCCAGGGAGGCATCCAGTTCCCCGCCCTGGGGCTTGTAGACCACCGCGAAGCGGACGTTGCCCATCCGCTCCCAGTTGGCCCCCATGGCGGTGTAGATTTTCCCCAGCAACTCCGTCAAAAAGGGCATCCCCCGCAGCATGGATACGCCGTAGGGGCTGCCGCTCTCCGGATTGTGGGGGGTGAAGAGCAGCAGGTCCTGGCTGGGGAGGGGCTTGGGCTCGAGATCATTGGAGCAGATCGCGAAGTCCAGGGGATTCTCCCCCTCCCGGATGGCAATGTCCTCCACCCGGCCGCAGAGCACTGCGGCGATGTCCCCCCTGTCCGGTGTCAGGACGATCTCCCCGACCCCCTGGCCGAAGGTGAGCATAGAGTCTAAATAACTGTCCAGGAAGGCGTTGAGCCCCACCTGCCCCCGGCCGATGGGCACCAGACGGAGGAATGCGTCCATAGTCTCCTGGGCGGCGCTGTCCTCGCACCGGACCAGGAGCCCCCCGGCCAGGCGGATGATCTTGTTGATGGCCGCATCCACCACCGGCACCGCCTGCCGGACCGCCCGGTACAGCTGCACCTCCGCCCCGCTGATGGCTGTGCGGCCGTCCCACGGGGCAAAGGGCAGGGAATCGCTGCGCCGGATCTGCGTGGTGACGGCCGTCATGGGGTGTTCTTTGCGTCTGAATAATGCCATATGTTCTCCTCTCCTGTGTCCTTATCTACCGCTCCACCGCCACAGCAGTCATCCCGGCCCCCTCCGGTTTTCCCAGAGCGGTGGTAAAGTAGCGCATGTCGTCCATGGCGTGGTCGTGGTCCTTGTGGGGGGCCTCCCGGCCCTCCTCCCAGCGGTAGAGCGCCAATTCCCTGAGACAGTCGGCGCAGGTGTCGCAGATGACGATGCGCCCGCTTTTCAGCAGATCCGCCGTGCGGCGGATGCCGGAGAGCACGTCGTTGTCCGCCTTCACCACGCGGTAGCCCGCCTGGCGCAGGGCGGCGATGAAGCTGGCGGCGGAGGGGTCCACCACCACCTGCTGAATCGGCCGTCCGCCCACCAGGGCGTCCAGGGCGGACACATACTCCTGGTCGGTGCGCTGTACGCCCCGCTCCCGGGCGGCGTAGTAGTACTCGGCCACCCGGTACCACACGCCGTCCCGGAGCCCCCACAGGCCCATGGAGCAGGGGTTGGAGGTGCCGTAGTCGATGGACACCCGCCACTGCTCCATGGGGCCCTCTGGGACGGGGCGCACGTAGTCCCCCTCCTGGAAAAAGTCGTAGATGAGCCCCTGGGCGGCACACCACTCCCCCAGTACAAACCGCCTGTAAAATGTTCCGGTGTACTGCCGTTCGTAGCGCCGCCGAATGGCCGGAGACAGCCCGGGGTTGTCGTCCATGGTGAAGTGGAGATAGAGGGCGCTGCGCGCTTGCGCCTTCAAAATCCACTCCCGATAGAACCAGTGGTAGGGCCCCTCCGGGTTGCAGTTGCACCAGATCCGGCTGCCCTCCACGCTGCACCGGGCCATGGCCTGCTCCACAAAGGACCGGGGCATCAGCGCCACCTCGTCCAGCAGCACACCCGCCAGGGTGGCCCCCTGGATGAGGGCGGCGCTGCCCTCGTCCTTGCCGCCCATCAGGTAGAAGCGGTTCTCCCGGCCCTCCCCCCGGATGACCAGGAGGTTCTCGCTCCGCTTCTCCTGACACCGCAGGCCCAGCTCCCGCAGCACGGGCAGCAGCTCCTGCACCACATTGCGCCGCAGGGATGCGATGGTCTTTCCGCATAGGGCAAAGGATCGCCCGTCAAACCGGCTCATGGCCCAGCACACAAAGCTCAGCCCCATACACAATGTTTTGCCGCTGCGCACCGCGCCGTCGCAGATAATGACGTCATATCCCCTGTCCTCGGAGGTGTCGCACCACCACCGCATCACCCGCCGCTGCTTGGGGGAGAAAGGGCGCAGCCTCATGGCCCCTCCTCCTGTCCCTGGAGCAGCGCCAGGAGGGATGCCCGATTGGAGGGCTGCTCCTCCTGCCGCAGGCGGTAGAGCAATTCCAGCGCCCGGGTCCTGTCAAAAAATTTCACCTCAAAGACGCCGTCCTTGCCCCGCTTGCACTCGGCGATGCCGTCCAGTTCCATGGCCTTGGCGTACACATCCCCCGCCGCCAGCACCAGCTCCACCCCATCGTTGGGCCGGCAGAAGGCGATATGCTCCAGCTCCGCCAGGATGTCTCCATATTGCTTTTCTTCGCTCATGTCACCACCCTTTCCATAGGGAGGGCCGCATCCGGCATTTTTTGCATCCTTCCGTGCAACAGGAAAAAGTTTTTATGACTTCCCCCCTGCCGCCCTCCATTGACAACAGGGTGAAATCTGATACAATAGGAGTAGATTTTTCCACTTTAGGAGGATAACAAATTATGAAGAATATCATTGCCACCGACAAGGCGCCCGCCGCCATCGGTCCCTACAGCCAGGGCGTGTCCGCCCAGCTGAGGAGCATCACCATCACCTCCGGTCAGCTGCCCATCGATCCGGCCACCGGCAGCTTTGCTGAGGGCGGCATCGCCGGCCAGACCCGCCAGTCCCTGGAGAATGTGAAGGCCGTGCTGGCCGCCGGCGGCTTTACCATGGAGGATGTCATCAAGACCACCGTATTCCTCAAGGATATGAACGACTTTGCCGCCATGAACGAGGTGTATGCCACCTATTTCGCCACCAATCCTCCCTCCCGCAGCGCCGTGGAGGTTGCCCGTCTGCCCAAGGATGCCCTGGTGGAGATCGAGGCCATTGCCGTAAAGTAATTTTTGCAGCGCACAAAAAAGCGGTATCCTCTCCAAGAGAGGATACCGCTTCTCTATCGGAAAAGGCCCGGGACAGCTGTCCCGGGCCTTTCTTTGGGATGAACATTTACTTTTCTCTTATGCCGCGCCCTGCTGGCTCTGCTCCGATGCCGCTGGCTGCTCCGCCCGCTTCTTGGGCAGGAACCCCTCAAAGATCACCAGTGACCCAGCCTGCTCCGCGACCTCCAGCTCCGACTGATGGCGGATAGTCCAGCTGGCCTCCTGTCCCTTCAGAAGGCCGCAGCATAGCCGCACGGGCAGAATGTTCCGGTCCTCATAGCGAAAGGCGATAAAGTCCGGCCGGGTGAGGAAGTTTGGCAGGAGCATCGTCATGGCCAGCCGGGCCAGGAAGGGAAATCCCGGTGCCGCCCCGGACTTGGTATAGTTCTCCGCCAGCTGTCCCCGGAGGATAAAGGGCTCGTTTTTCTTCAGCCAGCGCAGCACCCTTGGATCGAAGGACTCGATGCAGAAATCCCCCCGATAGGTTCCCAGCAGCTTGCAGGTCTGCTCGCACAGCTCCTTGTAGTTCCCATTTTCCACCTTCAGCTCAATAATCAGCGGCGTTTTACCGCAGAACAGGGGCAGCACCTCCTCCAGCAGCGGGATAGTCTCCTTGGTCCCCTGGAGGGTGAGCTTGCGCAGCTCCTCCAGCGTCTGCTCCTCAATGCGGACATGGACGCCGCACAACCGGTCCAGGAAGCTGTCATGGGCCACCACCAGGCGCTTGTCCTTGGTGAGGTGGACGTCCAGCTCCGCACCAAAGCCTCCTGTGATGGCATACCGGAAGGCCAGGATGGAATTTTCCGGCACCCCTCGTTCAATGTTATGTAACCCTCTGTGGGCATAGCGGTACTGCCGCAGCAGCGCCATCTGCCGCTCCCCGCGCCGTGTCCCCATGGCCGCCAGCCACAACAGGAACAGCACCGCCAATCCCGCGACACTTCCCAGGAAAATCCCCATCATCCCAGCCCCTTTGTCTCAAACGTCCGCCGGAGCAGTCTCCGGCGGTCAGCAGGGGTATCGTACCACAAAACTGCCCGGCTGTAAAGGGCGGAGCTAGGGATTCTCCCGGCCCCGCCCCGGCGGTCAGGTGTTCTTCTTGTTGATGGGCTTTCGCACCAGGAGCTTCCCCAGATCCTTGGCATTGAAGGGATACAGGGGATACATGTATCCCTTTCCCACGATGGGCTTGGTAGTGAACAGCAGCACCAGCATGATAAGGAGTCCCAGTGCCAGGCCCCACCAGTCCAACAGCGCGATCAGCAGCAACAGCAGCACCCGCATGAGCTTGAAGGCATAGCCCATCTCAAAGCTGGGTTGGGCGAAGCTGGCGATGGAGACAAAGGCCATATACACCAGCACCTCCGGCACCAGCCACCGTGCCTGGACGGCGAAGTCCCCCAAAATCAGGGCGCCGATCATGGAGAAGGAGCTGCTGAGCACATCCGGAGTGTTGAGGGACGCCAATTTCAAAAGGTCAATGATGAATTCCACAAACAGCAGCTGTACCAGCAGCGGCACGTGCCCCTTCTCCGCCACGGTGACGAACTGGAGCCACTCCGGCACCTCGTGGGGGCTTTTTGCCAGCAGATACCACAGGGGGGTGATCACCAGGGACAGCACAAACACCGCCATGCGGATATACCGGAGGTAGGTCCCCACCAGCGGCGGGAAGTAGTAGTCGTTCACGTCCTCCATAAAGTCGAAGAAATGGGTGGGCAGCAGCATCACCGAGGGGGAGTTGTCCACCAGCAGCACCACATACCCCTCCATGATGCAGGCGCTGGCGGTGTCCGGCCGCTCGGTATAGCGGACCTTGGGAAAGGGGTTGTACCACTGGGGCTTCATCATGGCCTCGGCAATGCTCTCCTGGCTCATGGTGGTGGAGTTGACGTGGATCCGCTTCAGATTTTCCCGCACCTCCTTGAGCAGGTGGGCATCCACCTTGTTCTCCATGTAGGCCAGGACGACATCCGTGCGGCTCTGGTCCCCCACCTTGTGGTTCTCCAGGGTGAGGTGCTCATCCCGGATGCGTCGGCGCAGCAGGGAGGTATTGCGCAGCAAAACCTCCACGAACCCGTCGTGGGACCCCCGGAGGACCCGGCCGTCGGAGGGCTCCTGCACCTCCCGGCCGGGGAAGGATTTGGCGTCGATGAGGGCGCAGGCGTCAAAACCCTCCACCACCAGGGCGGTCTTGCCCAGGAAGACGCCGGTGAGGATCTTCTGTACCTGCTTCTCCGCCTCCACCTCGCCGAAGGTGACGAACCGGCGGATGACCTCCTCCATATCCGCAACGCCCTCCATGTCCTGTTCCCGGACCCGGAGCAGGAAGGAGAGAACCCGCTCGATGACCCCGTCGTCGCCATAGCCATCCACCACATAGAGCCGTGCTGCTTTTCCGCCCACCGTCAGATCCCGGGAGATTACGTCGAAGTTGCGGCCCACGCCGATGCGCCGGTCCAGCTCCTCCCGGTTCTCTGCAAGATTCTTGGTCAGTTGTTCCATGTCATGCCTCCGTTTTCCGCAGTCCTATTTTCCCTAGTATGGACAGGCGGCGGCGTTTTACTCACAAAAGAATTTGCCGAACCCGCAGCAGCGCACAAACAATGGGCAGGGCCGCAATGCGGCCCTGCCCATTTGTATCATTAGCGAGGAAGGTATCCATGTTCTCCAAAAGCGAACCGGCTATCCTCCTGAAATGGCCGGCGGCCCGGATTCCCCTCGCTTCGGTATACTTTCTTTCCCCGCAAATCGTATACCACGGACCATACGGTATCCCGCCCGGTATCCCGGTCGTACTGGCAGAGGAAGCCGTGCTCCCCGGCCAGCAAATCCTGGACAAAGGCCCGGTCACAGGCGCTGCCGTGTTCCCCGAAGGCGGACACCATGGTCTGATATCGCTCCTCAGCAAACCAGTCGTCCAACCCCGGCTGGTTCAGCCGCGCCATGCCCGAAAGGTGGAAGCGGTTGGTGGCGCAGACAAAGGGGCCGCCGAAATCGGCCGGCCTGCCCACGGCGAGCCCCTCCGCCGCGGCCTCCACCACAGCCAGCTCCCCTGTGGGATCCGCCAGGGTCAGCGTCATGGCGGAGGCGATGGGCAGCTCCCGCAGGTGTTCCAGGGCGTCCGCCACGGTCCGGCACTTCTCCAGGAGATAGCGCAGCAGCAACCCCGCCTGGAGTCCCAGCTGTTTCTTCAACGGATAGACCGACGTCAATCCCGCCGCTAGGCCATGTTCGTTGACGCCGTCCTCCAGCTCCACAAAGGCCGTGGTGTTTCCGGTGAGGGCATAGGCGCCCTCCAGCCGATAGATCACATTCCGGTTCAGATGCTCCAGCGCCGTCAAAAAATCGCTGTTGCGGCCAAGGAAAACACCCTGTTCCCCAGCCACCGCCAAGCAGGAACAGCAGCGCCCCGGCGGCATGGCGTACATGCTCAGCAGCACCGCGTGCAGGATGCCGGCATCGCACTGCTGTCCGTCCGCAATCCCCTGGATCTCCTCCAGCACCTCCGGATAGTATGTCTGGTACACCGGAAGGCAGGCGCGGGCATAGTCCACCCGCTCCTCTGTGACGGCAAAAGGGATCTCCCGCAATAAAATATTTCCGCGCTCCCGCAGCAGGGCTCCCCACCGAAAGCCAGCGGCATAGTGCGTCCCCTGTAACATATCGTGATGCATATTGTTTTGCTCCTTCTTCTTGAGAATCCGGAGCCGCCGGCGGTCCATACATCCAGCGTAGCGGAATAAAAAATTCCTGTCAAGCCCTATTTCAGGGTATTCCGGGGCAAAAAAATCCCCCCAGCGGACTGGAGCAGCCCCGCCGAACGGCAGGGCCGCCTCATCCACTGAGGGTCTTTCTTTCCCGCTGTTACTGCAGCTGCGCCATCTCCTGGTTGATGCGCTCCTCACAGCTGCGCATGGCGAGGATGGTCTTTTCCATCAGCCCCTCCAGGCTCCAGCCCAGCCGCTCGGCCCCCTGGGAGATCACATCCCGGCTGCATCCGGCGGCAAACTTCTTGTCCTTGAACTTCTTTTTCAGGCTGGACACCTCCATGTCGGAGACGCTCTTGCTGGGACGCATCCGGGCGGCGGCGCCGATGAGGCCGGTGAGCTCGTCGGCGGCAAAGAGCACCTTCTCCATCTGGTGGGTGGGCTCCACATCGCTGCACAGGCCATAGCCATGGCTGCACACCGCGTGGATGAACTCCGGAGAACATCCGGCGCTCTCCAGCAGCTCCGGCGCCTTTTTGCAGTGCTCCTCCGGCCACTGCTCAAAGTCGATGTCGTGGAGCAGGCCCACCATGGCCCAGAAGGGCGCGTCGTCTCCGTAGCCCAGCTCCCTGGCGTACCAGTCCATGACCCCCTCCACCGTCAGCGCGTGCTGGATGTGAAAGGGCTCCTTGTTATACTGCCGCAGCAGGTCCAGCGCCTGCTGACGGCTCAGCTTCTCTTCCATGGTCGTATCCTCCGTAAAAAAAATTTTTATTGCATACACAGGGACAGCAGCTGCATCAGCTGATCCGCATGCCGAAAGGTCTCCTGCCCCATCTTTTGAAATATGTGCTGCAGGCAGAGGTCTGCCGTGCCGTCTGCAGAACGCAGGTAATTAAACCCCAGGCAAGCAGCATCGTGGTACGCGCTGCGCAGGGCGTTGCAATAGGTATCCCCTCCGGTATGAGCGGGCATTTGAATCGTGTGGGTATAACAGACTCCGGCTGTCAGATAGTAGGCCGCCATCAGCTGCCGGATATGGGCCGCCTTTTGGGCCGCCATCTGCCGCAACGTTCTGACTGCACGGGGGTTTTGCAGCCGTCCCGCAAATTGCAGGAGGGACTGCCGACCAGCCCGCTCGTCCTCGATAAATCCCGCCAGAACCTGCAGGGAGTCCATGGCGGCGGAACCCATACAACAGGGGTCCATCTGGGCGCCCGGCAGGTTTCCAAGGTCCTCCTCCCCGCCGCCAGTACTGGTATCCTCCCCCGTCCCGCCGCTCTCCTGGCGTACCTCGGGATAGGGGTTCAGGTCCGGGGACACCCGCTGCCAGATCTGATCGTACTGCCGGTAGTCCTCCGCCGTGGTCTGGCTGCCGGAACCGGAATATGTATCGTCCATACAATAGCCTCCTTTCCAAGGCTATTGTATGCGCGCCCCCTCCCCGGCGTCACCGGCCGCTGAGGTAGTCCAGCAGCGTCACCGCCGCCATGCTGTACCCGGCAAAGCCGTGGCCGGAGATGGTGCGGATGCAGGCTTGGCGGAGATAGGACACCTGACGGAAGTCCTCTCGCTCCTCCACTTTGGAAAGGTGGACCTCCACCGTGGGGATCTGCACGCTCTTCAGCGCATCCAGCAGGGCCACGCTGGTGTGGGTATAGGCGGCGGGGTTGATGATGATGCCGTCCACCTTGTCAAAGTAGGCCTTCTGGATCGCGTCCACCAGCGCCCCCTCGTGGTTGGACTGGACAAATTCCGTCTCCACCCCCCGCTGGGCACAAAAGTCCGAGACATACTCCACCAGATCCTGATAGGTATTGCTGCCGTAGATCTGGGGCTCCCGGATTCCCAGCATGTTGAGGTTGGGGCCATTAATGATCAAAAATTTCATCGTCGCTACCTCCCAAAATCTTCCAGAATGGCTGCCACGGTCCGCTTCAGCGGGCCGCTGTTGTCCACCATCACCTGGGCCGCCCGGCGGTAAAAGGGCGCGCGCTCCCGCTCCATTTCCACCAGACGCTGACGCGAGGTGGAGAGGGGCCGCCCGGCCGTGGGCAGCGTATCCACCGGCCGCTGGAGACAGTAGACCCGGCCGTTCTCCCAAAGGGGCGGGAGATTCCGGTCAAAGCACACTGCACCGCCGCCGGTGGCGATCACCACGCCGTTTCGCCGTCCCAGGTCCGAGAGGACCTGGTGCTCCAGCGCCCGGAAGGCCGCCTCCCCCTCCTCCGCAAAGATCTCGGGGATGGAGCGGCCGGCCCGCTCCTCGATCACCGCGTCGGCGTCGTAGAAGGTCCGGCCCAGGGCCTTTGCCACCGCCCGGCCCACGGTGCTCTTGCCGCTGCCGGGCATGCCGATGAGGATGATGTTCGTCACCTGGGCCGTCATCTCCCGGCACACCGCATCCAGCTTCCCGTCGGAAACGGTCCCGCCGGTAAACAGCTCCCCGGCCAGCTTGGCCTGAGCCACCAGCATATCAAGGCCGTTGGTATGGGGGATTCCCAGCGCCTCCGCCTGGAGCAGCAGTGCGGTTCGTAATGGATTGTACACCACATCCACCACCCCGGTCAAGCGGGGAAACCGGGACAGGTCCAGGGGGGAGGTCCCGTTGTTGGGGAACATGCCCAGGGGCGTGGTGTTGATTACCGCCCCCGCATCCTGCAGGTCGTATACGTTGGTGTAATCCACCGGCCCCCGGCGGGACACCACCGTGATGCGCGCCGCCCCCAGGTCCGCCGCCGCGGCCCGGGCGGTGAGAGAGGTCCCCCCGCTGCCCAGCACCAGCACATGCTGCCCGGCAAGGTCGATACCCGCCCGGCGGATGGCGTAGCACATGCCGTAGTGGTCGGTGTTGTCCCCGTAGAGGCTGCCGTCCGGCCGCACCACCAGGGTATTCACGCTGCCGATGCGCCGGGCCGTCTCCCCCAGCGCGCTGCAGAAGGGGATCACCGCCTGCTTGTAGGGGATGGTCACATTCAGCCCCTTGAAGTCCCGCCGCTCCAGGAAACCGGGCAGTTCCTCCGCTGTCAGCTCCCGCAGGATGTAGTTGTAGTCAAAAAATGCGCCGTGGATGCGAGGGGAGTGGCTGTGGCCCAGCTTCGCCCCGATGAGTCCATATTCCATGCTCTGCCTCCCTGGCCCGGCGCAGTTGTCTCACATGCCGCCGGAGCCGCTGCTCTTTTATTCCTCTGTATAGGCCCCCAGGAACACGAACCACTCCAGCTCCTGCTCCAGCTCGCTGAGGAGCTTCACCACCGTGGGGTCGTAGATGCTGCCCTCAAAATCCAGGTAGAACATGTAGTGGAAGTCCGCGCCGCTGATGGGCCGGGACTCCAGCTTGGTCATATTGAGCCCCAGGGAGGAGAACCGGGACAGGATGCGGGTCAGAGAGCCCGGGGTGTGGCCCACCTTGAACATCAGGCTCAGGTGGTCGGCGCCGGGATAGATCTCTGCCTCCTTGGAGATCACGATGAAGCGGGTGTAATTGTTGTCGGTGTTGTGGACCTTGTCCTTGAGGACCTGCAGGCCGTAGATCCCGGCGCACACCTCGCTGGAGATGGCCGCCAGGTCGTCCCGTCCGCTCTCGGCCACCATCTTGGCTGCCGCCGCCGTGTTCTCGCAGACCGTGATCTTTACTCCCGGCATGGACTGCAGGAACTCGCTGCACTGGCCGATGGCCTGCTCGTGGGAGAGGATCTCCTTGATCCCCGCCAGCGAGGCGCCGGGCCGGGCCAGCAGGCTGTGGCTGATGTGGAGCTTCACGCTGCGCACGATGTGGAAATCAAAGCTGCGCATCAGGTCATAGACCCCGTTGACGCTGCCGTGGGAGCTGTTCTCGATGGGGAGAACGCCGTATTGACACATCCCCTTCTGCACGGCGGAGAACACCCCCGCCCAGCCCCGGAAGTACATGATATCCGCGAAGGAGAACACCTTGTCGCAGGCCTGCTGGGTATAGCCGCCCTCCACGCCTTGGCAGGCCACCACGGCCTCCTTGGGGAAGAGCTTGGGCGTATTTTCCAGGGATGCGGCGATCTCCTTTGCCACCTTGGACTCCTCGGTCAGCAGCATCTCCTGATAGGTGCGGCTCAGGTCAAAGAGGGTGGAGAAGAGGATCCGGGCATAGCTGTCCAGCTCCTCCCCCGCCTGGGCGGAGACCCGCCGCAGGATCTCCCGCTCCCGTCCCTGGTTCAGCACCGCCTGGTTGTGCTCCTTTTTGTACCGGGCCACCTGGGCGCACAGGTTCATCCGCTGCACAAACAGGTCCGTCAGTTGGGTGTCAACACTGTCGATTTCTTTCCGCAAAGCTTCCAGATCCATGGTCGTATTCCTTTCTTATCTGACAGGCGGAAGGCCCGCCCGTTTTTATTTCGTCTGATCACCGCTCGCCCGCTGCAGCAGCGTCACCAGCCGCTGCAGGAGGAAATTCATCAGATAATACACGGTCTCGTAGTGGAGGAATTCCGTTGTATTGGCGTCCCACAGCAAATTCAGCTGGGGCGGAAATTCCTCGTCCCCCCGCCAATATTGGACATATACCGGCAGGAAAGAGAATACAGGGATCACATATCCGGGCTCCCCCTTGGGCATCCGGACACCGCCCATGCGCTCCAGCACCTCTGCCAGGCGATCCTCCCGCCGGGCAATCTCCGCGACCTCCTCCCGGTACATGCTGCTGGCAAGACTGCCGCCGTGGACGCCGCCGCCCAGGCATGACAATGTGACCCACTGGCCGGAGAGACGGGCCCCCTCCTTCGACCAGCACAATACGTCAAAGAGGGTCATCACCTCATTGAAGCTGTTGCCGTCAACATAGGGGCCTGTACCCTCCCGCTTTTCTACCATCCCCGTTTTACGGTGGATTCGATAGTCCAGATCCAGAAAACGGATATAAAGATAGCCGCTGTCTGCTGGCAGTCCGAGCTTTGCAATCATCCTCTCCTGGTCATAGTCCAGGAACAGCTTCCTTGCCTGTTCCGCTGCCAGAGCGTAGTTGTCCCATTTGGGTCGGTCCATATTGGCAGCCTCCTCTCTTACAGCGGACTTCTTCCGCCCTCCAGCACCTCGCAGGAGGCCAGGGCCGCCGCGGCCTCGATCACCACCACCGCACGGGTCACGATGCAGGGGTCGTGGCGGCCGTGGATGATGAGCTTGGCATCCTCCATCGTGTCCAGATCCACCGTATCCTGCTCCTTGTAGATGGAGGTGGTGGGCCGCAGCACCGCCTCAAAGGTGATGGGCATGCCGTTGGTGATACCGCCGTTGACGCCGCCGGCATGGTTGGTGCGGGTTTTCACCGTATCGCCGTCCATATAAAAGGGGTCGTTGGCCTCGCTGCCCCGCATGGACGCCAGGGCGAACCCGGCGCCGAAGGCCACGCCCTTCACCGCCGGAACGGCAAAGAGATACTGGGAGAAGATGCCCTCCACATTGCAGCCGAAGTCCGGGGCCCCCAGGCCCGCCGGCATCCCCTCCACGGCGCAGACGATGGTGCCGCCTACGCTGTCCCCCGCCTGCTTGGCCGAGAGGACGATATCCTCGATCTGGCTCTGACTGGGGTCCTTCACGCCGCCCAGCATGGAGATCCGGGCGGAAACCGTGATTCCCCGCGGCTTCAGCACCTGCTTGGCCACTGCCCCAGCAAAGACCAGGGGCGCCGTCAGCCGGCCGGAGAAGTGGCCGCCGCCCCGGTAGTCCCGAAAGCCGCCGCTGGCCACAAAGGCCGCATAGTCGGCGTGGCTGGGACGGGGCTTGCGCCGAAGCTCCTCATAGTCCCTGGAGCGGGTGTCCGTATTCTGGATGATGGCACACAGCGGCGCGCCGGTGGTTTTCCCCTCGAACACGCCGGAGACCACCTCCGGGGTGTCCGCCTCCTTTCGGGCGGTGGAGAGGGCGCTCTGCCCCGGGGCCCTGCGGGCCATCTCGCTGAGGATGAAGCCCCAGTCCAGGGCAATACCCGCCGGCACCCCGGTGAGTACCACGCCGATCTCCGAGCCGTGGGACTCGCCAAAAATCGTGTACTTCATTGGATAATTCCCCCTAATTTCCGGTAATCCTCCCAAAAATTGGGATAGGACTTGTTCACGCACTCCGCCCCTGTGATGGTCACCGGCTTTTCACACCGGGTGGCAGCAATGGCGGCCATCATGGCGATGCGGTGGTCGTTGTGGCTGTCCACCGTCACGCCGCCGGGGAGGGTCTCCTGTCCCCGGATGAGAAGGCGGTCCGCCTCCTCGGTGACGTCAGCCCCCAGGGCGTTCAGGACCTCCGTCACGGTAGCGAGCCGGTCGCTCTCCTTCAGGCGCAGACGTCCGGCGTTTTTGAGGAACAGGTGACAGCCGGGGGTCAGGGCCCCCCAGACCGCCGCCGGCGGCACCAGGTCCGGTGCGTGGGAGACATCCAGACTCACAGCGTACCGCGCAGGTCGCTCCGGTCTGGCGCGGCTGGCTGCCGGCCTCCCGACGCCGCCCTGTCCCAGGATGGGGACTGTCACGCCGCCGCTCAGGGGTTCATTCCGGATCATCCGCCCCCAGTCCAGGATCACCCGGTCCCCCTGGATGGATTTTTCGTCCATTCCCGTCACGGTCACAGCGTTGCCGACGCCCTCTGCGGCGTACCAGAACGCGGCCTGGGACCAATCCGCCTCCACCGAAGCCTCAAAGGGCTGGTAGCACTGGCCGCCGGGGATATGGAGGGTGTTTTTAGGCTCCCACCGGCTGGTGACCCCGGCGGCAGCCTGGGCCTGCCGGGTCATATTGATATAGCCCACGCTCTCCAGGGCCGTGGTGGAAACAAGGGCGGAGTCCCCCTCCAGCAGGGGCAGGACAAACAGCAGGCCGGTGAAAAACTGGCTGGACACATTGCCCGGTAGGCGGTATTCCCCCGGGGCCAGGGCCAGCTCGCCGTACCCCCGGCTACCGTCCACGGTGAGGACACCGCCCTCCTGGTTCCAGGCGATGCCCTTCTCCCGGAACACTTCCTCGTAGGGCTTCAGAGGCCGCTCCATGAGCCGCCCATGGCCGGTAAATGCTGCTTTCCCGTTGACCAGCAGGGCCACGGGGATGAGGAAACGCAGGGTGGAGCCGCTCTCCCCGCAGTCCAGGATCGGGGCGGGGCCCGCCTCCACGATGGCGCTGCCCAGGCCGCGGACCCGGACCGTGCCGCTCTCCAAATCGTCAATCCTGGCCCCCAGAGCCGAGAGGCACCGGCGGGTGGCCCGGATATCCTGGGAGTCCGCGAGGCCGTGGATGACACTGGTCCCGCTGCTGGTGAGAGCCGCCGTAATCAGCAGCCGGTGGGCCTGGCTTTTGGAGGGCGGCGGGGTGATGGTCCCCCGCAGCTTTGTCGGTGTAATCGTGATGTTCACAGCGCTACCTCCACAAAGGCCCGCAGGCCCTCCATATCCAGGGGGACCGTCCTGGCATGGCCGATCTCCTCCAGCACCACCACGTCAATGGTCCCGCCCCGGCGCTTTTTGTCGCCGGTGGCTGCCTCGTACAACTCCGCTGCCGTATAGGAACACCCGGTGGGCAGGCCGTACCGTTTATTTCCGGCCAGCACGGTCTCCAGCGTCCCCTTGGGGCTGTACCCCAGGCACTCCGCCGCCCGGGTGGCCAGCACCATCCCGATGGCCACGGCGTGGCCGTGGGGCACAGCATAGCCGCTGCACTTCTCAATGGCGTGGCCCAGGGTGTGGCCGAAGTTCAGGAGCTTGCGCTTTCCGCTCTCATACTCGTCCTCCGCCACCACCGCGGCCTTGATCTCCACGTTCCGCCGGACCACCGCCGGAAGGTGCTCCCGGATGGGCTGTTTCATCAAAGAATCGAAAAATGTGGCGTCGGCAATGAGGCCGTGCTTCAGCGTCTCCGCCACGCCGTCGGCAAAGGTGTCCTCCGGCAGGGTCTGGAAGGTGTCACAGTCGCACAGCACCAGGCGGGGCGGCCAGAAGGCCCCCACCAGGTTTTTCCCCGCCGGGAGATCTACGGCTGTCTTTCCCCCCACAGAGGAGTCGCTGGCCGCCAGGAACGTGGTGGGCATCTGGATATAGTCGATGCCCCGCTGATAGGTGGCGGCGGCAAAGCCCGCCATATCCCCGGTGACGCCGCCCCCCAGGGCCACCACAAAATCGGCGCGGGTCAGGCGGCGCTCCGCCAAAAATTCCAGAATATCCCCGTAGGTGGCGAGGTTCTTATTCTGCTCCCCCGCCGGAAATACATACCGATAGACCTCCATGCCCGCCGCCCGGAGGGATGTCTCCACCCGCTCAGCATAGAGGGGAGCCACGGTGCTGTCAGTGACAAGGGCGCACCGGCGGGAGGCTGTCACCGCGGCGATCTGTGCCCCGCAGGTATCCAGCAGCCCGCTCCCGATGTGGACGTCGTAGTCCCGGGACGCTGCTACGTGTACGGTCTCCATCATTCTCTCTCCTCCCGGTCCAATTCCGCCTTGATCTCCCGGCCCTGCCGGAGGAGCTCCGCCATCTTCGCCTCGTCCCCGGCGGTGAGGGCGTCGTCGTACTCCTGGAGCCGTTCGATAAGTCCCATGATCTCCCGGTGCAGATCCTCCCGGTTCAACAGGAACAGCTCCGCCCACATCGCCTCATTGAGGAAGGCCACCCGGGTCATGTCCCGGAAACTGCCGGCGGAAAAGCCCCGGTGCTCGTGGGCCGTGGGGCTTTTCACATAGGCACTGGAGACCACATGGGCCAGCTGGCTGGTCAAGGCGATGATCCGGTCGTGCTTCTCTGGCGTGGCGATCTCATAGCGGGTAAAGCCGATGGCGTCGAACACGTCCTTGACCTTTTTCATGGTCTCGATATCCAGATCCCTGTGGGGCACCAGGATCATGGAGGCGTTGACGAACATGTCCCGCCGGGAATTCTCAAACCCCAGCTTTGCCACGCCCTCCATGGGGTGGCCGCCGATAAAGGTGAAGCTGTTCTGCTCCGCCATCTCCCAGCAGGGCTCGCACACCGCCCGCTTCACGCCGGCACAGTCCACCACCACGCCCCCCCTCTGGATCACAGCGGCGTGGGTGCGGACCCACTCCACAGTATCCCGGGGGTAGATGGCCAGGATCACAATATCACAGCTGCCCACCCGGTCCTCGGTCAGCTCCTCGTCAATGACCTCCAGGAGCTTGGCCCGGTAGACCACCGGGCGCTGCAGGTCCGTGCCCCAGACGGTGTGGGCGGTATTGGCCTTGATGGCCCGGGCCAGGGAGCCGCCGATGAGCCCCAGCCCCACAATCCCTATCTTCATGGCGTATCTCCCCGTTTCTCAGGATTCGTAGTTGTACTGGCAGAAGGGCAGGATATTGCGCACATCCTGTGCCAATGCGGCAAAAGCCTCCGGCGTGATGGACTGGGGCCCGTCGCACCAGGCGTGCTGAGGGTCGTTGTGGACCTCGATCATCAGCCCGTCCGCCCCCGCGGCGGCAGCAGCCAGCGCCATGGGCCGCACCAGGGAGGCCTTGCCGGTGGCGTGGCTGGGGTCGATCACCACCGGCAGGTGGCTCAGCCCCTTCAGCACCGGCACAGCGCTGAGGTCCAGGGTGTTGCGGGTGGCGGTCTCAAAGGTCCGGATGCCCCGCTCGCAGAGGATCACCTGCTCGTTGCCGCCGGCCATAACGTACTCTGCGCTCATCAGGAGCTCCTGGAGGGTGGCGGACATGCCCCGCTTGATGAGCACGGGCTTGCGCAGGTGGCCCAGCTCCTTCAAAAGCTCAAAGTTCTGCATGTTCCGGGCGCCCACCTGAATGATATCCACCTCGTCAAAGTACTCCAGCTGGTGGAGGTCCATGATCTCCGTAATGATGGGCAGACCCGTCTTGGCCTTGGCCTCCAGCAGCAGCCGGATGCCCTCGGCCCCCAGCCCCTGGAAGGAGTAGGGGGAGGTCCGGGGCTTGAAGGCGCCGCCCCGGAGGATGCCGGCGCCGGCGTCCTTCACCGCCTGGGCTACGTAGCAGATCTGCTCCTCCGTCTCCACGGAGCAGGGCCCGGCGATGAACTGGAAGTTGCCGCCGCCCAGCTTCACGCCGCCCACCTGGATGACCGTGTCCCGGGGATGGAACTTGCGGTTGGCGTTCTTGAAGGGCTCCTGGATGCGCTTGACCTCCTCCACGATATCCAGGGCCTTGATGAGGTCGATGTCCACCACCGAGGTGTCCCCCACCAGTCCCAGCACCGTCTGGTTGGAGCCGGTGCTCATGTGGATCTCCAGCCCCAGGCTTCTGAGCCAGTTTTTCAGGTTTTCCAGCTGCTTTTCATTGGGATTTTTCTTCAAAATGACGACCATGGCAGTATGCTCCTTTATTGAAATCCATCAGATTTTTTTCCAACAAAAAAGACCCCACAGTGGGTTTCCACCGTGAAGTCCAAATCAGAAGGGGTATTCCTGCGATCAAGCAGCCTGACAGGCGCGCCTTCCTTTTTCGGTGAAACCCAAATAAGCCTTACCCATAAAGTAATAGGTAAAGCTGAAAAAGAAGAAAAAGTATGCGCTTGTCAGAGCAATATGAGCCATTTGAAATACTCCCTTAACAATAACCGGGTTGTATTATATCATGCGTTCCGCTGTTTGTAAAGTAAAAGTTTCGTTAAGAGCGCACCGCAGCCTCCCTCGGAACATAGGATAGTCCGGACGGAAACGTCTCTATACTATTGAGAGAGGGAGGAACTTCCCATGTGTTGTTCTTGCTCCAATTCCTGCTCCTGCGGCTGCTCCAACAGTTCCAGCAGCACCAACAGCTGCTCCCGCAGCTGCTCTAACAGCACCAGTACCAGCAGCACCAACAGCTGTTCCTGCGGCTGCTCCAACTGCTCCTGCGGCAACCGCTGCTGCTGTGGCTGCGGCAGCAACAGCAGCTCCAGCTGCTCCAGCTGCTGCTGATCCCGACATGCCCGGGCGCGATCACCCAGTCCGCCAGTGTACAGAGCATGCGAAACGCTGCCGCCTGCTTAAGCAGGCGGCAGCGTTCTTGCGCTCGAATCATTTGAATGGAAGGCGCTCCGCCAGAGCGATCAGCTCCTCTGCCTCCGGATACAAAAGGCGCTCGTCCACCTGGCTGTCTGCCAGGATCAGCGCCAGATACAGCGGGAGGTGCTTCCTGTGGATCCGCAGGCCATTGCGCCGCAGCACATCCGCGGCCTCCTGCAGCGGATCCCACTGCTCTCCCTCTTCATGCTCATCGTCCTTATCCCAAAATGCCTCTTTTCCTGTCAGGAAAAGTACCATGGATATGGCTGCATCCTCCTGCGGCACCAGCTGGGTCAGCAGCGCACGGATCTTTTTCTCCTGCTCCGCCCCATAGGGAAATGCCCAGGCCGCATATGCCTCCATCTCCTTCTTCTCCTGCTTGGGGTTCCGGAAACGGAAGATATTAAAGGGGTCCTTTCCCACGGTGTGATGCACCTCCTGTCATCGAATTTTTCTCAGTATAGCACAAGAAGCGCAAGCTGTAAAGAAACCCCGGAGAAAACAGAGGGGCCGCCTCTTTGAGGCGGCCCCAGACTGGTTCCGATTAGTCAATGGTCATGACCCAGCCCATGTCGTCTTTCACCGTACCGGTCTGCATGCCGTAGATGGTGTCGTAGAGCTTCTGGCTCACCGGGCCCACATTGCCGCTGTTGATAACAATGTCCTCCCCCTTGTAGCGGAGATAGCCAATGGGGCTGATGACACAGGCGGTTCCAGTGGCCCATGCCTCCTGGAGCGTCCCGTTCTTGCTGGCCGCCTCGATGTCGTCGATGGCAAGGCGGCGCTCACTGACGTTGTAGCCCCACTTTTTCAAAAGGGTAATGGTGCTGTCCCGGGTGACGCCAGGCAGGATGGAGCCCATCAGGGGCGCGGTGATGATCTCGTTGTCGATCATAAAGAAGGCGTTGGAGGTGCCCACCTCCTCCACATACTTGTGCTCGAAGGCGTCCAGCCACAGCACCTCCTTGCAGCCGGCCTCCAGGGCCTTCTTGGTGGCCCGCATGCCGCCGGCATAGTTGCCGCCTACCTTGGCAAAGCCGGTGCCGCCCACGGCGGCCCGGATATACTCATCCTCCACATAGATGTGGCTGCCGGTGAGGCCGCCCCGGTTGATGTCGTAGTAGGCACCCACGGCGCAGAGGATGATAATGAAGTGGTAGTGCTTGGCGGGCTCCACGGAGAAAGACACCTCGTCGGAGATGATATAGGGCCGGATGTACAGCGCCGTGCCGGGAGCGGAGGGGATCCAGTCCGCGTCCACCTTCACAATGGCCTTCACCGCATCCACAAAGAGGTCCTCGTCCATGGGCGGGATACACATGCGCTCGTTGGTGCGGTTCAGGCGCTTGGCGTTCATATAGGGGCGGAAGAGGTTGATCTTCCCTTCCGGGTTGAGATACGCCTTCATGCCCTCAAACATCATCTGGGCGTAGTGGAGGACACAGGAGGCCGGATCCAGGCTGATGGGCCCGTAGGGGATGATCTTCCCGTCGTGCCAGCCCTGGCCCTCGTCGTAGTCCATGACAAACATGTGGTCGGTGAAGTACTTGCCGAAGCCCAGGTTGCTCTGGTCGGGCTTGGCCTTGGGATGGGTGGTGCGGGTGATGGGGAACGTATGGGACATGGAGATTGCCACCTTTCCTATCAAAATTCAGGGAATCGCTCAAACGTGATAAAGCTCCGGCCGCCGGTCCCGAAAGACGTTGATGGAGGAGCGGATGCCGTCGATCACAGAGAAATCCAGATCCGCGGCGAGGATCTCCTCCTCCCGGCCCGCCTGGGCCAGGGTCTCCCCCCAGGGGTCGATGAGAGCGCTGCCGCCGCCGTAGCGGGTCTCCCCGGCGGTGCCGCAGGAGTTGCACAGGACCAGGAACATCTGGTTCTCAATGGCCCGGGCCCGACTGAGGGTCTGCAAATGAGGGCTCCGTTTCTCCGGCCACTGGCTCACCACAAAGAGCAGATCCATCCCCTGGAGGGCCAGGGTCCTCGTCAGCTCCGGGAAGCGGATGTCATAGCAGATGATAAGGCCGCAGTCGTGGCCCTCCAGAGAGAAGCGGCACAGGGCATCCCCCTGGGCAAAGGCCAGCTGCTCCCCCATGGGGGTAAAGGCGTGGATCTTGTCGTAGGATGCGGTGAGCGCGCCGGAGCGGTCAAAGACATAGGCGGTGTTGCAGAACCTGCCGCCCCGCGCGTCCGCCACGCTGCCGGCCACGATGTGGACGTTCAGCTCCCTTGCCAGACGGGAGAAGGTCTCCCTGGTCCGCTGCCCGTCCCGGTCAGCGCAGGTGGACAGGTCTTTTGGGAAAAAGCCGGTGTTCCAGGTCTCCGGCAGCACCACCACATCCGGGCGCTCCCGCTCCACGGCGGCGCGGACCAGTTCCTCCGCGTGGGCGAAGTTACCGTCTGCGTCCCCCAGGCGCATGTCCATCTGGACGCAGGCAACCCGCAGCCGCTCAGCCGGCATAGTCCCGGCCGGCCTCCAGGGCCTTCATATTCAGCTCCACCAGGTTGGCCTTCTTGGCCGGCACCAGCTTCTGCATGGTCTCCGCCGTGCCGTCGAAGGTCAGCTCCGGGTTGTTTTTCAGCACGCAGCCCATCATCACCATGTTGGCCAGGGTGGGGACGCCGGCGTCGTTGGCCATCTTGGTGGCGGGGATGTAAAACACCTGGACGTCGCTGCGCTCCACCTTCTTGGAGATCAGGGTGGAGTCCACATAGATCTGCCCGCCGGGCACCACGGTGCTCTCATACTTCTCCAGGCTGGGAAGATTCATGGCGATCAATACGTCCGGGTCGGTGACAATGGGGGAGCCCACCGCCTCCTCGGAGAGGATCACGTTGCAGTTGGCGGTGCCGCCCCGCATCTCCGGGCCGTAGGAGGGCAGCCAGGAGACCTGGAGATCCTCCAGCAGGCCCTTGTAGGCCAGGAACTTTCCGGCAAACAGGATGCCCTGCCCGCCGAAGCCGGCAATCAGAATCTGGGTGGTTTTCATTTCGCCTCCGCCTCCTTTGCAGCACTTCTGTCCTTATACACGCCCAGGGGGTAGTAGGGGATCATGTCGCTCTCCACCCAGTTCAGGGCCTGCTTGGGCGTCATGCCCCAGTTGGTGGGGCAGGCGGACACCACTTCAATGAGGGAGAAGCCCTTCCCCTCCACCTGGTTCTGGAAGGCCTTCTTGATGGCCTTGCCGGCGGCTTTCACGTTCTTCACGTTGTTCACCGCCACCCGGGCGATGTACTCGGGGCCCTCTAGGGTGGAGAGCATCTCGCAGACCCGGATGGGCCAGCCGCAGTGCTTCACATCCCGGCCGTAGGGGGAGGTCTGGGTCACCTGGCCGGGAAGGGAGGTGGGGGCCATCTGGCCGCCGGTCATGCCGTAAATGGCGTTGTTGACAAAGATGATGGTGATATTCTCGTTCCGGGCCGCGGCGTGGACGGTCTCCGCCATGCCGATAGAGGCCAGGTCCCCGTCGCCCTGGTAGGTAAAGACGATGTTCTCCGGACGGCTGCGCTTGATGCCGGTGGCGGTGGCAGGGGCGCGGCCGTGGGCGGCCTCGATCATGTCGCAGGTGAAGTAGTCATAGGCCATCACCGCGCAGCCCACCGGGGCCACGCCGATAGCCTTGCCCTCGATGCCCAGCGCGTCGATGGCCTCCGCCACCAGACGGTGGATGATGCCGTGGGGACAGCCAGGGCAGTAGTGCAGAACGGCGTCCGTCAGGGACTTGGGTTTCTGAAATACGATCGCCATGATTAGTTGCCTCCTTTCGCAGCTTCGCGGATGCTCTGGAGCACCTGGTCGGGACTGGGGATCATGCCGCCCACCCGGTTGCACAGGGTGACCGGCCGCCGGCACTCGGTGGCCAGCCGGATGTCGTCGATCATCTGGCCCATATTCAGCTCCACAGAGATAAAGCTCTTCACCTGATCCGCGGCGTCCCGCAGTACCTTCTTGGGGAAGGGCCACAGGGTGATGGGGCGGATGAGGCCGGCCTTGATCCCCTCGGCCCGGGCGGCCACCACCGCGTTCTTCGCCACGCGGGCGGCGATGCCGAAGGCCACCACGCAGTAGTCCGCGTCGTCCATCATGTAGGTCTCGTAGAGAACCTCGTTCTCCTCCACGACCTTGTACTTCTCGTAGCGCTCGAAGTTCTTGCGCTCCAGCACCTCCGGCTGGAGGTAAAGGGAGTTGACGATATTGTGCTTGCGCTTGCACTCCGTGCCCGTCAGGGCCCAGGGCTTGTCGTAGTGCTCCACCTCCACGTCCTCAAAGGAGATGGGCTCCATCATCTGCCCGATGGTGCCGTCCGCCAGGATCATGGAGATCATGTTGTATTTGTCCGCCAGATTGAAGCCCTTGATGGTGAGGCTGGCCATCTCCTGGACGGAGGCCGGGGCCAGGACGATCATGTGGTAGTCCCCGTGGCCGCCGCCCTTGGTGGCCTGGAAGTAGTCGCTCTGGCTGGGCTGGATACCGCCCAGGCCCGGGCCGCCCCGCTGGACGTTCACCACAAAGGCGGGCACGTCGCTGCCGGCGATATAGCTGAGGCCCTCGCCCTTCAGGGAGATCCCGGGGCTGGAGGAGGAGGTCATCACCCGCATGCCCGCGGCGGCGGCGCCGTAGACCATGTTGATGGACGCGATCTCGCTCTCCGCCTGGAGGAAGGTGCCGCCGATCTTGGGCATCTTCTTTGCCATGTAGGCGGCGATCTCCGTCTGCGGGGTGATGGGATAGCCGAAGTAGTGGCGGCAGCCGGCCTGGATCGCCGCCTCGGCGATGGCCTCGTTGCCCTTCATCAATACACGTTCTGCCATATTCTCTCCTGCCTTTCTCTACTTTTCCACGGTGATGATGCAATCCGGGCACATGGTGGCGCAGAAGGCGCAGCCGATGCACTGACTCTCATCGGTCATCTCCGCCGGGGAATAGCCCTTTTTGTTGATCTTGTCCCGGGCA
>CAJFQQ010000008.1 GCA_904419145.1 uncultured Oscillospiraceae bacterium | reverse complement strand
TTTGAGCTGGAGCTGGCTGAGGGGATCTGCAGCCATCTGAAGCCCGATGCCCTGTTCCATCACGACGACTGGGGCAGCCAGACCTCCACCTTCATGTCCAAGGATATGTTCGAGGAGTTCTATCTGGACGGTTATAAACAGGTCTACGGCTACTACAAGGATCACGGCGTGGAACTGATTGTCCATCACTCTGATTCCTATGCCGCCACCTTTGTGCCGTTCATGATCGACATGGGCGTGGATATTTGGCAGGGCGTCATGTCCAGCAACAACATCCCTGAGCTGATCAAGCAGTATGGCGGCAAGATTTCCTTCATGGGCGGCATCGACAGCGCCAAGATCGACTTCGATGGGTCCACCCGCGAGATCGTCCACGAAGTGGCGGAGAAGGCCTGCCGGGAGAACGGTACACAGAAGAAGTACTACATCCCCTGCAACACCATGGGCGGCCCGTCCACCATCTTCCCGGGTGTCTATGAGATGCTGTCCGAGGAGATCGACAAGATCAGCAAGGAATTTTTCCCCGGCTGAGATGTGTTCGGCTGGTTCCCAGCCGATAGTCAGCAGGCAGCATGGCTTTATAGTATCAAGGAGGCGTTCCCCAAAAGGGGAACGCCTCCCTTTGCCGTTAGAAAGGGCGGATAGGAAATATGCGGCTTGTGCTGGCAGAAAGGATAAAAATGTGATATAACATAAGTGCATGTTTCTATTATGCTAATATTGTGATATATGGTGGGGTTTGGAGCAATTTGTACACCCCGGCTTTGGGAGAGAATCTGATATGGGAAAGAGGACAGGACAGGAAAGAGGACGGGAGGAGCGTGCAGTGATCCTCCTCTCCGGCGTATCATCCGGCTTTGGGCGGGAAATGGCCCTGAGGCTGGGGAAAAGCGGCCATCGGGTTTATGGTATCAGCCGCAGGGAATTGAATGACCCGGAACTGCAGACTATCTTGACAGGATATATCCGCGGGGATCTTTGCGAGCCGGAAACAGCACAGAGGGCTGTTGATACAGTATTGGCGGAGCAGGGGCGCCTGGATGTGTTGATTAACGATGCCGGCATGGGGATTGGAGGGGCCCTGGAGGATACAGATGACGGGCAGCTGCACCATCTGATGGAGTTGAACTTTTTCGCTATGGCCCGTTTGTGCCGCTGTGCCCTGCCGACGATGCGGAGCCAGAGGCGGGGGACGATTATCAATATCAGTTCTCTGGGGGGATTGGTAGGACTGCCCTTTCAAGGAGCTTACAGTGCTTCCAAGTATGCTGTGGAAGGATATAGCGAAGCGCTGCGGAGTGAGGTCGCCCCCTTCGGGGTGAGGGTGCTTTTGGTTGAACCAGGGGATTTCCAGACAAAATTTACTGCTAGCCGGAAAGTGGTAGGTGAGGGATCCCCCTATGCCCCCTATTGTCGGAGGGCGTTGGCCCGTATTGAAAAAGATGAAACCGGCGGCAGTTCGCCAGAGGTGCTGGCGGCACTGGTGGAGCATCTAGTGGAGCGGGAGGGAAGGCGCTTTCGCTACACCGCAGGCGGCTTGGGGCAGCGGCTGCTCATCAAAAGCCGGGGCGTGATGGGAGACCGCCTGTTCCTCTGTCTGCTGCGCTGGTACTATATGGGCAGGCGCTGAAGGGATAGCGATTGCTGCAGCGTTCACTACAATTTGAAAAGCCTCGTGAGAAAAAACGCGCCAGCTGCTTTTCCGCAGTTGGTGCATTTTTTTGCTGCGCCGCTGATAAAACACATGATCCGGTGTTGTAACCCTCATTTTCATGTGCTAATATAAAAAAATATAAACAAAGGGACAGCGTGGCGGCACATACAATGCCGAAAAAGAAAGGGTGGAGATGGATTGAACATCATCATTGTTGGAGAAGGGAAGGTCGGCTATACGCTGGCAGAACATCTCTCCAGGGAAAATCACGATGTCACGATCATTGATACCAATGACGCGGCTTTGCGCAGGGCCTCAGAACTTCTGGATGTCATGGGAGTGAAAGGGAATGGCGCATCCATTGCAACACTGAGGGAGGCTGGTGTCGAGGCGGCGGATATCTTGATTGCGGTGACCGGCATGGACGAAGTGAACATGGTCTGCTGCCTCACCGCCAAGCGCCTGGGAGCAAAGTATACCATTGCCCGGGTGCGCAATGTGGAATATGCGAAGGACATGGCGGCGCTGAAGGGGGAATTGGGGATTGATTTGGTGATTAATCCGGAAAATGCCACAGCCCTGGAGATATCCCAGTTGCTCCGATTCCCCACGGCTGCCAATCTGGAGACATTTTATCGGGGACGTGTGGAGATGATCAGCTTCCGGGTGCGGCAAGATGACTTCCTGGTCGGGCAGCCCCTTTCCGAACAGAGTAAAAAGTTTCAAGGTCTCCCCCTGCTTTTCTGCGCAGCGGAGCGGGAGGACGGGGAGGTTATCATCCCGGATGGTTCCTTTGTGCCCAAAGTCGGCGACCGGCTCTATCTGATTGGGCAGCCCGGCGGCTTGGGTTCTTTTTTCCGCCTTTTGGGCCGTTATACACAGAAAAGCCGCACAGTTATGATTGTAGGCGGCGGGCGTATCGCCCACTACTTGACGGTGATGCTGGAAAAGCTGGGGATGAAGGTAAAGATCATCGAGCAGGACATGGAGCGCTGCCGCCAGCTCAGTGAGGCGCTGCCCAAGGCCGCTATCATCTGCGGCGACGGTACGGACCACGAGCTGCTGGAGGAGGAGAATGTAACGGCCTACGATGCCTTTGTAGCCCTCACGGACCGGGACGAGGACAATCTGATTATTTCCCTGTACGCCCTGCAGCAGGGCATCTCCAAAGTTATTGCCAAGTCTAACCGCCAGAACTATACCGGGATTGCCCGGGCTGCCGGCCTGGACAGCGTGGTCTCACCCAAGCTGATCACTGCCGGGCAGATCCTCCAGGTGGTGCGGGGGATGCAGAACTCCAAGGGCAGTGTGATGAACGCCCTGTACAAGATTGCCGATGGCAATGCGGAGGCCATGGAATTTCTGGTGAACGAGACCACCCGACACCAGGGTGTGCCGCTCCGGGAGCTGCATTTGAAAAAGGGAATCCTGATTGCGGTCTTGATCCACCAGGACCGTATCATCATCCCGGATGGCTCCTCTGTGATTACATCCGGCGACACAGTGATTCTGGTATCACGCAATCACCGTACCCTGGATATTAATGACATTTATGAGGACTCCCGCATTGAATTGGGGGGCGTACAATGAATTTCAAGCTGGTATTCCGTATCACCGGCAAGACTTTGCTGGTAGAGGCCGGAGCCATGTTGCTGCCATTAGCGGTGGGCTTCCTCTATGGTGAGGATCCGGCACCGTTCCTCTATACCCTTCCACTGCTGGTTTTGGTGGGCGCAATTTTTTCTGTTCTGAAAAGTGACGATCATTTTTTCCCGCGGGAAGGATTCTTTGCTGTGGCATTGACTTGGCTGCTGGTAGCGGCATTTGGCGCGCTGCCTTTCTACTTCAGCGGCTATTTTGAGACCTATATCGACTGCTTCTTTGAGGCGGTCTCCGGCTTTACCACCACAGGCGCCTCCATTCTGACAGCGGTGGAGCCCCTGCCAAAGGGCATCCTGTTCTGGCGCTCCTTCATGCACTGGTTGGGCGGTATGGGGGTGCTGGTATTGACCATTGCTTTGCTGCCGAACCTGGGCGGGCGGACCTTACAGCTGATGAAGGCGGAAAGCCCGGGGCCGATCGTCAGCAAGCTGGTGCCAAAAGCCAGCCAATCCTCCAAGATCCTCTACAGCATCTACTGCGGCATGACGGTCATTGAGATCATTGTGCTGCACCTGGTGGGGATGCCCTGGTTTGACAGTATCGTCAACTCCTTTGCCATTGCCGGTACCGGCGGATTTTCCATTCGAAACACCTCCATCGCCGCCTATGGCAGTCCCGCCATTGAGATTGCCTGTACCATCTTCATGCTCCTGTTTTCCATCAACTTTGCCCTCTACTTTCTGGTACTGTGCGGTAAGGTGAAGCAGGCCCTGCGCAGCGACGAGCTGCGGTTCTTCCTCATTGTGGTGGTGGGCAGCACGGCACTGATTGCCATTGATATCTGGCCCATGTACAGCGGCGCCGATGCCATCCGCCATGCCGCTTTCCAGGTCAGCTCCATTATCTCCACCACCGGCTTTGCCAGCACCAACTTCGACCTGTGGCCGGAGTTCTCCCGCTTCCTCCTGATCCTTCTGATGTTCATTGGAGCCTGCGCCGGCTCCACCGGCGGCGCCATCAAGTGTTCCCGCCTGCTGCTTCTGCTGCGGTCCATTCGCCGGGAGGTCCGGCAGGTGATCCATCCCCGGGAGGTCAATGTGGTGAAGCTGGATGGCCAGGTGGTGGATGAGGGTAATCTCCGTTCTGTCCATATCTTTATCGGCGCCTACATGCTGATTATGCTGCTGGCGGTGCTGCTGGTGTCCCTGGATGACTTCTCCATGGTGACCAATTTCAGTGCCGTGGCCTCCTGCATCGGCAACGTGGGACCTGGCTTGGAGGGCGTGGGCCCCATGAGCAGCTACGCCGCCTATTCCGGCTTCTCCAAGCTGGTCCTCTCCATGTGCATGATTATCGGACGGCTGGAGCTGCTGCCGGTGATGGTGCTCTTCAGCGCCAACGCCTGGAAACGCTCCTGAGCGGACCGGATCCAATCAAAAACGCCAAATCCAATTTGGATTTGGCGTTTTTTGCATCATATTGGAAATTCAGCGTCCCTCCAGGGCCTCCAGGTGCTCCATGATCTCATCGGCTAGGTCCTCCAGCTCCTCGTGGCGGTCTCCCCAGTCGTCGTAGGCCTCGCTCTCCATGTCCGCCGGTTCCTCCTCGTCCAGCTGTGCGATCTGGGCCCGGACAGCCTCCAGACAGCTGAGCAGCTGGGCGCGGTCCATTTCCTCCAGGTCCCACTGGGCAAAGGCGTCAAACGGGATGATCTCTGCCATGGGTATCCCCCCTCTTGTGGATGATTCACTGTTAGTATACCACAGCCGGCGGGGAATACCAACCCATACCGCAGAAAAACCGGCGATCCGAGCCACCGGATCGCCGGCTTTTCGTGCTGTCATTCCATCCGCAGCCGCTCCACGATGCTCTGCTTCTCCAGATTCCGAAAGCAGAGGTAGGGGATCAGCACGGCAAAGGCCAGCAGGATGGGGGTGCAGATGCCCAAGGGCAGCAGTGTGAAGCGGAAGGTGGTGAAGCCGCCCTCCACCATGGCCCGGACCACCACGCCAACGGCAAGGGTGCTGATGGCGTAGGCGGCGATCAGGGTGAGAGCTGCGTAGAACAGGCCCTCATACACCAGCATCCGGCACAGCTGCCGCTTGGTCATGCCCACGCTCTGGATCATGGCGAACTCCCGCCGGCGGGAGACGATGGCCGTCACCATGGAGTTGACGAAGTTCAGGATCCCCACTAGGGCGATCACCAGGCTGACGGCGTTGCCCATGACGGCGGAGGCGCGGGTCTCGCTTTCATATTGCTCCGCCATAGACTGCCGGGAGGTGACCGGCAGTCTGGAATCTACCGTGGCGGTATAGTCGTCCAGCCAGGCCTGTACTGTGCCGAGTTGTTCGTCGGTCACATCCAAAAACAGCTTGCGCAGGGTGTTGTCCGGCCAGTTCTGGCGGAACGTGTCGGCGGGCAGGATGAAATGCTGCTCCATGGAGGCGGGGGAGCCCGTTTCGGCGGCGCCGTCGTCAATGGACATGACCGGATAGACAACAGCCATCACGGTGTATGCCCTGCCCTCCAGCATGACGGTGCTGCCCACAGAGGGAACAGGAAGGGCGGGATATACCACATCCCTTTCAACCGCGGGGCCGATCGCCAGAACATAGTCGCCGCTGGCAAAGGCGTCCGGATCGAAGCTTCCCTGCATGATATACTGGCTCTGTGTAATGGTGTCCAGCGGGATGCCGTCCAGGCCGAACACTACGGCGTTCATTTTCCGGGTATCCAACGCCTGGCGGAAGGCGTCCACACCGGACGGGTCGTAGCTGGACCAGTCTGCCAGCATATCCTCCGTGTAGAAGCTGTTCAGATTCTCCGCCATCTGGTCATCAAACTGCCAGACAAACTGATGGGAGTACTGATGGCCTGTCGCTTCCACACCGTCCATGGATTCCAGCGCCTGCACCAGCTCCGTACCCAGTGTTGTGCCCTGCGGGTCATAGCCATTGATATAGTCCTCGCTGGTGGCCTCGGCGAGTTCGAAATCAGAAATGGACAATTCGGACAGATACTTCTCCATATCAAAGGCGGCGTTCCTCGCATAGAAGCTGCTGAGGAGCACCAGTCCCAGGGTCAGGGAGCAGATCACTGTGATGGTGCGCTTCCTGTTGCGCCACAGGTTGGCCCAGGCCATGGAGGCCAGAGAGGCGGAGCCGCGGCGGCGCTTGGCCTTTTTCTTGCTGGAGCCGTCGGCATCGCTCATGCGCAGGGCCTCTATGGGGGACACCTTCCCGGCCATCCGGGCCGGCCGCAGGCAGGAGATCAGCACCGTCAGCCAGGCGAAGAGGGCGGAGCCGACAAAAATGACCGGGCTGGCGGAGACCACCGCGTCGCCCTCCATGGCGCCCATGAGGATCGGCACCAGCACCATGCCCAGCAGCCAGCCCAGCACCAGCCCCAGGGGGATGCCGAGGACGCACAGCCGGTTGGCCTGGCCGTAGATCAGCCGCTTGATCTGCCGGCGGGTGGTGCCCAGGGTCCGGAGCTTGCCGTAGAACTGCACGTCGGCGGTGACGCTGATCTGGAAGATGTTATAGATGATGAGATAGCCCGCCAGGAACACCAGCACCATACCCAGGTACATGGGCAGGCTCTCCTGGGCGGCCAGGGCCCCCATCTCCGGGGAATAGGCCAGGTTGACGCTGTACTCCAGCTGTCCGCTGAGTCCGGTGTCCGCCAGGATGCCGTCCATGGTGGCCTCGATATTCCGGTCGCTGTAGAGGTTCACCTGGACCATATAGAGCCCCAGCACCTGACTCGTGTCCGTGGTGAGCACGCCGCCGGTCATTTCCTCGGCATAGTCCCGGCTCACCCAGGCCATGCTGGCGTAGCTGGACAGGTTGCTTTCCCAGAAGCCGCAGAGGGTGAAAGTAGAGGCGGTTCCTTCGCCGCCGCTGAGGTCCTTCCGCCACTCCAGGGTGACGGTCTGGCCCAGTTCATGGGGGATGCCCAGCCGGTCCAGGGTGATGGTGTCCAGGGCAATCTCATCCGCCGCCTCCGGCATGCGGCCGGTGGTGGGTGCGGCGAAGGCGTGCTCAGCGTAGCTGTCATTGGCCCAGCGGATCTCCACCTGGCGGCCAGCCAGGGCGCGGTTCTCCGCCAGCCCCAGAACAATGCTCTCCCCCAGCTCTGTCACATCCGGGTGATGGGCGATCTGCTCCGCCTGCTCCTCTGTGATGCCGCGGATGGAGGCTTGGGCGTCATAGCCGGTCTGGCGGAAGGTCATCTCCACCAGATTCCGGCTCATGCTCTGAGCCAGGGTAAAGAGTGTGGTGAACAGCAGGGTCGTCAGGACGATGGCCAGAACGGCCACCACATTCCTGCCCCGGTTGGCGCGGAACATGCGCCGGTTGAGTACCTTGATGGGATCAAAAACTGCTTTCATGGGAACCCCTCCCCTCACTGGGATACGATGCGGCCATCCTCGATGCGGATGACGCGGTCGGCCATGGCGGCGATCTCCGGGTTGTGGGTGATCATGACAATGGTCTGGTGGAAGGCCTGGCTGGTGGCCTTCAGAAGCCCGATCACGTCGTCGCTGGTCCTGGTGTCCAGGTTGCCGGTGGGCTCGTCCGCCAGGATGATAGCGGGCTTGGATGCCAGGGCCCGGGCGATGGCCACCCGCTGCTGCTGGCCGCCGGAGAGGGTGTTGGGCAGGCTGTCCAGCTTCTTCTCCAGCCCCAGGAGGCCGACCACCTGTGTCACAAAGGCCTGATCCGGCTTGCGGCCGTCCAGAGAGATGGGAAAGACGATATTCTCCCACACGCTGAGCACCGGCACCAGATTGTAGTTCTGGAAAATAAAGCCGATCTGCTTGCGGCGGAATATGGTGGCCTGCTCACTGTTCAGGGAGGCCAGCTCTGTTCCGGCCACCTGGATGCTGCCCTCGGTAGGGGTGTCCAGCCCGCCCAGCATGTTCAGCAGGGTGGACTTCCCGGACCCGGAGGTGCCGATGATGGCGGTGAACCTACCCTTTTCGATCTCCAGATCCACACCGTCCAGCGCCTTGACCAGGGTCTCGCCCTTGCCGTAGTATTTTTTCAGGCCGGTGGCCTTCAGAATGGTTTCCATATGCGCGTCCTCCTTGCGATTTGGGGAGCCTCTCCCCTTGACGAGGACCATGCTACCACACCAATGTCACAATTCGGGTACAAGAAAGGTACACTTTTGTAACATGCGGGAAAACGGGGAGAGCGGCGCAAAAAAATACCCCGGAATCTGTTTGGATTCCAGGGTATTGGACACCAAAACGGGCGGGATCAGCACTCCAGCCCCATGACCTCGTCCACCGGCAGGGACAGCACGATGCCGTGGGCCTCGGTCCGCAGGCCGCAGGCGCTGCAGATGGCGGACATGATCTCCGACTTCTTCGCCCTGGGGGCCACGATCATGACAAACTCCTGGCCCTCCTGGACAGAGATGCCCAGATGCTGGCTCAGGCGCTCGGAGTTCCGGCGGCGGCCCTTCAGGACCGTGCCGCCCTTGGCGCCGGCGGAGCGGGCCGCATCCACCACATCGTCGCTGAAGCCGCTGGCAACAGAGACCCAAATTACGGTAAATTCCGACTTTTCCTGCATGGCAACCATATCTCCTTCCATGGTTTCATTGATCTTTTGTTCCGCGGCGCTGCGGGCCTCGTCGTTGAGAAACTGCAGAATGGGGTGTTGGATCCCGGTCACCGGGATGGTGATGGCGATGCCTCCGCCCCGCTGGTGGACGGAGAGCTTCCGGCCCACCTGCTCAAAGACATCCCCCACCATGCACTTGGGCAGGATGCCCACCGTGATGACCCGGGTCGTGCCGCTGAGCCCGAAGATGTCCAGCATCTCCGACGGGGCGGTCCCCTTTCCGCGGCACTGATATAAGATGGGGATGTGCAGGTCCTCCAGCAGCCTCTCCAGCCGCTTTTCGTCCTCCAAGCGCGTAATAAAGACCATCATACGCGGAGCAAACCGATTGCTCTCCTGTAATGCAGCCATTTATGATTCCTCCTCGATATCGACCACAGTGTCCTCCGGCAGGGCCTGCGCGCCCGGCGAGACCGCCTTGGACTTGTGGGTATAGACCAATCCCATGATCTGAATGGCGATCAGGGGCGCCATGGCCACCAGGGCCACGATGCCGAAGGCGTCGGTCACCACGTTGCCGCCCACCGCGCCGCAGGCGCCCATGGCCAGGGGCAGCAGGAAGGTGGAGGTCATGGGTCCGCTGGCCACGCCGCCGGAGTCGAAGGCGATGCCCACGAACACCGAGGGCACCTTGCGGCTGAGCAGCAGAGAGATCGCATAGCCGGGAATAATGATCCAGTAGATATTGATGCCGGTGAGCACCCGCACCATAGCCAGGGCCACCGCGCCGGCCACGCCGATGGACATGGCGGTGTTCATCATCTTTCGGGAGACCATGCCGCCGGTGAGGTCCTCCACCTGCTCATTGAGGACCTGCACCGCAGGCTCCGCCTTGACGATATAATAGCCGATGATGATGCCGATGGGGACCAGCAGCCACTTGAACTGGCTCCCGGCCAGTCCGCTGCCCAGCAGATTTCCCACCGGGGCAAAGCCGACGTTGACGCCGGTGAGGAATAAAATCAGTCCAATCACCGTATAGAGAAAGCCGATGCAGATCCGCAGCACCTGCCGCTTGCGGTAGTTGCGGGTCAGGAGCTGGAACACCACGAACACGCCGGCCACGGGCAGGATACTGACGGCGACCTCCTCGGCATACTGCGGCAGGGCGGACAGGAAGTGGCGGGCCACATCCTGGGTGGTGTGGGTGGCGGGGATCTCAATGGCGTTGTAGATCGCGTCGGTGGGGTGGTAGAAGATCCCCAGCAGGAGCACCATCATAATGGGGCCGACGCTGCACAGGGCCACCAGACCGAAGCTGTCGCTGGTGCTGTCCTGGTCGCTGCGGACAGCGGAGAGGCCGACGCCCAGGGCCATGATAAAGGGCACGGTCATGGGGCCGGTGGTGACACCGCCGGAGTCAAAGGCCACGGCTGTGAACTCGTCCGGAGAGAAGAAGGACAGAAGAAACAGAAGAATGTAAAAGATCAGCAGCAGATTCGAGAGACTGACGTGGAACAGGATGCGCAGCACCGCCACCACCAGGAAGATCCCGACGCCAACCGCTACAGTCCAGATCAGCACCTGGTTGGGGATGGAGGCCACCTGATTGGCCAGCACCTGGAGGTCCGGCTCTGCGATGGTGATGATGACGCCCATTAGAAAGCTGACCGGCAGGATCAGGAGCAGGCTGCTGCTTTTCATCAGGCGCCCGCCTACGCCCTGCCCCAGAGGGGTCATGGCCATTTCCGCGCCCAGCTGGAAAAAGCCCATGCCCACGATCAGCAGCAGCGCGCCGGCGAGAAAGAGGGCCAGCGTCCCGATCTCCATGGGGACCAGGGTGATGCTGAGCACCAGGACGATGGCGGTAATGGGGAGGACGCTGGACAGAGATTCCTTAATTTTTTCTTTCAGCTTTTCATTCAAATGCGCAAAGACCTCCTTTGACCCGCGGGACAGCCGCCCCGTTGAGCCGGAATTGTTGTAGCACATGGGATGAGAACGGGATGCCGCGCCAGAGCGGATCGGCTGGCAGGCCTGACCTGCGCAGAGCCGGTGTAGGCCCCTATGCCTCTGGCAGCGCCTCGATGAGCTTTTTCCGCAGACGCAAATAGGCCGCCGCATCCTCCGGGCCAAGCCGCTCCAGCAACTGCGCCAGAAGCGCCACCGCCTGGGCGCGCCGCTGGCGGATCCGCTCCTCCCCGGCGGCGGTGAGGGACACGATGGTCTGCCGGTTGTCATCGGGGTCGGCGGTCCTGCGGATCAGTCCCTGCCCCTCCAGATGGTTCAGCAGCGCCGCCACCCGGGCGGAGCTGACTGCCATGCCCCGGCCCAGTTCCTTGGGATGGGCCATCTTGTGGTGGGCCATCAGATAGCCCAGTGCAAGAGAGGTGCCACGGTCCAGATCCTCCAGCTGCCGGCCGGCAGGGGATTGGTGCAGCAGGACGTGCAGATCCATGAGCTGCTCCGCAAGCGCGTGGTAATCCATGCAATCACCACCTCCGATTGCTAATACTGTTAGTAATTATACAGGGTTTTCTGGGGGATTTGATGAACAAATTGTTACAGATGGATCAAATCTATCCCAAAATCTGCGATTTTAGAAGAGGAGGACAATAAAAAGGCTGAAAAGCGCCTCCGATACTTCACAGGACAGGGAGAGTGTGGTATCATCACAAAAAGACCATGGAAAACGGGGAGGCGTATCAGCCATATGAAGTTTCAGATCCATCCGTTCCACTCCTTCCAGGACTACTTTTCCGCCGATGTGATGGCGGTATACCAGGGGAAGTGGATTTTCTGCATGCACCGAGAGCGGACCACCTGGGAGCACCCCAGCGGCTGGATCGAGCCGGGGGAGACACCGCTGGAGGCCGCGCGGCGGGAGCTGTATGAGGAGACCGGGGCGGTGGAGTTCGAGCTGGAGCCGCTGTGCGACTACGAGATTGACGGCGTTCTCAACGGCTTTCACTATCGGGGAAACGGGCAGGTCTATTTCGCCGTGGTCCACCGGCTGGACCGGCTGCCCGCCGGCAGCGAAATGGGGAAGATCGGCCTCTTTGACGCGCTGCCGGAGGCGCTGACCTATCCCATGCTCCGGGAATATTTCCCTATTGCCCAGCGGCGGAAGGCCGAAAAACAGGTTTGATCCGCCGCAGGAAAACAGCAGGAGGGCCTCCCATATTCGGGAGGCCCTCCTGCGCGGTGATGACAGTGGAAATAAGCGCCGCCGGCAATAAAAAATGGAAAAGCCTTCACTCCATCCCGCCCAGCCGCTCCCGGATGGTGCCCCGGGTGACGAAGTGCAGACACAGCAGCGGCACACCCGCCGCCAGTACCAGGATCACCGGCAGGCTGAGCCACAGGGGCGTCAGGGAGAAGGTATAGACCATGGCCCAGGAGCCGATGCCCTCGATGATGCCGGGCATGATGAACCGGGCGAACAGGGCGGTCAGAGGGCAGAGCACCAGGAGCATGATGAGGCCATGGAGCCCGCCCTCCAGCAGCAGGAGCAGCCGCAGCTGGCCGTGGGTCATGCCAAGGCTCTGGTAGACGGCGAATTCCTGCTTTCGGCACACGGTTTTTGCCACCAGGAGATTGACGAAGTTCAGCAGGGCGATCCCCAGCAGCACCGCGCTGACAATGAGCTGGGGCAGCACCATGTTCAAGCGGGCGGTCTCAAAGTTGGCCTGGTACTCGCTGCGGCGGGTGATGCCCACGCCCTGGTTGAGATCCTGCTCATAGGCGTCCAGATACGCCTCAAAGCTGTCCTGCTGACCGTGGTCGATGTTCACCGCTAGCTGCCGGACGCCCTGGCCGGGAAAGAGCTGGTCAAATACCTCCATGGGCACGAAATAGGCGATATGGAAAGCGGCCTCCCGGCTGTTGGAGCCGCTGAGATAGGTGTTGTCGTGCATGACAGAACCCAGAACGGTAAAGGTCCGTCCCGCCAGCGTCACTGTCTCCCCGGCTGCCGGGGTGGAGACGCCCTCGTAGTAGGCGCCCCCTGCGATCACATAGTTCCCGCTGGCAAAGGCATCGGCGTCGAATTCCCCGCTGGTAAAGGGGGAATAGGTCAGCATATAGTCGAGATAATCCCCCTCCAGGCCGATGACAAGGCCGGTGTATGCCCCGGTTTCCGTGAGTCGGTCCAGCCCGGCCACCCAGTCCGGGAAGCCTGACTGGGAGTCCCGCAGGGTCATGGTCTCGTCATAGGGCTGGTTGTAGTAGTCCTCCAGACGCTGCCGCAGGGCTTCCGGGGCGGTGAGGAGAATTTCGCGGCTTTTCAGGACGCTGACGGAGGTGACCTCCGGTCGGGCCAGCAGCGCCTCTGCGGTTTCGTCCGTAATGCCCAGGTTTTCCTGGTTATACCGCTGGAGGGAGAGGTAGGCCGAGCCGTCTACAATGGAGTAGTCCCAGGGGGACATCGCGGACAGGTAGATATCCTCCTTCAGGCTCGCATACTGGATCTGAACGTCGGTGAGCAGGACCACCGCCAGCAGCAGGACCACCGCTGACAGGACCGTGCGCCCCCTGCTCTGCGCCAGGGTGCCCAGGGCGAGGCGGGGGAGGGTGACCCGTCCGTCCCGATTTCCCCGGCCCCGGCCGCGCCGGGGGCGGATCCCCTGCAGGAGCTGGGCCGGCGTCCGCCGGGAGAGAGCCAGCATGGGAAGCAGATAGGCCAGCAGCGCGGTCGCCAGTGTGCACAGCCCAGCGGCCAGGAAGGGGGGCCAGGAGAGAAAATACAGGGCCGGGTTCTCCTCCAGGCCGACAATGATGCGGCTGGTGATGGCCAGGTGCAGGAGAAAGCCGATGCCCCAGCCGGGGATCAGCCCCAGCGCCGTGACGGCGCAGCCCTTCTCCACGAGGAAGCGGCGGATCTGCCGGGGCGTCATGCCCAGGGCCTTGAGGGAGGCAAAGAAGGCGCTGTCCCGCTCCGCCGCCACATGGACGATGCTGTAGAGCATCAGAAAGCCGCACAGGAGCACCAGCAGCGCCGGGGCGTAATAGGGCAGGGCCTGCCCGGCGGCCTGCTCCAGGCGGGCCTCGTTGTAGGCCAGATTGGTGGTATAGGAGACACCGGAGATCCCCTGGTCCGCCAGGATCTGCTCCGCCTGGGCGTCCAGATCCCGGGGCTGGTACAGCGTGACGCCCAGGGTGACATTGTGGGCGGCTTCCCCGTCGTAGCCGGGCACTAGCTGTCCGGCGGTATCCGCCGTGATCCAGGTGCAGGCCTCGGAGAAATTGGTGGGACTGGCCCACCAGCCGGAGAGGGTGAAGGCGTCGGTGTGGACGCTGCCCTCCGGGTCGGTCCACTGGAGCGTCACCGGGGCGCCCAGCTCATGGAGGATCCCCAGGGAGTTCATGGTGAACTCGTCCATGGCGATCTCCCCGGCTGTCTCCGGCAGGCGGCCGGTGGTGGGGAGGGAGAGGACCGTCTCGGCGTAGGCCCGGTCTGTCACCGCCAGCTGCACCACCCGCTGGCCCACCAGGGGGTCGGACAGGGTGCCCACCGTGCTGAGGCGGACGGTGCTCTGGATGTTGGCGTTTTGGGAGAGCAGGTCGGCCTGGTGCTCTGTCAGGCCGGTGTAGAGGATGTGGCTGGTGGAGCCATAGGTGTACTGGTAGTTGAGCAGGAAACCGGCCTGCACAGAGCTGCCCAGCAGAAACACAAAGGCGTACAGCCCGGTCACCAGGGCGGCGGCCAGCACCAGAACGGCGTTTTTGACCCGATGGAAGCGAAAGTCCCGGCGGACCAGCCGCCAGCACACCTTCAGATTGTTGTTTGCAAGCATGGCCGCACCTCTCTCAGGCCAGGATGCGGCCGTCGGCGATGCGCACCACCCGGTCGGCCATCTGGGCGATCTCCAGGTTGTGGGTGATCATCACCAGCGTCTGGTGGTAGGTCTCCACCGACAGCTTGAGGAGGCCCAGCACGTTCTGGCCGCTCTTGGAGTCCAGGTTGCCGGTGGGCTCGTCGGCCAGGAGAATGGCGGGCTTGGCGATGAGGGCCCGGGCAATGGCCACCCGCTGCTGCCCGCCGCCGGAGAGCTCCCCCGGAAAGGCGTCCAGCCGGTCCGACAGGCGGAGCAGGCCCACGATCTCATCGAAAAAGGCGGCGTCCGGGGTGGAGCCGGCCAGACTCAGGGGAAAGAGGATGTTTTCCCGCACGGTCAGGGTGGACACCAGATTGAAATTTTGGTAGACAAAGCCCACCTTGCTCCGGCGGAACACCGCCAGCTCCTTTTCCCGCAGCCCCGACAGGTTCACCCCGTCCACAATGACCTCCCCCTCGTCGGGAACGTCCAGGCCGCCGATCATGTTCAGCAGGGTGGTTTTGCCGGAGCCGGAGGCGCCGATGATGGCGGTGAACTTGCCCTTCTCGATGGTGAGATCCATGCCGTCCAGGGCTTTGACCAGGTTCTCGCCCTTGCCGTAGTATTTTTTCAGGTGATGTACGCTTACCATATCCATGGGTGGATGCCTCGCTTTTAACTGAGATAAGATCAATATATTTTTATCAGGCTTCGTGATCCTGTGCGCTGATTACCAGGCGGCACATGTCGCCGCCGCGCAGGATGGAATCGGTCAGCTCTACCGAAAATTTTACCTCTGGCCAAAGCGTATGCAGAACAAATAGGACGCTTTGGCGGGAACATTCGCATAGCTGCGGCGTATTGACATACCCCTGTGTATGCAGCATGCAGCTGCACTCGGTGAAACCAAATGCATATTTGCGGCCCGGAACCAGAATTTCAGCCTGCAGACCGGGTATCTCATTCGCTTTTTGGAAAAAGACGTCCAAATCGCCGGCCGCACGGTCATAGAGCTGCCGGTAAAAATCCAGCGTGCCCTGCTTGACGCAGTTTTTACCACATTCACAGAAAAAGGTTTCTCTCTGCTGTGGTGTCAGGGCTTCGATGCCCTTTTCAAATCCGGAAAACCAAAACGAAATATGTTCATCCATTTTTCAAATCCTCCCTTGAATTTCGTGCCGGTCATACCATCATCGTTCGGATGACGTACCTCCCGGGCCGTCACACCTCGCCGCCCAGATAGATGGCGTCCAGCAGGACGATCCCGGTCTTGGTACGGAAAATTTTATCCCGGGTACTGCGGATGTTCTCCGGGGAGCAGTGCCCCTCGTCGGCGTTGACCAGGTAGTCCGCCTCCAGCAGGATCTGGTAGTCCGGGCCGTCCACCCCCTGGGGCGTGTGGTGGTGTCCCACCAGATAGACCACCCGGTCCCGCGCCGTCTGGGAGAGGCCGGAGTCCCGGAGAAACTCCTCCGCCAACACCATGCCCTCCCGCTCCTGATGCTTGCCGTTGGTATTGCCGTATTTCTCCCGGCAGAGGGGACAGGCGATGTCGTGGACCAGGGCCGCGGCCTCCAGGATGGTTTGGGTCTCCGCCGGAAGGCCCTCCCGGATGCCGATGGTCCGGGCGTAAGAGTAGACCTTCAAAAAGTGATTGATGTCGTGGAGGTTCCCTTTGGAACGTTGGATCATCTTTTCTGTCAACTGTGCGATCAGCATGCTTTCCGCCTCCTTAGGATGAATGGCTGTCGCTGAGCAGATACACCGAGAAGGTGGTGCCCTCGCCCACCTTGGATTTCACGCTGATGTATCCCCTCTGCCGGGTGATGATGCCGTTGGCCAGATACAGCCCCAGGCCGACTCCCTCCTGGGCCGTCACCTCCGGGGCGCGGTAGAACCGCTGGAACACGTCGTGGTAGTGCTCCTCCGGGATGCCGATGCCGGTGTCGGTGATGTCGATGCGGGTGTAGAACTGCCAGGGCCGTACCAGGACGGACACGCTGCCGCCCTCCGGCGTGTACTTCACTGCGTTGTCCAGAAGGTTGCCCAGGGCCTCCGCCGTCCATTTGGGGTCGTGCTGGACGGTGACGGCGCTGTCACAGTCGGCGGAGAGCTGGATGCCCTTCTCCTCCGCCCTGGCCCACACCGTGCTCATGGCCTGGGCAATGGTGTCGCTGAGGCGGGCGTTCTCCATGTGCAGGGCAAAGGTCCCCGTCTCCAGCCGGGACATCTTGATGAGGGACTGCAGGAGAAAATCCAGCTTGTCCAGCTGCCCGGCCATGGTGCCCAGGAACTCCTGCCGCTGCTCCTCGCTCAGGGTGTGCTGGCGCAGGATGCCGGTGAACATCTGGAGATTGGCGATGGGGGTCTTGACCTGGTGGGAGATATCGCTGACCAGACCCTGGAGGGTCTCCTTGTCCCGCTGGCTCTGGCGCTTGCCCTCGCTCATAATGTCAAAGTACTGCATCAGCTTGCCCTGGACCTTGGCGGTGAGGCTGTCCTCATAGGGCTGGTACCCCTCGACAGGGCGGCCGGACAGCAGCGTGTCCAGGGTCTGGCACAGATCGTCGGCAAAGAGGGCGACCTGCCGCCGCTGGTACCAGGCCCACAGCCCCACTGCGGCGTAGAGTGCGGCGCAGAGGCCCAGAATAGACCAGCGCACCGCGGTCCAGGGGATGGCGGTCCACAGCAGCCCTACCAGGGCGAGAAACAGCGCCGCCGAGAGCAGAAGCATCCCGGAGCGCATGATCGTCAGTGTGCGGTGCTTCATGGCCTGCCTCCTGTCCAGACATAACCGATGCCCCGCACGGTCTTGATATAGGTGTGGGCCTCGTCCTCGATCTTGGCGCGCAGGCGGTTCATGGTCACGGTCAGCGTGTGGTCGTCGATGAAGTTCCCGCCGCTGTCCCACAGCCGCTCCAGCAGCACCTGCCGGGTCAGAATGTTCCCGGCGTTGTCGGTGAGCGCCTTGAGGAGCTTGTACTCGTTGGGCGTAATCGTCAGCGTCTCCCCGCCCCGGGCGGCGGTGAGGGCGGCGAAGTCCAGGCGGAGAAAGCCGTCGTCCCAGACCTCCGCTGCCGGCGCGGGCGCTGTGCCCCGGCGGCGCAGGGCCACCTCCATTCGCCGCAGCAGGATGGGGATGCGGAAGGGCTTGGTCACATAGTCCTCCGCCCCCAGGTCAAAGCCCGCCAGCACGTCCTGCTCCAGGTCGTTGGCGGTGAGAAAGATTACCGGCAGCGCCGGGTATCGCGCCTTGATCTCCCGGCACAGGTCAAGGCCGCTGCCGTCCGGCAGGTTCACATCCAGCAGCGCCAGGGAGAAGGTCTCCTGCTCCAGGAGATACCGGGCCTTGGCGCAGTTATAGGCGGCCACGGTGGCATAGCCCGCGCTGTCCAGCTCAAAACACAGGCCCGCGCTCAGGGCCAGATCATCCTCCAGCACTAAGATTCGTTCCATCCAGGTTCCCCCGTTTCGTAACAGCATACTGCATTAGTATAGCAGATTTCGATGGAATGTGAAGATGCTGTTTTGACGAAATCAGCGGCCTCTCCGCCGCAAAAGAGGGCGAAAAGGCCGCTTTCAGGAATCAGAGCGTCTGGTCCAGCTCCCGGTCCAGCAGCGCCAGGGCAATGTGAAAGGCGCGGATGCGGCGGACCGTCAGCGTGTGCTGGGGCGTTCCGGGCCGCAGCTTCAGGAGGGCCTTCTCGCACTTGCTGCACGTGGAGGCGATGGCGCGCCGGGCCTCCTGGAGCTCATCCACAGAATAGTGTTCCATGGTCCCTCCTTACCGCTTGCTCTCGGCAAAATCATAGGCCTCCCGGAGCCACTCCATCAGCGCTTCGTCGATCTCCTCCTCCCGGGAGAGGAGCACGTGGTTGGTCCAGCGGCCCGGATAGGGCTCCACGGTGACCGCCGCCCTGGGGGAGTCCAGAGGGTGGGAGAGGCCGATGGTCACCACCAGACACTCCCTGGGCCAGTCCTTTTTGCGCCGCACCGGCAGAGAGGCGGCGGCAAAGAGGTGGCGGCCGTAGAAGCTGATCTGGCTTTTCTGGACCTTGACGGTCCCCTCCGGAAACAGCTCGTCCAGGCGGCGGAACAGAAGCTGATACAGGCGCAGCTCCAGCGGGTGGCCGTCGAAGAAAAAGAGAACGTCCGCCTCGTAGTGTTCGCCTCGTTTCATGGGGCACCTCCTTTTGATGCTGTGATTACCATGATTGTACCATGCCGCCGCCGGATTGGAAAGCCCCGCCGCGGCGCGCCGGCCTTGCCGGAAGCGGGGAAGTGTGGTACAATCCTGATACACAGCCTGAAAGGAGGGTGTGTCCATGGCGTGGCAGGACCACAAAACCAGGTGCTTTTGGGCCAACCCCAAGAATCCCGCATACATCCGCTACCACGATGAGGAGTGGGGCGTCCCGGTTCACGACGACCGGAAGCTCTTTGAAATGCTGATCCTGGAGTCCTTTCAGGCGGGGCTCTCCTGGGAGTGCGTCCTCAACAAGCGGGAGGCCTTCCGCCGGGCCTTCGACGGCTTCGATTTGGAGCGGGTCTGCGCCTATGGGGAGGAGAAGCTCCAGTCCCTGATGGAGGACGCGGGGATCATCCGCAACCAGCGGAAGATCCGGGCGGCGGTGGACAATGCCAGGATTTTTCGGACCATCCGGCAGGAGTGGGGGAGCTTTGACGCCTACCTCTGGCACTGGACGGACGGGGCGGTCGTCTATGAGACGGGGGAGACCCGGTCCGAGCTGTCCGATGGGATCTCCAGGGATTTGAAGAGGCGAGGGATGCGCTTTGTGGGCACCACCATTATCTATGCCTATCTCCAGGCGGTGGGGGTCATTTTTTCACACGAGCCGGGTTGTTTTCTGGCCTGGGCGGCAGAGAGGGACTGACAGCAATATCGAGAAGAGGAGCATGCGCATGACGGCAAAAGACAACATTCAGATCCGCCGGGAGACGCCGGCGGACTACCGGGCGGTGGAGGAACTGACCCGGGAGGCGTTTTGGAACGTCTACCGGCCCGGCTGCTCGGAGCACTATGTGGTCCACTGCCTCCGGGACCGGCCGGAGTTTGTGCCGGAGCTGGACCTGGTGATGGAGCGGAACGGCGAGCTCATCGGCCATATTCTGTATGTCCGGGCGGAGATCCAGGCGGACGACGGCCGGAGGATCCCGGTGATGGCCTTCGGGCCCATCAGCATCCGTCCAGACTGCCAGCGGCAAGGCCTGGGGAAGGTTTTGCTGGACGAATCCCTGGAGCGGGCCAGAGCGCTGGGGGCTGGGGCGATTTGTATTGAGGGCAATATCGGCTTTTACGGGAAGTCCGGCTTCGTGACAGCCAGCCACCGGGGCATCCACTATTTTGCGGAGCCCAGGGAGGCGGAGGTGCCCTATTTCCTGGTCAAGGAGCTGCGGGAGGGGTACCTGACCGGCGTCACCGGGACCTATCGCCCGCCGGAGGGATACTTCGTGGAGGAGGCGGACGTGGAGCGCTTTGACACCCAGTTCACGCCTAAGGAGAAGCTGCGGCTTCCGGGGCAGCTGGAATAGGCGCTGCACACGCATGGGGGCGCCTGAGGGCGTGCATGCGGCGGAGGCATAAAGAAAGCAGACCGGCGGCAATGTTGCCGCCGGTCTGCTGTTTTGCGCCGGGGGAGCGGGGAAGATTTTAAGCGGGCCCGTCCGGGGAGATCGTGACCTTCTCCACCTGGAAGGAGCCGTTTTTGATCTCCATCATGGCAAAGGTGATCTCGTGGCCGAACCGGCGCCGGCCGCAGCTGCCGGGATTGAGCCACAGCATTCCGTCCCGCCCTGCGCAGGCGTATTTGTGGGTGTGGCCGTAAATCACCACGTCCACATCCAGCAGGCGCTCAGCCGCGTCCCGTTGGTTGTGGACCAGATAGAAGGTGACGCCGCCCAGGGTAACGGTCCGGCTGTAGGGGATGGAGGCAGCCCACTCCCGGGCATTGTTGCCGCGGACGGCGTAGAGCGGGGCGTAGGTCTGCAGCTGGTCCGCCACGGCCTGGGTGTGGAAATCTCCGGCATGGAGGATGGCGTCCACACCCTCCAGCCGGGCGAGGACCTCCGGGCGGAGCAGACCGTGGGTATCAGAGAGAATCGCAAGTTTCATAGCATGTCTCCTTGTATCATTCGGATTGCCCCAAGTATAACAGATGATGTCCGGCAGAGACAACTGCAAGCAGTAAAAATGATTTCCGATTGACGGAATATACGTCTGGGGCCACAAAAAATGGAGTGACATCTCTTGCCGCCTGTGGTACAGTGATAGAGAAAGAAAAACCGACCTGTGGGTCGAGGAGAAAGGATGATGCATATGAAGAACCTGCATGGTACGGATCAGCGGACCATGGCGTTTATCAACCTCTACGGGGTTCTGGGAACCTTGGAGGAGCTGTGCGCTTTGGACAGCCATGCCAAAGATATCCTAGGAGAGAAACGGATAGCGGTGGGCTTCCAGGTGTCCGGTGGTCCCAGCGCAACCTTGACCTTTGACCACGGCGCCTGCACATTCTCAGAGGGGGTGGAGCGCTGTGACATCAAGCTGCCCTTCTCCACACCGGAGAAATTCAACGGTATGATCGACGGCACTGTGACGCCATTCCCCAGCAAGGGCCTCACCAAGGTGCGCTTTCTTACCAAGGAGTTCATCGCCCTGACAGATCAGCTTACGAAGTACCTCCGGGCTTCGGAGGCGGACCTGAGTGATCCGGCGTTTTTCCAGACCAGCACCACGCTGATGTTTTATACCATCGCCTCCGCCATCAGCCAGATCGGCAACGAGGACCGCATTGGGCAGGCCAGCGCCTCCTATATCCCCGATGGCGTGATTCAGCTGTCTATCAAGGGAGGCCCCACGGCTATGATCGAGGCGAAGAACCACCGGCTGAAAACGATCAAACAGCCGGGAACGCAGGCGGTATCCGCCCGGATGGAGTTTGGCAGCATGGAGATCGCAAGAGACCTGTTTGAAGGCAGAAGAAATTCCCTGGCCTGCATTGGAACTGGAGAGATCTGCTTGGGCGGACGGGTGCCCATGCTGGACAATATGAACCGGATTCTGGACCGTGTGGCCCTGTATTTGGCGTAAGGGAGGAGTGACAGTATGAATACCTACAGCAAGAGCCGTGAGGAATTTGCCCGGGCCGTGAAGGTGATCCCCTCGGGCATCTATGGCCACCAGGGCCCGGCGGAGGGCTGCTTTATCCCGGTGGATGCCTTCCCTATGTTCTCCCAGCGGGCCAAGGGCAGCTATTTCTGGGATGTGGACGGCAACCGCTTCATCGACTACATGTGCGCCTACGGACCCAATGTGCTGGGCTACTGCGACGAGGATGTGGACGCCGCGGCCCGGAAGCAGATGGAGCTGGGGGACTGCATTACCGCGCCCTCCACCAAGATGATCGACTTTGCCGAGCTGCTGGTGGATACTGTTGCCAGCGCCGACTGGGCCTTTTTCGCCAAGAACGGCAACGACGTCACCACTCTGGCGGTGCTGACGGCCCGGGCCTACAGCCACAAAAAGAAGATCGTGTTTTTCAAGGGCTACTACCACGGCGTGGCCCCCTGGACCCAGAAGGTGGACTATGCCGGCATCCTGGAGGAGGATGTGTGCAACAACCTCTATGTGGACTGGAACGACTACGATCAGCTGGAGCGGGTGTTCCAGGAGAACAAGGGGCAGATCGCCGGCCTCATTGCCCAGCCCTATATGCACGGCAACTTCCAGGACAATCAGTTCCCCGCCGACGGATTCTGGGCCAAGGTCCGCAAGCTCTGCACGGACAACGACGTGGTGCTGATCGTGGACGATGTGCGGGCCGGGTTCCGGTTGGATCTGGCGGGCAGCGACCACTATTTCGGCTTTGAGGCGGACCTCATCTGCTTCTGCAAGGCCCTGGCCAACGGCTACAACGTCTCTGCCCTGTGCGGCAAGGACTTTTTGAAAAATACCGTCAGTTCCCTGACCTATACCGGCAGCTACTGGCTCAGTGCCGTGCCCTTTGCCGCGGGGATCGCCTGCGTGGAGAAAATGCGGCGGCTGAACCTGCCCAAGCTCCTGCAGGAGAAGGGTGAGAAGCTGCGGGATGGTCTGCTGGCTGCGGCCAAGCGCTATCAGTTTGACCTCCATTTCACCGGGGCACCGGCCCTGTTCTACCTGCGCATTGCCGACGATCCCTCGCTCTCTCTCCATCAGGAGTGGGTGGCGGAGTGCGTTAAGCGGGGCGTCTACTTCACCAACCACCACAACCACTTCCTCAACGCCTCCCTCACCGATGGAGACATTGCCGAGACGGTGGCCGTGGCGGAGGAGGCCTTCGAGGTTCTCCGGGGGCGCCATCCCCTGTAAACCATTGGAACCATAAATCGAGAAACCGCGCCGGGCAGCCGCCTGGCGCGGTTTTTCTTGGGGAAAATGCCTGTCCAAACGCGCTGGCATTGTGATGTTTGAACAAAAAAATGTGAATTATAAAACAAAGGTTGCAATTAGTTGCACAATAGAATATACTCAAAAAGTAGAGAGTGAAACTATCCACTTTCGATTTGATCTGACACCGGCGAATATTGAGACAGGGAGGTACAGCCAATGGCACTTTCGATGGAAGAGAAGCAAAGACTCCAGGATCTGGCCCGGGAACTGCGCCTGACCGTCATCGACGTGATGGCCTGGTCCGGCGGGGCCCATGTGGGGGGATCTCTCAGCATCATCGACATTCTGACGATCCTCTACTTCAAGTACCTCAAGATCGACCCGGCAAACCCCAAGTGGGAGGACCGGGACCGCTTTATCCTCTCCAAGGGCCACGCGGCAGCGGGCTACATTCCGGTGCTGGCCAAGCGGGGCTACTTCCCGGAGGAGACCCTTAAGACCTTCAACCACTTCGGCTCCCCCTTTGCCATGCATCCGGACTGCAACAAGGTCATCGGCTGTGACGCCTCCGCCGGAAGCCTGGGCCACGGCCTCTCCATGGCAGTGGGCCTGGGGCTGGGGGCCCGGTATCTCAAAAAGGACTGGAAGACCGTCTGCCTCATGGGCGACGGGGAGTGCGGAGAGGGCAGCATCTGGGAGGCCGCCATGTCCGCCTCCAACTTCAAGCTGGGCAACGTCATTGGCATCGTGGACCGCAACCGCCTGATGATCGACGGCAAGACCGAGGACGTCATGGCCCTGGAGCCCTTCTGCGACAAGTGGAGAGCCTTTGGCTGGGACGTGGTGGAGATCGACGGCCACGACTTCGACCAGCTGGACGAGGCCCTCAGCCACGCCTGGGCCGCCACCGACCAGCCGGTGCTCATCATGGCCAACACCGTCAAGGGCAAGGGCGTGGACTTCATGGAGAACAACGTGGTCTATCACTACGCCTCCGCCGACTCGGAGCTGTGTGCCAAGGCGAAGGCGTCGATTATGAAAGGGTAAGGAGGGAGAACCATGGCAGTTGTCACTGGAACCAACTGGAATGCCTACGACGCCGCTACCATGACGGCCCGGGAGATCTACGGCCGGACCCTGGCGGAGCTGGGCAAGCACAATGATAAAATTGTGGGCCTGACTGCGGACCTGGCCAAGACCACGGCCATCGTCCACTTTGAAAAGGCCTTCCCGGAGCGGTTTTTCAATGTCGGCATCGCCGAGCAGAACATGTTCGGCATCGCCGCGGGGCTTGCCAAGGCGGGGCTTATCCCCTTTGCCTCCACCATGGCCACCTTCACGTGCCTGCGGGCCGGCGAGCAGGTCCGCACGGATATCGCCTATCAGAACCTGCCGGTGAAGATCATCGCCACCCACGCGGGCATCTCCTTCGGCCACGCCGGTACCACCCACCACTGCACCGAGGACTTCGCCATCATGCGCTCCATGGCCAATATGACGGTGATCTGTCCCGCCGACGGCATCGAAACCAGCAAGGCCGTCCAGGCCTGCGTGGACACCCCGGGTCCGGTATACATCCGCATCGGACGGGGCTTTGAGCCCCCCTGCTATCCCGACGACAACTATACCTATGAGATCGGCAAGGCCATCACCATGCGGGAGGGCACGGATCTCACCATCATCTGCTGCGGCATCGCGGTGCTCCAGGCGGTAAACGCCGCCAAGACCCTGGCGGAGACCGACGGGGTCAGCGTCCGGGTCATCAACATGCACACCATCAAGCCCATCGACCGGGAGGCCATCTTGAAGGCGGTCACCGAGACCCGCCGCATCCTCACGGTGGAGGAGCACAATGTGCTGGGCGGCCTGGGAGACGCGGTGGGCAGCGTCATCGCCGAGTCCGGCAAGGGCTGCGTGTTCAAAAAGCACGGCATCTACGATACCTTTGCCGCCATCGGCTATGCCGAGGACCTGTACGCCTACTACGGCCTGGACGCCAACGGCATCGTGGACCAGGTCCGCTCCATGCTGGGCATGGAGTTCGAGGCGGACGAGAACTGGGATGACGAGTGAGCCTCGCCCATTTGGAAAGGAGTGATCGACCTATGTCAGCCTCTCCCCAGGATATCATGACCGCGAGGCTGTTTTTCAACGCCGCCTTCCCCACCATCCAGGTGCTGCTGGACGACGACCCGAAGCTCCACAAGAAGTTTGAACACGTCCAGGCCACTGTCCAGTTCGGCGCCAAAAACGGCGGGGAGCTGCTCTGCTGCCATATGGTGTTTGACAACGGCACCATCGCCGTGGCGGAGGGGCCTGCCGAGCATCCGGATCTGACGCTGACCTTCTCCAGCGTGGAGAAGATGAATGCGCTGCTCCGGGGCGGCCTAGCCATTCCGTCCATCAAGGGAAAGCTGAGCCTGCTGCCCAAGGTGCTCTCCGCCCTCATGGGCCTGATGATCATGTCCCCCAAGAAGGTGCCCAAGGACTTTTCCGGTCAGGCGCTGAAGGTGAAGTGCAGCCTCTACATGATCACCCGGGCCCTCTCCCAGTACAACAAGCTGGGGGACCCGGACATGCAGGAGTTCTGCCAGCGCCAGCCGGACCGGATCTACCAGTTCACCGTGGCCAACGGGGACGACCCCAACTACATCGCCTGCTACCTGCGGGTGAAGGCGGGGCAGAGCAAGTCCGGCCACGGGGTCTACACCCGCCGCTCCCCCTTTGTCCACTTCTGCTTCAAGAGCGTGGAGGGGGCCATGAAGGTGCTGCTGAAGGAGGTGGAGTTCGTAGAGGGGGTGGAAAAGGGCTACGTGGAGACCATCGGCAGCCCGGAGTACGCCTGCTACCTCAACGACTACATGTCCATCCTCCAGGGGATGCTCACCTGAGCGCAAGCGTGACAGCCTGGGCGGGAGGGGGAGGTGCCTCCCCCTCCCGCTTGGGTTTTTCTTGCAATCCGCCGCGGTTTCTGCGACAATAGGCATAGCCGGCGACAGAGGTCCGGGGCGCCCGGACCGCGGACCGCCGGCACACCCTAAGGGAGGACAACATGAAAACCATCTATTTTGAGAAGGATATTCCCAGGATATTAGCCACCAAGTTCGCGGCCAAGCACTGCAAGCCCATGCTCTACGGCGGACTCAACGCGGTAAAGTTCAAGACCGACCTGCCGGATCCGCCCCTGCCCGCGGGGGACTGGGTGCGGGTGAAAAATATTGCCTGCGGCCTGTGCGGCACGGATATCAGCTTCTTCAAGGCCACCACCGGCACCAACTCCGCCTTTGAGCCCATCCCCGGCTCCAAGCGCACCTACCTGGGCCACGAAAATGTTGGCGTGGTCACTGAGGTGGGCAGCGAGGTGACGGATTTCAAGGTGGGGGACCGGGTGACCATCCGGGCCTATATGTCCGGCTGCGACACCAAGGGCATCCGGGACCGCTGCCCCTACTGCGAGGCCGGGGACTACAACTTCTGCCTCAACTACGGGGCCCCCTCCCCCTATGATCTGCCGGACACCGGCGCGGGCTGGGGGGACAGCTTCATCTACCCCGCCCGGGGCCTGGCCCATATCTACGACGAGATCACCGACGAGCAGGCGGTCATGGTGGAGCCCACCTGCGTCTCCATCCACGCCGTCCTCTGCGCGCCGCCCCAGAAGGGGGAGAAGATCCTGGTGATGGGCTGCGGCACCATCGGCCTGGGCGTGGTCCAGGCCATCAAGATCGTGGAGCCGGACTGCGAGGTCTGGATCATGGAGCGGGTCAAGACCAAGCAGGAATTTGCCAAAAAGCTGGGGGCGGACCACGTGCTGGAGGGGGATCCCTATGCGGCTACCGCAAAGGCCACCGGCGGCAGCGAGATTTACACCGGCATGCAGGGCAACAAGTACTTCTTCGGCGGCTTTGACCGCATCTATGACTGCATCGGCGGCAACTGGTCCAACCACACGGGCCTGCGCCTGCTGAGGGCCAGGGGTACATTCGTGAAAATCGGGCACCATATGAACGCGGTGACCTTTGACGAGAGCCCCATCTGGTGGCAGGAGCTGAAGCTGGTGGGCGTGGACGCCCACGGCATGGAGCACTGGCAGGGACGGGATCTGTATACCTTTGACCTGGCCCAGGAGTGGATCCGGGATGGGATCTACTCCGTGGAGGGCTTTGTCACCCACCACTTCAAGCTGGCGGATTACAAGGAGGCGCTGAAACTGGCCCTGCAGAACCCGCCGGATGTGGTGAAGATCGTCATCGACTGCCAGTAACAGGGGGGCGCCATGGGGAAGAAGGAGCAGACCGCTGGGCTGATGAAGGCGGGGGAGCTGGCAAAGGCCGCCGGCGTCAGCGTCTCCACGGTGAAATTTTACGCCAAGGAGGGCCTGATCCGCGCCTCGCTCAAGACCGGGCGGAACATGGCCTATTACGATCCCTCCTGCGTGGAGACCATCCAGCGCATCCGGAAGCTGCAGCGGGAGCGGTTTTATCCCCTGTCTGTCATCAAGGGGCTGCTGGAAAACGGCGGCGCAGAAAAGGCGGAATTTGACCTGCTGGACGCGATCCACAAGTCTGGCGGGGAGACGGGCGCTCCGCGCCCCCTGGGCGACGCGGCCCACGCCGCGGGGCTGTCCCATGCCCAGGCTGCGGCCCTGGCGGAGGCGGGCCTCATTGACACCGAGGGCACCGGCCGCCGGCAGACGGTTTTGCCGTCCGGACAGGCGGTGATGGCCCTGGTGGGACGGCGGCTGGAGGCGGGGATCCCCTTTGAACAGTCTCTCCGGGCCTTTACGATCTATCAGGAGGCCCTGGATCGGGCCGCCGCCGCGGACGTGGATTCCTTCGTGGCCGGAGCCCTGATGGCCCGGACCTTTACGGCTGAGACTGGGGCGAACATGATCCGGGTGTCCGACGAGACCCTGGACGCCTTTATTGACATCCGCCGCCGGGAGATGAACCGGGCCTATGGCTCCCACCGGCTGGAGGATTTGGACCGCTTTGCCCGGCGGCTCACCGCCGCTCTGCCGGCTATGGAAGCGGCGCTCCGGGAGGCGGGCTTCCCGGAGGCGGCTGCGCTGTGTGCCGATGCCGGGGAGCAGGGAGCGGCCCTTCCCCAGGTGACGGACCGCTTCTGGGGCTTTGCCCGCTGGGCCAAGGGGGACATCGCCCGGGCTATTGCCGAGGCGCTGAGCGGCCGGCAGTATTTCACCGAGACCCGCCCGGCAGGAGAGGGAGCAGAGGCTCTGGCGTCCTGGTGCATGGGGGTGGCGTGGCTGACGCTGGCCCCGGAGGTGCTGGACTGCGCCGGGGCCGCGGCAGCGGCATGGGAGGAATTTCGGGCAGTTATGAGCCGTCTGGGAGCCCCTGCGCTGGCGGACCGCCTGCATAAGGACCTGGACGGGATAGGAGGGACCATATGAGTATGAGCATTGCAGAGATCGTAGCGCGCCAGCGGCAGTATTTTGAGACGGGCGCCACCCGGGGCGCGGACTTCCGCCTGCAGGCGCTGGAGCGGCTGTATCAGGCGCTGAAGCGGGAGGAGCCCCTCATCATGGAGGCGCTGAAGCAGGACCTGAACAAGGCACCCATGGAGACCTACATGTGCGAGACGGGCCTGGTGCTGGAGGAGATCCGCTTCCACAAGAGGCATCTGCGCCGCTGGATGAAGAACCGGACGGTTCCCACCCCTCTGGCCCAGTTCCATGCCAAGAGCTTCGTCTCGCCGGAGCCCTATGGGGTGACGCTCATCATGTCCCCGTGGAATTATCCGGTGCAGCTGTGCCTGAGCCCTCTGGTGGGAGCCATCTCCGGCGGCAACTGCGCCGTGGTGAAGCCCTCGGCCTATGCCCCGGCTACCAGCGCCGCCCTGGCGAAGATCCTGGGGGAGACCTTCCCGCCGGAGTATATCGCCGTGGTGGAGGGGGGACGGGAGCAGAACAGCGCCCTGCTGGAGGAGAAGTTTGACTATATCTTCTTCACCGGCAGCGTGGCGGTGGGGAAGGTAGTCATGGAGGCTGCGGCCAAGCATTTGACCCCGGTGACGCTGGAGCTGGGCGGCAAGAGCCCGGTGATCGTGGACGAGACGGCGGACGTGAAGCTGGCCGCTCGGCGCATCGCCTTCGGCAAGGTGCTCAACGCCGGGCAGACCTGCGTGGAGCCGGACTATCTGTTCCTCCATGAGCAGGTGAAAGAGCCCTTTGTGGCGGCCTTCCGGGAGGCCCTGGCGGAATTCTTCCCGGGCGGGGACTACAGCAATATGCCTACCATCATCAGCGAAAAGCACTACCGGCGCGTCAAGGGCCTGCTGGAGGGAGAGAAGATCCTCCTGGGGGGCGGGACGGACGATGCCCGCCGCTTTGTGGAGCCCACCCTGCTGGACAATGTCTCCCCGGAAAGTCCCATCATGCAGGAGGAGATCTTCGGGCCCATTCTGCCGGTGCTGCCCTACCGGGATCTGGAGGCAGTGATCCGCTTTATCCGCAGCCGGCCGAGGCCCCTGGCGCTGTATCTGTTCACCGCCAGCAAGGCGGTGGAGGAGCGGGTGCTGGGGACCTGCTCCTTTGGCGGAGGGTGCATCAACGACACCATCATCCACCTGGCCACCAGCCACATGCCCTTCGGCGGCGTGGGGGAGTCGGGGATGGGCAGTTACCACGGCAAACAGAGCTTTGACACCTTTACCCACTACCGGAGCATCGTGAAAAAGTCCACCTGGCTGGATCTGCCCATGCGCTACCACCCCTACAGCGAGAGCAAGCTGAAGATGATTCGGAAATTTATGAAGTAGGCGGCCAAGTATCCGTCAATATCACAGAGGCCGGGAGGGCATCGCCCTCCCGGCCTCTTGTCGCTATTCTCCGTCCGACGGGACGTAGCCGTACAGCCCTCGTACCGAGACCTCCCCGGAGCGGATCACCTCCCGCCGGCCATCGGCGTAACGGACCACCAGACCGAACTGGTCGTCAATGTCCTCGGCAAAGGCGCGCTCCCGCCGGTCCCGCCAGAGCAGCTGGATCTCCTGGCCCAGGGTGGCGCAGTCACGGCGGTATTTTTGGAGATAGGGGGTCAAATCGCCGCTCAGATCCGCCATGAGCCGCCGAAGAGCGGCGATCATGGCCGCGGCCAGCTCCGGCCGGGACACCGGCCGGCCCAGCGCCGCACAGAGGGAGGTGGCCATGGCCGCCACGTCCGGAGAGAAGTCCTCCGGCGTCTGGGAGACGTTGATCCCCACGCCGATCACCAGGGACTGGACGGCGCCGGTCTCCCCCTCCAGGGCCACCTCGGTCAAAATGCCCGCGATTTTTTTCTGGTGCAGGATCAGGTCGTTGGTCCACTTGATCTGGGGCCGGACCTGACACACCGCCTCCACAGCATCGCACATGGCCACCGCCGTCAGGGCGGTGACGGGCATCAGCTGCCCCGGGGACAGGGACGGACGGAACAGAGCGGACAGATAGACCCCCTTGCCCCGGGGGGACTGGAAGGAGCGCTCCTGGCGGCCACGCCCCCCGGACTGGTACTCCGCCACGGCAAAGGTGCCGTCCGCCGCACCGGCCAGGGCCTCCCGCTTGAGGTAGGAGTTGGTGGAGTCCACCTCCTCCAGGCACCGGAGGGCAGCCGCCTCCACGCCTATCACCTGGAGCGCACGGCCGATTTCCCGTTCCGTCAGGGCGTCCGGACGATCCACCAGGGCATAGCCCAGGCCCGTGCGGGCCTCGATGGTGTAGCCGGCGGCCCGCAGGGCGCTGACCGCCTTCCACACGGCGGCCCGGGAGATCCCCAGCTGCTGGCTGATCTCCTCTCCGGAGAGGTACGCGCCGGCGTGGGCTTGGAGCAATTCATAGACCTGATCCTTGCTGATGGGGAACGCCTCCTCTCTGTGATGTTCCAAAAATGAATCCAAATTGTATAATTCGCAACAACTATTTTAAATGGTTTTCGAAATTGGGGGTCACTGGTGGTGATAGACCCGGTGCTCCAGGGCAAAAATGCGGCTGGAGCAGGTGCCCGCCGGGGTCTGGTCCAGCACCTCCCGGTAGATCTCCATGCGGCTGTCCATAGTGTCGATGAGGGAGAGCAGCTCGCTCTCCGCGCAGATGGGCACCACCGCCGCGCCGAATTCCGGCTGGCCGTGGTGGGACAGCAGCAGGTGCTGGAGCAGGGTGGATTTCTCCTCAGGGATCCCCAGCGCCCCGGCGCAGGCCGCCACGGTCTGGGCCCCCATCACCAGATGGCCCAGAAGCTGCCCCCGGTTGGAGTACTCTGTCACCAGCCCCAGGGGGGAGGTGTTGAACTCCTCGCACTTGGCCGCGTCGTGGAGAATGGTGCCTGCCAGCAGGAGGCTCCGGTCAATGACGCCGGCATAGAGCCCCGCCAGATAGTCGGCGGTCCGAGCCATAAAGAGAGTGTGCATCAGGAGGCCGTGGAGAAAGCCGTGGTGGACCGTCTTGGCCGCGGGGATGGTAAAGAAGCGCTCCCCATAGTGCTCCAGTACCTTCTGACACACCCTGCGATAGTCGTCATCGGCGATGGAGCCCACCAGGGCCAGCAGCTCCCGGCGGGCATCGTCCTCGTCCAGGGGGGCGGCGGGCACCAGGGTTTTGACATTGTAGACATCGCCGGGTACCGCCAGGCGGATCTGCTCCACCGTCACCTGGGGCGCGCCGCGAAATTCGGAGACCATGCCCCGGATCTTCACCACCGCGCCGGTGTCAGCGGGGGAGACGGGACCGGAGTAGTCCCAGACCTTCCCCTCGATGGTGCCGGAGGCGTCCCCCAGCTCCACGCTGAGGAAGGGCTTGCCGTTGGCGGACTGCTTGGAATAGGCCCCGGACAGGAGGAAGAAGCCCTCCACCCGGTCACCGGGCCGAAACTCACGAATGGACATATGCGTTAACTCACTTTCTATTCATTTGGATACCCTTTGATTATAGAGGGTTTCCTGCCGCCGCGCAAGGTCCAATTCCCGGTGCGGCGAAACAAACCCTGCGAAGCCTCGGGCTCCGCAGGGTTTCAATCTAAAACAGGCACAGCTGCTCCGCAGGCCGCTCCCGAAGGGGCGCGGCGGGGGAGGGGACCACGGTATCCGGGAGCTCGGAGAGGAAGGGGGAGGGGGCCTGGGCGGTGGTGAGGATGAGTTCCTCTTTCGCCCGGGTGAGCCCCACGTAGAACAGCCGGCGCTCCTCCTCCATGTCGGTGCTGCGGCCCTGGGACTCCAGGGGCAGCATCCCGGCGCTGACGCCGGTGAGGAACACTACCGGAAACTCCAGCCCCTTGGCGCCGTGGAGGGTCATAAGGCGTACCGCGCCGGAGGCCCAGGTTTTCCCGGCAGAGCGCCGGAGGTCCGCCTCCTCGCCCAGTACCAGGGCATTCCACAGGGCGTCCAGGTCCGGATAGCACACCGCCATATGCCGCAGCTTGTCCAGCGCCGGGGAGGCGCCGCAGGACGCCTCCCACTGTTCCAGAAGCTGAAAAGGCTTTTTTTCACCCACCAGGGGGAACCATTCCTCCGCGCGGCGCAGCCACAGCTCCAGGTGGCCGTAGCCCCGGACCACCTCCCCCAGGGCGGGGAGGTCCCAAGCTGTCTGCCCGGAGCAGGCGGCCTTTGCCCGCTGGATGAGGTCCGCAGGACAATCCCACAGCAGGCGCAGAGCGGTCTCCAGGGCCAGCGTGTCCTCCGGATGCTGCAGGGAGCGGAAAAAGGCCAGCACACCCCGTACATCCGAATCATCCAGAAAGTCCTCACGGCCGCTGATGAGGCAGGGGATATCGTCGTGGCGCAGGCATTTCTCCACCAGCTCCAGCTGCCGGTGGGTGCGGCAGAGGACGGCGATCTCAGAGAAGGAGCGGTTCTCCCCCTCGTGGCCCAGGCGCTGGGCCTCCAGCATGTCCACGCCTCCGGTCATGCGGCCGATCTCCTTGGCCACAAAGACCGCCTCGGCAAAGTCGTCCCCGGCCTCCACCAGCCGCACCGCCGGCCCGGCGGGCCGGGTGGGCGTGAGGCGGCGGGGCGCCCCGCCGTTGTGGGCAATGACGGACAGCGCCGCCTCCAGAATGGCCGGGGCGGAGCGATAGTTCTCCTCCAGGCGGATGACCCGGGCCTGGGGCAGCTCCTCCGTCAGGCGCTGGAAGCACCGGCCGCTGGCACCCCGAAAGCCGTAGATGGACTGATCCGGGTCGCCGATGACAAAGAGGCTCTTCCCGCCCCGGCTCCAGGCGCGGACCAGATCGTACTGCATGTCGTTGATGTCCTGGAACTCGTCCACCAGCAGATGCTGGAACCGCCGCTGTCCGGTGGTGTCCAGGGAGAGAGCGGCGGTCAGCAGGTCGTCGAAGTCCAGGGCGCCCATGGCCGCCAGCCGGGCGCTGTAGGCACGGAGCAGCGCCTCGTCCAGCCCGGCCTCCGCCGCGTCGGCGCCGTTTTTCATCCGGGATACCGCCTGGAGGAAGGCGCGGCCTTTCATCTTGCTGCCCGCGTCCCGGAGGACCTCCTCCGCTGCGGTGAGGGCCTCCCCGGGGCTGATGAGCCGCACGTCCCCCAGAAGCTGCAGGCAGATGGCGTGGAAGGTGCCGATGGTCATACCGGCCACCGCCCGCCGTCCGCCCAGACGGTGCTCCAGGCGCTCCCGCATCTCGGCGGCGGCCTGGTTGGTGAAGGTGACGGCGGTGATTTCCCGGGGCTTCACGCCACGCTCCTCCACCAGCCAGGCGATGCGCTCCACCAGGGTGCCGGTCTTGCCGGTGCCGGGGCCCGCGATCACCGCCACCAACGGCTCCTCCGCCGTGACAGCGGCGCGCTGCTGGGGGTTGAGGGTACGCGTCTCCGGGACGCTGGTCTCTGCTGCCGGGGCGTTGACCGACGCCTTCAGCTCCCGCTTCGCGGCTTTCTTTTTGGCCGGCTCGGCGCCGAAGAGGGAGAGCTGCCCCTGGAGCCGCTGAATCTCCCCGGGTGTCAGCAGGGAGATCACGCCGTATTCCCCGTCGAAGCCGGGGCGGCGCTCCACCTGGCCCATCCGCAGGCGGCGGACGCCCTCCGCCACGCAGGGGCCGGCGATACGGCCAATGTCCTCCACCGGGACCTCCCGGAGGATGGGGAACTCCGGTCCCAGCTCCGCCAGCAGCTGCTCATACAGCTCCATCGTCCTCTTGGCAGTGGGAGAGGCACCGGTGGAGGCGGCAATGACCTCCGGCAGGGGGGCCAGGCTCTCAAAGGGCTTGGCGCAGGCCGGACGCGTGCCCGCCGGACGGTCCGCCAGCGCCTCCACCCGGTGCTCCACGCCGATGGTGAGCTTTTTACCGCACACCGGGCACAGCCCGTTCAAATCCGCGGTCTCGGCGGGCGTGAGGCAGACGCCGCAGTTGCGGTGCCCGTCCAGGTGGTACTTGCCTTCCTCCGGGAAAAATTCGATGGTGCCCAGGAATCCCTCCCCGGTGCGGATGGCCCGGACCAGCTGGGGATAAGAGAGCCCGGTGTCCAGCAGGTCCGCCTCCCGGCCCAGCTTGGCAGGGGAGTGGGCGTCGGAGTGGGAGACCAGGGTGAGACCGTCCAGGGCCGAGAGCCGCCAGTTCATGGGCGGGTCGGAGGAGAGACCGGTCTCCACGGCGTGGATGTGGCCGGCCATGTCGCCGAAGCACTCCTCCATGGTGTCAAACCCGGAGAAGGCCCCGAAGAGAGCAAAATGGGGCGTCCAGATGTGGGCGGGGATGAACTCCGCGTCCGGGCAGGTGTCCAGGGTCAGCTCCAGCAGGTCCCTGCTGTCCATCCCCAGGATGGGCCGCCCGTCGGAGCGGATGTTGCCGATAGTCTCCAGCCTGGCGGAGAGCTCCTCCGCCGCCTCCAGGGAGGGCAGGAGGATCAGGTTGTGGACCTTTCGGGTCCTGCCGTGGCGCTTATAGATGCAGCTGATCTCCCCAGTCACCACAAACAGGGGCGGCTCGCCGCCGGGGGCGTCCGGCAGGCGCAGCTCCTCCCGCAGGGCATAGAGCCCCTCGCCGGCGGGAAGAAGCTGCTCCCGCAGCTCCCCGCGCCAGGCGGGGTGGGTGAAGTCCCCGGTGCCCACCACCCGGATGCCCTTGCGCCGTGCCCAGAGGTCCAGGTGGGGGAGATCCCCCTCCCGGCTGGTGGCCCGGGAGAAGCGGGAGTGGATGTGGAGATCAGCGATGTACATGGTGAAGTCCCTCTTTCTCTATGGGTAAAATCAGATCACCTGGAACAGGAAGAATTTCAGGTAGTTGGTCTCCTCCACATTCAGGAGGATGGGGTGGTCCGGGGCCTGCTGGCGCGCCTCGATCTGCCGCAGCTGCCGGTCGGCGTCCCGGGCGGCGCTGCGCAGCATCTTCAGGAACATCTCCTCAGTGGCAAAGTGGCTGCAGCTGGCGGTGGCCAGATACCCGCCCCGGGGCAGAAGCTTCATGGCGCGGTAGTTGATCTCCTTGTAGCCCCGCATGGCGTTGTCCGCGGTTTTCCGGGACTTGGTGAAAGCCGGCGGGTCCAGGATGATGAAGTCGTAGTCATGGCGGCCGGCCAGGGTGGGGAGCAGGTCGAACACGTCCGCACAGACAAAGTCCATGCGGTCCAGAAGGCCGTTGCGGGCCGCGTTATCCCGGGCCATGTCCACCGCCGCCTGGCTCACATCCACGGCGGTGACGTGCTCCGCCCCGCCGTAGGCGGCGTTGAGGGCAAAGCTCCCGGTGTGGGTGAAGCAGTCCAGCACCCGCCGCCCCCGGGCCAGACGGGCCACCGCCCTGCGGTTATATTTCTGGTCCAGGAAAAACCCGGTTTTCTGGCCGTTTTCAAAGTCTACGTCGTAAAAAATACCGTTTTCACAGATGGTGGTATGGGTGACCTCCGGAGGCGCCTCCCCGGGGAGAGGGAACCAGCCCTTGCCCTCCGGCAGGCCCTCCCGGGCGCGGAGGGCGGCGTCGTTTCGCTCATAGATGCCCCGGATCTCCTGCCCGTCCTGCCGCAGCACGTCTGCCAGCAGCGGGAAAATCACATTCTTCCGCTGCTCCATGCCGTAGGAGAGGGTCTGGGTTACCAGGGTGTCGTGGAAGCGGTCCACAGTGAGGCCGGGGAACTGGTCGGCCTCGCCGAAGATGAGGCGGCAGCAGTTGAGCTCCTCCGGGGCCAGTACCGCCTTTCGATAGGCCCAGGCATACTCGATCCGCCGCCGCCAGAAGGCGGCGTCAAACTGGTCGTTGGCGTTGCGGCTGAGGAGCCGGATGCGGATCTTGCTGGCCAGGCTCAGCAGGCCGGTGCCCAGGTAGCTGCCCCGGCTGCTGCAGACATCCACCAGCGCGCCGTTTTCCGGTGCGTCGCCGGGGAGCTGGGTGATCTCCTCGGCGTAGACCCAGGGATGGCCGGCGGCGATGCTGTGCTCGGCTTTCTTTGTGATGGTATAGGCCGGATATGGGCGGCTCTGTTTCATGTCGAATCCTCTCTTTCACGGGCGCTGAGACCGGATATTGCTGCCATTATACCACGGGAAGCGGCATCTTGACTACACCTTTTCAGAGATCCCCGCCGTAGCGCCGAGAGGCGGCTCCATCAAAGGGAGAGGGGAGGCCGGTACATCGTACCGGCCTCCCCTGGGAGCGTATGGTTATTCTGTTTTGCCGAACGCGGCCTGCGTCACGCACCGGGCGAAGTCCTGGAAGCTGTCCCCGCTCCGCTGGGAAGCGCCCTCCACCAGAGAAAAGAAGCAGTTGGGGATCTCCCACAGCTTCAAATTTTTGGAAATGCAGGGGGCGCACCCCTGGTCGTGCCTACCGAGGCGCAGAGAGCGGAGGGCCCTGTGCCGCTTAGCGCAGGAGAGGCCCTGCGGGAGTTGCGCCGGCGGGGAAAATCTGTTATGATAGTGCGTAATCAACCAGAAACCCATGGGAAACGGGGAGGGAGGTTTAGGAGGGGCCATGAAAATCATCATTTCCCCGGCCAAACAGATGGGGGAGGAGCGGGAGTTCCTGGTCCCCCGGGGACGGCCGCTGTACGAGAGCCGGGCAGAGGAGCTGGCGGCCTATCTCAGGAGCCTCCCTTACCCGGAGCTCAGACGGCTGCTCGCCTGCAACGAGGCCCTGGCCCGCGCCGCCTACGAGACCTATCAGACAATGGAACTCCAGCGGGCGGATACGCCGGCCCTTCTGGCCTATCGGGGGATCCAGTACCAGTACATGGCGCCCCAGGTCTTTGAGGAGACCTACTTCGACTATGTTCAGGAGCACCTTCGCATCCTCTCCGGGCTCTATGGGATCCTGCGCCCCCTGGATGCGGTGATGCCCTACCGGCTGGAGATGCAGGCCAAGGTCCGCTTCGGCCCCTGGCGGGACCTGTACCACTTCTGGGGGGACAGCCTCTATCGCGCCCTGACAGACGATGGGGATCGGGTGATTTTGAACCTGGCCTCCCGGGAGTACAGCAGGGTCATAGAGCCCTGGCTGACCGGGGCGGACACGTTTGTCACCTGCACCTTTGGAGAGCTCCAGGGGGAGAAGGTCATAGAGAAGGGCGTCTATGTGAAGATGGCCCGGGGGGAAATGGCGCGCTGGATGGCGGAACACGCCGTAGAGCGGCTGGAGGATCTGCGGCAGTTTGACCGCTTGGGGTTCTCCTACTGCCCGGACCGCTCCCGGCCGGAGCGGCTGGTGTTCCTTATGGACGGGAAACCGCCCCGACGCCGCAGGTGACGGTGCCGTCATCGTCGTAGTCGTGGGTCTCCGGGTCGCTGCCGGTGCGTACGCCGGTGTGGAGGCTGTCCAGCAGGGCCATGTCCTCCGCCGCCAGCGTGAAATCAAAGATCGCAGCGTTTTCCACGATGCGCTCCCGGTGGACGGATTTGGGGATCACGACTACGCCGCTCTGCACATTCCAGCGCAGGATGATCTGGGCCGGGGAGCGGTGATACTTCTCTGCCAGCTGCAGCAGGGCAGGGCTCCCCAGGTCGCCCCGGCGCAGAGGGGCCCATGCCTCCACCTGGATGCCCCGGCTGCGGCAGAAGGCCAGGAGGTCATTGTTGTTCATCTGGGGGTTGCGCTCCACCTGGTTGACGGCGGGAACCACGGTGCCGTCTGCGGCCAGCCAGTCTAAGTGTCTGGGCTGGCAGTTGGAGACGCCGATGGCCCGGACCTTTCCGGCGGCATACAGCTCCTCCATGGCCCGCCAGGTGTCGGCCAGCCGCTGGCGCTTCTGGCCCGGCCAGTGGATCAGAAACAGGTCCAGATAGTCGGTCTGCAGGCGGTCCAGGCTCTCCTGGAAGGAGGACAGGGTGCGCTGGTAGCCGGTGTTGCCCAGATTGACCTTGCTGGTCAGGAAGAACGACCGGCGGGGCAGGGCGAGGGCCTGCAGGGCGCAGCCCAGCAGGTCCTCGTTGCCGTACATCTGCGCGGTGTCAAAGCTGCGGTAGCCAGCCTCCCAGGCCCACTGGACAGCCTGGTTCATCTCCTCCTGGCTGGAGGTGCGAAAGACGCCCAGCCCCAGCAGCGGCATGGCGACGCCGTTGTTCAGCAGAATATCGTGATCGGTCATGGCAGATCCCCCTTTTTTGTGATGATTTTATTATAGGGGGCGGCGGCTTTGCTGTCAATGCAAGAAACCTGTCTGCAGCTTGCATAAAACCATTGCCAGAAGGGCGGCAGATGGGGTATAATAGAGCCATTCCGACAAAATCAGAAGATGCGCTCTGCAAGGGAGCGATACGATAGCATTTTGAGAAAAGGAGAAATGGATATGAAATTTTCCAGCAAGGTCCAGCGATGCGGCCTGTCCCCCATCCGTAAGTTCCACCCCTATGCGGAGGCGGCCAAGGCAGCAGGCAAGAAGGTGTACCATCTGAATATCGGTCAGCCCGACATTGCCACGCCGGCGGCCTGCTTCCAGGCGGTGCGCGAGTTTGCCCAGCCTGTGCTGGAGTATGCGCCGTCTCCCGGGATCCCCAGCCTGATCCAGGCGGTCCAGGGCTACTACGACCGGCTGGGCACCCATCTGGAGGAGGGTGATATTCTCATCACCACCGGCGGCAGCGAGGCGCTGCAGATGGTCCTCAACTGCATTTTGGACGAGGGGGACGAGGTGATCGTACCTGAGCCCTTCTATCCCAACTATTCCACGTTTGTCTATGCCGCCGGCGGCGAGATCCGTCCCCTGCCCACCACGGCGGAGGAGGGGTACTTCTACGCCGACCGGAAGCGGATCGAGGCGCTGATCAACGAGCGGACCCGCGCCATCCTGATTACCAACCCCGGCAATCCCACCGGCGTGGTGCTGACGCCGGAGCAGTCCCGGATGATCGCCGAGGTGGCCCGGGATCACGGCCTGTTCCTCATTGGCGACGAGGTCTATCGGGAGTTCGTCTACGGCGGAGAGGATTTGGCCTCCATCATCACCTACGAGGATATGCCGGAAAACATTGTGGTCATTGATTCGGTATCCAAGCGCTTTTCCGCCTGCGGCGCCCGCATCGGCGCGCTGATCTCCCGGAACAAGGAATTGATGAACCATGCGCTGAAGTTCTGCCAGGCTCGCCTGTCTGTGGCGACGCTGGATCAGGTGGCCGCGGCGGCGCTGTATACGGTGCCCGCCGACTACTTTGCCGCCACCCGGGAGGAGTACAAGCGCCGCCGGGACACGGTGGTTTCGAAGCTGGCGGAGATCCCCGGCGTGCTGTGCAAGTGCCCGGAGGGGGCCTTCTACCTGATGGCAAAGCTCCCGGTGGACAACGCCGACGACTTCCAGATGTTCCTGCTCCGGGAGTTTGACGACAACGGCGAGACCGTCATGTACGCCCCCGGTGAGCCCTTTTACGGCACCCCCGGCCGGGGTGTGGATGAGATCCGGATTGCTTACGTCATCAATGAGGCGGATCTGTCACGGGCCATTGAGCTGTTGGGCAAGGGCATTGCCGCCTCACCCCCCCCCAGGCGCGCCGGCTCGCCTGGGGGGGTCTGTCCGCCTGTGAAAAAAACGGCCGTCCCTCCAGGGGCGGCCGTTTTGGTGTTATACAGGGATAGGCACTGCCTGAAAGCCGTCGGCAGTCAGAATCCAGTACTCCCCAAAGCCGCAGGAGCGGGCCAGGGCAAAGGCGTCCGCGTATCCATAGAGAACGGTGCCGGCGCTGTGGCTGTCACTGGTGATGGTGATGCGGCCGCCCCGCTCCTGGATGCGGCGCAGCAGGAAGGGGGACGGGTAGGGCGTCGTCCGATAGCCCCGGGAGATGGCCCCGGTATTGATCTCAAAGACGGCGTCCGTCTCCAGCAGGGCGTCCAGAGCCGCCAGGGCGGCGTCCTGGTAGCGCCGGTCCCCCTCGTCAAAGAACCGGCCGCCCTCGTTAAACTTGGTGATGAGGTCAAAGTGGCCCACGATCTGACAGCCGGTCCGCTGTACCACCTGTGCCTCCAGACGGTAGTAGTCCGCCGCATAGGCCAGGAAGTCGCCGCCGTAGTGGCGTGCGGCGTCCGCCTGAAAGCGGTCCGCACTGCCGTCCACCGAGAGATGGGCGCCATCCTTTTCCACACAGTGGACGGACCCGATGCGGTAGTCCCAGCCCGGCCCGGGGTCGGCGGAGAGAAGGTCCTGCTCCAGCCCCAGGAAGATCTCCAGCTGTCCGGCGTACTGCCGCCGCAGGCGGAGGATCTCCTCCCGGTAGCGGGGCAGGTCCCCGGCCTTCATGGTCCAGCTGTCGTCAAAGGGCAGGTAGCTGTGGCCGGAGAAGCCCAGGGAGGTACACCCGGCGGCGAGAGCGCCCCGGACCATCTCCTCCGGCGTGCTTTTCCCGTCGCAGAAGGTGGTGTGGACGTGGAGGCTCTGGCAGGTCATTTGGTCATCTTCTCCTGCTTCACCTTGTGGTCGATGACATGGCGGGAGGCCAGCTCAGTCATCACATCGTCCACGCTGATGCCCAGCTCCACCATCAGCACCATCACGTGGTACATGAGGTCGGCGATCTCGTAGACAGTTTCCGCCTTATCCTCCGCCTTGCCGGCGATGATGACCTCTGTGGACTCCTCGCCTACCTTTTTCAGGATCTTGTCCAGGCCCTTCTCAAAGAGATAAGTGGTGTAGGAACCCTCGGGCAGGTCCCGCTTGCGCCCCTCCAGCAGGGCGTAGAGCCCCTTCACGGAGAAGGGCTCCGCCGCCTCCTTGAGGTACACCGGGTCGTTGAAGCAGGAGTCCGTACCCAGATGGCAGGCGGGCCCCTCCTTGTCCACGGTGACCACTAGGGCATCCCGGTCGCAGTCGGCCACGATGGAGCGGATGTGCTGGACATTGCCGCTGGTCTCGCCCTTGCGCCACAGCTCCTTCCGGGAGCGGGACCAGAAGCAGGTGCGCCCCTCGTCCATGCTGATGGAGAGGCTCTCCCGGTTCATATAGGCCAGGGTCAATACCTTCCCGCTGCCGGCGTCCACCACGATGGCGGGGATCAGGCCGTGGCTGTTGAATTTCAAATCGTCAATGGAAAGCATGAGGTTCGCTCCTCCTAATCTTGTTACAGTCTCACGTTGATGCCCTGGGCGTGCAGGGCCTGTTTCAGGTTCGGGATGGACACCTCTCCGAAGTGGAAAATGGAGGCGGCAAGGCCTGCGTCCACCTTGGGAAGCGCCTGGAAGAGCCGGACAAAGTCGTCGATGCCCCCCGCCCCGCCGGAGGCGATCACGGGAACCTGAACCGCGTCGCACACGGCGGCGAGCATATCCAGGTCAAAGCCCCCCTTCACCCCGTCGGTGTCGATGCTGTTGAGGACGATCTCCCCGGCGCCGCTCTGGACGCCACGCTTGATCCACTCGATGGCGTCCAGCCCCGTGTCCTCCCGGCCGCCCTTGGCAAACACCCGGTACTGCCCCGCAACCCGCTTGGCGTCCACGCTGAGGACCACGCACTGGTCGCCATATTTCTTTGCCGCAGCGGCGATGAGGGAGGGGTCCCGGATGGCCCCGGAGTTGACGCTGACCTTGTCCGCGCCGCACTTGAGCACCCGGTCAAAGTCCTCCACCGTGTTGATGCCGCCCCCCACGGTCAGGGGGATGAAGATGGTGGAGGCCACCTCCACCAGAATGTCGGTGAACAGGGCCCGGCCCTCGGCGGAGGCGGTGATGTCGTAGAACACCAGCTCGTCGGCGCCGCTGTCGCTGTAGTATTTGGCGAGGCTCACGGGGCTGGACACATCGTGGAGTCCCAGAAAGTTGACCCCCTTGACCACCCGGCCGTCCTTCACGTCCAGGCAGGGGATGATGCGCTTGGTAATCACTGCTGGGGCCCTCCCTCCCGGATGGCCTCCCGCAGGTTCACCGCCCCGGCGTACCACGCCTTGCCCACAATGGCCCCGTACAGGTCCATCTGGTGGAGGGCGGCGATATCCTGATTGCTGGAGATGCCGCCGGAGGAGATGATGTCGCAGCCCACCGTGTCCTGCAGGGCCTGGAGCCGCTCGAAGCTGGGGCCGGAGAGGGTGCCGTCGGTGTCAATGTCGGTAAACACCAGCTTGGTGACGCCAATGTCCTCCATCTGTTTGGCAAAGTCCAGATAGTCGATGCCGGCGTCCTCGGTCCAGCCGGCGGTGCGGACCCGGCCTCCCCGCTGGTCGATGCCAACGGCAATGCGGTCCGCACCGTAGCGGGCGATGGCGGCGCGGACGAAGTCCGGGTCGCTGACCGCCGCCGAGCCGATGACCGCCCGGTAGACTCCCATGGCGAACACCGCCTCCAGATCAGACATGGTGCGCAGACCGCCGCCCAGCTGGACCCGCAGGCCCACCTGAACCACCTTTTCCACCAGACGGGCGTTTTTCCGCTCCCCGTCCCGGGCGCCGTCCAGATCCACCAGGTGGAGGTAGGCGGCGCCGGCCCGCTGGAAGGCCAGAGCCGTGGCCACGGCGTCCTCGGCCACCTGCTGCATGGCCGCGAAGTCTCCCTTGTACAGGCGGACGACCTTTCCGTCCTTCAGGTCAATGGCGGGAAAAATAATCATGTGGCATCCTCCATTTCACAAAAGGCGCGCAGGATGGCAAGCCCCACGTCGCCGCTTTTCTCCGGATGAAACTGCACGCCGTATACATTGCCGCGCTCCGCCGCCGCCGTCAGCTCCGGGCCGTACTCGGCGGTGGCGGTGACGTAGGGGGCGCAGCGGTCGGCGTAGTAGGAGTGGACGAAGTAGACGCACTGGCCCTCCTCCACATACTGGAACAGGCGGCTCTTGGGCCGGCTGGCCGGGAAGTGGAGGGCGTTCCAGCCGATGTGGGGGACCTTGTACCCCGCCGGCACCACCGGGGCCATGCTGACCACATCTCCGGGAATCAGCCCCAGGCCCGGATGCTCCCCGTACTCGAAGCTGCGGTCAAAGAGCAGCTGCATCCCCAGGCAGATGCCCAAGAGCGGCTTGCCCTTCTCTGCCTCTTCCACCACAATCTGCCCCAGGCCGCTTCTCCGGAGCAGGTCCGCCGCGTCGCCAAAGGCGCCCACGCCGGGGAGGATCAATTTTTCTGCCTGGCGCAGGACCTCCGCCTGGCCGGTCACCGTCACGTCCGCGCCGATGGCGCGGAGGGAGGAGGTGAGGGAGAACAGGTTCCCCACCCCGTAGTCTACAATGGCGATCATCTACAGCACCCCCTTGGTGGAGGGGATCTCCCCGTTCAGAGCCGGGTCGATGGCCACCGCCTGACGCAGGGAGCGGCCCAGGCTCTTGAAGGCCCCCTCGATGATGTGGTGGCTGTTTTTCCCCGCCAGCTGCCGGATGTGGAGCGTGCACTGACAGCGGCGGGTAAAGGCCAGGAAGAACTCCTCCGCCAGCTGGGTGTCAAAGGTGCCCACCTTCTCCGTGGGGAGGTCCAGCTCACAGCAGAGCATCCCCCGGCCCGAGAGGTCCACGGCGGTGAGGAGCAGCGCCTCATCCATGGGGAGGATGGTGCTGCCGTAGCGGTTCACACCCCCCAGATTTCCTAGGGCCTTGGCAAAGGCGTCCCCCAGGCAGATACCCACGTCCTCCACTGTGTGGTGGTCGTCCACAAAGGTGTCCCCCTGGCAGTGTACGGTCAAGTCAAAGCGGCCGTGGCGGGCAAAGAGGGTGAGCATGTGGTCCAGGAAGCCGCAGCCGGTGGCGATCTCGCCCCGGCCGGTACCGTCCAGGTTCAGGGAGAGGGTGATATCGGTCTCCGCTGTCTTGCGGGCGATCTCTGCGGTGCGCATGGCTTATCCCTCCTTCAAAATGGTCCGGACGGTGCTGAGGAAGCGGTCCATCTGCTCACGGGAGCCGATGGTGACCCGGACATAGTCCTTCAGCGCCGGCTTGTTCCAGTACCGCACCAGCACCCCCCGGCGCTTGAGCGCCCGGTACAGGGCGCCGCCGTCCAGCTTCGGGCAGCGGGTGAAGATGAAGTTTGCCAGGGAGGGCAGGGTGGTGAAGCCCAGGGCATCCAGCTGCGCCACCGTATAGGCGCGGTTGTCTTGGATCTTTTGGCAGTTTTCCCGGTAATAGGCGTCGCTGTCCACAGCGGCCTCCGCCGCCACCAGGGTCAGCCGGTTGATATTGTATGGGTTGGTGGAGTATTTGATCTTATTGAGGTCCGCGATCAGGCCGGCGCTGCCCAGGGCGAAGCCCAGGCGGCCCCCGGCCATGGACCGGGACTTGGAAAAGGTCTGGCACACCAGCAGATTCTCATACTGCCCGATGAGCCCCCGGCAGCTCTCCGCGCCGAAGTCCACATAGGCCTCGTCGATGAGCACCACGTGGTCCGGATTGGTCTGTACGATGGTCTCGATGTCCGACACCGGGATGGTCATGCCGGTGGGGGCGTTGGGGTTGGCGATGACGATGTTCTGATGGAGGCCGCAGTAGTCCTCCGCGTTCAGGGAAAAGTCCTCCCGCAGGGGGATCACCGTGGCGGGCAGGTTATAGAGCTGGGCGTAGACCGGGTAAAACCCGTAGCTGATATTAGGGAAGGCCACGGGGCGCTCGGCGTCGCAGAAGGCCATGAAAAAGAAATTCAGAATGTCGTCGGACCCGTTGGAGAGGAATACGTTTTCCTCTCCCACCCCGTAGAGGGCGGCGAGCTTCCGGCGCAGGCGCTTGCACTCCGGGTCCGGGTACAGGTTCAGCTTCCCCACCTCCGCCGCGCTGACAGCGGCGATGACCTCCGGAGAGGGGGGGAAGGGGGATTCGTTGGTATTGAGCTTCACGTATTCCATGTCCTGGGGCTGCTCGCCGGGGGTATATGCCTCCAGGGCGGCAAAGCGGGCGCTCAGAAAACGGCTCACAGAGCCTCGCCTCCTTCTTTATTGTGGGTCGCAGGGGTCAAACCGGGACAGCACGCTGCGGGCGTGGGCCTCCAGCCCCTCCTGGCGGGCGAAGCGGGCGATTTTGCCGCTGTCCCGCTCCAGGGCCTGGGGGGTGTAGTAGGTGAACTGGGACTTCTTCACAAAGTCGTCCACCGACAGGGGGCTCATGAACCGGGCCGTGCCGCTGGTGGGCAGGGTGTGGTTGGGGCCGGCAAAGTAGTCCCCAAGGGCTTCCGGACAGCTGCGGCCCAGGAAAACGGAGCCCGCGTGGCGGATCTGGTCCAGATAGTCAAAGGGATTGTCTACGCACAGCTCCAGGTGCTCCGGCGCGATCTCGTTGGCAATGTCGACGGCCTGGGACAGGTTCTCTGCCACGATGATCTTCCCGTTGTCGTCGATGGAGGCCCGGGCGATCTCCACCCTGGGGAGGAGGGGGAGCTGCCGCTCCAGCTCCGCCTGGACCGCCAGCGCCAGGTCCCCGCTGTCCGTCACCAGGACGGCGGAGGCCATCTTGTCATGTTCCGCCTGGCTGAGGAGGTCCGCCGCAACCACCCTGGCATCGCTCTTGGCGTCGGCCACCACCAGGATCTCGCTGGGGCCGGCGATCATGTCGATGGCCACCTGGCCGAACACCTGGCGCTTGGCCTCCGCCACATAGGCGTTGCCGGGCCCCACAATTTTATCTACCCGGGGGATGGTCTCCGTGCCGTAGGCCAGGGCGGCCACCGCCTGGGCCCCGCCGGTGCGGAACACCCGGTCCACCCCGGCGATCCGGGCGGCGGCCAGGATCACCGGGTCAATGTCCCCGCCCCGGCTGGGGGGAGAGACCATGACGATCTCCCGGCACCCGGCGATCTTGGCAGGGATGCAGTTCATCAGCACGCTGGAGGGATAGGCGGCGGTGCCGCCGGGGATATAGAGCCCCACCCGGTCCAGGGGGATCACCCGCTGGCCCAGGAGAACGCCGCCCTCCTGGGGGAGCACAAAGCTGTTGCGCACCTGGCGGCTGTGAAAGGCGCGGATGCGCTCCGCCGCCTCCTGCAAAATCGCGCGCAGTTCACCGTCCAGGGCGTCTACTGCGGCGTCCAGCTGGGCCGCCGGCACCTCGATCTCAGTGAGCTCCGCCTTGTCGAATTCTTTGGCGTACCGCCGGAGGGCCGTGTCCCCCTCCTGCCGGACGGCTGCAATGATAGCCGCCACCGCGGCGGATACGTCGGTCCGGCTCTCCTGCCGGGAGAAGATCTCCGAGGCGGGGACCTGTCCATAGGAATAAATACGAATCATGGAAAAGACTCCTTACTCCCGCCCGCCCACGGCGTCCACAAGACGGCAGATGGCGGTGTTCTTGAATTTATAGCTGACCTTGTTGGCAATGAGCCGGGCGCTGATGGGGACGATCTCCTCCTTGGGCTCCAGGCCGTTTTCCAGCAGGGTGCGGCCCGTCTCCACGATATCCACGATCACATCGCTGAGCCCCAGGATGGGGGCCAGCTCGATGGACCCGTTGAGCTGGATGATGTCGATGTCCCGGCTGAGGGAGCTGTAGTAGGTCCGGGCGATGCGGGGAAATTTGGTGGCCACCCGGAGGGTCTGGGTCCGGTCGTCGAAGAAGTCCTTCTTCCCGGCCACGCACATCCGGCACCGGCCAACCCCCAGGTCCGCCAGCTCATACACGTCGGGCTGGTATTCCAGGAGGATATCCTTTCCCGCCACGCCGATATCGGCGGCGCCCCGCTCCACATAGATGGCCACGTCCGAGGGCTTGACCCAGAAGTAGCGGACACCCTTCTCCTCGTTCTCGAAGATCAGCTTCCGGTTCTCCTCCTCGATGGAGGGGCACTCATAGCCGGCGGCCTTGAACATGGCGTAGACCTTCTCGCCCAGGCGCCCCTTGGGCAGGGCGATGTTGATATAGTCCATCCCTTACACCTCCTTGCGCAGGTCCCGCAGCTCCCGGTAGCGGAAGCCGTCGGGAATCTCCCGCTCCACCCGGACGGTCTTGCCGGAGGCCAGGATAGCGTTGGCTGCGGCGGCCACCGACGCCGGAGGCTGGCCGCCGTCATACAGCAGCAGCACGTCGGCGTCATAGCCCCGCTGGGGTGCCAGCAGCCGCTGAAACTGGTCCAGATACACGGCAAAGCCGATGGCGCCCCCCTCGCGGCCCATCTTTTTCAGCAGGTTGTCATACCGGCCGCCGGCCAGCACGCCGGAGGCCAGGCCCGGCAGATAGCCCCGGAAGATGATGCCGCTGTAGTAATTCATGTCGTTGACAATGGAGAAGTCCAGCCGCAGGTTCGCCCCCAACCCGTATTGGGCCAGCAGGGCGCACAGGTCGGAGAGCTCCTGAAGGGCCTGCTGCGCCTGGGGCGCTCCGTCCGTCAGCGCCTCCAGCTCCGGCAGGATCTGGGCGGGAGTCCCGTAGAGCAGCGCCAGGCGGCACAGCCGGTCCGTGACCGACTGGGGGAGGGCTAGCTGCGTCCCCAGCTCCCGGAGGGCCGGGGTATTTTTCTCTCCCATGGAGCGCAGCAGGGACTGCTCCGTCTCGCCATTCAGGTGCAGCGGAGCCAGAAGGCCCGCCACGATGCCCAGATGGCTCAGATCCAGCAGATAGTCGCTGCGGATGAGCTCCAGGCTCCGGGCCGCCAGCATGACCACCTCGCCGACAGAAAAGTCGTCCAGGTCGCCGATGCACTCCAGGCCCGCCTGCATGATCTCGTGGAAGGAGTGGGCGCCGGAGGCGGGGCGGTAGACGTTCTCGTTGTAGTAGACCTTCTGCAGCCCCTTCCCCTGGGAGGAATTCTTCAGGATCGACAGGGTGACGTCCGGCTTCAGAGCCATCAGCTTCCCGTCCATATCCGTAAAGGTGAGGATCTGCTCGCTGACCAAAAAGCTTTTATTGCGGACGTACAGATCATACTCCTCAAACTTGCTCATTTTATAGGGAAGATAGCCGTGCCGCTGATACAGCTCCCGGAGCCGAAAGACGGCCTGCTCGCTGCCCTGCAAGATCCATTCTGCGTCCATCATGGGGCCTCCTGTGGTGATTTGAATGTATTATAACGCCTGCCGGGCCATTCGGCAACAGCAACGTTACTTTAATATGCTAGCATGATAACACATTAGCGAATAAAAGTCAACGAGGGAAGTTGCACAATGCTGCCGCGGTCCCCAAGAGAAAAACCGGGCAGACCGCCGGAAAAGCGGCCTGCCCGGTTCCTCTTCAATTTTCACGGGGAAGCGGCTGCGCCAAGAATCCCGCCATCACCCGCCGAAAGGCCTGCTCCAGACGATGGGACCAGTATGCGGGGGTGTGCTGCTCCTGGTGGACCCACTGGAACTGGGAGATCAGGTACAGCCCCATCACCAGCTCTGTGATCTCGTCCGGGTCGGCGTCCTGACACAGCTCTCCCTGCTCCTGGGCCTCCACGACCTGCCGGCGCAGGATCTGCACCATCTCCAGGCGGGTGGCAAAGAGGTCACTATCTTCACAGGAATTGAGATAGGTAATCTTGCGGCTTAAAGAAATATAGCACATAGAGTCCAGCACAAAGGCCAGCAGTACCCGCCACAGCCTCTCCAGAGCACTGGGTACCTGGGTCAGTTCCCCCTCCACCATCTGGCAGATCTGCTCCAGCTCAGCCTCCGCAATTCCCATCAGCAGGCTGTCTTTCCCCGGGAAATAGTTGTAAAGGGTGGCCTTGGAAACCTCGGCCCGTGCCGCCACGTCCTCCATGGTGGTCTCCTCATAGCCCTTGATGCTGAACAACTGACGGGAGGCCTTCAGAATGCGCTGCCGACAATGAATTTTATTGAGTTCTCTCCGGCTAAGCTGCTCCATCTCATTCCTCCTGCTTACTGACGCCCCCTGCTTGCGTGGTAGCCAGCAGCAATTCCAGATATGACCGGCGCTCCAGCGCTTGGCGCTGCACGCCTAGCCTGTCCAACAAGGACAACAGCCCATCTACAGCAACCTCTCTGCCGGATTCATCGGGCAGCAGATGCTCCAGCTCCAGATAGCTGCCCAGCCCCTCCACTTGGTCCAGGCAGACGGTGACCGCATCCAAATGGTAGGTACGCCGGTCCTTGCAGACGGTGAGAACCGGACAAAAACCCAAGGAGAGCAGGATATCCTGGACGGTCCTGCTGTCGCCCACAGAGGTCTCGTGCTCCAGGCGGGTATTGGAGCGACTGTCCCGCTTGGGGCCCTTGTAGGTCAGCACAGTCTCGTTCCGGCTGCCGGTGATGGTGCGCAGCCGGAGAGCCTCGTCGGTTGTCCGGAAATCCCGATGGGGGGCATTGTAGTAGAGGTCCTGCTCCTGAACAATATCTCCCGGGACGAATCCCAGATCAGCCAGCCGTCCTGGCAGGCTGACTGCCTGCTCTGGGGACAAAACCGCCTTCAATTCCACTTCTGTCATGATGTGCACCCTTTCCAGCGTTTGCTCTTTATAACATGCATAATTTTTTTTATTATATCGGGAAAGCGAAGAAAAGTAAAGAGAAGGAGTGTTGCACCAATGGCAGGTGCCATGAGAGGCTTGTAGAACATTACAAAAACAAAGGTAAAAATTTGTCACCTGCTTTGTTGGAAGAAAGATTATTTAACTTGACTACAAAATTAGAATTGAGTACAATAATTTTCAGAAACCCATACCCGCAGTCACAATCTAAACAACGGAGGGGGAACAGATGCCATGTCGGTAAAGGTGATTGCTTACGATGTTGGGACAACAGGGCTGAAAACCTGCCTGTTCAGTATCTCCGCCGAGGAGAGCGTACAGTACCTGGCCGGAGAAGTGGAGCACTATGCGCTCCATGTGTTGGACAACGGCGGCGTGGAGCAGGATGCCGCCGACTGGTGGGATGCCATGGCCCGGAGCACCAGACGGCTGCTGGAGAGAACAGGCACTGCCAGAGAAGAGATACGGGGAATTACCTTCTGCTCCCAGTTTCAGACGGTGGTGCTGGTGGATCAGGCCGGCCGGCCCCTGCGCAGGGCTATGAGCTGTATGGACGCCCGCGCCGATGCCCAGTTCAAGCGCTATATGAATACGGGCATCAAGGTGGAGGGCCTGGATGTCATCAAGGTTCTCAAGTATTTGAAAATTACCGGCGCTGTGTCCGGGAGCGCCAAGGACCCGGCCTGGAAATACCTGTGGGTCCGGGATAATGAGCCGGAGATCTTCCAGAAAACCTACAAATGGCTGGACGCCAAGGAATACTTGACCTGCCGGGCTACCGGCGTCATGAAGGCCAGCCGGGACGACGCCAACGGCACCTTCCTCTACGACGTGAAAAAGGGCTGCTGGAGCAAAACGCTGTGCCGGATGCTGGAGATCAACATGGAGCATCTGCCGGAGCTGTGCGACTCCACCGACCAGGTGGGGACCCTGCTGCCGCTGCCCGCAGAGGAGCTGGGATTGGCGGCGGGAACGCCGGTGTTCGCCGGCGGCAGCGACGTCAGCCTCTGCTCGGTAGGCGCTGGCTGCGTGGAGCTGGGGGACGTCCTGGTATACTCCGGCACCTCCGGCTGGGTAGCCACCACCGTGGGAAAGCTCCATCTGGATCTGGGGAATCTGATCGGCGCCCTGGTGGGGGCGGACCCCACCACCTATAACTACATCGCCGAGGTGGAGACCAGCGGCAAGTGCATGGAGTGGGTCAAGGACCGGATTGACCGGATGGGGATGGACTACGACGATATGATCGAGTACATCAAGGACACCCCCGCCGGCGCCAACGGCGTGATATTCTCCCCCTGGATGCACGGCAACCGCTGCCCCTTTGACGACGCCAACTCACGGGGCGTATTCTTCAATCTGGACATCACCACCCATGGAAGCGATCTGATGAAGGCGGTCATCGAGGGGGTCTGCATGCACATGCGCTGGCTGCTGGAGTGCACGGAGGGGGCGTTCCAGACCCGTCCGGTGGTCCGCTTTGCCGGCGGCAGCGCCATCTCGCCCTATATCTGTCAGGTGATGGCGGATGTGCTGGGCCGGGAGGTGGAGACCATCGAGAACACCCGCCAGGTGGGCGCCATGGGGGCCGCAGCGCTGCTGGCGGTGAGCTTCGGGATGCTGAAGGATATCAAGGAGATCCGCAAGATCATCCAGGTCAAAGCCGTCTATCAGCCCCGGCCGGAAAATACGGCGGTCTACGACAAGATCCTGCCGGTATTCAAGAATTTGTACAAGGACAACAAGAAGTCCTTTGCCGCCCTCAACGGCTGACAGCCTGGGCTGGCAGCACGGTATGATAACAGATAGGAGGCTAATCGTATGCTGATGAAGGAACACTATGGAATTTCCCACTGGCCGGACGACAAGGCCATCTATGAGAAGATGGACCGGCTGGTAAAGGAACCGCTCCACCACATCAAACCCGAGGCCATGAAACAGTACCTGGCCTACTTTGACGAGAAGTGCAAGGGCTCCCGCGCCATGATCGAGGAGGCAAAAAAGGTCATCCCCGGCGGCGTGCAGCACAACCTGGCCTTCAACTATCCCTTCCCCCTGGTGATCACCAAGGCCGAGGGCGCTTACCTCTATGACATCGACGGCAACCGATACGTGGACTATCTCCAGGCCGGCGGCCCTACCCTGCTGGGCAGCAACTACGAGCCGGTAAACCAGAAGGTGTGGGAGGTGGTGAAGGAGTCCGGCCCGGTGACGGGCCTGTTCCACCCCTATGAGATGAAGCTGGCGGAGAAGATCCACGAGTGCATGCCCTGGGTGGAGCTGTACCGCTGTCTCGCCAGCGGCACGGAGGCGGATATGGTCGCCATCCGCATCGCCCGGACCTACACCGGAAAGCAGCGCATCGTCAAGGTGGGCGGCGCCTACCACGGCTGGAGCGACCAGCTGGTCTACTCCCTCCACATCCCCTATACCAAGACCTTTGAGGCCCACGGGATCCCCAAGGAGGTCAGCGCCAATACCAGCGAGTTCTTCCCCGGCGATGTGGAGGGCCTGCGGAAGATTTTGGAGGAGAACGAGAAGCACGGCGGCACCGCCGCGGTGGTGATCGAGCCCTTCGGCCCCGAGAGCGGCACCCGGCCGGTGGCCCTGGACTTTGCCGCCAAGGTCCGCGCCCTGTGCGACGAGTTTGACGCGCTGCTGATCTTCGACGAGGTGGTCACCGCCTTCCGGGTGGGCCCCGGCGGCGCCCAGGGGTTCTTCGATGTGAAGCCGGACCTCACTGTATTCGGCAAGATCGTGGCCGGCGGCTATCCCATGGCCGGCGGCGTGGGCGGCCGGGCGGACATCATGTCCTGCGTGGCGGCCGGCGTCAAGGCCGGAAAGAAGAAGGCCTATGTGGGCGGCACCCTCACCGCCAATCCCCTGAGCTGCGCGGCGGGCTACTTCGCCATTGACGAGATCGTCCGTCAGGACGCGGCGGTGAAGGCCGGCGAGAACGGCGACAAGCTCTGCGCGGGCATCCAGAAGCTGATCGACCAATATGACCTGCCCTTCGTCACCTGGAACACCGGCTCCATTGTCCACTTCGAGGTGTCCGGCGTGATGTATCTGGACGCCTCTGACCCGGATATCTTCACCAAGATCCCGGAGCGCCAGAAATATATCGAGGAGTTCGGCGCGGCCCTCACCGCCAACGGCGTCATCACCCTGGCGGGCAGCCGCATCTATACCAGCATGGCAGACAACGACGAGACCATCGCCCAGACGCTGTCCGCCTTTGAAGAAGTCTTTTCCAATGTGGAGCGCTGACGCAAAAAGGAGGAATCCCAATGATTCGTAAATTGGACGAAGAAAATCTGACCTACGCATTCCCGGAAGTGGCCTTTGATAATGACTATGTGATCGCCACCTACCAGGCCAAGGTGAAAACCAGCAACATCGAGAAGCTGGCCATGGCCATTGCCGACGAGCAGACCACCGGTACCTGGATCAAGGTGGGGGCGGATTCCATGGAAAAGACCCGCCGCTTCGGCTCCAAGCTGGTGGCGCTCTACGAGGTGCCGGACATCGGCTGTGACTACCAGTCCGACGAGCCGCCCATGTACATCATCCAGGTGGCCTACCCCATGGAGAACTTCTCTCACAGTATGTCCTCCCTGATGACGATCCTGTTCGGCAATATCTCCGCCTCCGGCATGATCCGCCTCATCGACGTGGCCTTCCCCAAGAAGATGATCGCCCAGTTCCAGGGGCCAAAATTCGGCGTGGAGGGCCTGCGGAAGGTGCTGGGCGTGCCCGACCGTCCCCTGCTCAACGCCATGATCAAGCCCAACATCGGCTGGACGCCGGACGAGGGGGCCGACCTCTTCTACCACGCCTGCAAGGGCGGCGTGGACGTCATCAAGGACGACGAGCTGATGCTGGCCGACGGGCCCTTCTGCCCGCTGAAGGAGCGGGTCACCAAGTTCATGGCCGCCGAGAAGCGGGTCTATGAGGAGACCGGGGAGCACAGCCTCTATGCCGTGAATATCTCCGACAGCACCGAGAAGGTCCGGGACAACGCCTACCGTGCCCTGGAGTACGGCAACAACTGCCTGATGGTGAATGTCTACACCACCGGCTTTGATACCCTGAAAATGCTCGCGGAGGACCCCAACATCAATGTGCCCATCCTGGCCCACGTGAACTTCGCCGGCACCATGGCCGCCTCCACCTATACCGGCATCTCCGCCCCTCTGCTCATCGGCAAGATCACCCGGCTGGCCGGCGGCGATTTCCAGATCAACGGCCACCCCTTCGGCAAGTTCCCCGTGTCCTATAAGGTGTTCTACCGCTGCTTCAAGTTCTTCACCCAGCCCTGGTGGAACATCAAACCCATGATGTACGCCTGCTCCGGCGGCACCACGCAGCTGGCGGTGGAGAAGATCATCAAGGCTGTGGGGACCGATGTGATGCTGGCCGCCGGCGGCGGCGTCCACGGCCATCCCGACGGCAGCGAGGCCGGGGCCAAGAGCATGCGCCAGGCTATTGACGCAGCCATGCAGGGCATCCCCGTGGTGGAGTACGCCAAGGACCACGCGGAGCTGGGCCGGATGCTGGCCTACCTGAACCCGGATCTGAAGAAGAACTTCGATCTGATGAACTGATCGGCAGAGGAGGCGGGACGGATGTACGATACCATTGCCTTTGTGGACTTTGACGGCACCATCACCATGGAGGACACCCTGGAGGGGGCCATCCGCCTGTTTGCCTCCCCCGAGGAGTTCCACAGCGTCAAGGGGAAGCTGGTGCGCGGGGAGATGACCCTCAGCCAGGTGGTGCGCTACGCCTTTGACGGCGCGCCGTCCAGCCGCCTGGAGCGGATGCTGGACTATGTGAAGGGCGTGGCGCTGCGGCCGGGATTTCCGGAATTTTTAGATGAGATGGACAAGCGCAAAATCCCGGTGGTGGTCATCTCCGGCGGCGTGCGGCAGTTCGTGGAGCTGCGGCTGTCCCCCTGGCGCGGCCGGCTCCTGGGGGTCCACGCCGTGGATCTGGACACCAGCGGGCCGGGGATGAAGCTGCTCTCCCCCTATGACGACGGCAACGAGCTCCTGAAAAAGACCGATGTGATGGCGCTTTATGACTACCGGCATGCCATCGGCATCGGCGACAGCTTTACCGATATGAAGATGAGCCTGGCGGTAGACACCATCTTTGCCAGGGATGTGCTGGCTGCCTATCTTCAAAAGATGGGACGGCAGTTCCTGCAGTATGATACGTTTTTCGATGTGATAGAAGCTGTTCGGAACAGCCTTGCCTTTTAAGCAGGATAAGACGCGCGAAAGCCGGGAATGGCTGCAGATGTATGCCATTCCCGGCTTTTGCCTGCACAAAGATCCCGTTGCCGGGGAATAAAAACTGTGATATGCTGGTTCAAACTGGCCGGGAGGTGCGTAAAGCACAATGAAGCAGATCTATCTGGATAACGGGAGCACCACATTTCCAAAGCCAAGGGCTGTGGCGGAGGCGGTGTACCGCTATCTCACCGAGAGCGGGAGCAACGTGGGCCGTGGAAGCTACGGCCGGGCCTACGCGGTGGAGGAGCAGGTCTATGAGACCCGGGAGCTGCTGTGCGGCCTGTTTCACGGCGGGGACTGCCGCAATGTGATTTTTACCAAGAATGTCACTGAGAGCCTCAATGTGCTGCTCAAGGGCCTGCTGCGGCCGGGGGACCATGTGCTGGTGTCCTCCATGGAGCACAACGCGGTGATGCGCCCCCTGACCCAGCTGACCCGACAGGGCGTCTCCTTCTCCCGTATCCTCTGTGCGCCGGACGGCAGCCTCCTACTGGATGCGATGGAGGGGCTCCTGCAGGAGAACACCCGGGCGGTGGTGATGACCCACGCCAGCAACGTCTGCGGGACAGTGCTGCCCATCGGGGAGGTGGGGGCGTTCTGCCGCCGCCACGGCCTGCTCTTTCTCGTAGACGGCGCCCAGACCGCCGGGGTCCTCCCCATTGACATGGAGGCCATGCACATCGATGCGCTGGCGTTTACCGGACACAAGGGGCTCCTGGGCCCCCAGGGCACCGGGGGCTTTGTGCTGGGGGAGCGCATGGTCCCCCAGCTGGAGCCCCTGCTCTCCGGCGGCACCGGAAGCCTCAGCCACACGGAGGAGGTGCCTGCGTTTCTCCCGGACCGTTTCGAGCCGGGCACCCTGAACCTCCCCGGGATCCTGGGGCTCCGGGCGGGACTGCTCTGGCTGAAGGAGACGGGCCTGGACGGCATCCTCCGCCACGAACTGGATCTGACAGAGCGGTTCCTCTGCGGGCTGGCCCCCCTGGAGGCGGCGGGGCAGGTGCGCATCCTGGGCCGGCGGGGCCGGGAGGGGCGCACGGGGGTGGTATCCATCCAGACCCTGACCCAGGACCTGGCCCAGGCGGCCTTCCGGCTGGACCGGGACTACGGGATCATGACCCGGGTGGGACTCCACTGCGCCCCCTCGGCCCACAGGACCCTTGGGACCTTTCCCACCGGCACGATCCGGTTCTCCTTCGGCTGGTGGAACACAGAGGAGGACGTGGCGGCGGCCTTGGAGGCGCTGACGGAGATCCTGTCCCGCCCGGCATAGCATACCATTTGCCGCTTTGGGCAGATTGATTCTTGCAAAAATGCCCATAATATGGTACATTGGTTCGGACTGTAGAAGGGAGAGGGGGAGCGCTATGTCCGACACGCAGGGGACGTTTTGCCTGCCGCAGGTGCACATCTTCCTTCTCTGGAGGGATGCGGCGTGGATCCTGGGGCCGCCATGAGGATGGATATGCTTCCTGATAATGCTTCTGTATCGTATCCCCCTGCCGGGGCTGCTCCTGGCCCCTATCTCTGAATATCTGGAGGACATTCCATGTCTGATTTACGAACTGAAATTAGCCGGCGGCGGACCTTTGCCATCATCGTCCCACAAAAGCTTGCGCTTTTGCGGGAACCCTGATTTAATTTTGCTCCGGGGCAAGTGAATTGCCTCTTTGCCAAGATTTTTGCCTCCGGCAAAAATGCTTGTACGGCGCACTCGCGCCGGGGGTCGATGATGGCCCTATCTCTGAATATCTGGAGGACATTCCATGTCTGATCTACGAACTGAAATTGGCCGGCGGCGGACTTTCGCCATCATCTCCCACCCCGACGCCGGCAAGACCACTTTAACCGAAAAATTCCTGCTGTACGGCGGGGCCATCGCCCAGGCCGGGGAGGTCAAGGGCAAGCGGGCCCGGGCCGCCACCTCGGACTGGATGGAGATCGAGAAGCAGCGCGGCATCTCCGTGACCTCCTCGGTCATGCAGTTCCAGCACAGCGGCTACTGCATTAATATCCTGGATACCCCCGGCCACCAGGATTTCTCCGAGGACACCTACCGCACCCTGATGGCCGCCGACAGCGCCGTCATGGTCATCGACGGGGCCAAGGGCGTGGAGCCCCAGACCCGGAAGCTTTTCCACGTCTGCGCCCTGCGGCACATCCCCATTTTTACCTTTATCAACAAGATGGACCGGGAGACCAAGGACCCTCTCTCCCTGTGCGAGGAGGTGGAGCGGGAGCTGGGCATTGACACCTACGCCGTCAACTGGCCCATCGGCTCCGGCAAGGAATTTCAGGGGGTCTATGACCGGGAAAAGCAGCGCATCCTGTTCTTCCAGGCGGAGGAGCGGGGCAAAAAGGTCAGCTCCGCCGAGATTGCCCTGGACGACCCGGCTCTGGAGGACATGATCGGGGAGAAGAAGGCCGCCGACCTCCGGGAGGAGGTGGAGCTGCTGGGGGCCGGCCGTGAATTTGACCTGGAGGCGGTCCGCAGCGGCACCCTCTCCCCAGTGTTCTTCGGCAGCGCCCTCACCACCTTCGGCGTGGAGCCGTTCCTGGAGGAGTTTCTCCGCATGACCACGCCGCCCCTGCCCCGCACATCGGATCAGGGGGAGGTGGATGTGTTTTCCCCGGATTTCTCCGCCTTTGTCTTTAAGATCCAGGCCAATATGAACAAGGCCCACCGGGACCGCCTGGCTTTTATGCGCATCTGCTCCGGCAAGTTCGAGCGGGATAAGGAGTACTGCCACGTGCAGAGCGGCAAGAAGCTGCGCCTCTCCCAGCCCCAGCAGATGATGGCCGCGGAGCGGGAGATTGTGGAGGAGGCCTACGCCGGGGATATTATTGGCGTGTTTGATCCCGGTCTCTTCTCCATTGGGGACACCATCACCGTGCCCGGAAAGAAATTCAAATACTCCGGCATCCCCACCTTTGAGCCGGAGCACTTCATGCGTGTCAGCCCCATGGACACCATGAAGCGCAAGCAGTTTATCAAGGGCACCGAGCAGATCGCCCAGGAGGGCGCCATCCAGATCTTCAAGCTCCCCGGGGCCGGCATGGAGGAGGTCATTGTGGGCGTGGTGGGCACGCTGCAGTTCGATGTGTTTGAGTACCGGATGAAAAATGAGTACGGCGTGGACCTGCGGATGACAGGGCTCCCCTATGAGCACCTGCGGCGGATCACCGCCTGTCCCTGCGACGTGAAGGATCTGACCCTCAGCACCGGCGCTGCGGTGCTGGAGGATTTCAAGGGCCGCTATCTGGTGGCCTTCGGGGGGCTCTGGGCTATGAATTTCATGCTCAAGCATAACCCCGGCCTGGAGTTTTCCGAGACCTTGAGCGTGGAGTAAGGCACAGCATGAAGCAACAAAACAGCGGCTTGAGATGATCTCTCAAGCCGCTGTTTGATTCTTTCCAGGCGTTGATGCGCCGTGAGGTGTTGATGTGCGGTTGAAAAATTGGGATCGGGGGCGATCCGTTCCCTCTACCCGTGCCGCTTTTTCGGCTCGATCAGGGGCTGCCGGTTGGCCTCCGCCAGCGCCATGCCGCGCTCCAGCCGCCGCTCCTGACGGGCATAGCGCGCCATCACCGGCCGGCGGAGGGTCTCCATCAGGCTGCAGTACTTGTCCATCCACATCAGGACAAACCCCTCTTTGTATTTTGGCGGCGTCAGGGTCAGGGGGAACATGTGCCGCAGGATGCAGTCCCGCTCCACCGGGCACAGGGAGAAGTATTGCGCCGCCTGCTCCAGCGCCTTCCTGGGGTGCTCGAAGCCGTGGAGCCGCTCCCCCTTTTGGGGGCGGTAGGTATGCCAGTCATAGAGGAACAGGTCGTGGAGCAGGCCCGCCCGGGCGGCGCTGCGGGCGTTGAGGCCATGCTTGGTGCAGAACAGATAGCTGAGGTAAGAGACATGCACGCAGTGCTCCAGGCAGTTGGTGACACCGTGCTGGGGGTAGAGGGACATTTCCTGGACTTTAGGGTGGGACAACAGGTCTTCTACCAAGGCTAGGTATTCCGGATCATTCGGGACTGCCACGGTATCGACCTCTCCCTTTTTAAGATGGATCATAGATCTCCTCCTCGTCGCTCCGGCGGGCGCGGTGGAGGGCGCTGCGGGCGCTGACCACAAAGTCTACCAGATACACTAAACACAGTCCGCCTGCCAGCAGGGGCGCTGCTGGATTCGGTACGCGCCGAACCAGAGAAAAAACCATTCGATGGACCAGAGCAAACACCAGAACAGCAATAGCCCCCCAGGCCACTGTGCTCTCCAGACAGAGGATGCCGTGGTAGTTCAGGCGCTTTTCGGAGTAATCCCACCAGAGCTTCCCGAATAGCCGCAGCATCAGCCTGCCGGTGAGATACTCGAAGATTGTGGCCAGGAAGGCTCCGGTAAAGTAGAGAAGAACGTAGTTGTGGGAGATGGGGCGGAGAAGGGCATACCCAATCATGGCGCCGAAGCCGTATATGATGCACAAGGGCAAATGGACAAAGCCGCGGTTTTCCCAGTGCCCTTTTTCCCGGCGGATCACCAGGCACTCCATGACCCAGCCGCAGAAGCTGTATACAAAAAAGGCGTTGATTACGTCGGCACTGGTATGGGGGCCCTCAAAAAAGGTAAGGGTAAAATGAAACATGGGTGGAACCTCCTTGTGGAAGCTGGGGTTGCAATTGGATGGGATCCAGGGCAAGTATACCTGTTTTTTTGATGGGACGCAATATTTTTTTGGTAAATACAAAAAAGTTGTACATGGGTCAAAGGAAGCACGCTGTATATGGCAGGAATATTGATAAGAAATGTCTTGAAAATGGGCAGGTTTCGTGGTATGGTAGTACAAGTCTCCACGGTTCCAGACGAAATGAGGGACACAGATTAGAAAAGGAAAAGCGGACCCGGAGCGGTCCGGCCCGGTGACAATATGATCCGTAAATTGAGAAGGTGTCTGGTCTACTTGGCGGCCATCGGCGCGGTATGCTTCTACATTGGACGCTTGCTGCCAGGCAACTGGTTCCGCAGTGACCGCTTCCCATTCCGGTGCTTTCCCTTTGAGCGGGGCGGGCGGATCTATGAGCGGCTCGGAATCCGTCGGTGGAAAGACAAGGTCCCGGATATGAGTAAAATCCTGCCAAAAGTGGTACTGCCGAAACGCCTGCCATGGGGGGCCCAGCCGGAACGGGTGGCTTTGCTGATTCAGGAAACCTGTATCGCAGAGGTTGTGCACATCATATTATTTATATTGGGCTTCGGATGCGTTCTCCTGTGGGGGGATGGGCCGGGTGGCTGGATCATTGCGCTGGTGTACAATCTGCTGGGCAATGTGCCCTTTATCCTGATTCAGCGTTACAACCGGCCAAGGCTGCAGCGGTTGATGGCGGCCATGGATACGGCAGCAGGACATGCGGAGGAGGTTCCATGCGAGTTTTGATACTTAGCTGCAATACTGGAGAAGGGCATAATTCTTGTGCGGCAGCCCTCAAAGAGTATTTTACGGATCATGGGACACATTGCGATGTAGCGGATGCATTGTCATTCCTTTCCGGGGGCCTTTCCCAGTTTATCTCTCACTGGCACACCAGAATTTATCGGTATCTCCCGTTTTTGTTTCGGGGCGGGTACCGTTTTGCGGAAGAACACCCTGCGGTGTTTCGGGAACAGTCAAAAATATATCGCCTGCTGACATCCGGGGCTGGGCGGTTATACCAGTTCCTTTTGGATGGCGGTTATGATACTGTAGTCTGTACACATGTCTTTGCGGCTTTTGTGATCGAGGTACTCCTGAAGGAACACCCCGGAGCGTGGCGCACCAGCTTTGTGGCCACGGATTATACTTGCAGCCCTCATGGGTCCGGTCACGCCTTGGACTGGTATTTTATTCCGGATAAGGCCCTGGCTGGGGAGTTTACCCAAAGCGGCATTCCGGCAGAGAAACTGGTGGGCACCGGTATACCCGTGCGTATGGGGTTCCAGGGGCCGGGGGATCGGGAGAAGGCCAAGGCGGACCTGGGGATCCCCGCGGATTACCGCCACCTGCTGGTGATGTGCGGCAGCATGGGCTGCGGCCCGATCCGGAAAGTGGTGGAGAGGCTGTCGGCGGCATTGCCGGCTGAAAGTGCAGTCACAGTTATCTGTGGTACCAATAATCGGCTGCGTCAAAAATTGGAGGGGCAGTTCGCGGGAGATCCAAGGATCAAGATCTGGGGATATGTTAACCAGATGCCCCTGATGATGGACAGCGCAGATTTGTACCTGACCAAACCGGGGGGGATCAGCGTAACGGAGGCAGCAGCTAAGTGCCTTCCGATGGCGTTTGTAGACGCAGTAGCAGGCTGTGAAGCGTATAATATGCGTTATTTTATAGAGCGGGGTGGAGCTGTAACGGCGGATACCCCGGAAGACTTGGCGGACGCATGCGTCCGGCTGCTGTCCGATAGACAGCAGCTAGAGAGCATGTCCGACTCGTTGAGGGCGCTCCATATGGGGCAGGCCTCTGGAAAAATCTATCAGATCCTGACTGAGGAGACTGTATGCGGTTTGATGTAGATTACCGGCAATTCCGGTTGAATAAATTAAATACGGATCAATTCCGGCATTTGAAATTATTGCTGTTTTGGCCGGCATTTGGCCTGCTGTTCTTCTTTATGGAGCGGCTGCGTCCAGTGGCGCACTACCATGTAGTCCACTGCTTCCTGGATGATATGATCCCGTTTTGTGAGTATTTTCTGATCCCTTATTTGCTCTGGTTTGTAGCGCTGGTTGGAATGATCCTGTACACATTGCTGTTTGATGTGAAGGCTTTTCGGAAATTCATGTGGTTCGTGATCATCACCTATTCAGTAACAATTGTTATCTACTTTTTGTTTCCGACCTGCCAGAACCTGCGCCCGGAAGAATTTGCCCGGGATAATGTGTTTACTCGCTTTATGGGCTGGTTCTATACCTTTGACACGAATACCAATGTATGTCCGTCTATCCATGTGATTGGTGCAATGGCGGCGTTGTTCACGGCATGGGATGCAAAGGGGTTATCGAAAACGGCCTGGCGAGTGGCCTTTACGGTGCTGACAGTGCTGATCTGTCTTTCTACAGTGTTTCTCAAGCAGCATTCAGCGGTTGATGTGGTTGCCGCCCTTCCATTGTGCATCATCGCTTACCGGCTGGTGTTCGTGCGTCCGGCAGTTCCGGTGGGGCAGCGTGCTGCCAAGCGGAAAAATCAGGTGCAAAATTCATCAATATGAAAAATAGGGATACGTGGCTTGCGATCTGTCGAAGCCACGTATCCCTTATCTTTCCTATAAAGACTTTTCGTAACAGTTCAATTCTTCCCAGAGAAAACCTTGGAAATGGAAGAGAGCCCTGCCGGCCAATTGATAACCTAAGCGGGGGTACATGGCATTTGCCGGTATATTTCCTACATAAGTATCCAGGCGGATAACGCGCGCGCCTATTCGCCGCCCCTCTTCTTCGCAGAACTTTACCAGTTCCCGTGCTTTCCCCTGCCCAGCCCACCGAGGACTGACACACAGGGTGTGAATGACGGAAACCTTCTCTGGGGCGGCTGGGATGGTCCAAGGGATGCTGTCATATTCCGGAAGCTGCTCCCGGTTCAGGATGAAGCAGGCATATCGGTCGCCGTTTTCCTCCGCGATATAGAGACTGCCGGCCTCCAGCGCAGCCTGGGCATGGCGGCGGGTTGGGTATTTTCCCCGCTGCCAGTTGGTGTAGGAGGTGGCGCGCAGATCTTCTGCGGCGAGGATCTCCTCATAAATGGCAGCCACAGCGTCGAGGTCGCTGCTGGAAGCAAGACGGATCATAGGAGGAGTCCCTCCTTTCACAGGAGCGGCGCAAATAGGCGCAGGACATAGCCGGTAAGGCGGCTGCCCAGCGAGCGGCTTTTCCACTGGGCCAGCGTAGCCTCCTGGCATTTGGTGAGGGTGTCCAGGAAGTCCTGCTCTACCTGGTTGACCGCGGGGGCATCTTCCATATAAACACCGCATTCAAAATGGAGATAGAGGCTGCGGTAATCAAAGTTGATTGTCCCTACCACGGCGCGGCAGCCGTCACTGACCAAAAGCTTGGAGTGGACAAAGCCGGGGGTATACTCAAAAATGCGGACGCCCGCTTCCAAAAGCTGGGGATAGTAAGTTTTTGCCAGGGCAAACATATACTTCTTGTCTGGGATGTGGGGCAGGATCAGGGAAACATCCACGCCTCGCTTGGCAGCAAAGGTTAAAGCGGTGGCCATCTCGTTGTCAATGACCAAATAGGGGGTCATAATATGGACATAGCGGCGGGCGCGGTTGATCAGATCCATATAGACCATTTCTGCAAGCCGCTCCGAGTCATAGGGGCAGCTGCCATAGGGAATATAAAGGCCTTGGCCTTCTGCGGGAAAGACTTTTAGATAAGGGGCGCAGTCCTCCAGTTTCCAGCACTCAGTATTCCACATCTGCAGAAACATCAGGGTAAAGCTGCGCACGGCCTCTCCGCGGATCAAGATGGCATTGTCTTTCCAGTGGCCGTAACGGACCTTGCGGTTGATATACTCGTCGGCCAGGTTAATCCCGCCGGTAAAAGCAACTTTTCCATCAATCACCAGGATTTTCCGGTGGTCCCGGTTATTGTAGTGGGTGGAAACCAGGGGGCGCAGGGGGGCAAACATTTTGCAGCGGATACCGATGGCTTCCAGCTGTTTGGGATAGCTGTAGGGCAGCAGAGCTACGGCGCAGGTCCCGTCATACAGGACACGGACTTCAACGCCCTCCTGGACCTTTTGCTCCAGAATGCGCAGGATCCGCCCCCACATATAGCCCTCTTCAATAATAAAATATTCCAGGAAGATGAAATGCTCCGCTTTTTCCAGCTGATCCAGCAATTCCTGAAACACATCATCCCCCAATGGGTAATATGTTGCCGCAGTATTGCGGCAGACCGGAAAATCCCCCTGATCCCACATATAACTGGCCAGCTCCTGGGAACCACCAGGCAGCTGGCTCAGGGCAGTCTGGTCCTGTTTGGACAGCGGAGCGGTTTTCGCCTTGATTTCTTCATGGCGGTGGTGGGCAAGGCGGTGGCCCATCTCCATATTGACAAAGAAATAGAGCGGTATTGCGAAGATGGGAACGGCCAGGATCAGCACCACCCAAGTCAACTTAATGGAAGGGTTTTGGTGGTGGTTGTTGACCACCGCCAGCGCCATGATACTGGCAATCGCGCTGCCGCCGGTATAAAGCAGGACGGTATTCCGCCCCAGCAGCCGGAAAAAGATCGCATATAGCACCAGGACCTGCAGCGCCAGCAGCAGAATGACGATGCCGGTACGCCCAAAAGCGATCTGTACCAATCCCTTTTTGCCGCGGTTGAGGAGCAGAACCGCATTTTCTTTAGAGGGAAGCCCTCTCTTGTCTCGATTCACAGTAATGTTCTCCCTTATTTGTCTGTTATTTCTTCTGACTTGCAACACGCAGAGTATATGGGAGCCCCGCCGGCGGTCTGCACACGGCCGGCAGTCCGCCAAGAAAGCAGATCCGGTACACCACAGAGAGTGTACCGGATTCGGATGTTATTCCTTCGGTGCAGCGTCCGGGCTGGCGTCTGGCTCCTGGGAAGATGTGCTGCCCTCCTGAGCATTGCTTTCAGCCGCCGGGGCTGTATCCTGGGACGGTTCCGTCCCGGGGTCCTGCGGCGCATCCAGGGCGCCCGGCGCGGCGACCGGCTCGCTGATGATGTGGATGGACCGGGCGGGGGGCTCGATGGAGCGGTCCTTGGGGGCGCTGCTGCCCGGGGTGATGCCGAAATACTCGGCCTGCTCCGGATCCCTGCCCTCCAGAATCGCCATCATCTCCTGTCCGGTGATCGTCTCCTTCTTCAGCAGGTACTGGGCCACCGCGTCCAGCATCTCCCGGTTGTCCATCAGAAGCTGCCGGGCCTCCTGGTGGCACTGCCGGATGATCTGCGCCACCACCCGGTCGGCGGCGGCATAGGTTTCCTGGGCACAGTTCATGGAATAGGAGCCATCCAGATACTGGCTGTTGACGCTTCCCAGCGCCATCATGTCGAACTCGTCAGACATGCCGAACCGGGCTACCAGGTTCTGTGCCAGCTCCGTGGCCCGCTCGATGTCGTTGGCGGCGCCGGAGGTCTGGGTGTTGCACACCACCTCTTCTGCGCTGCGGCCAGCCAGGAGGGTGCGAATTTCCGCCAGAATATCCTCCTTGCTCATGAGGAATTTCTCCTCCTCCGGCAGGTTCAGCGTATAGCCAAGAGCCCCCTGAGTGTGGGGCACAATGGTGATTTTGGTCACAGGCTGGGCGTTTTTCTGCTTGGCTGCCACCAGGGCATGTCCCACTTCATGGTAAGCGATGATCCGCTTCTCGGCCTCGGTGATGACGGTACCCTTCTTTTCCGTGCCGGCAATGACCACCTCAAAGGACTCCAGAAGGTCCTCCTGGTTTACCGCATGGCGGCCATGGCGCACGGCTCGGAGAGCTGCCTCGTTGACCATGTTGGCCAAGTCCGCGCCCACACAGCCGGCGGTGGCCTGGGCGATCTTGTTGAGGTCCACGTCCTCCGCCAGACGGATTTTCCGGGTGTGGACCTCCAGGGTCTTCAGCCGCCCGGCCAGGTTGGGACGGTCTACCGTGATGCGCCGGTCAAACCGACCGGGACGCAGCAGGGCCTTATCCAGCACCTCAGGACGGTTGGTGGCGGCCAGGACGATGATGCCCTTGCTGGGGTCAAAACCGTCCATCTCCGCCAGCAGCTGGTTGAGGGTCTGTTCCCGCTCATCATTGCCGCCGAAGCGGGTGTCGCGGGTCTTGCCGATGGCGTCGATCTCGTCGATGAAAATGATGCAGGGGGCCACCTTGGCCGCCTCCTGGAACAGGTCACGGACACGGCTGGCACCCACGCCTACGAACATCTCCACGAATCCGGAGCCGGAGATGGAGAAGAAGGGGACGTTGGCCTCGCCGGCCACGGCCTTGGCCAGCAGGGTCTTGCCGGTGCCCGGGGAGCCCACCAGCAGCGCGCCCTTGGGGAGCTTGGCGCCGATGGCGGTGTAGCGGGCGGGGTTGTGGAGGAAGTCGATGATCTCCTCCAGGCTCTCCTTGGCCTCGTCCTGACCGGCTACGTCGGCAAAGGTGACGCCGGTCTGCTTCTCCATATACACTTTGGCGTTTGACTTGCCCACGTTGCCGATGCCGCCGATGCCCCCGCCCTTTTTCGCCATGAAGCGGAAGAGCAGGCTCAGGGCAAAGACCATGATGAGGACCGGCAGGATGTACCCGATCATCAGTTCCATGATGGGCGACATCTGGGGGACATAGGGCTCAGTAAAGCGGATACCGTGGTCATGGAGCCATGTCCCCAGGTTCTCTTCCCCCAGATCCACTGTAAAGAGGGTGACGGTGTCGTCATAGGTGTTGCCGGTCTGATCGGTATAGGTGGCGTCATCCTTCAGGGTGATCTCCAGATTCCCGTCCTGCAGGATCACCTGCTCCACCTTTCCGTCCTCCACCAGATCCATGAACTCACTGTACATGATTTCCTGGGTTGCGGAGCGGGTGTTGGCTCCACCTAGATAGAGGCTGAGATATTGAATTCCTACCGTCAGGGCCAGGGTAATGGCGATCAGCGGCAGCAAACTGTTGCGGCGGTTGTTATTGTTCCCGTTTTTACGATTGTCGTTTGGATTCGTCGGCTTATTGTCCATGTTATTCTCCCTTTTCTGAAGATAGTATTCTACCCTCATTGTGTATGGTAACACAAATTACCACTTCTCACAAGAACAGGATGTGGATTTTCTGTGAAATTTCTATGAATACCCTTTCTATCATCCGGTCAATGTGCTATACTGATAAGCAAAATCCGGCAAATTCTGAAAGACGGAGGAAAAACGATGGAGACCAGCTTTTTCATGCCCACCCAGGTGCGGATGGGCCGGAACGTTGTTCAGGAGAGCGGGGCGCTGCTGGCGGGCCTTGGGAAGCGGGCCATGCTGGTGACCGGGCGCTCCAGCGCGGTGAAGTGCGGGGCCCAGGCGGATGTGACGGCGGCCCTGGAGAAAAACGGACAGACCTGGGTCGTGTTCGACCAGGTGATGAGCAACCCGACGGTGGACTGCGTCTACGCGGGGGCGGACCTGGCCCGGCGGGAGGGCGTGGACTTCCTCATCGCCATCGGCGGCGGGTCCCCCATGGACGCGGCCAAGGCCATCGCCCTGCTGGCCCGGCAGGATATCGCGGCAGAGGATCTCTTCCAGGGCGGCTTTACCGGCGACGTGCTGCCCATGGTCCATATCCCCACCACCGCCGGCACCGGCAGTGAGGTGACGCCCTACGCCATTTTGACCAACGACGCCGCCCAGACCAAGACCAGCCTCTCGGGCCCCATGCTGTTCTCCAGCCTGGCGCTGCTGGACGGGAAGTATATGCTGGGGCTGGGGCGCCGGACCACGGTGAACACCGCGGTGGACGCCTTGTCCCATGCGGTGGAGGGCATGCTCTCGGTGAAGGCCAACCCCACCACGGACCTGCTGGCGGCGGACGCCATCCGGCGGATCATCGGCAGCTATGAGGGGCTTTTGCACGACACTCTGACGGTGGAGCAGCGGGACGAGCTGCTGTATGCCTCCATGCTGGCTGGGGCGGTGATCGCCCAGACCGGCACCACCGCCGTCCACTCCATGGGCTACTCCCTGACCTATTTCTGGGGTACGGACCACGGCCGGGCCAACGGCCTGCTCATGGCGGAGTTTACGGAGGTGCTGCTGCGCCACGGCTATGACAAGACCCGTGACGTTCTGCGCCTCATGGGCATGGACAGCCCCGCGGACTTCCGCGCCTGGCTGGACAGCCTTCTGGGGGAGCGGGAGACCATCACCGCGGCGGAGGTGGAGAAATTCTCCGCTATCGCCATCCAGGCCAAAAACATTGCCAACTGCCCGGTGGTGCTGACGAAGGAGGAGTTGGCCGGCGTGTACCGGAAGGCCTTTGGACTGGAATGAGGGAACCATACGACAGACAGAGCAGAGAGGACAGAGCAATGAGAGAGCGGGAGAGAGACCTCCAGACGGAGGCAGACGGCATCATTGAGGGGCGCAACGCCGTCCTGGAGGCACTGCGGGCCGGCACCTCCATCGATAAGGTATACCTGGCAAAGGGGGAGACGGACCGGACCTTGAGCCGCATCGCCGCCGAGGCGAAGAAGAGCGGCGCGGTGGTGGTGGAAGCGGACCGGCGCAAGCTGGACGCCATGAGCCTCACCCACAGTCACCAGGGGGTCATCGCCGTGGCGGCGGTCCGGGCCTATGCCACAGTGGAGGAGATCCTGGCGGCGGCCCGGGAGCGCGGGGAAGCCCCGCTCCTGGTGGTGTGCGACGAGATCTCCGACCCCCACAACCTGGGGGCCATCATCCGTACCGCCGAGTGCGCCGGCGCCCATGGGGTCATTATCCCAAAACGCCGCAGTGCCGGGCTCACCGCCGTGGTGGCCAAGACCAGTGCCGGCGCGGTGAGCTATCTTCCGGTGGCCCGGGTGCCCAACATTCCGGCCCTGCTGAAGGAGCTGCAGAAGGAGGGGGTCTGGATCTTCGGCACCGCCGCCGAGGGGACGACCACTCTATATGAGGCGGATCTGAAGGGGCCGGCGGCCATTGTCATCGGCAGCGAGGGGGACGGCATGAGCCGTCTGGCCCGGGAGAACTGCGACTTTCTTGTCAGTATCCCCATGAAGGGCCGTATTTCATCCCTGAACGCCTCCGCTGCCGCGGCGGTGCTGCTGTACGAGGCCGTGCGCCAGCGGGGCGCAGGCCAGGCCGGCGCATGAGGGCTGCGGCCCAGCTGATACCCTGATACCGAGGAGAACCCATGGACCATTTGAAAGAAAAACAACAGAAGCCTCTGGACGAGATCGACCAGATGCTCTCGGAGTTTACCGTGCTCTCTGCCGACGAGCTGCTGGGGGAGTTCACTCCGCCGTCGGCAGCGAAGGCGGAGCCGAACACTGTGCAAAAAACGGCTGTGCCTCCGGCAGAGCCGGAACCTTTATCCCCGACAGAGGAGCCGGCATCCCAGCAGGCGGCGGAGACTGATACGACCACCGGGGCGGAAGAGCAGGAGGAGCCCCCTGCGGCCATGCCGGAGAGCGAGGAGGGGCCGGAGAACTGGGAAGCCCTCTCCGTAGAGGACATGTTCCGGGCTTTGGAGACAGAGAAGCCCGGCGGCGAGGCGATCCAGGAGCCTCCGGAGGAGCGCGTTCCTGAAGAACGGGTGGAGACGGCCGTCAAGGGCGCCGCTGCGCCCGCGCGGCGGGAGACGGAGCAGCCGCCTCCTAAGCGGGAGGAGCCGCGTTCGAATGCTGCCGCCGGAACCGCAGTGGCGGTGGAAGCGGTGGTGGCCTCCACGGTGGACTCGGTGCTGGCAGAGCGGAAGGACGAGGAGCGCCGCTATCAGAAGCAGCGGCGGAAAAATCAGCACCAGCAGGAGAAGATGCACCGCTCCAACAGCGACCGCGCCATGGATACCGTGGACTTTTCTGCTGCGGAGCCCTCCCTGGCGGAGGCGACGATCCGGCAGAAGCGGCGGTTCCGCCGCCTGCGCAAAGCTGCGACCATCACCTCTGCGCTGGCCCTGGTTGCCTGGGTGCCGGTGGTGCTGGCGGCCTTCGGGGTGGAGATCCCCTACTACAGTGAGATCCCCATGGTGTCCGCGGTGGTACAGTTCGTCCTGCAGGCAGCTGCCTGCGGCGTGGGATGGAGTGTGTTCTCTCTGGCCGTATCCAATCTGGTTCGCGGCAGGGTGACCTGCCATCTGGCGGTGGCGCTCTGCAACATTGTCACCCTGCTGGATACCGCCACAGCGCCGCTCTTTGTCAACCGGCTGTCGGCGGCGTCCCTGGGGGGAATCTCCATGGTGGCGCTGGCCCTGGATCTCTGGGGGGAGTGCTGGCACGCCGGTGCGCTGAAGGAAGGCTTCCGCCTGGTGGCGCTGGGGCGTCCGGCCTATGTGGTGGACCTGACGGAAAACGGCGCGGTGAAGCAGTCCGGCCCGGCCGACGGGTTTTATAACCGCACCGTGCGGGAGGATGAGGCCATGGGCTGGCAGAGCCTGCTGCTGCCGGTGATCCTGGTGGCCTCTGTGGTGTTCGGCGCCCTGGCCTCCTTTGGACAGGGGCAGCGCTCCAACTTCCTGTGGTGCTGGTCCGCCATCCTGACGGCGGGCACCGCCCTCTCCCTGCCGTTTACCTACAGCCTGCCCTATTTCCGGCTGGCAAAGCGCCTTGGGAAGTCCGGCTGCGCCGTGGCCGGGTTTTACGGGGCCCGGCAGCTCAGCTACAGCCGGGAGATACTGGTGGGGGATGAGGACCTGTTTCCCGCCGGAACCATGAAGATGGCCGGGATGAAGCTGATTGCCGAGGACCGGAGGAAGGTGGCGGCCTATGCCGGAAGCCTTGCCCGGGTCTACGGCGGCACCTGGCCGGGGCTCTTTGAGGCCTTCATGCAGGCTGAAGGGGCTACCCAACAGCGCCTGGAGGAATTCCACGTCCATGAGGAGGGCGGGGTGTCCGCTATCATTCGAGGTGAGACGGTGATCCTTGGGATCGCCAACCTGATCCGGAAGATGTCGATCCGCTTGCCAAAGAGTCTGGAGTGGAAGGACGGCCTGTTTTTGGCCGTTGATGGAGAGCTGGTGGCAATTTTCGGTGTGGTATATGAGCCGGCGGATAGTGTGTCCTGGGCCCTGGGAGCCATGCGGCGCAATCGCCTGTCGCCTTTGCTGGCCACCCGGGACCCCAATCTCCAGCCTAAATTCCTCCGGGCCTATTTTGGAAGCGACGGCGGCAGCACGCTGCTGGATTTAGAGGAACGGCTGATGCTGACGGAGCGACCTCGGCGCAAACAGATCCTGCGGCCCAATGCCCTGCTGTACCGGGAGGGATTGGCTCCCTTCCTGGAAGCGGTGGCCGGGAGCCGGCGGTTATGCCGGGCGGTAACAGCGGCCAACCTGATCACCCTGTTTGCATGTATTCTGGGGACGCTGCTGGCCTTCTATCTGATGTTTGTGGGCAGGGCTTCCATGCTGACGCCCCCCCAGCTGCTGCTGTTCCTGGGGCTCTGGATGCTGCCGGTGATTTTGCTGGCCTGGAACACCGATCGAATATAAAATGAAAGGCTTTGTGCGCTGCACAGAGACACTTTCGTCAAAACGCCATAAAAACATCCGTATTCCAAGGGTTTTCCTGGGGAATACGGATGTTTTTTTGTTTGGTTGCACAAAGTCAAAAAAATAGTCAATCCGCCAAAAATTATGGTTGTGAATCCACTAAAAATAGTATATAATCAACATGTTAGGCTAAATCCGCGGTAAGCGGTTAAACGGAAGGAGACAACACAGTTATGGACATTCGCAACATATGCCTGTTGGGCCACGGCGGCAGTGGCAAGACCTCTCTGGTGGAGAGCATGCTGTATATTACCGGGGTAACCGACCGTTTGGGAAAGCCGGCGGACGGGAACACCGTTTGCGATTATGACCCGGAGGAGATCAAGCGGCAGATCTCCATTTCCCTGTCCATGGCCCCTGTGCAGTACCAGGGGGTAAAGATCAATGTGCTGGACACGCCGGGCAACTTTGACTTTGTTGGTGAAATGCAGTCCGGCGTCCGGGCCGCAGAGGTCGGGGTGCTGGTGTGCGCCTCCAAGGATGGCCTCAGCGTGGGGGCGGAGCGCTGCTGGAAATATCTGAAGGAGCAGAAGAAGCCCTGCATGGTGTACATCTCCAAGGAGGACGAGGAGAACGCCAACTTCTCCACCACGCTGGAGGCCCTGCGCGGCAAGTTCGGCAACTCCCTGGCCCCGGTGGTGGCCCCCATCTGGGACGACAACAAGCGCACCATCGGCATCATCGACGTGCTGAACAAGAAGGCATACAAGGCCAGCGGCGACAAGCGGCCCAAGCGGGAGGAAATCCCCATTCCTGAGAACAAGCTCTCCGTGGTGGAGGAGCTGTACGGCCAGCTGATGGAGGCCGTGGCCGAGAGCAGCGAGGAGTATATGGAGAAGTATTTCTCCGGCGAGCCCTTTACCAAGGAGGAGATCCGCAAGGGCCTGATGGTGGGTATGCATGAGGGTACCGTGGCCCCCGTTCTGTGCGGAAGCGCCCTGACGGGCCTTGGAACAGAAATGCTGCTCCAGACCATCGTGGAGCTGGTCCCCTCGCCGCTGGATATGCCCCCCGAGGAGGCTGAGGATGACTCTGGCGAGCTGGTGGAGGTTGCCCACGATCCGAAGGGCGCCACTGCAGCCATCGTGTTTAAGACCATTTCCGACCAGTACGGAAAATATTCTCTGGTGAAGGTGGTTTCCGGCAAGGTTACCAGTGATATGTCCCTGTATGATACCACCAGCGGCAAGACCGAGAAGCTGGGCCGCCTCTACACCCTCCGGGGCAAGAAAACGGAGGAGGTCAAGGAGATCGCCTGCGGTGACATCGGCGCCATTGCTAAAATGGACTATGTTCGTACAGGAGATACCCTGTGCGATCCCAAGAAGATCGTGAAGCTTCAGAAGGTGCAGTTCGCCGAGCCCTGCTACTCCCGTGCCATCGCACCCAAGACCCGCGGCCAGGAGGAGAAGATCGGCACGGGCCTGAACCGCCTGAATGAAGAAGATCCGACCTTCACTGTGGTCAACAACGGCGAGACCCACCAGACCGTGGTCTCCGGCGCCGGCGATATCCAGATTGACGTGCTGGTTTCGAAGCTCAAGAGCCGCTTCGGCGTGGAGGCGGAGCTGGATACCCCCCGTGTGGCCTACCGTGAGAAGATCCGTAAATCCGTGCGCAAGCAGGGCCGTCATAAGAAGCAGACCGGCGGCAGCGGCCAGTTCGGCGATGTGCATATTGTCTTTGAGCCTCAGGATGAGAGTGAGGATATGATCTTTGCCGAGGAGGTGTTCGGCGGCAGCGTACCCAAGAACTTCTTCCCGGCTGTGGAGAAGGGCCTGCGGGAAGCGTGCCAGCACGGTGTGCTGGCGGGCTATCCGGTGGTGTTCCTGAAGGCCACGCTGGTGGACGGCTCCTATCACCCGGTGGACTCCTCGGAAATCGCATTCAAGACTGCGGCCCAGCTGGCCTACAAGGCCGCCTTGCCCGAGGCTTCCCCTGTCCTGCTGGAGCCTATCGGCGAGCTGAAGGTCCGCATTCCGGATGCCTATATGGGCGATATCATCGGCGATCTGAACAAGCGCCGGGGCCGTGTGATGGGCATGGATCCCACCGGTGACGGCGACCAGATTGTCACCGCCGAGGTACCTATGGCAGAGATGATGTCCTATGCTATCGACCTGCGCTCCATGAGCCAGAGTCGTGGCTCCTTTACCTTCCACTTTGTGCGCTATGAGGAGTGCCCTCCTGCTGCCCAGGAGAAGGCGATTGCTGAAGCGAAGGCCCTGGCCGAAGCTGAATAAGCGGACGACGCTCGTCCCGGGGGCTGCGGCCCCCGGGATGTTTTTGCGGCAGACAGCTGCAAAAAGGAGGTTTCCCGAACATGAAGACCCACCATACAGAGACAGATGTGCTCCGGCTGACAGCGTCCTTTTCCGTGGCGCTGCTCCACAGTGCCGCGGCCCGGATGAGCGGAATGGAGCCTGCGGCGGATGGGGCCTGGGTGCCCTGCCTGCTGAATGCGCTGTGCCGATTTGGCGTGCCAGTCTTTGTAATGATCAGCGGCCGGTATATGCTCGCCAGTGAGTGCAGCATCCGCCGCGCAGGAAGCAAGGCAGCCAAGACATTGGGGGCCCTTTTGCTCTGGTCATCTGTCTATCTGGGATATGCACTGCTGGCTGGATGGCGTCCGGCCGGAACCGGGGACGTGATCTGGCGGCTGCTGACAGAACCGGTCCACCTGTGGTACTTCTACGCCGCTGCGGCGCTGTACCTTCTGGCCCCGGTGCTGTCGGTATTCACCCGCCATGCTACACACCGTCAATTCCTGTACGGATTGGCTCTGACGGGCACCATGGGCTGCGTTGTGGTCATCCTGCTTCGTACCGGCCGCTTCCCAATGCTTTCAGCCATAATGGAACAGACAAAACTGCCTTATACCACAGGTTTTCTGTTCTGCTATCTGCTGGGATACTATCTGTTCCGCTATCCCTTAGGGCGCAGGGGGCTGATTCTCCTGGGCGGTGCGGGGATCCTGGGCTGGGCCGCCACCTTTGCCGGCACCCTGTGGCTCTCTGGCCGGGCAGGAGCTTGGAACGACCTGCTGTTGAGCTTTTACGCACCCAATGTTGTAGTGACCAGCGCCGCCGTGTTTGCCTGGGCCCAACGGATCTTCGGGCGGTGGGCTATGCCGGACCGGGCTCGGCGGGTTCTGGCGGCGGCAGCCGGCACCGCCGGCGGGATCTACGGCCTTCATATGCTGGTGCTGTGGCAGCTGGAGGGGATGGGACTCCCTATGCTGGCGGAGGCACTGACGGTCTATTTGGTGAGCGGCGCTGTGGTATGGGTAATACAGAGAACCTGGCATTTTGGCAGGCGATGCCTGCACCCGGCTGGGACAAAAACTGAGTAAATAGAAGGGGGGCGTCACAGGCGTCCCTTTTTCGTTGGATTTCTCCCTTGCGCGCAGACAGCGGTTTGCAGTATAATGATTCCAGAAAAAAGAGATGGGGGAAAAGACAGATGGCACGCATCGGGTTCGACAACAATAAATATATTGAAATGCAATCCGCTCACATCCGGGAGCGGATTGCCCAGTTTGGCGGCAAGCTGTATCTGGAGTTTGGCGGCAAGCTCTTTGACGACTACCACGCCTCCCGGGTACTGCCGGGCTTCGAGCCGGACAGCAAGATCCGGATGCTCCAGACCCTACGGGACGATGTGGAGATTTTGCTGGTTATCAATGCCGGCGATATTGAGAAAAACAAGGTTCGGGGGGATCTGGGAATCCCCTACGACGAGGATATCCTGCGCCTGATCGACATTTTCCAGGGTATGGGGCTCTATGTGGGCGGGGTGGTGGTCACCCAGTACAACGGCCAGTCCGCCGCTGACGCCTTCCTCAAGCGCCTGACAGCGCTGGGGATCCGCAGCTACAAGCATTATCCTATCCCAGGATATCCCCACAACGTGGATTTTATCGTCAGCGACGAGGGGCTTGGGAAAAATGAATACGCTGAGACCACCCGCCCGTTGGTGGTGGTGACCGCCCCGGGACCCGGCAGCGGCAAGATGGCTACCTGCCTGTCCCAGCTCTACCACGACCACAAGCGGGGCATCCGGGCCGGCTACGCCAAGTTCGAGACGTTCCCCATCTGGAACCTGCCTCTGAAGCACCCGGTGAACCTGGCCTATGAGGCGGCTACGGCGGATCTGGCGGACGTGAACATGATCGATCCCTTCCACCTGGAGGCCTATGGCAAGACCACGGTCAACTACAACCGGGATGTGGAGATCTTCCCCGTGCTGCGCACCACCTTTGAGACCATCCTGGGCGACTGCCCCTATAAGTCCCCCACGGACATGGGAGTCAATATGGCGGGCAACTGCATCGTGGACGACGAGGCCTGCTGCGAGGCGTCCAAGCGGGAGATCCTGCGCCGCTACTACACCGCCCGGAAGGACAAGCTCCAGGGCCGGGCCGACGACGAGCTGGTGTACAAGCTGGAGCTGCTGATGAAGCAGGCTGGGGCCTCTCCGGACAGCTTTCCCGCCGTGGCTGCGGCATTGCAGCGGGAGAGGGAGACCGGCGCTCCGGCCGGGGCCATGGAGCTGCCTGACGGTACGGTGGTTACAGGGAAGACCTCGGATCTGCTGGGGGCCTCCGCGGCGCTGCTGCTCAACGCCCTGAAATATCTGGGGGGGATTTCTCCCAGCCTGGACCTCATCAGCGCCCAGGTGCTGGAGCCGATCTGCCGCTTGAAGACGGAGAGCCTGGGGGGGAAGAACCCCCGCCTCCACAGCGACGAGGTGCTCATTGCCCTGTGCATCAGCGCGGTTACCAATCCTATCGCCGCCAAGGCCCTGGAGCAGCTGCCCAAGCTCCAGGGGTGCGACGCCCATTTCACCGTGGTGCTCAGCGAGGTGGACGAGACACTGTACCGCCGCTTGGGGATGCACGTCAGCTGCGAGCCCAAATATGAGCGCAAACGCCTGTACTTTAGGTGATACAGAGAGCAAAAAATAGGATACGGATAGAAAACCGGCCGCTCCAGCGGCCGGTTTTAGTCCGAGAACCAACTGGGAGGAGAACGATGCCTGAGACCATTGCCCATCTGCTGGCCCAGGAACTGGGCCAGAGCGAACACCATGTCCAAAATGTGATTGACCTGCTGGACGAGGGGAACACCATCCCCTTTATTGCCCGATACCGCAAGGAGCTCCACGGCTCTATGGACGACACCACCCTGCGTACCCTGGAGGAGCGCCTGCAATATCTGCGCAACCTCCAGCAGCGGCGGGAGGAGGTGAAGGCCTCCATTGAGAACCAGGGAAAGCTCACTGAGGAGCTCTCCGCTGCTATTGACGCCGCGGCCACTTTGGCGGAGGTGGAGGACCTGTACCGCCCCTACAAGCCCAAGCGCCGGACCCGGGCCACCATGGCCCGTGAGAAGGGATTGGAGCCCCTGGCGGCGGTGCTCTTCGCCCAGAAGATGGACGGCCCCGCCCCCGAGGCTGCCGCGGTAGACTACATCGACCCCGAGAAAGGGGTGAAGAATGTGGAGGATGCCCTCCAGGGGGCCAGCGACATCATCGCCGAGCAGATCAGCGACGACGCGGCCATCCGCAAGAGCCTGCGCGCCCTCATGCTCCGCCGGGCCTCCCTTTGCGCCCAGGCCGCCACGGAGGAGGACAGCGTCTACCGCCTGTACTACGACTTTACCCAGCCCATATCCCGCCTCCAGGGCCACCAGATCCTGGCTATCAACCGGGGCGAGCGGGAGGGCTTTTTGAAGGTGTCCGTGGAGATGGACCGGGAGGAGGCCCTGGTGGTGCTGCGCCGGGCGGTGCTGATGCCCGGCGCCACCTCCATGGCCTTTGTCCGCGCCGCGGCGGAGGACGCCTATGACCGACTCCTCCAGCCCTCCATGGAGCGGGAGATCCGCAGCACCCTCACCGAAGAGGCCGACGAGGGGGCCATCGGCCAGTTCGCCCTGAACCTGAAGCCCCTGCTGATGCAGCCGCCTGTGAAGGGCCATGTGACCATGGGCCTGGACCCGGGCTACCGCATGGGCTGCAAGGTGGCGGTGGTGGACGCTACCGGCAAGGTGCTGGATACCGCGGTGGTCTATCCCACCTACGGGGAGCGGCAGAAAAATGAGGCCATTGAGAAGCTCTCCGCCATGGTCAAGCGGCACGGCGTCACCCACATCGCCATCGGCAACGGCACCGCCAGCCGGGAGACGGAGCAGATGGCCGTGGAGCTGATCCGGAAGGTGGGGGGCGGCCTCAGCTACATGATCGTCAGCGAGGCCGGGGCCAGCGTCTACTCTGCCAGCCCCCTGGCCGCCGAGGAGTTCCCCCAGTTCGACGTGAACCTGCGCAGCGCGGTGTCCATCGCCCGGCGGCTCCAGGACCCCCTGGCGGAACTGGTGAAAATCGACCCCAAGGCCATCGGCGTGGGCCAGTACCAGCACGACATGCCCCCCAAGCGGCTGGACGAAGCCCTGGGCGGCGTGGTGGAGGACTGCGTCAACGCCGTGGGCGTGGACGTGAACACCGCCTCGCCCTCCCTCCTGAACCGGGTGGCGGGCCTCAACGCCACCACGGCCAAGAATATCGTGAAATACCGGGAGGAGAACGGCCCCTTCACCGCCCGCAAGCAGATTTTGAAGGTGCCGAAGCTGGGCCCCAAGGCCTATGAGCAGTGCGCCGGGTTCCTCCGGGTGCCGGAGAGCAAGAGTGTGCTGGACAACACCGCTGTCCACCCGGAGAGCTACACCGCGGCGGAGAAGCTCCTGGCGGAGACGGGCTACACCCTGGCGGATGTGGCCGCCGGGAGACTGGGCGATCTGAAAAAGCGCATGGAGGATACCGGCCTGGAGGATCTGGCGGCGCGGTGCGGCGTGGGGGTGCCCACGCTGCTGGACGTGGCGGCGGAGCTGATGAAGCCCGGCCGGGACCCCCGGGACGAACTGCCGCCCCCCATCCTCCGCACGGATGTCCTGGAAATGAAGGACCTGAAACCCGGTATGGTCCTCACAGGCACGGTGCGCAATGTCATCGACTTCGGGGTGTTCGTGGACATCGGCGTCCACCAGGACGGCCTGGTCCACATCTCCCAGGTGTCCAGCAAGTTCATCAAGCACCCCTCGGAGGTGGTCAGTGTGGGCGACATCGTCCAGGTGGTGGTGCTGGAGGTGGATGAGAAGAAAAAGCGCATCAGCCTCAGTATGAAGCAGGTGCCGAAGTCCTGACCATAGGAAAAAATAAACAGCCGGCTTGGGCGCTGTCCCAGCCGGCTGTTCTATTTTTCTTTCTGTTTCTTCTCCTCCTCCCAGGCCCGGATGCGATCGCACAGCAGGAGGTTGATATGGGAGGACAGGGAGCGGTCGTCCTCCTCGGCCAGTAATTTGGCCTTTTCATAGACATCTTCATCTAGTGTAATGCTTGCTTTTACCTTTAAAGGTTTCATAAGATATCCTCCTTTGCAGGTAGAATGGCATATTTTGATGGGATATATTGACTATTCCTGTAAAATAAGATAAAATACATCAAAAGAAGGATGTTATCGTGTTAGATTACAAAAAACTCTATGCCACGCTGTTGGGCCGAGCGGACGACGCGCTGCAATATATGGTATATGACATCAATGACCCCAAGCGCATAATTGAGACTGCCGAGATGCTGCGCGCCGCCATCCGGGAGGCGGAGGAGGAATATCTGCAGGCCGCGGAGGATGAGGGCTGAGGGCAGAAGGGCATCGTGAGAGGACAGGGAGGGCTTGCGGCCCTCCTATTTGTTTGTAAGATCCAGTATGGGGGAGTCCGCCTCGGATGGAACCGGATGCCCCACGGAGCAGGGGGCGCCCAGCGCTAGCCTTCCCACGGGCAAGCGGGGAAGCAACAGCGGTTTTGAAGGGACTTGCGGGCTTCTTTTCTTTGTGTTATACTGATTCCATACTAAAATGGGGGAGTATGATAGCTTTTTGCTCCCATATGAGATAGAAAGGAACAGCTATGGAGATCGCACAGGGCGTGCCCTTTGACAGCCTGGGGCTGTCGGAGGAGATGCTGCACGCATTGAAGAAAAAGGGCTATGAGCAGTCCACCCCGGTCCAGGCCGGGTGCATCCCGCCCATGATGGCGTGGAAGGATGTCACGGCAAAAGCCCCCACCGGCACCGGGAAGACTTTCGCCTTCGGTATTCCGATCGTGGAGCACATCGACACAGACAGCAGCGACGTGCAGGCGGTGATCCTGGCCCCCACCCGGGAGCTGGCGCTGCAGATTACCAGTGAGATGCGGGAAATCGCCCAGTTCAAGGCGGGCATCCGCATGGTCTGCCTGTACGGAGGCCAGCCCATCGGAAAGCAGATTGATACATTGAAAAAGAAGCCGCAAATTGTGATTGCCACGCCGGGGCGCCTTGGCGATCACCTCAAGCGGCACACTGTCCGGCTGGACAAGGTGGAGACGGTGGTGCTGGATGAGGCGGACCGGATGCTGGACATGGGCTTTATCCACGACGTGACCCGGCTGCTGGACCAGATGAAGAACCGGAGGAACCTGGGGCTCTTTTCCGCTACCATCAGCCGGGAGGTCATGGATATCGCCTGGGTCTACCAGCGGGACGCGGAGGAGATCACCGTCCGGGCAGTGGAAGAGAATAAGCCGGATATCCGTCAATACCGTCTTGATGTGCCTATGAATGAGAAGCTGGATACAGTGGAAAAGATCCTGAACGACGGGAACTATGACCGGGTGATGATCTTCTGCAACACCAAGGGCAGCACGGAGCGGGTGAGCCATCTGCTGCAGCTGCGGGGCGTGGATGCGCAATGCATCCATGGTGATATCCCCCAGGTGAAGCGGGAGAAAGTCATGGCAAAATTCCGCCGGGGGGAGCTGCGGGTATTTGTGGCCACGGATGTGGCGGCCCGGGGGATTGATGTGGACGATGTGGACGCGGTCATCAACTATGATGTGCCCGATGAGAACGAGTACTATGTCCACCGCATCGGCCGCACCGGCCGTGCCAGACGCCATGGCGTGGCATTTACCCTGGTAGCGGACTATCCGGATATGGTTCGTCTGGATGACATTGCCAAGCACACCCGCAATGAGATTACCCAGATGAAATTTGACAGCGAAGGCCATTTGATAGAGGCATAAATCTGCTTTTTTTGCAGCAATGGGGGGGACAGAATTCCAGAAAATGGAAGCTGTCCCCGCTTTTTTGCCCAATTTTGAAAAAATTGTAAATATTTGTAACCTTTCTCGCCAGCCGCCTTTACAATGGACGGAAAAACGGGTATAATGAACCCTGCGTTTATGATAAGCGTCAGCATTTTAACAAAGGAGAGAGCACCAGCCTATGAAGCGATGGCTTGCAATATGTTTGAGCGCCGTGCTGCTGCTGTCGGCCCTGTCCGGCTGTGGTGGAAACGGTGAGGGGGAGAGCTCGGCGGGGACGGTGGAAGGCGATACCTTCAGCCTCTCAGTCCGGTGTACAGGGCCGGCTAGCGACCTGGACCCGGCGCGGGCGGCGGCCTCCAATACAGAGACCATTACCTATCATCTGTTTGAGAACCTGCTGCGGTGGGAGGACGATGGAACGGGTAAGGCTGTGCTGGCCAATGGTATGGCCAGCAGCTATACGGAAGAGAAGAACAACGATGGTTCTACCACCTACACTTTTCTCATCCGCAGCGATGCTAGGTGGTCGGATGGAGAGAGCGTAACTGCGTCGGATTTTGTATACGGCTGGCAGAGGCTGTTCAGCATGGAAAACCCGCCGGGGACGATCCATCAGCTCTATATGGTGGAAGGATTTGACCAGGCGTGGGGGAACCGGGATGGCACCCTCCTTACCGGCGTGTATGCAGAGGATGACCAGACCCTGGTGATCAAAATCACAGAGCAGTGCGCCTATTTCCTGGATACTTTTTGCGCAGGCACTCTGACAATGCCGGTTCGGGCGGATGTGGTGGAGGAGTATGGCGCTGCCTGGGGCACCGCGGCGGCATCCATTGTCACCAATGGACCCTATACGGTTCAGTCCATCAGTGATGATGGTATTGTGCTGGAGAAGAGCGAGACATATTATGGTGCGGCCTCTGTCCAGGCCCAGCAGATCTCCTTCTCCTGGCTGGGGGATGCGGAAAGCGCTTATCAGGAGCTGACGGATGGGGAGCTGAACTTCCTGGTAGGTCTCCCAGAGTCGGAGATCGAGAGCCGGTCGGAGGCGGGGACCTTGACGGTGGAGGCGGAGCCTTCAACATATGCCCTGCTCCTGAACAACCTGGCTGCGCCTTTTGACAATGAGACTGTACGCCAGGCGTTTGCCGCATGTGTTGACACGGAGGAGTTGGTGGCTGCAGCAGGGAGTGTCACTGCTACCGCCGCTACCGGCTTTGTCCCCCATGGGATTGTTAACCGGGACGACCAATGGCAGGAAGATCGGCAGGAGGAGACGGGCTCGGTTCAGCTGCCGGAAGATCTGCTCAATGGGGCTGATAATGAAGCTGAAATGACTGTTTGGGATTACCGGGCGGTGGGTGATGCCAGCGCCTCCCAGACAGAAACGACCCGTGAAGAGCGGGCCTCCACTGCACAGGAGCTCCTGAGCCAGGCGGGATATCCCAATGGCCAGGATTTCCCAGAGGTGACGTATCTCTATGAGGATACACCGGAGAACCAGGCGGTGGCGGAGTATCTGCAGAGCCTCTGGCAGGAGATGCTGAATGTGACTGTGGCACTGGATCCGCTGGATGGAACGGAGCTGCGCACCCGGCTTTTAGCGGGGGAGTTCACTATGGCGGCCTTCCGATTTGATGCAGCCTATGATGACGCAACAGCATTCCTCAACCGCTGGGATTCAGAGGCCGGTGCCATCGGCGGTAATTTGATCGGCTTCAATGACCGGGCGTATGACCTGCTGCTGTATGTGGTGCCGGAGACGGCCAGCAATTCCGCAAGGGAGGCATGCCTTCACGATGCGGAGCAGATCTTGTTGAGCAGCTGCGGAGTAGTGCCGCTGTTTTATTACGGACGAACCTCTCAGCTGTCAGATGGGCTGACAGGGGTGTATGGCCTTGCCGATGGGACATATTTCTTCTGGAACGTAGGGCCGGCAGACGCTGCGGCAGGTACATAACGGAGCATGTACAGGGGAGCGCCGATAGGCGCTCCCCCTTTTGGAGTGGATAGCCCGGCAGTTTTGTGTTAAGATAGAGGGCAGCAACCAGAGAAAAAGGAGGATCACCATGGGAAAGAATATCACCATGGAGCTCATGGAGTTTATTGATGAGAGCCCCAGTCCCTTCCACGCGGTGGAGCGGGTGCGCCGGGAGCTGGAGGCGGCGGGGTATCGCGCCCTGGCGGAGGGCGAGCCGTGGAGCATTGCGCCGGGGGAACGGTGTTACGTGACGCGAAATGGTTCCGCTCTCATCGCGTTCCAGGTGCCTGTCGGGACATGGAAAGGATTTCTGCTCAGCGCCAGCCACAGCGACTCCCCTACGTTCCAGATCAAGGAGAATGGAGAATTAGAGGGGCCGGAAAACTATCTCCGGTTAAATACCGAGCGCTATGGCGGGATGCTCTGCGCCCCATGGCTGGACCGGCCTCTTTCGGTGGCAGGACGGGTACTGGTTCGGACGGCAGAGGGGGTGGAGAGCCGGCTGGTCAAGATTGACCGGGATCTGTTGCTGATCCCCAGCGTGGCGATCCACATGAACCGGGAGGCCAACAACGGCCTGAAATACGACCCGAAAACCGATATGATGCCTCTGTTCGGTACTGTTGAGGACAAGGGAAAGCTGCGTGCCATGGTGGCAGAGATGGTTGGGGCCGGAGAGACCGATCTCCTGGGGATGGATTTGTTTCTATATCTCCGGCAGAGGGGCTCTATCTGGGGGGCTGGGATGGAATTTGTCTCCGCGCCCCGGCTGGATGACCTGCAGTGTGCCTTCGGCTGCCTGAAGGGCTTTTTGGCCGCGGAACCCGGGGAGAGCCTCCCGGTATACTGCCTCTTTGACAATGAGGAGGTGGGCAGCAGCACCCGTCAGGGTGCGGACAGCGATTTCCTGCAGCGGACGCTGGAGCGGCTCTGCGCTGTGCTGGGGGCGGATTACCCGGTCGCGGCGGCCAACAGCTTTCTGGTGTCCGCCGACAACGCCCACGCCGTGCATCCCAACCACCCGGAGTACGCGGATCCCACCCACCGCCCCCACCTCAATGGCGGCGTGGTGATCAAGCACAGTGCCAGCCAGCGTTATACCACCGATGCGCTCTCTCAGGCAGTGTTCACGGAGGTGTGCCGCAGGGCAGAAGTTCCGGTGCAGCACTTTGCCAACCGCTCGGATCTACCCGGTGGCTCCACCTTGGGAAACATTGCATTGGCCCACGCATCCCTGTATAGTGTGGACATCGGCCTTGCGCAGCTGGCAATGCACTCCCCCTACGAAACGGCGGGAGTCATGGATACGGACTATCTGATCCGGGCCATGGCCGCTTATTACAGCCTCTCCTTTGCTGTGGACCGAGATGGCCGCTGCTGCTTCTGACTCTGGCGCAATATTATAGAAAACAGGCCGCCCGGTATCAGTGGGGCGGCCTGTTCAATGATGCAGAGGCTATTGGAAGCGGGAGAGGGAGAAAGCGGGGGTCATGCCAAAATAGGTGTAGTTGGTGTACCCCGCCTGATCTCCCCAGGTGGGATCAATGTGGACTGTAGTACCGTCCAAGGTGGCTACTGTCCAAATGTGGTCTGTAGTAGAGGCCGTGGAGCAGGCGATACCCTCCAGCTTCAAAAGCAGATTGTAGGCGGCAGTATACCCGTCGCACACGGCGCTGCCTATAGTAAAGAGACTGTAGGCGCTGTGGGAGAGGGAGGTGTCTGTAGCTCGGTAGTCATAGGCGGTGTTGTCACAGATCCAGGTGTAGTAGGCACGGGCTTTTTCCCACTCGGTCATCCCGGCTGTGACCGTACCGGTCTGCCACAGGTGGTCATGGACCGCGATGGCGGCCTCCATCGTTTTTTCACGGGCAGAGCTGAAAAGATTGTCAGAGAAAAGGCTGCTGTAAAACCGGAAGGTGACGGTGCCGCTGCTGGTGCTGTAATTGCAGGTAACTGCGTTGTACCCCTGTTCAATATAGGTGCGAATGGTGCTGAGATAGCGGTTCATCAGATCCGTTACAAAGGAGCGGGTAAGGGACGCGGGATCATACCGCAGGGTAATGGTATTGGAGCCGGTTTTCAGCATATGGCGGATATTGGCGTCAATGGCATCGGCGGCCTCCAGTGAATGGGTAGTGTAGGAGAGCCCCCCCTGGACCAGATCGGCATAGGTGGTGCCCTCGGCGGAATAGGCGGAGGTCACATCCCAGGCCAGCGTGAGGCGCAGACTCGGATTGACCAGGCGGGTTAGCATAGCGGCAAATTCGCTGCGGGTAATATAGGCGTCTGGATAGAAGGAGCCCCGGCTGTCGGAGCCGGTGAGGATGCCCCAGCGGTAGAGCTGCAGGATATCCGATTGATAGGGCGTGTAGTCGTTGACGTCGGTGATGTAAAGGCGCTGAGCGTATCCCATGGTAACCGCAGTGTCATTGATTGCGGGAAATTCACTGTCTGGAAGGATGTTTCCAAGAATACAGGCCATCTGTGCACGAGTGGCAGAATGGCTGTATTGGCCGGAAAATTGGGCTGCAGTGCTGATGCCGCTGGAGCTGAGATAGTGGAGATAGGGCGTATACCAGGGCATGCCCGGGGAGTAGTAGGACTGGGGCCCGATTTCCGGCCCCCCCAGGTAGTAAGTGCTGTGGATTCTGGCGGCAAAACTCAGGGCCTCGCCGATGGTAATGTTGGCGGAGACGCCAAAAGAGGATGCAGTTTGGCCATCGGTCAGACCAAGTTCGTAGAGGTAGGCAATGTTGTCATAGTACCAGCTGCTTTCTGCGACATCGGTGAAGCGCCCATCATAGGAGCGGATGGGGGTGAAATTTCCCATAGAACCGCCGCCGGCGGCCATGGCCGGCAGAGAGGCGAGAAGCGCAACGACCGCGAGAACCAGAGCGCAGAAGCGTTTTTTCATGGGATTGTACCTCTTTCTGCCCCGCATGGGGCGTCAGGACGCGGGGACCAGGATATCCATATCCTCCAGCGTCAGCGGCTGGTCATAGGGATTGAAGGAGTCGTTGACGAGCTCCAGGGCCGCCTGGGCGTCCAGCACATAGTAGCTGCCGTCCCAGAAGTCCTCGGTAGTCAGATACCGGCTCTCGCCGGAGAGCGTGTAAAAGTGTACATTGTCCATGCCGATGGTAAGGAGCTGCTGGCCCAGCCACACCAGGTTGCCCACGGTCAGCTCCGTGTCCACATACTGCACGAACAGGTCGGCATAGGTGTTCAGCATGTCCAGGCTGAGGCTGGAGAGCATCTGCTTGGCCACGGTGATGAGGAAGTCCTGCTGGGTCTGGATGCGGCCGATGTCCATGGTGCCATAGCCGGTGCCGTCGTTGTTCTGGCGGAAACGGACCACCTTCAGGGCGTCCTCCCCGTTCAGGTACTGCATCCCCTTCTTAAAGTGGATGTGGAGGTTCTGGGTGGGATCGTCATAGTCCATGTCGATGGGCACCTCGAAGTTGACGCCGCCAATGGCGTCCACCAGCTCCACAAAGCCCTCCAGGTCCACAGCCACATAGTAGTCCACCGGGATGCCCAGCAGATTGGACAGCTCCTGGCACAGCCGCTCCACGCCGCCCACGTTGTAGGCAGCATTGAATTTTGGAACATTCCAGTCGGTGTTGATCAGGGTGTCCCGGGGGATGCTCACGGCGTTGATCTCCCCCTGGTCCGGGTCCACCATCACCAGGATGTTGGTGTCGCTGCCGCCGTTGTCATCGTCATGGCCGGACACCAGGATGGTAAAGCAGTTTTTCCTGCGCTGGCGGACAGGCTCCTCGTCGGTACCTGAGCTGCTGTTACTGCCTTGTTGGTGATCCGATGTGTCCGACGTATTTGTGGCAGGGTCGTCCAGTTCTGGGGGACGGGCAAAGCACAGCCAGGCCCCCACGAGGCCGGCACAGACAAATAACAGGATTGCCACAACGAGAACAGCGCGCTCCCCACGGGAGCGCCGACGGTGGTGCTTTGTTGGACGGGACATGGGAAGAGACTCCTTTGGTTTCTGAATTGGGTGAGTTGGGGAACTGCTTGGTGACAGGTTCCCCCAACAGCATAACTCATTTATAGCACAAATTAACGTCGGTTACAAGAAGTCGGGGAAACCTGTCACTATTTGTTTTCGATTTGTTTACAAGTTGTTACCACTTTTGAGAAGTGCCTTGATCTCCTCCAGTGCAACGGACTGGGCGTAGAGGGTGGCGTAGATCCACTGGAGCCCCTCCTGATCCAGAACAGTGGGCGGTGCGTATGTAACAGAGATGGGGTGGGCATAGCGGCGCATGGGCATGGCGGCAGGGGCGGAAGCAGAGGGTATCTGAGGCTGGGAAATGCGGCGGGAAGATGGGAGCATTATTTTTTCCTCCATTTCTTGCGGTTCTGTCCCATTTTATGAAGCAAGATTGGAGTTGGTGCTATTGGGGGACTTGTCCCCTGGATTTGCGGCCCGCGGGGGATGCCTCAGGCATCCCCGCGGTATTTTTTGCGGGTGGCAATGCCGCCGCGAATGTGGCGCTGGGCCTTGTTCTCATCCAGAATGGCCTTGACCTGGAGATACAGAGGGCGGTTATACAGTGGAAGACGCTCGCTGAGATCTTTATGCACCGTGCTCTTGCTGATGCCGAACTTCTGAGCGGCGGCCCGGACAGTGGCCCGGTTCTCTATGATGTAGACGGCCAGATCGCAGGCCCGTTCCTCGATATTTCCCTTCAAACTGACACACTCCCTATCCCGAGTTGGTTCATATATATGCGCCTGTTTGAAAATCCATGCCATTTGGGGGAGGCGGGAAGGGAAAAGAACTGATAAAACATGCTGAAAAGCCGGGACATTACGTCGCCGGCTTTTCATGGGCCTGTCATTTATTCCACCGTTTTCAGGCTTTCCACCATATCCACTTTTTTCAGCTTGAAGTGGGCGGCAACATTGACGGCCAAGGAGAAGATCACGGTCAGGACTGCTGCCAGGATGTAGGCATAGGGCGGGGCCGTGCGGCCGAACATCACCATGTCCACCTCCACTGTCAGCACCAGCCAGCTGTGGAGCAGGCGCCCCAGAAACAGCCCCAGCACAATGCCAAACAGTGTGAGGAAGATATTTTCCCGGTAGACATAGGCGGAGGTTTCTCCGTCATAGAACCCAAGGACCTTCAGCGTCGCCAGCTCACGGGTTCGCTCGGTGATGTTGATGTTGGTCAGGTTGTAGAGTACCACAAAGGCCAGGGCGGCAGCGGCCACAATAATAATCATGACCGCATAGTCCACGCTGTTCATACTCTCGGTAAATGTATCGCGGACAGTAGCAATATAGGAGTAGGACGCCACGCCATTCATGGCCATCAGGGCGGTGGAGACCTGGTCGGAAATTTCGCTGTTGTTATCGGCGTAAGACAAGAGCAGAACGTTATCGCTGATGTCCTCCTGGAACAGCTGGGTGTAGTAGTCTTCGGTGAGGTAGACATAGTGCTGGACATAGTTCTCCACAATGTCTGTTACAGGAGCCGTGACCCGGCTGTCCCCGTCTAAGGTGATGCTGTCTCCTACGCCGACACCCAGCAGCTCCGAGAGCTTCTCTGAGAGTACCACGCCGCCGTCCTCCAGCGCCACCGGCGCGTCGTCCAGCCGGTGGCGAAGGTCCACAAAGCGGGAGAATTCCTCCTGGTCCGAAACGGCAAAGAGGGTGACGGCTTCCACTGTCCGGCTGTCCGTGGAGGCGTCCACGGATTCCTGGTAGCTGGGCAGCCACTGCTCCACCGCCTCGCTCCCGTCCAGATAGGAGGTGACAATGTTCCACTGCCGGTCTGTCAGGTGGTCCTCCAGCCCCACGGTGGCGTCGTAGAGGAAGACCTCGTCAAACTGCTTATCCAGAATATCGAAGATGGAGTTGTGGAGGCCAAAGCCGGTGACGATCAGGGCGGTACACCCGCCAATGCCGATGACGGTCATCCAGAACCGGCGCTGATAGCGGAAAAGATTGCGCATGGTGACCTTCCAGGTAAAGCTCAGGTGCCGCCACAGGGGGCGGATATACTCCAGAAATACCCGCTTGCCGGCCTTGGGCGCCCTGGGGCGCATGAGGTTGGCGGGGGTGGCCATCAGGGTGGAGGCGCAGGCCCACACTGCGGCGCCCGTGGTACAGAGCACCGCCGCCGCCACCGCCAGGATACAGATGCCCGGCTGGGGCAGGAACTGTAGGGATGGGATGTTGTACATGATGCGGAAGGCGTTGGCAATCACCAGGGGGATCAGCGTGCAGCCGATCAGCAGTCCCGCAATGCCGCCCAGGAGGCTGGCAGAAAAGGCGTAGCCGATATATTTGATGCTGATAGCCAGCCGGCCGAAGCCCAGGGCTTTCAGGGATCCGATCTGGGTGCGCTGCTCCTCCACCATGCGGGTCATGGTGGTCAGACAAGCCAGAGCCGCCACCAGGAAGAAGATGATGGGGAAGATGTCCGCCAGATTGCTCACCCGCTCGGCGTCCTGGGAGTAGCCCACCACGCCCACGTTGGTGTCGCGGCCGAGGACGTACCACTCACAGTCGTCCAGATCGTCCAATTCCCACTGGGCCTCCGCCAGCTTGTCCTCGGCCTCTCCGATCTCATTCTCGGCGTCGCTGATCTTCTGTTCCGCCTCGGCCTTGCCGTCCTCGTAATCCTGGACGCCCTGGGCATAGTCGGCCTCACCATCCTGGAGCTCCCGATAGGCGTCGTCCAGCTCCGCCTGGGCGTCCGTGGTTTCCTGGGCCAAGGTCGCCCTGGCGTCCTCTAATTCCTGGAGACCGTCGTTGTAGTCCTGCCAGCCCTCGTCCAGCTCGGCCCGGCCGTCGGCATAGTCGGCCTCGCCGTCCAGCAGCTGCTCATAGGCATCGTCCAGCTCTGCCTTGGCCTCATCCAGCTCCGCCTGGCCCGCCTCGATCTCCTCCCGGGCCGCGTCCAGCTCCTCCTCCGCGTCATCCAGCTGCCGCCGGGCGGCACGGAGCTGGGCGGAGCCGTCGTAGTACTCGTCCCATCCGTCGTCCAGTTTCCGCCGGGCGGCAGCCAGCTGGCTGTAGGAGCTGCGGACCGCTTCGGCATCTGCGGGGATCTGATCCTCCATGGACTCAAACTGGGCCAGCATGGTTCTTGCGGCGTTCCGATCCAGACCCCGGGCGGAAAGCTGCGTATCGATTTCTGCCAACGATTCGTTTACTTGCTGCTGCTGCGCCAACAAACCGGGATTTTCTCCCTCGCCATTCAGCGTGGCCTCCAGTTCGGATTGGGCCTGCAGCAGAGAAGTCAGCTGCGCCTGCTCCTCGTCTGTCAGCGTTCCACCGGCACTGACCTTATCATTGAGCACCTGGATCGACGCGTTTACCTGGCTCAAGCGGGATTGCAAAGGCGGGATCTGAGAATCCAGTTGTTCTTTTGCCGGTTCTAATGTATCTAGCATGTCGACAGCGGTCTGCAGCTGGCTGATCTCGGCCCAAAGACCGTCCAGAGCACCCTGAACGGCTCTGTGGACGGTCCCCGTAGTGTCGCTGCCCTCTGCTGCCAGGACGCTGTACAGGGCATCTGGAGTCCCGTAGTTCAGGCCGCCCTCCATCAGGTCGGGCAGAAGATAGGTCTGAACGAACTGGTCAAGCTGCTGTTTGTTGGTAGAGTACTCCGCCTCGCCGTCGTTGAGCTGGGTGAGGGCACGGTTCAGCTGCCGGCGGCCGGACTCGTACTCCGCCAGCCCGTCCTCATAGGCCTCCACACCGTCCAGATAGTCCTGGTAGCCCTCGTCAAACTCCGCCTCGGCGTCCTCGTACTGGGCCAGACCGTCATAGTAGTCGTCCCAGCCGTCGTCCAGCTCCACCCGGGCATCCGCCAGCTCTGCCTCGCCGTCGTTGAGCTCCACCAGCGCGTCGTCCAGCTCCTTCTGGCCGTCGGCGATCTCCTGCTCCGCCTCGGCCACAGAGTCCTCCAGCTCCTGCACGCCGTCGTAGTATTCGCTCCAGCCGTCGTCCAATTCCCGGCGGGCGTCGTCCAGCTCCGCCTGAGCGTCTGCCAGCTCCTGCTCGGCCTCCGCCCGGGCGTCCTCCAGTTCGACCTTGGCGTCGTCCAGTTCCGCCTGGGCATCGTCGATCTCCGCCTGGGCCTCCCCGACGAGGTTGTCCTGGCGCAGCTGGGCCCGCTCCTCGGCCAGGCCGTCCAAGCTGTCCACCAGGGCCTCCGCCTGGTCGTCGTAGGCGTTGCTGTAGCTGTCCAGCTCCGCCAGCCCCTCCCCGGTGAAGAAAGCCACGGTGTAATAGTCCCAGGTGAAGTTCTCCGCCGGGATGTAGACATAGGCTGACACGCTCCCGGTGCCCAGGGACGAGGTGCCCCGGTCGGTGCTGACGTACAGGGGGCTGCTGACAGTGCCCACGATGGTGTATTCCTGGCGCTCCAGGGCGTCGACGTTGTCCTCGCCGGGGACGATGGAGAGGGTGTCCCCAATTTCCAGCCCCAGGTCCAGAAGGAGCAGTTCCTCTGTGACGCACTCGTCGGAGCGCTCCGGCAGCCGCCCCTCCTCCACGGTGAGGAGGTTGATCTCCTCCGGCAGGGAGCGGACAATGACGATGCTGTCCTCTGCCACCGCGTCCAGGGTGTAGCCCCCCTCCACCGCCTGGATGCCCGGCGCGGCGGAGAGGGCGTCCAGATCCTCCTCCACGATGCCCAGCGTAGAGAGGACATAGCCGTCCATGAGGTGGACGGCGTCGTAGTAGTTGTCCGCTGTATACTCCATATCCGGCGCCGTGGTGCGCAGGCCCGACAGAAATGCCACCGCCAGGGCCGAGAGCACCAGGATGGAGAGAAATGGAGAGAAAGCGGCTCCTGGTGTGGCGGACCTCCCGCAGCGCGTCGGTGAGCAGGCGGTTTTTCTTTCGCTTGCTTTTTCCTTTCCCCTTCACCACTCGATCGCCTCCACCGGCGTGGGGTGGTCGTTTTGCTCCATGGCCGCCACCTTGCCGTTTTTAATGTGGATGACCCGGTCTGCCATGGGGGTCAGAGCGGTGTTGTGGGTAATCACCACCACGGTCATGCCCTCCTGGCGGCAGGTGTCCTGGAGAAGCTTGAGGATCTGCTTGCCGGTGACATAGTCCAGCGCCCCGGTGGGCTCGTCGCACAGCAGGAGCTTGGGGTTTTTGGCCAGGGCCCGGGCGATGGCCACCCGCTGCTGCTCGCCGCCGGAGAGCTGGGCGGGGAAGTTGTCCACCCGGTGGCCCAGCCCCACGTGCTCCAGCACCTCCGCCGCGTCCAGGGGCTCCTTGCAGATCTGAGCCGCCAGCTCCACATTCTCCAGGGCCGTCAGGTTCTGGACCAGGTTGTAGAACTGAAAGACAAAGCCGATGTCGTAGCGCCGGTAGGTGGTGAGCTGTTTTGGCGTGTAGCTGCTGACCAGGGCGCCGTCCACGGTGATGGTGCCGCTGCTGCAGCTGTCCATGCCTCCCAGCATGTTCAGCACCGTGGTCTTGCCCGCCCCGGAGGGGCCTACGATGATGGCGAATTCGCCCTTTTCGATCTCAAAGGTGATGCCATCCACCGCGTGGATGGTGACCTCGCCCATCTGATAGATTTTTTCTACATTTTCAAAGGATATATAGGCCATGAAGCGCCTCCTGTCTGTTAAAAAACAGGTGTTGATTATTTTTCTATTTTCTATTATAGTAGGAACTGTCACGAAAACAATCGGCAGATTTTGTGCTGTCGTCTGAAAGCCGACAGCTGTTGTGATGAGTGTCGGATAATTCTGTAAACGATTTGTTAAGTTTTTCAGACGGCGGCAGATCGGAGGAGGAACGGCATGGAGCAGAAATTGGATCGCCGGGTCCGGCGCACCCGGGAGCAGCTGAAGCGCGCGCTGACGCAGCTGCTGCTGGAGAAGCCGGTCCGGGAGATCACAGTCCGGGAGCTGACGGACCGGGCGGATGTGAACCGGGGCACCTTTTACGCACACTATACAGATTTGTACGATATGCTGGAGCAGATGGAAAACGAGCTGCTGGAGGCCTTTCAGGCCCTGCTGGACCGCCACGCGCCGGACGATCTGACCCGGGACCTCGCGCCCCTGCTGTCGGATGTGTTCTGCTTTGTGGAGGAAAACCGGGCACTGATGCCGGTTTTCCTGGGGCAGCAGACGGCGGACCGCTTTCTCCGCCGGTTCAGCCAGGTGATCTACCAGCGGTGCCTGCGGGAGTGGGCGGGGCTCTATCCCCTGGGGGATGTGTCGGAGCCCAACTACTACCTGGAGTTCGTGGTGTCCGGCACGGTGAACCTGGTGGGGACCTGGGCCCGGCGGGGCTTCCGGGAGACGCCGGCGGACATGGCGAAGCTGGCGGGGCAGCTGATCCTGCGGGGTCTCCAATCCCTGTGGGACGGGAATTGACAGAGACTATATCTATGGGCTATGATAAAAGCCGACGATTTTTTCGATAAAGGAGAAGGGCTATGTGGTTTGATGAAGCGGTGGTGTACCAGATCTATCCCCTGGGGCTGTGCGGCGCGCCGGCGGACAACGACGGTGTGACGGAGCACCGCATCCTGCGCCTGTTGGATTGGGTGGAGCACATCCGGAAGCTGGGGGCGGACACGGTGCTGCTCAATCCCCTCTTCGAAAGTGACCGCCATGGGTATGACACCCGGGACTACAACCGGGTGGACTGCCGCCTGGGGACGAAGGAGGACCTGCAGCGCGTGTGCGCTGCCTTCCACGATGCCGGCATCCGGGTGCTGCTGGATGGGGTGTTCAACCACGTGGGCCGGGGCTTCTGGGCCTTCCGGGACGTGCAGGAGAAGAAGTGGGACAGCGCCTACAAAGACTGGTTCCACATTGATTTCAACGGCAACAGCAATGATAACGACGGCTTCTGGTACGAGGGCTGGGAGGGCCACTATGAGCTGGTGAAGCTGAACCTCCAGAATCCGGCGGTGGTGCAGCACCAGTTTGAGGCGATCCGGGGCTGGGTGGCGGACTACAGCATCGACGGGCTGCGGCTGGATGTGGCCTACTGCCTGCCGGTGGAGTACCTGCGGCAGCTGCGGGCCTTTACGGACACGCTGAAGCCGGACTTCGTCCTCATGGGGGAGACCCTCCACGGGGATTACAACCGCTGGATGGGGGAGGGGCTGTGCCACAGCGTCACCAACTACGAGTGCTACAAGGGCCTGTGGTCCAGCTTCAATGACCAGAACCTTTTTGAGATCGGCCACAGCCTGGCCCGGCAGTTTGGGCCGGAGCCCTGGACGGTCTACCGGGGAGCCCACCTCCTGAGCTTCCTGGACAACCACGACGTGGAGCGCATCGCCTCGATCCTCCGGGAACCGGGGCACCTGCAGCCAGCCTATGGGCTGCTCTTCGGCATGCCCGGCGTGCCCGCGGTGTACTACGGCAGCGAGTGGGGCATCCAAGGGCGGAAGGCCGACGGGGACGCGGCGCTGCGCCCGGCGTTGGAGCGGCCGGAGTGGAACAGCCTCACCGACTGGATCGCCGCCCTGGCGGCGGCCCGCCACGGCAGCCGGGCACTGCAGTACGGCGGCTACCGGAACGTGCTGCTGACCAACCGGCAGATCATCTTTGAGCGGGCTGTAGAGGGGGAGCGGGTGCTGGTGGCGGTGAACGCCGACAGCGCGCCCTTTACCGCCCACTTTGACGCACAGGCAGGCCGGGCCACGGATCTCATCACCGGCGCGCCCCACGACTTTGGCGGCGGCAGCGAGCTGCCGCCCCGCAGCGTCCGCTTCTGGCGGACGGAGTAACATTTTCCGTCAGGACCGCCCCGGAAGCCACCGGGGCGGCCTTTTTGTAGTCCAACACCACTCGCTAGGCGGGTGGTACACAAAAGCCTATGGCGATAAACAAGAAAAACCTCCCTTTGCTATAATGAGAGTGCGGTCTGCCAACTGCACAGAGAATAGCAAAGGGAGGGCATTCAGATGGGACTGAATGACATGAATAGTTTATCTCATACGCGATGGAATTGCAAATATCATATTGTATTTGCGCCGAAGTACCGCAGGAAAGTATTTTACAAAGAAAAGAAAGCGGCAATAGGGAAGATACTGCGGCAGTTGTGCGAGTGGAAAGGGGTAAGGATCATAGAAGCGGAAGCGTGCCCCAACCATATCCACCTGTTTGTGGAGATACCGCCGAAAATCTCGGTGTCGTACTTTATGGGGTATCTGAAAGGGAAGAGCAGCACGATGCTGTATGAGCAATTCGGCGAGCTGAAATACAAGTACCGAAACCGGGAATTTTGGTGTAGAGGGTACTATGTGGATACAGTAGGGAGGAACGAGAACTGAATTACAGAATATGTGAGAAACCAGCAAAAAGAGGACGAGACGGGAGAACAACTGAGGATCCCGTCAAATGGCCCGTTTACGGGCGGCAAGTAACAGGCCCCACGCAGCTGGCAGACCGTATTAAGCGTTGTATGCGTCCGCGAGGAACAAAGGGCTATGCCCGCATAGTGCCAACCACCAGCGAAGCTGGTGGTTGTGTTCTGCTCAGTCCTCCCCCTTATAGGGATCCAGGATGACCACGGCGCCCCCGCAGAGGATGCCGCCCACAGCAAAGACCCACCAGGCGGTGCCCCACAGGTCCAGGGTCAGGCCCAGGCCCACATACACCGCCGTGGCCGCCAGCATGATGCAGGCGCAGACCGTGTTGATGAGGTTCAGCCGCTTTTTGGCCTCAGGGGTGGGGTTGTTGTCCCGGTTGTATTTCCAGATTTTGTATTTCTCCTCCTGCATCCCGCCGTAGATAAAGACGGCGACCGCCCCCGCCACGACCAGCAGGAACACCGCCCCGGCCAGGAGCTCATAAAATTCCTCCTCCGGGAAGACGGAGAAAAACAGCAGCATGGCGATGACGCCAAAGAGGATGGCCCCCACGCCGCCGGCCATAAGCCAGACGAATTTCTGGTGGAAGGCGTCCTTCTCCTCCTGGGGGTAGAAGTCCGGGATTACCGGATAGCGCTTGCAGAAGTTGTCGTGCTGGATGCCGCAGGCGACTAAGACGACGACAGCAGCCGTGAGGATCAGCAGGAACAGGGCGGTGGCGAGGGGCTCCGGGAGGCCGAAGGCCATGGTGGACATCATCAGCGAAACGCCTATAATGATACCGGCCACCGCCAGCGCCACCTGCCGGGTGAAGAGGTTCATGTGCCGGTCATACCCGGCGGTGTCCGCCTGGGCCTCCGCCGCCGCGTCGCCCCGGAGCAGGGTGTCCAGGGAGACAGAGAACAGGTCGCACAGGCGCAGGATGGTGTCCATCTCCGGGAAGCTCTGACCGCCCTCCCATTTGCTGACGCTCTGGCGGGATACGTCCAGCTGCTCAGCCAGCTGCTCCTGGGTGAGGTTCTGCCGGGTGCGGAGATATTGCAGGTTGTCGGAAAAAGCCATAGGGGTGTGTCCTCCTTGTGAATTTGGTAGCCCTATCCTACCGTGGAACCAGCCGCAACGCCACCGATTTGGTGTTGCGTTTGCAGATTTCTCTGTCAATTTGCGGTTGCGCGGCGCTATTCTACCACAAATGCCCGCCATTTTGCAACCAGCAGGAGGACAGCGGGAATTGGGGTGAGTATCCCTTGACATTTTCGCCCGGGGCCGATACAATAAAAACTTAGATAGATACGCTATCTTTTTATATAATATGAGGAGAGATACTATGGCGAAGGACAAGAAACAGGTGGAGGCCATCACCTCCCGGGATGTAGATTTTGCCCAGTGGTTTACCGATGTGTGCACCAAGGCGGAGCTCATCGACTACTCCAGCATCAAGGGCATGTTCATCTACCGTCCCTATGGCTACGCCATTTGGGAAAATATTCAGCGCATCATGGACGCGGAGTTCAAAAAGACCGGCCATGAAAACGTATACCTGCCCATGCTGATCCCCGAGAGCCTCCTGCAGAAGGAGAAGGACCACGTGGAGGGGTTTGCTCCCGAGTGCGCATGGGTCACCATGGGCGGCAGTGAGAAGCTGGAGGAGCGCTGCTGCATCCGCCCCACCAGCGAGACGCTGTTCTGCGAGCACTACAAGAATATCATCCACTCCTGGCGGGATCTGCCCAAGCTCTATAACCAGTGGTGCAGCGTGCTGCGCTGGGAGAAGACCAGCCGCCCCTTCCTGCGCCACCGGGAATTCCTGTGGCAGGAGGGCCACACCATGCACGCCACGGCGGAGGAGGCCGTGGAGGAGACGGTGCGGATGCTGAATATCTACGCCGACTTCTGTGAGAACGTGCTGGCCATGCCGGTGACCCGGGGCGTCAAGACCGACAAGGAGAAGTTCAACGGCGCGGAGAGGACCTACACCGTGGAGTGCATGATGCACGACAAGAAGGCCCTCCAGGCCGGTACCAGCCACTACTTCGGCGACGGGTTCGCCCGGGCCTTTGACATCACCTTTGCAGACAAGAACAACACCCTCAGCTATCCCCATCAGACCAGCTGGGGCGTGTCCACCCGCCTGATCGGCGGCATTATCATGACCCACGGCGATGACAACGGCCTGGTGCTGCCGCCCCGCATCGCCCCCGTCCAGGCGGTGGTGATCCCGGTGGCCCAGCATAAGGAGGGAGTGCTGGAGGCGGCCCGCGGCCTCTACGACCGGCTCCAGGCGGCCGGTGTCCGGGTGAAGATCGACGAGAGCGAGCAGAGCCCGGGCTGGAAGTTCGCAGAGTACGAGATGCGGGGCGTGCCCCTCCGGGTGGAGATCGGCCCCAAGGATATGGAGAAGAACCAGTGCTGCATCGCCCGCCGGGATACCGGGGAAAAGACCTTCGTCCCCCTGGAGGCGCTGGAGGAGACGGTGACGTCCCTGCTGGACGCCATCCACGACAACATGTTCGCCATGGCCAAGAAGAATCTGGAGGACAACTCCTTCGAGGCAGAGACCTGGGAGGAGGTCAAGGCGATCCTGGAGAAGAACAACGGCGGATTCGTCAAGACCAAGTGGTGCGGTTCCCTGGAGTGCGAGCTGGCCATGAAGGAGAAGGTGGGGGTTACCTCCCGCTGCATGCCGCTCCAGCAGAGAAAGAGTATGGGCAAGTGCCCGGTCTGCGGCAAGGAGTGCGAGACGGATATCATCTGGGGCGTGGCCTATTGATCGGAACCGAGCGGAAGGATTCTGCTGTATTATATGAAAGGACGGTAAGGAACTGTGGAATGGATGGACAGCATTAAGGAAAAAGCGACGGAGACTGCCGCTGCCGCCGCGGAGCTGGCGAAGAACGCGGCCAAGAGCGCGAAGCTGAACCTGCAGATCGCCGCGGAGCAGGATAAGATCAAGAAGGCACAGATTGAGCTTGGAAAGCTCTGCCACCAGGACTATGCCTCCGGCAGCGAGGGGGATATCGGGGCTTATCTGCCCTGGCACCAGAAGATTGATGCCTCTGCTGCGAAGATCGCCCAGATGCGGGAGGAGCTGCGGAGCCTGCGGGAAGGCAGCAGTAATAAAGATGAGGAGATGGAGGTCTCCGACGAGATCGATTACGCCCTCAACGATATGAAGTATAACCCCCATGACGACGCGCCGGTGGTGGATACGATCGACACCGAGGGCAAGGAGGAGCAGACCCGGAAGAAGGAGCATCCGGTGGTCTCTGACGAGATCGACTACGCCCTCAACGATATGCAATATAACCCCCACGATGATGCGCCGGTGGTGGATACCATTGATATCGAGGGGAAAGAGGAGCAGAATTGACGCGCTGGAAACAGCGCAGCCAACGCACTGAAACGCGAGGTTCGGGAACTTCCCGGACCTCGCTTCCTTTTTGAAATCTTAAACCGGCCTTAAATAATTCTTAAAAGACGGAACGGGACGGCGATGTTATAATAAGAGCATCTGATAGAAGGAGTTGATTGGATGCGACGCGCTGTTTCCCTGTTTCTTGCTCTGCTGATGGTACTGTCTGTCCCGGCCTATGCCGCCGGAGAGGACACCGCCGCCCAGCGCCGGGAGGACCTGGATACCCTGTATGAGGCCCTGAAGGAGTACCACCCCAATCTGTTTGCCAATGCCGCCGAGGAGGTCCTGTTGGCGAAAAAGGCGGAGATCGAGGGCCGCCTCGCCGCGGTGGACGACGCCACCTTTGCCCTGGATCTCCAGTCCCTGGTGGCGATGATCGGGGACTCCCATACCAGCCTGAACATCAGCGGCGTGCTCAGCAGTGGGAGCATGTTCCCGTTTTCCATCCGCTGGTTCGACGGGGCCTGGGTGGTCACCGGCCTGCCGGAGACAGAGGCGGCCTACCTGGGCTGGACCATCGAGGCGCTGAACGGCCAGACCATGGGGCAGGTCTGCGACAAGCTGGGGGGCCTTCTCAGCAGTGACAACCCCATCAAGCTGCGCCGTCAGGTGCGCCAGTGCATCGCCTCGGCGGAGGTGCTGGCCTATACCGGGGTGGTGGACGCCGGAGCGGAGCTGCACCTGGCCCTTACCGGGCCGGATGGGGAAGAGGCCGAGGTGGTACTGTCGGCGCTGAGCGCCTCGGACGATGCCGCCTGGCCCGCGGTGGTGCAGCTGAGTAGCCGGCGCACGCAGGTCCCGGCCACCGCGGCCCAGGACCGCTACTACTTCTCCCTGGATCTTGGGGATGCCTACTACATCCAGTTCAACACTTGCCAGGAGGACCCGGAGCTGCCCATGGAGACCTTTGCTGCCCAGGTGGCAGAGGACCTGTCTGCCAAGGACTATGACAAGGTCCTCATCGACCTGCGCAACAACAGCGGCGGCTCCGACGGGGTGCTGGTTCCCATTCTGATGCTCCTGGCTCCCATGGTCCGCAGCGGAGCGGTGGAGGTCTGGGGCCTGGTGGGGGAGGCCACCTTCTCCTCCGCCGCCATCAACGCCATGGAGATCCGGGAGATGGGCGGCTATCTCGCGGGAGAGGCCACAAGCGGCAGCGTGGATCACTTCGGCAGTGTGGGCTCGTTCCGCCTGCCAAACAGCGGCATCCAGGTTCAGTGCTCCACGAAGTATATCACCCTGGCGGACTACCTGGAGTGCGCTGTTGGACTGGGCGTCACAGCCATCCAGCCGGACTGGGAGGTGCCGCAGACGCTGGAGGACTATCTGGCCGGCCGGGATACCGCAGTAGAAGCCCTACTGGCGCGGCAGGAGCCCTTCTCTGCGGCGGAGCAGCCCCAGGCGCCTCTGTCCCGGGGCCGCTTTATCGCCATGCTGCGGCAGGCGGTGGGCGCCCAGGCGGACACATGGGGGATGCCGTTTGACGATGTATTCCCCTTCAACTGGTATGTTCCGGATATTGTATGGGCTGTGGAGCTGGGGATCGTTGGCGGTAAAGCCGAAGGTATGTTTGCCCCAACCCACTGTATCACATGGGAGGAGGCAGCGGTGCTGGCAGAGCGGTATCTGGACGCAGCAGACGCAGAGATCCCCATTGTGCAGGACGGCCAAGCGCCTGGATGGGTGGATGCCCTGTCACATCCCTGGGCGGCTCAATACGTGGAGGACGCCTGGCGGCACGGTTTGTTGCGGGACGATTGCAGCCCTCAGGCTGCCATATGCCGCCAAGAGGGTCAGGAATTTTTGAGCCGCTTTGTGACGGCGCTGGGATAAGAGAAGGGCGGGGGCTTAAAGCCTCCGCCCTTCCCCGTAAGTATGGGATAGATAATACGGATCTAACATAGACAGTTGCTGTAATTGAATCCATCAAACATAATAAGGATTTGGCTTGAAGAGGAGACGAATCAGATCCACCAAGATGCCGATCCCGAAAATACCGCCGGTAAAGATATATACGATCCCCAAAAGGATTTTCCCTTCGTAAAACTTGTGTGCACCAATAAAACCCAGGAAGAAGCACAGCAAAAATGCAACCCACTTGTTTTTCGCTTTCGGCATAGCTCCAGAAGCGACATTGGCATTGGCGTTGGCAACATTGCTATTGGTATTGTTAATGACGACTTGGGGCTGCTGTGTATGGAGTTCTTCTACCTGTTTTCCACACTTGGGACACACAACACAATCCTTGTCGATAGGGGCGCCGCAATGTTTGCAAAATTTTTTAGTTGGATCCTTGGCTGTCGGAGTTTTTCCGCAGCTGGGGCATACAACCGCCTGAGCATCCATCTCCGCACCGCAAAATTCACAGGTTCTTTTCTCTTCCATTTTCTCCCTTTTATATTTAGCACCTCCCACAGAGGAGGATAACTATTTATGTTGGCATAACGCGTATGAGAAGAACTGGCTTCCGGTGTAGCGGAACCCTGGTCTACGGGGCGCCGGGACAAAAGTTGAAAAGCAGTCCCAGATGCCAGAGAGATTTTTATACGAAATGTTGGCTATACTTGTACCAGCAGCCTCTGATGCAGGTTTTCGATCTCCACCTGAGATACAGCGGGGGAGGGTTCCCCGTCCAGAGACCAGGACAGCGTCTCCTCAGTGGAAATAGTGATGCGGGATACATGCCGCATGATAAGGCCGGTGTTGCTGTCATCAAATTCCTGAAGGATCAGGGCCCGAAGCATATCGTTGAGGGCGGCAAGGGACTTGGGTTCCGGGACCAAAAGCATCTCGAATTTTCCATCATCCATAATAACGTCCTCGTGATTGAGCTTGAGAAGCCCGCCGATAGAAGTAGCATTGGCAATCGCGCCAAAAAGGAAGCGGCCATCAAATATTTCACCGTCCGCTTCAATGCGAGCCCGGTAGTAGCGCAGAGTAGGGAGGTCCTTGACCCCTTCGATAATATAGGCCAGATGCCCCAGATCGTTTTTGATATTCTGGGGGGCAGAATAAGAGGCCTTGGTAAAGGCTCCGAAAGAGGCAACATAAATGAAGTATCGATCATTAAAACGCCCGACGTCTAAAAAACGGCCGGGACTGCTGATGATGCGCTCAGCGGTCTCCACAGGGTCGGAAGGTAATCGGAGGCTGGCGGCGAAGTCGTTGGTGCTGCCGCCGGCAATGTAGCCTACTGGCGGTGACGCAGGAAGTTCCAGCAGACCGTTGACGGTCTGATTCAGGGTTCCGTCTCCGCCGTAACAGATTACCAGGTCGAAGTGGGCCCCTTCTTCCCGGGCCAGACGCACCGCATCCCCGGGCCCCCGGGTTTGCCGCAAGCTCACAAGGTATCCTGCTTCAGAGAAAATAGAGATGATATCAAAAAAGAAAGATCGGGAACGGCGCTTGCCTGCTGTTGGATTGACGATCATCAGCAGCGTCTTGGACATTGGGCAGGTCACCTCGCAATGATTGATAAAAAGACTGTAAAGTCTGCCTAAGGAAGTATATCATATCCAGGGATCTATTGCAATTCCTTTCAAACTCGGGTAAACTGAAAATACCTGAAAATACAAAGAAGGATCAAACAGGAGGTACAGGCAGGATGCGGTTTGACAAAAAATATCTCTATTGGGGTTTGACGGCCTTTGCTGTCATTTGCGGCGTGCTGGTTTTTTACGACACGGTTTTTCAGCACAGCGTCCTCCTGCTTTATCTTAACAAACTGGTGGATATTCTAGCGCCGGTGTTCTATGGATTCTTTATGGCCTATCTGCTGACGCCCATTGTCAACTGGTTTGAACGGAAAATTTTCCCAAAGGGCGGCAAGGGGATATGGCCCAGGGCTACCAGCATTTTTCTCAGCTGGGTACTGGTAGTGGCGGGGCTCTATGTGTTGCTGAGCATTTTGCTGCCGCAACTTTATGAAAGTATACTGACTTTGGCCGGAAATGCGGAAAGCTATTACCGCAACGTGGTGCAGTGGATTCAGCGCTTCTTGGAGGACAATCCCACCGCCAAGAACTGGCTGACCAATTTGGTGCAGGATTACTATGAGGACGCTGTGGCGTGGCTGCGCAATACGTTGCTGCCCCAAGCGCAAGCGCTGATTACGTCCTTCACCAGCGGGCTGGTAGGAGGGGTTATGGATTTCTTTACCTTCCTGACCAACTTGTTGGTTGGAATTATTGTATCAGTATATTTGTTGGCGACAAAAGAACAGTTCGCTGCCACAGGCTGTAAGCTTACTTATGCGCTGTTCAATGAGAAGCGCGCGGCATGGCTGATTCGCGGCGTCAAGGCAGTGGATCATATTTTCAGCGGGTTTTTCCGCGGGAAGCTATTGGACTCCCTGATAGTGGGAATTTTATGCTTTATTTTCTCTTCGATTTTCCAGTTCCCCTATGCACCGCTGATCAGCGTGGTTGTGGCGGTAACAGATTTGATCCCTTTCTTTGGGCCGTTCCTGGGAGCGATTCCATCGGCGTTCCTGATTCTGCTGGACAGCCCCATCAAGTGCCTCTACTTTATTATCATGATCATCGTTCTCCAACAGCTGGATGGTAATGTCCTGGCCCCCAAAATCCTGGGCGATTCCACAGGCTTGAGCAGCTTTTGGGTGATCGTGGCGATCCTGGTAGGCGGCGGACTGTGGGGAATTCTGGGAATGTTTATCGGGGTCCCAACCTTCGCATGCATCTACACCGGCATCCGGAAATTTTCCGAGTGGCGGCTGGAAAAAAAGGGATTGCCGATCCATTCCTATAATTATCGCACCCACAAACCGCTGACGGATCAGCAATTGGGTAAAACACCACCTGCACCGGCCGAAGGAGTTGAGAAGGCGGAGCAGTCTGACGAGACAGAAAATTCCAAACGGCCCTGAACAAAACTGAATGAGGCTCCGGGCATTGCCCCGGAGCCTCGCTTTTTTCGTTTACTTGGATGCAAAAATGACGCCGATGGTGCCGGGACCGCAGTGACTGGTCACCGTGCAGCCGGCCCGGACAATGGGCACCTCCGAAAAGGGAACCAGCTCCAAGATCAGCTGCCGCAGCTGATCCAGCGTTTCCTGGGAAATACGGCCGGAGTGGACCAAAAATCCCATCCGGGTGTCGATGTTCTCCCGGCTGAGATAGTCCCGGATGTACTGCGTGTACACCTTCTGCATGGTGCCGCGGTATTTCCGGGCCACCTTGATCTCGCCCTCCCGGAGCTCCAAACAGGGCCGGACCTGCAGAAGATTAGCGCCAAAGGCGGTGAGGCCGCTGCACCGGCCGCCCTTCCAGAGATACTCCAGGGTATCCACCACGAAGCTGGTTACGATCTTCTCCCGATAGGCCGGCAGCTGCTCGGCGATCTCTCGGGCGGAGAGCCCCGCGTCCCGCAGGCGGCAGGCCTCGATCACCAGCAGACCCTGACCCAACGTCAGGTGCAGGGAGTCTACAGGATAGACACCCTCCAGCTCGCTGGCAGCCATACAGGCATTTTGATAGGTGGCGGAACAGGCTGAACTGATATCAATATGCACGACTTCACTGCCATCCTGTGTCAGGGGCGTAAAAAAGTCGATAAACTCCTGGGGAGAAATGGCCGAGGTCTTAGGCAGCAGGTGCTGGCTGTCGTAGAGTTCGTAGATGTCGTCCGGTGTGAAATCCACGCCGTCCTTATAGGAGTGATCCCCCTCGCTGATGGTGAGCGGGATCATTCGAACCTGATAGCGCTCCAACAGCTCCTTTGGCATGTCGCAGACGCTGTCAGTAGTAATGATAACGTTCTTTTTCATGGAAACCTCCTTGATTTGCCGGGAAGGATCGCGGCAAAATGACCTGCTGCCGTCTGACAGCGGCATGGATACATGAAATGGTGCAATAACGGGCCCTATTCTAGCACGACAGCGGGGAAAAGTAAAGTCGAAAGTAGAGAAAACAGGGAAAATACGGAGAAATCGATGCGATGCAGAGACGGAAGTGGGTTTTACATCCTTTTTACCTGCTTTTCACCGAGAGCTGCTGGCAGTTTTAACATGGCATTTTTATAATGAACTTGTCTTTGGACATGAAACAAGTCAACAATTTAGGAGGAAACTATGAAGAAGATCGTAAGCGCACTCTTGAGCCTTACCATGCTGGCAGGCATCTTGGTGGGCTGTGGTGTCCAAGCCGCTGATGTAGAACAGCAGGATACCAATGAACTGTCCGCTACCGTAACCCAGAATGCCAATTTGAAAACCCCCAAATATGTATTCCTGTTTATCGGTGACGGTATGAGCTATCCTCAGATTCAGTCCACGGCTGATTATCTGGGCGCCCTCAATGACGAGGACTATTTCCAGGCTCAGCCCAGCCTGGATGATAATCAGGGCGCCACGCTGGACGGCCCCGAGTACCTCAATTTCATGAACTTTGAGGCTGCCGGCAGCGCGGTTACCTATGACTCCAACAGCTTTGCTCCCGACTCCGCTTCTACTGCAACCTCCATTGCTACGGGCTATAAGACCTATTCCGGCTCTATCAACGTGGATGAGACCGGCACAGTGGAGTATGAAACCATCGCAGAAAAGCTCCACAGCCAGAAGGATTACAGCATCGGCGTCATCACCTCCGTGAACCTCAACCATGCTACGCCTGCTGCCTTCTATGCCCATCAGGCCAGCCGTAACGACTACTACGACATCGGCCTGGAGCTCATCGACTCCGAGTTTGAGTACTTTGCCGGCGGCGGCCTGCTGAGCCCGGATGGCGCGGACGGCAATCAGGAGAACCTGTATGACCTGGCGGAGGCCGCCGGCTATCAGGTGGTGAACACCCAGGCCGACGCAGAGGCTCTGACCGCTGACGACGACAAGGTGATTGTCATTGACGAGCATCTGGCCGACAGCGACGCCATGGCCTACGAGATTGACCGTACCGATGATATGTGGTCTCTGGCGGATTATGTGGAAAAGGGCATTGAGGTCCTCTCCGACGATAGAGACGGCTTCTTCCTGATGTGCGAGGGCGGCAAGATTGACTGGGCCTGCCACGCCAATGACGCAGCTTCTACCATCCATGATACCATCGCTCTGGCCGACGCTGTCCAAGTGGCCATTGACTTTGCTGCTGAGCATCCCAGCGAGACCCTGATCCTGGTGACCGGCGACCATGAGACCGGCGGACTCACCATCGGCTTTGCCGGTACGGATTACGACACTTATCTGACCCTGCTGGAGAACCAGAAGATTTCCTTTGCCAAGTACGACAGTGACTATGTGGCTGACTACAAGGCTAACAAGACTTCCTTTGAAGAGGTCCTGGCTGATGTGGAGGAACTCTTTGGCCTGAAGACCGAGGGCGAGGAGGGTGACAAGCTGGTTCTCACCGAGTACGAGCTGGAGCAGCTGCGCGCCGCCTACGAGAAGAGCGTCAACGGCACCGCCGCCAGCGAGTACGAGCAGGAGGAGTATGTGCTCTACGGTACCTACGAGCCCCTGAGCGTCACCATCACCCACATCATCAACAACAAGTCCGGCATCTCCTTTACCTCCTACAGCCACACCGGCCTGCCTGTGGCCGTGCTGGCTGAGGGCGTGAATGCCGAGGTGTTCAACGGCTACTACGACAACACCGAGATCTATAACAAGCTGGCCGACATGCTGAAGGTCCGCTGATCGAGGGCACATTTCCCATGTGATGCGTACAGCCCGCTCCCGCCAGCCGGTGGGGGCGGGCTGCCGTGGTGTGCACCCTATGGGAAAGGGGAGAATGTATAATGGTCCGCAAGAACAATCTGATCCATTGTGCGATCCTGACAGCCTGCATTGCCGCCGGAATCGCGGGGGCTGTCCGGGAGAGCCAGGGATGGTGGTGGCTGTCTCTGCTGTTGCTGGCAGCCTCGATCCTGTTTGAATGGGCCCGCTTTCGCTGCCCCTTCTGCCATGAAAAGATCCATTGGATCTATTACCGTCCCGGCAAGTGCTGCCCCCACTGCGGGGCGGAGCTGGACGACGAGAGCTGACCACCATGTTGTTACAAAGGAGATCGTAACATGCGTTTCATGCGTTCTTTTTCCATACGGACGCCAGTCCACTATGTGGTGCTGCCCCTGGCAGTGCTGACCGTTCTCCTGCTTCTGGCCTGGTACTTTATTCAGCCCCTGGCCTTTCCGTCCCTTGCCCAGCAGGAGGTGGAGCAGGTGAATGTCGTGACGGATCACTACTTGGGATCTGCGCCCTTTGATCCGGAAGATTTTGTGGGCATGCCTCAGTTTGAGACCCGGGGGTACACCTTTTCTCCGGACAGTTCCGAGGTCCAGGCCATACAGCGTGTGTTGAATTTCCGTTCCTACCACCGCTTCTGGGGAACCCTGACAGACACGCACAGCTGGCGGGGCGCGGGCGACTGGGACGTGTACCTCACCGGCCTTGACGCCCAGGGCCGCCAAGTCTGGTCGGCCCACTTCACTGGCGGGGAGACGGTCTTTATCAACGACCGGGCCTATCAGGTGGGCTGGTGGGACGGCGGTGCCGGTGCGGCTCTAGCGGAGGAATTGGCCGGGGTACTGGGCCTTGCCTGAGGAAAGTATTCACCAAAACAAGGAGTTTCACCCATGCTGAACAAACTGAAATCAAAACCCTTGCGTTACCACATGCCGGTGCTGGTGTGCCTGCTGGCGATTGTGATTCTGCTCTTCCTGCCCACCGGGTTTGAGGACGCCCTCAACTATCAGGAGGCTGAGCGGTGCACCGCTCGGGTTCTCTCGGTGGATGATTCCGCCATTATCGACACGGGACTGGTCCGCTCCGGCGAGCAGCGGTGTGAGTTGGAAATTTTGAGCGGCCAGTTCGAGGGACAGACGGCGGTGGGCATCAACATGCTCAACGGCTCCCTGGAGCAGGACAAGATCTTCGCCCCCGGGGATGTGGCCCAGGTGGTCATCAGCCACGATGGGGATACCATCACCAATATCACCATGACCGACCACTACCGCCTGAACTGGGAGCTGGTGATGGCGGTGTGCTTTGCCCTGCTGCTGATCCTGTTTGCGGGGAAAACAGGCATCCGGGCCCTGGCCTCCTTTGCCCTGACGGTGCTGACGCTGTGGAAGGTGCTGGTCCCCCTGTATCTCAAGGGGTGGAATCCCATCTGGGTGGGGCTGCTGATCACGCTGTTCCTCACCGTGCTCATCATCGCACTGGTCTACGGCTTTGACCGCCGGTGCCTCTCGGCGGTGTCGGGCTCCTTCCTGGGTATCCTGGTAACATGCGTCCTGGGGGCGGTGTTCACCGACCTGTTCCAGATTCACGGCGCGGTGATGTCCTATTCCGAAAGCCTCCTCTATTCCGGCTACCAGTATTTGAACCTGACCCAAATCTTTATGGCGTCCATTTTCATCGGCGCCGCCGGTGCGGTGATGGATCTCTCGGTGGACATCACCTCCGCCGTCCATGAGGTGGTGGAGAAGCGGCCGGACCTGAGCTGGTGGGAGGCCACCCGGTCCGGCATGAACGTGGGCCGGGCGGCCATGGGTACCATGACGACCACGCTGTTGCTGGCCTATTCCGGCGGCTATGTGGCCCTGCTGATGGTGTTCATGGCCCAGGGGACCCCGCTGGACCACATGCTCAACTACAAATATGTGGCCGCGGAGATCATCCACACCCTCATCGGCTCCTTCGGTCTGGTGACCGTGGCGCCCTTCACGGCCCTGTGCGCCGGCTTCTTCCTGGCCGGCGGAGGGCGGCGTGGAAAGGCCGGCGAGCCGTCAGAGCAGATGGAAAAGGCAAAATAGCGATAAAAATGCCCGGGATGCTTCATCCCGGGCGTTTTTGTGCTCAGATCAGCTTTTCGAAGTGATAGAAGGTGTCGTCCTCGCCGGTCCGGCGCATGACGGCGCTGAGCATTTGATAGGAGGGCGTGTTCTCCTTGTAGCATTTGGCCACCAAGCGGTAGAGCCCCAGTTCATACAGCGTCCAGTCCGCCAGGCGGCGAAAGGCCTCGGCCCCGTAGCCATGGCCGGCAAATTCCGGCAGGATGCGGCAGCCCAGCTCGGCGGCGCCCTTGTAGTCGAAGTTGTACAGCACCGCCTCACCGATGAACTGTCCATCCAGACGGATGGCAAAGTTTACCGCCAGCTTCCTCTTGAAATCCTTCTGGGCCACCCGGTAGAAGTAATTCTCCGTCAGCTCCCCCTTCAGGTCCTTGCGGTAGTCGTAGCCCCACCAGCGGTTGCGCGCGTCATCCAGGCACAGGCGGTTATAGGCGGGGATGTCGGCGCGGGTAATGGCGTCCATGGTGAGCCGCTCGCTTTGGAGGGCGGGGACGCGGTCCAGATTCCAGAGATCGGTGGACACCGCGACACGGTACTTGCGGCCCATGTCCGAGGGCAGGTACTGGGTCTTGCTGGTGCGAAGGCCCTTGTCGGCGCTGTCATCCTCCCGGTTGATCCAAAGGCAGTCCTTTCCATAGTAGGAGGCAAAGGACTGCACCATGGTGGGATAGACCCCCTCATAGCCAGGAAGGGCCTTCTCGATGTGGCAGATCAAAGTGCTTCCGCAGATCTCCCCCAGGGAGATGGCGATGAATTTTCCCTCCAGCTCCAGCGCACCGGCCAGCACCCAGGATTTCCCAATCTGGCGGGTCAGCTTCCTGGCGTAGCACAGCTCCTTTTTTGCCATGGCGTTTTCCTTGTTGAAGGCCAGGTGAAACTCGTCCCAAAAGGTCTCCAGCTCTTCGCTGTCGGCTTTGGTGATGGGACGAAAGACAGCGGCGGGATAGAGCTTGTGGAATTTATTGATGTGGTTGCGCTGGCCGGAGTACCGGCGGCCGGCAAAGGTGGCGAGATCCTGGGCGTTGTACAGGTAGTCCTGCCAGGTGCGGCCGTTGGTGACGGTGGTATAGGGGTAGCGATGGAGCAGTACCGGCAGGGCATCCTCCGGCACGGTCTGAAAGGCGGGGAGGATGCCATTGGCGCGGCAGTAGTCGTCAATCTCGTCCAGGGCGGCATTCAGGTCGGCGCTGTCGTCCAGGGGCACCGGGTAATCGAAGGAAGCACCGCCGTGGTAGGAATTGCGGACAATGAGACAGCCATTGGATTCCGCAAAGCAGGGGTCCATGTGGTGGCGCCACATAAGCTTGACCCCCACCGAGTATTCGCACAGCCGGTAGGGACAATTTTTGTAATACTTGCGCAGTTTGGCACTGCTTTTTACATTGACTGGTTTGAAGATCAGCATAAAATGAAATCTCTCCTATTTTTTCTGGGGTTGGGATGAATGGATCAATCGAACAACTTCCCGGGAGTAGTCAATAAACTGCAATGTCAAGGGCGTTGCCAGCTGCAAGGAGGGAAGGGTAATGCCCAGGGGGCGGTAGGCCGGCGGATCCAAGGGGCGGGCGATAATATTATCTTGGCGCCCCTGGAGGATCAGATCAGACAAAATACTGTATCCCAAACCCAGTTCTACCATGGAAATGACCGTGTTATCATCCACCGAAGTATCACGGATGTCCGGGGATACACCGGCAGCGCGGAAGATCGGGGCAATATCGTACTCGAAACCGAGGGAGGGCATCAAAAATTCCCGCCCTTCAAATTCTTCGACGGGGAAAGAGCGCTGACTTCCAATCGGATAGTCCGGTGGAAGAATCGCCAGCAGAGGGTCATCCCACAGAGGAATCCAGTCAAAGCCGTCCCGCTCCTGACGGCTGACAAAGCTGATATCCACCTTGTCCTCCTGTAGCCAGGTATACATCTCATCCACATTTCCCATGCGGATATCCACGCTGATATCCGGGTAATCCGTGCGGAATTTGGAGACAATGGCCGGAAGCCAGTGGACGCACATGCTGGAATAGGCGGCCACACGGATGCTCTCTTTCTTGGTATTCCCCACCAGGGAAATTTGATTCTCCAGCCGTTTCCCTGCCTGCTGGAATTCCCGCACAGCGGGCAGAAGCCGCTCACCGGCGGCGGTGAGGCGTACACCGTAGCGATCCCGGATCAGCAGCGGAAAACCGACCTCTTTTTCTAGGGCGTGCATCATGTGTGTGAGGCCGGACTGGGTATATTCCAGGCGCTGGGCTGCTCTGGTAAAGCTCCCCAGCTCCACCGCTGTGAGCAGGGCCTCCCACTTCTTTGTTTCCATCAATGCACCTCCTGTTCCATTAGAAATGCTCATATAAGGATAACATGTCCTACCGTATTTTGCAAGGTGACAGTTGAACAATTCGAACCCATTTGAGGCAGATTTCCCTTAACAAAATGATCGGCCTGTGGTACAATGCAGCTGACAGATGCAAACGCAGAGGAGGAACGACCCATGAAGGAGATCACAGCCGGGCTCTGCCGTGCCCTGCTGCCCCGGCGGTATCCGGAGGGGCACAAGGGGACCTTCGGAAAGGTAGCTGTCGTCGGGGGCGCCGTGGGGTATACCGGCGCGCCGGTATATGCCGGGGAGGCCGCCGTCCGCACCGGCAGCGGTCTGGTGCTCGTGGGTGTGCCGGGAGAGGTCTACCCCATCGTGGCTGCCCGGTGCGACGCCGCCATGGCCTACCCCCTGCCGGAGGATGTTGCCACCGGACGGGAGAAGCTGACCGGCTGCGATGCCGTGCTCCTGGGGCCGGGGCTTGGCAGCGCGCTGCGGGCCCGGACGCTGGCCCTGCGGCTCCTGGCGGATCTGGAGTGCCCGGTGGTGCTGGATGCCGACGGCATAAATGCAGCGGCCGCGCATATAGATGTGCTGAGAGCCCGCCGCTCCCCCACGGTGGTAACGCCCCATGCGGTGGAATTTGCCCGCCTGGGCGGCGACCTGACCCTGGGGCGGGAGGCGGCGGCCCGCCGCTTTGCCGCGGAGCATGGCTGTGTCACCGTGCTGAAGGGGCCGGGCACCATCGTGGCCGCTCCGGATGGGCGGGTCCGCCGGAATACCACCGGCTCCAGCGCCCTGTCCAAGGGGGGCACCGGCGATGTGTTGGCGGGGATGGTGCTGTCCCTGATCGGCCAGGGGGCGGAGCCCTATGACGCCGCCTCGCTGGCGGTGTGGCTCCACGGCCGCGCCGGGGATCTGTGTGAGGGGCGGCTCACGGCCTACGGCGTAACGCCGGGGGACGTGGTGGCGGCCATTCCGGAGGCCATCCGGGAATTACTGGAGTAAGGAGTGTCCAAGTGTGCGAAAGGCCCTGCTTTTTGCACTGATGATGACCCTCTGCCTGTCTCTGGCCGGCTGTGGAGGAGAGACGGCGGAGAAGCAGGAGACAGAGGAACTGCAGATGAAGTTCCAGAATCTCTCCGCCGCCACCGTGGAGGCGGAGCTCACCTGCCACTACGGCGATGAGGTGCGGACCTACACCCTGCGCTGCAGCTACACGCCGGAGGAGTCCACAGTAGAGGTGCTGGCGCCGGAGGATCTGGCGGGGATCTCCGCCACCCTCACTGGAGAGGCGCTGACGCTCCAGTATGACGGCATCCTCTTGGACGCCGGGACCTACTCCGGAACGGAGATCAGCCCCATGTGGGCCGTGCCCAGCATGCTCCGGGCCATGGGACAGGGATACCCCCTGGAGACGGGCCGGGAGGCGCTGGGGGAGACAGAGTGCCTCCGCGTGACCTTTGAAATGACGAGCAGCGACGGTGGTAAGCAGTACACCGCCGTTTGGTTTGATGAGAACGGCATCCCCCTGCAGGGGGAGATCACCCTGGAGGAGACGGTGGTCTATACCGCCGTGCTGACCCAGTTTACAGCAGAGGAGACAGACCATGGAACCATTACTGAGGAGGACCTGGGCGGAGATTGATCTGGACGCCCTGGAGCATAATTTTCGAACCTTGCAGGACCGGGTGGGGGCGGACACCGGCGTGGTGGGCGTGGTAAAGGCCGATGCCTACGGCCACGGTGCCCTTCAGACGGCCCGGACATTGGAAAACCTGGGAGCGGCCTATCTGGCGGTGTCCAGCCTGGACGAGGGGCGGGAGCTGCGCCACAACGGCATTGCCATGCCCATCCTGATCCTGGGCCACACCCCGGAGGAATACGTGCCCCAGCTCCTGGAGTACAACATGACTCAGGCCATCACCTGCGAGGCCAAGGCCGTGGCCTATAACGAGGCCGCGGCGGCCTGCGGCGGCGTGCTGCGCTGCCACATCAAGGTGGACACCGGCATGTCCCGCCTGGGATTTCTCTGTGCCGGGCGGCATTTTGACGAGGGGGTGGCCGGTGCGGCCCGGGCCTGCCGGATGCCCCATCTTGACGTGGAGGGTATCTTTACCCACTTCGCCGTCTCCGATGAGCCGGGGCAGGAGAACGAGAACTTTACCCGGCAGCAGTTCGACCTGTTCTGCCGGTTTGTCGCGGCGCTGGAGGGGCAGGGGTGCACCTTCCGCCTGCGCCACTGCGCCAACAGCGGCGCGGTGGTGCATTATCCGGAGATGAAGCTGGATATGGTCCGGCCTGGGATCCTGCTCTACGGCTGCGGCGAAGGGGCGGAGGCGCTGGGGCTCCGGTCGGTGATGTCTCTCAAGACCACGGTCAGCACCATCAAGGTCTTTGACCCGGACTGCACCATCAGCTATGGCCGCCTCTACCGGACAGAGCAGCCCACCCGCACAGGGGTGCTGCCCATCGGCTATGCCGACGGCTTTTTCCGCTGCCTCTCCAACCGATGCAGCGTCATGACGGAGGACGGTCCGGCCCGGGTGCTGGGCCGCATCTGCATGGACATGTGTATGATCGACCTGACTGACAAGCCCCATGTCCAGGTGGGGAGCGAGGTGGAGATCTTCGGCCAGCGCAGCCGGGTGGACGACCTGGCGGCCCTGGCGGGGACGATTCCCTATGAGCTGACCTGCGCGGTGAGCAAGCGGGTGCCCCGGGTCTATGTCCGGGGCGGGAAGATCGTGGGCACGGAGCTGCGGCTGTACCTGGAGTGAGCGCACAGGCACCCCCTGCACCGCTGTGGCATAGGATACTACGGGGCACAGACCCACAGCGCCGGGAATTTTGTCCCGGCTGTATAAATTGCGGGGCTGCGTGGGAGAATGATAGTGGCTACCCTCCAGGGTGGCACTTTCTTCCGGCGGAGCGTGAATTACAGTGGATACAAGCGTCAAACGCGGCGACATCTATTATGCCGACCTCAGCCCGGTGGTGGGCAGCGAGCAGGGGGGTGTGCGTCCGGTGCTCATCGTGCAGAACGACACCGGCAACCGCTACAGCCCCACCGTCATCGCGGCGGCCATCACCTCCCAGACCGGGAAGGCCAGACTGCCCACACACATCTCGCTTTCTGCGCAGAGCTATGGGCTCTCCAAGGATTCTGTGGTGCTTTTGGAACAGATCCGGACGCTCGATAAGCGCCGCCTTCGTGAGAAGATGGGGCGGGTGGACGCGGAACTGATGGGCAAGGTGGACAATGCCCTGGCCGTCAGCTTCGGCCTGCAGAACGACCGATTGGTCTGAGCAAGACATGGTATGCCATATCGCGGCCGCCGGGGGGCGGCTGCGGTATGGCTCTTTTCTGTTTGAGGCGGCCCGGCATGGCGGCCTCGGCGGCTGCATATACTGCAGGGAGAGGGGACTTGCCGTATGGGAGGTGACGGGGTGGACTATCCGGTGCTCTATCAGGGGGATCAGGCGGGCAGCGTGACGCTGACGGCCCAGGGCGGGAGGACCCAGGTGGAGGTATCCTGCCGCCGGGACAACACGGGGCTGTTCCGGGCCTATCTCCTGTGCGAAAGGGGGGAGTACCCCCTGGGGGTCCTGGAGCCGAAGGGGGAGGGCATGGGCCTCCGGCGGACGGTGCGTACCGGGGAGCTGCAGGCCCTGGGGACCATCTGGCGGGGCGAGCTGCGCCTGAGCTACGCCTTTGCCCACCAGACCCAGTGGCAATCTCTGGCTGCGGCAGGGGAGTTCTTCCAGCGGGACGCCCAACTCGCCCGGGAACTGTCCGGCATCCCGGGGGCCCTGTGGCGGCAGGAGCGGAACGTGCGGCTGCTGGCCCTGCCCTACCGGACGGACCAGCCCTTTCCCATCACCACGCTGTTCTGCTTTGCCCAGATCCAGACCATTCAGGGGCAGGTCTATGTGGTCTACCGCTTTGACCGGGACGACCACCCGGTTTTCCCGTGAGGAAAAAACAAATGAGTCTACCAATTTCCGAATCCATATGGTATACTACTACATATACCCATACAGAATTGGAGGACAGCAAGATGAAGTGCCCATACTGTGGATATAAAGAGAGCCGTGTCGTGGACTCCCGTCCCGCGGACGAGGGAAACAGCATCCGGCGCCGCAGAGAGTGCCTGTCCTGTGAAAAACGCTTTACCACCTATGAGACCATGGAGTTCCTGCCCATGGTGGTGATCAAGAAGGACGGCAGCCGTCAGACCTTTGACCGGAGCAAGGTGCTCAACGGCATGATCCGGGCCTGTGAGAAGCGGCCGGTCCCTTTGGCGGAGCTGGAGCGGCTGACCGACGAGATCGAGCAGACCCTCCAGAACTCCCTGGAGCGGGAGGTCAGTACAGAGGCCATCGGGGAGCAGGTCATGGAGAAGCTGAAGACCGTGGACGAGGTGGCCTATGTGCGCTTTGCCTCGGTCTACCGCCAATTCAAGGATATCAACACCTTCATGTCGGAGCTGAACAAGCTGCTGGCGGAGAAGTAGAGGCCGGAGCGTGGACGAGCCCGGCGCGGGCGCGGCAATGAGCGGGCGATTTTGCCGGAAAGAACGCCGCAGCCAGGGAACCAATGTCCGCCTGGCTGCGTCAAAGGGATAGAGCCTATAGGATGTTCTTGACGCTGATGGCCTGGGTTTCTGCCAGCAGGTGCAGCTGGGTGTTCAGCTGGGCTATGGCCGCGTGAAAATCCGGCCCGTCCTGCTCGTCGCAGGCGGCAAAGGCGGTGGCAAACAGGGCTTCCGCCTCGTCCAGCGCGTCGTGCTCCATGAGGGTGTGGAGGAAGGTCTGGATGGCATCCCAGTCGGCATAGGCGCGCTGAAGCCCGGCCTCCGCGTCCTCCCAGCGCTCCTGCTGGGCGAGTTCGTCGGTTGCGGCCAGCTGATCCGACCAGGCCTCGGTGCGCCCTCGCACGTAGCACCCGGTCCACAGGGAGAAGGCCAGGATGGCTGCCAGGACTGCCAGAGAAACGGCCAGCGGCTTCATACATTGCCCTCCTTTATGACACACTCCACGGTGCCCGCCTCGTCCACGGTCAGGAGAAAGACCTGCCTGGGGCTGGAGAGCTTGCGGGAGCGGAGCTGTTTTTCCAGCCAGCACATGTCCCGTCCGCTGGCGCGGAGATTGTCGGACATGACGCGCCCGTCATTGATGAGGAGGATGGGGAGCACGGTCTCGTCCTGGACCTGGGCCCCCAGGATCTTGGGGGTGACGGGGCTCTCCCGGGTATAGGGGAGGACGGAGATTTTTCCGTTGGTTTCCAGGATCGCGTACTTCACGGTGCGCAGATCCGTGATGCCCTGGCCCCGCAGCTGTTCATACAGCTCGTCGATGGTGAGGCGGGTTTTGTTCATATTCTGCTGGACCAGCCGGCCCTCTCGGATGATGATGGCGGGCTTGCCGCAGAGGATGCTGCGAAAGCGCACGGATTTCAGATTCACAAAGCTGAGGATCATGCTGAGACACAGCAGGATGATGATGGGGAACACGCCGTTCACCAGCGGGATGCCGAAGTCCTGCATGGGAACAGCCGCCAGATCGGAAATGATGAGGGTCAGCACCAGCTCGCTGGGCTCCAGCTCTCCGATCTGCCGCTTGCCCAGCAGGCGGAGGCCCGCCATCAGCAGCAGGTAGAGGATCACCGTGCGGAAAAACGCCGTTGTCATGGGAACACATCCTTTCCCGGTCAGTATGCCCGGGAAGGGTTGGGATATTCCTGACAGCAGAACAGAAAATGAGAGGAGCGTATAGGCGTGTCCGGCATTGTGGAGTACGCCCTGTATCAGGGCATTGGCGGATTTTTTGCGATCTTTGTGCTGCTGCCCGCCGCGGTGATTTTCTGTGTTTACCTGGTGTATATTATAGTAAAAGTGATACAGGAGCGGAGAAAAAAGTGATATAGGGGCGCGCTGCGCCTTTATAGATAGAAACCGCAGAAACAGGAAAGGAGGACCATGGGACCAGTCCCATCACAAGCGCCAGCGCTGCGCCCGCTCTATGCGGGGCGCAGACGACGAGGAGAGGGGAGTATCGAGCATTTCGGCGGATGCCCCTCCGTACCCCTCCGGGTGCGCACACAGCCGACAAATCCCCGGGCGACCGGGGGACAAAGGGGCTGTGACCGGAGGATGAGGCACAGACATCTGCGGGTTTGTCCTCTTGCTGAAAACCGCTCCGGCGGGAGGGACGTACTGCGCCCAAAACGCCGGAGCCCGATGAAAAACAGGAGGAAATGACCATGTGTGGAATTGTTGGATATGTAGGACAGGAGCAGGCCGCCCCCATTTTGCTGGAGGGGCTCAGACGTTTGGAGTACCGGGGCTATGACAGCGCCGGCGTGGCGATCTATTCCGGGAAATACCAGAAAATGCAGGTGGAGAAGGCCAAGGGCCGCCTCCAGGTCCTCAGCGATATGATCCGGGGCGGGGCGGACCTGGACGGCACGGTGGGCATCGGCCACACCCGCTGGGCCACTCACGGCGCCCCCAGCGACGTCAACGCCCACCCCCAGGTCAGCCGCAGCGGGAGGATTGCCGTGGTGCACAACGGCATCATTGAGAACTACGCCGAGCTGAAAACCTTCCTGACAGAGCAGGGGGTGCCCTTTACATCAGAGACGGACACCGAGGTGGTGGCCCAGCTCATCGAGTACTTCTATGAGACGGACCATGTGGACATTCTGGAGGCGGTGGGCCGGTGCCTGCGGCGGATCGAGGGGGCCTATGCCCTGGGCATCCTCTGCGCCGATAAGCCCGACCAGCTCATCGCCGTGCGCAAGGACAGCCCGCTCATTTTGGGCTACGGCGAGGGATGCAGCTTCCTGGCCAGCGACGTTACGGCCATCATCAAGTACACCCGGGATGTGGCCTATATGGACGATGACGAGCTGGCGGTGCTCACCAAGGACGGCATCCAGTGCTACAACCACCTGATGCAGCCCATCGACAAGGAGACCGCTCACGTGGACTGGGAGATCGACGCGGCGGAGAAGGGCGGCTACGAGCACTTCATGTTCAAGGAGATCATGGAGCAGCCCGAGGCCCTGCGCCGGTGCATCTTCCCCCGCATCCGGGAGGGTGAGGTGTATTTTGAGGACTTCGACATTACCGAGGAGGAGATCCGGCAGTTCAGGAAAATCTATATCGTGGCCTGCGGCTCCTCCTACCACGTGGGGATGGTGGGGAAGTATAACCTGGAAAAGCTGACCCGCATCCCGGTGGAGGTGGCCCTGGCCTCGGAGTTCCGGTACATGAGCCCCATCGTGGATGAGAGGACCCTGGTGGTGGTCATCAGCCAGTCCGGGGAGACGCTGGACACCATGGCCGCCCTGCGGGAGGCCAAGCGCCTGGGCGGGCGGATCCTCTCCATCGTCAATGTGGTGGGCAGCTCCATCGCCCGTGAGTCCGACCAGGTGCTCTACACCTGGGCCGGTCCGGAGATCGCCGTGGCCACCACCAAGGCCTACTCCACCCAGATGGCGGTGGTGGACCTGCTGGCGCTGTACTTCGGTAAGATCCTGGGCACGGTGGAGGAGAGCGAGTACCATGCGGTGCTGGACGAGATGCTGCTGCTGCCGGGTAAGATGGAGACCATCCTCGCCAACAAGGACGACATCCAGTACTTCGCATCCCAGTATTTCAACCACGACAGCGTGTTCTTCATCGGCCGCAACGTGGACTATGCCCTGGGACTGGAGGGCTCTTTGAAGCTCAAGGAGATCTCCTACATCCACTCCGAGGCCTACGCCTCCGGGGAGCTCAAGCACGGCACCATCAGCCTCATCGAGGACGGGACGCTGGTGGTGGCTCTGGGCACCTATGGAAAACTATTCGACAAGGCCATGGCCAATGTCCTGGAGGTCCGCTCCCGGGGCGCCGATGTGCTGGCCCTGACCACCGAGACCCGCCGGGCGGATATGGAGAAGAACGCCAATGCGGTCATCACCATCCCGGAGACCCACGATATGCTGCTGCCCAGCCTGGGCGTGGTGCCGCTGCAGCTGTTTGCCTACTATGTGGCCCTCATGCGCGGCTGCGACATTGACAAGCCCCGGAACCTGGCCAAGAGCGTGACGGTGGAGTAACGAAGTGGGCCGCAGGAGCGGGCAGCCGCGCGCCGCGCCGGAAGGCGAAAAACCATATACGGAAAAAGACAGCTCCGGAATCGTTTCGGAGCTGTCTTTTCGTGTTGAAACGGAGATCAATAGGACAGGAACATGGAAAACAGCACGGTAATCAGACCGCAGACGCCAATAGCCAGTCCGCTCATGGCGCCCTCAGTCTCTCCAATTTCCAAAGCTTTGGAGGTCCCAACGGCGTGGGAACTGGCCCCGATGGCAAGCCCTGCGGCCACCGGGTTCTTGACCCGCAGCAAACGGATCAGGAAAGGGGAGATTATGCTGCCCAGAATGCCGGTGATACAGACCGCTACCACTGTGAAGGAGGGAATCCCCCCGTGGGCTTCGGCTACACTGACAGCGATGGAGGTAGTCACGGATTTGGGGAGCAGAGAGGCTGTGGCAGCTTCGTCCAATCCAAATATCCGGCACATCAGCAGGACGCTGCCCATAGAGACCAGGGAACCAATGGTGCATCCCACTAAGACGGGGAGCCAGTTTTTCCGCAGCAGCCGGATCTTGTTGTAGATGCTGACGGCCAAGGCAGCGGTAGCAGGGGAGAGGAACAGGGTAATGAGTTCACCGCCTCGGTTGTAGTCGGCATAAGGGATTCGGAAGACCAATAAGATGCAGATGACCAGTATGGAGGCAATCAGCAGAGGGTTGCAGACAGCAAGGCGGGTCTTTTTCTGGATCTTGACGCCAATCCAGAAAGCCAGAATGCTCAGCGCCACGCCAAAAAAGGGAGAGGCAAACAGATCAGCCATGGTGTTTCCTCCTCTCCAACAGGTGCAGAGTTGCACGGACACTCAGTGCCGTAGCCGCAAAAGTCAGCACTGTGCTGACTGCACAGATCAGCAGAAGGGGGAGCAGGTATTGCTGCAGTATGTCGGTATATTCCATAATACCAACCAGAGACGGCAGAAAAAAGATCGCCATATTGGCCAGCAGGAAATCCGCTTTTTCCCGGATATGCTCCAATTTGAGAAGGCCGGTCAATAGCAGCAATAGCAGCAGGAGCATGGCGATGACGCTGGCAGGGAAGGAGAAGGGTAATAGAGACGCAACAACTTCGCTGACCCAGCAAAGGCCGAAAATAATGCCGATTTGATAGAAAATTTTCATAGGGAAGTGCTCTCCTTGTGAGGGTTCTGAATGGTCAGGGAAATTTTAGCGCTTGGTCCGGGTTTTGTCAATAAAATTTGCTCGGCTGGAGGCAGGGCGAAAAAATCCCCCCTGGCCCTGCCCAGGGGGGATCATCGCGTCCCAAAAGTACGCGATGATGGGGATTTGTCCCATTTGACAAACCAAGTCGTTTCAGTATAATAGGGGACGGCGGCCTGACCGCCGCCGATGCAGTTGTATGATCAGAAAGGATTCAAAGCCATGAAACAGTTGAAAACGCGCCTGTCCGCTTTGGTGATGGCCCTGGTGCTGCTGGTCTCTCTGGCGCCGGCGGCCGCAGCAGACGACACTTCCGATGGTTTAGAACAGACGGCGCAGATACAGGCGCAGACCGCTATGGAGTACGGCGGCGCTACCAGCGTACAGTATGCCCTGTGGAAAGATGGGGAGATCGTCCTCACGGGCAGCGCTGGTGTCTACTCCCTGACGGAGAACCGCCTGATTACCGATGATATCCTCTATGGGGCGGGCTCCATCAGCAAGGTCTACACCGCTGCGGCCATGATGCTCCTGGTGGAGGATGGCAGGGTGGAGTTGGACGAGCCGGTCACCACCTACCTCCCGGACTTCACCATGGCCGACGAGCGGTATCAGGATATCACCGTGCGGATGCTCCTGAACCACTCCTCGGGCCTTATGGGCAGTGCCGGCCCCGGCTCCTTCCTCTTTGCCGACGGGGAGTATGACGCCACGGATGACCTGCTGGAGCGGCTCTCCACCCAGACCCTCCAGGCGGACCCGGGGGCCTACAGCGTCTACTCCAACGACAGCTTCTCCCTGGCTCAGCTGGTGATCGAGGCGGCCAGCGGCATGGACTTCGGTGATTTCCTGGCACAGGAGATCGCGGAGCCCCTGGGACTGGAGAGCACCTTTGTCCCCAGTGACGACTTTGATACCAGCCGTCTGGCGAAGGCCTACCTCACCACCGGCGAGACCCGGGCCCTGCCGCCGGAGACCCTGGCCGTCTATGGGTGCGGCGGCATCTACGCCACCGCCTCCGATCTGGCGGCCTTTGGCGGAGCTCTCACCGGCGAGGCACTTCTCAGTGAGGAGTCCCTGGCCGCCATGGCCACCAACGAGGCGGTGAAGGGCATGTGGCCCGAGGACAGTGAGGACGACGCCCTGGCCTATGGCCTGGGCTGGGACAATGTCCACATGTTCCCCTTCAACCAGAACGGCATCCAGGCCCTGGTAAAGGGCGGGGATACCCTGGCCTACCACGCGGGGCTGGTGGTGCTGCCGGAGTACGATATGGCCTGCGCCGTCATGTCCTCCGGCGGCGTCAGCACCTATAACCAGGCCTCGGCCGCCAATATCCTCATCGCCGCACTGGCGGAGGAGGGCGTGACGGTGGAGACCACGGCTGCCCTGGACGAGGCGGCGCCGGCTGCCATGCCTGCGGAGCTGATGGACTACAGCGGGGCCTACGGCACCTCCACCACCGTGGGCCGGGTGGACGTGTCCGCCGACGGGGTGCTGACCCTGGACCTGGCCGGCACACAGCAGCAGCTGACCTACCGGGAGGACGGAACCTTCCGGGATGCAGACAACTTCGCCCTGCTGAAGTTCGTGGAGGAGGAGAACGGACAGGTCTACCTCTTCCAGAAGTCCTACGGCTATGTCCCCGGCTGGGCGGTGTTCCCCACCGCCAGCTACGTGCTGGAGCGCCTGCCGGACTATGAGGCGGATCCCGAGGCTCTGGCGGCCTGGCAGGCCCGGGACGGGAAGTTCTACCTCCAGGTTAATGAGCGGTATTCCTCTGCCCTGTACCCCTTCAGCAGTGTCTTTGCGGGCCTCTCCTTCCAGGGACTCCCGGAGGGTGCGGAGGGCTATCTGCTGAACAACCAGATCACAGACGCCAACACCGCGGTTCCGGCGCTGCAGATCCCCGGTACCGGAAGCCGGGACAGCGGCACCGTGGAGTTTACGACAATAGACGGTGTGGAGTATATCCTCCTCAACGGCGCGATCTACATGGACAGCGCCGCGGTACCTGCCATCTCCGCTGCGGAGCGCTCCGTCTGCACGGTTCAGGGCCAGGAGAGCGCCCGGTGGTACCAGGTGGGCTCCGCCGCCGGCAGGACCATGACCGTGGAGGTCCCGGAGGACGCCATGTTTACGGTCTACGACGCAAACCTCCAGATGGTGGCCTCCTCCTGGATCTACGGCGATACTGCCGTAACGCTGCCGGAGGGCGGCTGGATCGTCTTTGCGGCAGAAGATACCGCCCAGTTTACGATCACCATAGCATAACGACAGATCAAAACCTTACGGAGGGGGTATGGCGTGCCATACCCCCTCCGCTGCTTTGGGATGGGAGAAAAAACGGGGCGGCGGGAGAAATGTTTCTCCCGCCGCCCTGCTGGTTACTTGTTGCAGTTCTGATTCTTGTTTTGGTTGTTATTCTGATTGTTGGTATTCTGGTTCGTGTTCTTATTCTGGTTGTTCTTGTTCTGATTGGTGTTGCAGTTCTTCTCCATGGAGCGCACCTCCTTTCCTGCAGCTGAGTACGGCTCTATTGTTGCCCCGCTGCGGAAAAATATACATGCATGGGAGAATAAAACAAAATCGCCCTGCCCATACTAGCCTTACCAATGTAAGGAGGTAGGTTATGGAACTGCGAGACAGCGTTACCAAGGAGAATCTGCTGCGGGCGTTTGCCGGGGAGAGCCAGGCGCGCAACCGCTATACCTTTTCTGCGGCCACCGCGAAGAAGAACAGCATGGAGGTGCTGCAGCTGGTGTTTGAATACACCGCCGGCCAGGAGAAGGAGCACGCGGAGGTATTTTACGACTACCTGAAAAAAGCCGGCTGCGCCAACATTGACATCACCGCCGGCTATCCGGTAGACTGCACCGAAGATGTGCTGGAGCTGCTGAAGCTGGCCACAGAGCACGAGATGGACGAGTATGAGAGTGCATATCCCGCCTTTGGCGATCAGGCGGAGCAGGAGGGCTTTCCGGCCATTGCCGCGGCCTTCCGGCAGATTGCCAAGATCGAAAAGGTCCACGCCGACCGCTTCAAGCGCTTTGCCCAGCTGCTGGAGCAGGGAAAGCTCTTTGTCAGCGATGTGGACACAGCCTGGATCTGCCTCAACTGCGGCCATATCCACAACGGAAAGCAGGCGCCGGCCCAGTGCCCGGTCTGCAAGCACAGCCAGGGGTACTTTATCCGCCTGGAGCTGTCCCCCTATGAGAAGTAAGATCTGAAAGCAAGACGCCCGGCAGAGGAAACTCTGCCGGGCGTCTTATTTTGCTCAGGATAGGCGCTTTTGGGAACCGTCCGGGTATCGCTTTACTTCGGCGTTGCCACGATCACCCGGACCAGGCCGCCGGCGCTGACATTCAGGTCGTCGTAGTAGGCCACAAGGTCATAGGCTGCCGTATCGCCTACAGCGGCCAGGTTGGTCAGGTTGTAACTACCGCCGGAGCGGAGGTAGACCTGGACCTGCTCGGAGATTTTGTAGGTCTGGCCGTCGGCGGTGAGCTGGGTGGTGGTGATATCGTCCACCGACAGCCGCTTCAGGTTGCGGATACCGTCGATCTGTCCGCCGGAGTAGATGAACCGGGCGCCGCCGCTCTCCACGTTGTACATGGTGCCGCTGGGGGCATGGACGCCGGCAGTGCCGTTGATGACGTAGGAGTAGGAGCTGGTGATGGAAGTCCCGGTGTTCACCTCAGTGACATTGGTGAGAAGCCCGTAGGTGTAGATGTCGCCGGTGGCGTTGTTGAGGATCAGATAGGTGATCTCACCGTCCTCGTTGGTGGCGTACCAGCGCACATCGTCGCTGTCCAGACGGTAGCCCGCCAGACGGCTGGGATAGATGATAGCATAATTGCCGTCCCGGTCGGTGTCCAGGATCTGCACGTCGGAAGCAAATTTCAGGTCACCGAATTTGGTGCCGTCCCGGCTGACCTGGCCGGACGTGGACTTGCTGCCGATGCTGCGCACCACGGTCCTGCCGCCGGAGTAGCTGACGGATACGATGCTGCCCACGCGCATGGTGGCGTTGGCGGTGAAGGTGCGGGTGGTGCCGTCGGTGCAGAAGATCTCCACAGTGCGGCCGGACTCGATGGCGCCGCCGGCGGTGACATAGCTCTCGTTGCCATTGGCGGTGACCACGCCGTAGCAGATGGAGGAGACCTCCTCGGCAGCCACCACGTCGGCCACGGTGCCGTCCATGCCGATGAGCAGCGTCACCACATCGCCTACGGTGAAGTCGCCCATGGAGGACATCTTATAGGCCGCGCTGGAGGTGCCCAGGGTGTAGCTGTTTCCGGCCACCGTGACGCTGGTGGGAGAGGTGGTGCTGGGGGTGGCGGCGGTATAGGTGCCGGTGACACGGTTGCTGTAGAGGTAAACCGCCCGCGTGTTTTCGTTGTAGTAGTAGATGTCATACTCGCTCACATCCGAGGCGGAGGCAGTATGGCCGTTCTTAGTATAGGATACCGGTGTGAAGGGCAGGTCCAGACGGCCGGAGGCGGCGGTGAAGGGGCCTTTCAGGTCCGAGGAAACCAGCCCTGCGTAGTCCAGCTCCCCGGAGGCGGTGAGGCTGTAGCCCAGGGTGGTGGCATAGACACTGCCAGACTTGGTTTCGGCGGTCATCAGGTTATAGAAAATATACATGCAGTCCCCGCGGGTCAGTAGCTGTCCCTGGGTGACCGTAATGCCGTCTCCCAGGCCCAGGGCGTGGAACTTGTTGATCTGGGCGGCGGGATAGGAGCCCACCAGGTCGCTGTTCTCATAGCCCAGCAGCCGCAGCAGGGAGGCGGCGGCCTCCTCCAGCTTGATGGTCTGGTCCGGGCGGAAGGTGCCGTCGCTGTAACCGGTGACCCAGCCCTGCTCCACGGCCACCCGGATATACTCCGTGGCCCAGTGGCCCCGGCGTACGTCGGAAAACAGGGAGTAGTTGCTGGCGCCGGAGGCGACGGAGTCCTTATAGGGGGACGCCATCACCAGCATCTTGGCAAATTCCGCCCGGTTAATGGAGGCGGTCAGGTTCATGTTGCCGTTTTCGTCGCCGGTCATAATGCCGAGAGCCTGGACCGTCCCCTGGACGGAGGCCAGGTCCGCCCCTTGGGCGGGTACGGCCGCAAGGCAGGTCAAGGCCATGACCAGAGCGAGGCAGAGTGGAATCAGTCGTTTCATCGGGAAACTCCCTCCTTTGTTATTCATAGCGCAGCGCGTCGATGGGGTTGAGCTGGGCGGCCTTCTTGGCCGGCAGATAGCCGAACAGGATACCGATGGCAGCAGAAATGCCGAAGGCCAGGGCGATAGAGGATGCTGTCGGGGTTACCGACATCTGAGTGCTCAGCAATGCTACGATCAAAGTGGAGGCCAGGGAGGAGAAGGCATAGCCTGCGGCAATGCCGATCAGACCGCCGATGGCGCTGGTGACGGCAGCCTCCACCACAAACTGGGCCATGATGCTCCGCTCCTTGGCACCCAAGGCCTTTCGAATACCGATCTCCCGGGTGCGCTCAGTGACGGATACCAGCATGATGTTCATGATGCCGATACCGCCCACCACCAGGGAGATGGCGGCAATGGCGGCCAGAATGGTGATCATCACGTTGAGCATCTCCGTCATCATGTTCAGGATTTCGGTCATGCTGATGACGGTAAAGGCGCTGTCGGAGCCAAAGATCTCTGTCAGCTCGTCCTCCACCAGCTCCCGGCACTCGGTGGCCCGGTTCTCATCCACCACAGTGATGGTGTAACTGGTGACCTCTGTGCCGGAGCGGCGGGCGGCGGTGGTATAGGGAAGGAAGATCACGTCGTCCGTGCCGCCCTCCTCCAGGGTGTCGCCCTCCTGGGCCATCACGCCCACGATCTCATATTTGGTGCCGCCGATGCGGATGGACTGTCCCACCGCATCGCCGTTGTAGTATTCATTGGCAATGTACAGTCCCACCACGCAGACGTGGAGGCGCTTATCCATATCGATGTACTGCAGGCCCCGGCCCTGGGCGATACTGTACTGCTTGATGGCGAAATAGTCCTCGCCAACTCCGGTAGCGGAGGTGAAAGACAGCGTCTCTGTCCCTATCTTCACGGTGCTCCGCACAGAGACAGTGGGGGAGATCAGAGCCAGATCTTCCGGATGGTCGGACACGATGCGGTACATATCCTCTTCATCCACATTTCTTGAGGAACCCCGGCCCATGATGGACACCTCCAGGGTATTGGCCCCGATGGCCTGGAACTGCTCAGTCATATAGGTCTGCATGCCGTTGCCCAGGCCGATGATGACCATGACAGAGGCGATGCCGATGATGATGCCCAGCATGGTGAGAAAGGAGCGCATCTTGCTGGAGAAGATGTTCTGGACCGCCATCTGGAAGGTTTCCAGGAAATTCACGAGGCGCTCCCCCTCTCCTGCCAGATGTCGTTGTGGGTCACCACGGCCTCCGGCGCGTGGGCGTCGCCGTCATAGACCACCTGGCCGTCCTCCAGGCGGATGATCCGCTGGGCAGTAACGGCGATGGAGTTGTCGTGGGTGATGAGAACCACGGTGTGGCCCTGGCTGTGGAGATTCTGGAGCATCCCCAGAACCTCCCGGCTGGTGCGGCTGTCCAGGGCGCCGGTGGGCTCGTCGGCCAGAATGACCGCAGGATTTCCCGCCAGGGCCCGGGCGATGGACACCCGCTGCTGCTGGCCGCCGGAGAGCTGGTTGGGCATGTTTTTCAGTTTGCTGGCGAGCCCCACAATCTCCAGGGCTGCCAGAGCCCTCTGGCGGCGCTCCGGCTTGGGAACGCCGGCATACATCAGGGGGACTTCCACATTCTCCAGCACCGTGAGCTTGGGCAGAAGGTTATACTGCTGAAAGATGAAGCCCAGCATCTTGTTGCGGATCTCCGCCAGATGATTCTTGTCCAGGGTGCCCACATCGTTGCCGTCCAGCAGATAGGTGCCGCTGGTGGGCACGTCCAGACAGCCGATAATGTTCATGCAGGTGGACTTGCCGGAGCCGGACTTGCCCACGATGGCCACAAACTCCCCCTTCTGGATCTGGAAGGAGATGTGGTCCGCGGCCTTCACCACTGTGTCGCCCATCTGGTAATATTTACAGACCTTCTGAAATTCGATCAGCGCACTCATGGTCAGCCTCCCATGGGGGCGGCGGGGGCGACGACCATCTCGCCGCCTCCACCCATACCGCCCATCATCATGCCCATAAAGCCGGAGGAGTCATTGCTGCTGGGGATATAGGCGATGGTGTCGCCCTCGGTCAAACCGTCGGTGATCTCGATCCAGTCGCCGTCGGTGATGCCGGTGGTGACATTTTGGTAACGGTAGCCCTCCGGAGCGCCGTCACTGCCGTCGGCATTCTCATCCACCACCAGGACCCGGTTGCCCCGGTCCACGGCTGCCGCCGGGATGCGCAGCACATTATCTGCCTGGGCAGTAATGATTTCATAGTCGGCATTCATGCCGGGGAGAAGGCCGTCTGTCTCATTGATGCGGATGGTGACGGGATAGGTGGTGACGCCGCCGTTGGTGGTCCCCTTGATGCTGACAGTGGTCACTACGCCCTCATAGGATTGGCCCTCTGCTGCGTCCGCGGTAATGGTAACGCGCTGACCAACCGCTACGCTGCTGATGTCCAACTCATCCACATAAACGGTCATGGTCAGGTAAGAGAGGTCGTATACTGTGCAGAGAGTGGAGCCGGAGGAGACATTGTCTCCAGCCTTGAAACCCTTTTCCACCACCGTGCCCTGGATGGGGGAGGTGATGTTGTAGTTGTTCTCCTGGGTCTCCAGGGCGATCTCCGCGTCCCGCAGGGAGTTGTAGGCGTTGTCCACCTGGTCCTGGACGTCGTCGCTCTGTATGTACATCAGCACCTGGTTCCTGCCGACCTCCGAGCCCTCGTGGACATAGATGTCCACCACGTCGCCGGCGGCGGGAGCGGTGATAGAGGTCTGGGCCTTGTAGGAGAAGTTGGCGCTGGCCACACAGGCGTAATCCCCTACCATAGCGGTGGCGGCGGTGGTCTCCGTCAGGGCGCCCGGGTTGGGTACCTCGACGGTGACATAGCGGACGATGCGGTTGCCGCTGAGGATCACATCCGCGCCGCTGACGTCTGTGACTGTGCCGGACAGCTCCTCAAAGGTGCTGTCCAGGGTGACTGTGGCCCGCTGGCCCACGGAGATGGAGGCAGCCTCGTCCCGGAGGAAGGGGACCTCCAGCTCCATGTTGTCCCGATCCAGGATCTGGGCCAGCTCCTGGCCGGCAATGACTTCATCCCCGACCTCCACCAGAAGCTCGGTCACCGTGCCGGCCTCGGTGGACTTGACATTCAGGTCCTCCTGGGTCTCCAGCGTCCGGTCGTAGTTGCGCTGGGCCTGGTCCAGATTCAGCTGGGTGCGCTCGATGCTGTTGGTGGAGTCGCTGCTGTCGATGCTGTAGAGCAGAGTGTCCTTCTCCACCACATCGCCCTCCTCGAAGTCGGCGGTGAGCACCTCGCCGGACACCAGAGAGGTGACGGTATAGGAGTCCGCAGGCTCCAGGGTGCCGCTGTCACTGAGGCTGGAGGTGATATTCCCCCGCTCCACGGCGGCGGTCAAATAGGTGGGTCCATTGTCGGCCTGCCGCCCGCCGGACAGCAGGCGGGATAGAATAACCACCACCAGTATCAAGGCGATTACAGACCAAATTTTCTTTTTTCGGGACCATTTTTTCCAGCTGTTCAGGCAGCGGCGAAAGAAGTTGGGCTTCTTGACTGGGGGTTCCTGCTCGGCAGGCGGCTCCTGGTCATATAGATCCTGCACTTCCAACTGTTCCTGAGTATCTTCCATATGTATTGATTCCTTTCTTTGCGCATGCACCGGGAAAACCGTATCCGTTTGCAACAAACTATCAGACATTGTACCTCTTTCCAAAAGGGAAAAGGTAACGAAATTGTAAACGAATTTTGTTTTTCAGAAAATCAGCAACCTATACGGATGGTCCTACAGGACATCGCGTTAGACTCTTGGCATCTTTCACAAAAGAACGGGTACCTGCCCGATAAATCGCCTCAAAGACGACTGGAGTCGCCCGGAGGCTCCCGCTGGATCTGCGGGGGGAGGAAGCCTGTGCAGGCTGCGCATTCCAGGCGGCAAGGGGTACAGCATCCAGATTTTACCCAGGGGGAGGCGCAAAGCCGTGCGGAAAACATGTCGGATGAGATGAATAAAAGTTTTCCTTGACAAATGAAAGAACTTTAGGTATACTACCATCGAAAACAAAGAAGGCTGGCAGCATCCGCCTCACCTCCAGCGCTGCGAAGAGGTTTACATGGTTTCAATCACCCAGTGATGGGTGCTTGTTGTTGTGTGGACGGGTGCATTTGCATCCGTCGCTTTGTTTTATCCGGGCAAATGATGTGTCGAAAAATGGATTAGGAGGTGCTTCGGTTATTAGCAGTGTTATGCATCAGCTGAATGAGGAGATCCGGGATAAGGAAGTGCGGCTCATCGGGACCAATGGTGAGCAGCTGGGCATCATGTCCGCCGACGAGGCTCTGGCTGTAGCAGACCGGGAGGGGCTGGACCTGGTGAAGATCTCCCCCCAGGCGACCCCGCCTGTGTGCAAGCTCATGGATTACGGCAAGTTCCGGTTCGAGCAGGGGAAGCGGGAGAAAGAGGCCCGCAAGAACCAGCACGTGGTGGAGATCAAGGAGATTCGTATGTCTCCCGGCATCGATATTGGGGATTTCAATGTCAAGCTGAAAAACGCCCAGAAGTTTTTGACCGAGGGAAACCGGGTGAAGGTCTCCGTCCGCTTCCGGGGCCGGGAAATGGCCCATACGGATATCGGCAAGAACCTGCTGGATAAGTTTGCAGAGCAGTGCGCCGAGGTATCCAACGTGGACAAGGGAGCCAAACTGGAGGGGCGGCACATGTCCATGTTCCTCACCCCCAAGGTCAAAAAGTAAGAGACTTGCCTCGGCAAGGGAACGAAATGGAAGGAGTAAGAGAGTATGCCTAAACTGAAATCCCACAGCGGAGCAAAAAAAAGATTCAACCTCACCAAGAGCGGTAAGGTTAAGCGCGCCAAGGCCTATAAGAGCCATATCCTCACCAAGAAGGATACCAAGCGTACCCGTCGTCTGCGTGCCGGTGGCTATGCCGATGTGACCAATGAGGCTACCATCCGCAAGATGATCCCCTACAAATAAGTAAGAGAATACGCTAGAAGAGGAGGCTTTTAAGATATGGCAAGAGTAAAGGGCGCAATGATGACCCGTAAGAGAAGAAATAAAGTGCTGAAGCTGGCCAAGGGCTATTGGGGCAGCAAGTCCAAGCACTTCAGAGTGGCAAACCAAGCTGTGATGAAGTCCGGCGTGTACGCCTACACCGGCCGCAAGCTGAAAAAGCGCGACTTCCGTCAGCTGTGGATCACCCGCATCAGCGCCGCCGTGAAGCTCCACGGCATGAATTACTCCACCTTTATGCATGGTCTCAAGGCCGCCGGCGTGGAGATCAACCGCAAGATGCTGGCTGAGCTGGCTGTGAACAATGAGGCCGCTTTCGCCCAGCTGGTGGACATGGCCAAGAAGGCCAACGGCTGATTGCTTTTTGCAGCAAAGAGAATCCCCCTGTCCTGATTCGGGACAGGGGGATTTTTTGTGGTTTCAGAAAAGGGTCACCGGGTATATCGCACGATTTCAGCATCTTCGATGCGCTGGTTTCGCCGACCCCACCCGTACCCGGCAATATAGAGAAGTGCCAGCAGTACCAGGGAGAAAATGGTGGCCAGCAGGCTTTCCGGTTGGTCCCATGTATTGTCCGTATCCAGCAGCCATGTCAGTCGGGTGGCAATGCACATCAGCGGGGCGGAAGGCATCTGCCCCAACACAGCCAGCAAGGTGCTGCGCGCCGCATCCGAGACAAAGAGAAACTGCCAGACATACAGCCCCAGGCCCACCACACTGGGCCACTGGGTACACAGCAGGTACTTGGGAAATGAGACCTTCGCCCGACCGCAGCGGCGGCCCAGCCACAGGCAGAAAACGATAGTGGCCGCGGTGGGGAGGTAGTAGACAAGGTAGAATAACAGGGTATAAAAGAAATCAGGCAGAGAGGCAAAGAGTACCCAAGAGAGCAGCAGGTTGAGCAGCCAGCCCAGCACACCGGGCACCAGGGACAGGAGGCAGAGTTTCCAGGTTTTCACAGACGATTCCTCCCTTCAAAAACAGCGTATCTGCAGTGTATGCTGCCGACATCGAAATACCTATAAACCATACTATCACAGGCGGAGGTTTCTTTTATCAGAAGCAGGTAAAGCGAGCGTGAAATGCTGCATGGGCAAGCCTGTATGGGAAGATAGGGGAAGGCGGTTTGTGCCACAGCATAAACCGCCTTCCCTTTACTCACTCGATGCTGATGATATAATAGTACACTGGCTGCCCCCCCGGAAGGACAGACAGCTCCGCCTCGGGACATAGCTCGGAGAAAATGGCCTCCGTAGCGGCGGCATCCTCCTCGGAGACATCCTCGCCGTAGAAAATGGTGACAAATTCCGCGCTGCGGGCAGCCGCCTCACCAGCCAGCTGCCGCAGAAGGGCGGCGATATCCCGCTCGGTGCCGAAAAGCTTCCCACCCAGCAGAGCCAGATAGTCCCCCTCCTGGATGGCAAACCCGTCAAAGTCGCTGTCTCGAGCGGCATAGGTTATCTGGGCGGTGGCCACAGACTCCATGGAGGCAGTCATAGCCTCTAAAATCTCCTGGGGCTCGGCTTCCAGATCCACATTCATCATGGCGGTAATTCCCTGTGGAATCGTGGCGGTGGGGACCACAATGACCTCTTTCCCTTCGGCTAAGCCCACACACTGCTGAGCGGCCATAATGATATTCTTGTTGTTGGGCAAAACGAAGACCACCTCGGCAGGGGTACGGTTGATCTCATTGAGAATGCTCTCGGTAGAGGGATTCATAGTCTGCCCACCGGAGATAATGCCGTCTACTCCCAGATCCCGGAATACAGCGGCAATGCCGTCTCCAGCGCATACAGAGAGGAAGCCATACCGCTTTTCCGGCGCAGCCGGACCCGCGGGGGCAGCGCCTTCCTCCAGCTCCCGCTCTACTGCATCCAGATCATCGGTGCTCTGCGCCTGCCGGCCGGCAGCCAGATCCTCTGCCTGGGTGCGCATGTTTTCAATTTTTGCCAGCTCCAGAGTGCCGTATTTCTGGGCCTCATTCAGGGCGCTGCCCGGGGTATCCGTGTGGACATGAACCTTGAAAGCGTCGTCATCCTCGCCGATCACCAGACTGTCGCCGATGCTGCTGAGATAGGCCCGCAGGCCCTCCAGGGGCTTGTTGGTGGTCTTGCGGACGATAAAGACCGTGTCAAAGGTAAAGGTGATCTCCTCCTCGCCCAGGGCGGCAAAGTCCGCCTTCTCCTGGGCGCTGCCGTCCTCGGTGACTTCCGGCAGGGGCTCGCCCTTCACGGCGGCCAGCATCCCCTCCAGGATCACCAGGTATCCCTTGGCGCCGGCGTCCACCACGTTAGCCTTTTTCAGTACCGGGTTCATTTCAGTGGTCTGGGGCAGCACCTCGTAGCCAGTCTCGATGGCCTGCTCCAAGACAAAGCGCACGTCGTTGTTTTCCCGGGCGGCCTCCACCGCCCGCTTGGAGGCCAGGCGGGAGACTGTGAGGACCGTGCCCTCGGCGGGCTTCATCACCGCGCTGTAGGCGGCGGCCACGCCCTCCTGCATGGCGGCGGCAAAGGCTTTGCCATCTGCCTCCTCCACGCCCTTGAGCCCCTTGGAAATACCGCGGAACAACAGAGACAGAATAACCCCGCTGTTGCCCCGGGCCCCCCTGAGCAGGGCACCGGCAGTGACTTTGCTGGCCTGCTCCACGGATTCCGGCGTGGTCTTGCGCAGCTCTGTGGCTGCGGTGTTAATCGTCATGGACATATTGGTGCCTGTGTCCCCATCGGGTACAGGGAACACATTCAGATCATTGATTTTCTGCTTTTGCAGGGCAATGGCCGCAGATCCATGGAGGACCATCTGCTTGAACAAAACCCCATCGACGGTAGCTTTCATCGCAATATGCTCCTCCTTCTATCACATCACAATGGAGTCCACACAGACATCCACAGACTTGACTTCCACGCCGGTATATTTGGTGACCTTGTACTTGACCTCGCTCATAATGGAGCGGCAGGCGGCGGTAATGTTCACTCCGTGTTCCACGATAATGTGTAAGCGGATGGAAACGGTGCTGTCCTCGTTATAGATCACCTGAACGCCCTTGCTCATGGTCTCCTTGCGCAGCAGATGGACCAATCCGTCGGTCATGGATCGGTAGGCCATTCCCTTGACGCCAAAACAGTTGGTGGCTGCGTTGCCGGTAATATTGGCCACGACACTGCTGCTGATACTGATGGCACCTTTGTCGGTATTTAATTTAATCATAAAAACAACATCCTTTCATCGGATTCGTTCTGGAACATCACATGCATAGGGGAATTGGGCAATTGGAATCATTTCGGATACTTGTGCCCATATTATACACGAAGTGGCCATAGATAACAAGTAGAAAAAGAAAAGCCTGGGCATGGATAGAAAACTATTGAAAAAAGGATAGATATGCCCTAAAATAAAATCAATTCATTGTACCGCCTAGCGGCTGAAAAAGGAGAATGGCGCCATGCGTGTAATCACAGGCACAGCCCGGGGAAGACGGCTGAAAGAGCTGTCCGGGACGGAGACCCGCCCCACTACAGACCGGGTGAAGGAGGGCCTTTTTAATATCATTCAGTTTGATATTGAAGGACGGCGGGTTTTGGATTTGTTTGCCGGCACAGGGCAGCTTGGGATTGAGGCACTGAGCCGGGGCGCGGCTTCTGCCATTTTTCTCGATATGCGAAAAGATGCGGCGAGCCTGGTGGGGGAAAACCTGAAGCTGACGGGGTTACAGGACCGGGGAAGGGTGATCTGCGGGGACGCTATGGCGTATCTGTCCACCTGCCGGGAGAAATTTGATATTGTGTTCCTGGATCCGCCTTACGGGACAGGGCTTTTGGAGCAGGCACTTTCCAAAATTACCCAGTTTGACATTCTTCGCGGGCATGGTATAATAGTGTGTGAAAGTAAAATCTCCCAGGAACTGCCGCCGGTGGCGCAGCCGTATTTCCTTCACCGTACCTACCGCTATGGACAGATCAAGCTGACGGTCTACCACCGGCAGGGGGAGGACGAGGCATGAAAATTGCGGTCTGCCCTGGCAGTTTTGATCCCATCACTTTGGGACACTTGGATATTATCCGGCGTGCTGCGGCCCTCTTTGACCGGGTGCTGGTGTGTGTGATGACCAACGGTGAGAAGGATCGGGGCATGTTCCCGCCCCAGCGGCGGCTGGAGCTGGCACGTCTGGCAGTGCGTGAAATGCCTAATGTAGAGGCGGAATTATGGCAGGGCCTTCTGGCGGACTATGCCCGTCAGCGGGGGGCGGCCTTCCTGGTAAAAGGTGTGCGCTGCGGCACAGATTTTGACAATGAATATCAGATGGCCTGGATCAATCAGGGGCTGGCGCCGGAGCTGGAGACAGTTTTGCTGCCGGCTCGTCCGGAGTTCATCTACTTTAGTTCCACCATGGCCCGAGAAATGATCCGATATGGCCAGAAGTTAGAGCGATATTTGCCCTCTGCGGTGGCGGAGGAGATTGGGAAGGGAAAGGGTTAGCAATGGCAAGCGATGTGTTACACCTGATTGACATGCTGTATGAGACGATCGACGAGGCGAAGAGTTCCGCCTTTAGTAGTGATAAGTGCATTGTCTCCCGCAATGAAGTGCTGGACATGCTGGGCGAGATCCGGGCGCAGCTTCCGGTGGAGTTGAAGAAGGCTCAGGATCTGATCCGGGCCAGGGATGAATATGTGGAAGCTGCCAAGCGGGAGGCGGACAACATCCGCCGCAAAGCGGATTTAGAGGCGAAGACCATTGTATCCGAGAGCAAGATTACCCAGGAAGCCCGGGAGAAAGGCCACGAGATCGTGCGGAGGGCTGAGGAACGGGCGGCTACTATGCTTCAGGTAACCAATGAATACACGGAGGATGCCCTGCGGCGCACCGAAGAAGCCCTGCAGATGGCGCTTTCGGAGATGCAGGAGACCCGTGCCAAATACCGGGCTGCCTCTCAGGAGAAGTATCAGGAGGCACGGCGCAGAATGGCGGAGGACGAGCAGCACAAATAGGATGACATAACAGTGAGAGCCGCGGAAGGGAGCACCCCTTCCGCGGCTCTTTTTTATCTGTTCTGCAAAGCGGGTGCAGCGTCAATGCGTAGGTAAGCGAGTACTGGGCAAAATGCAGAAATGTACCTGCAAAATTTGTGCAATGTTACAATGCAATGCTGCTGGCATAGTAGCTGTTCCGGCGGGAGGGGAATGAGACGATCAAGATATTGTGCCTGAACGGTGTTCGATACGCTATATATGGGAACATGAAGGCGTAGAACAATGACGGCAAAATAATCGAACATGTGTTTTATATACATAAAAATGGAGATTTTTGGGAAATATTGGAGGATTTGAGGAGAAAAAATGCGAAACTTTTTCTTGCAATTTACATAACGACTTGCTATACTAAAGAAAGTCAAGTGGGGGAAAGTGGGGAATAGTAGAGAACTTTCCCACAATCGACCTGAATTAGAAAGGCGGGTGGGGAATTTGATCGGCCAGTACCAGCACAGTATTGATGCAAAGGGCCGACTGTTTATCCCTGCCAAATTCCGGGAAGAATTGGGAGAAACTTTTTATGTTACCATCGGCCTGGATGGATGCCTTTCTGTCTACTCTGACACCAAATGGGAGGCTCTGATTGAGAAGGTGGAGGCTCTCCCAATTTCCAAGGCCCGGAGTATGCGGACGCTCTTTGCTAACGCTGCCAAGTGTGAGCCCGACGCTCAGGGGCGTATCCTGATCCCCGCAAAACTCCGGGAGTATGCAAAACTGGAAAAGGAAGTCGTTATCACCGGCGCCAGCCGATGTGTGGAGCTGTGGAATCCGGAGCGCTGGGCCCCCATCGAGAACAGCGGGCTGGATCCGGAAAATCTGGCTGCCGCTATGGAGGAGCTGGGCTTCTGATATGGAAATGGAAAGGGATTACGGGCATACGCCGGTACTGCTTCAGGAGTGCATGGAGGGCCTTGCCATCCAGCCGGGGGGTGTCTATGTGGATGGAACCCTGGGCAGGGCCGGCCACTCCCTGGAGATTGTTAAGCGCCTCACCACAGGGCGGCTCATCGCGCTGGATCGGGACATGGCTGCTATTGAGGCCGCCCGGGAACGACTGGCGGACTATATGGACCGGGTGACTTTGGTCCACAGCAATTTCAGCCAATTGGAGCAAGTCCTTCGGGAATTGAAGGTTCCATTCGTGGATGGGATGCTCTTTGACTTGGGCGTTTCTTCTCCGCAGCTGGATGAGGCGGAGCGCGGCTTCAGCTATATGCAGGACGCCCCACTGGACATGCGGATGGATACCGCCGCTGCCCTGACTGCCTATGAGGTGGTGAACACCTGGAGCGAGGAGGAGCTCCGGCGCATCCTGTCTGAATACGGTGAGGAGCGTTACGCTCCCCGCATTGCACGGGCCATCGTCCGACAGCGGGAGGATGGACCCTTATCTTCTACGCTGCAGCTGGTAAACTGCATCAAGGGCGCGATGCCGCCCCAGGCCCTGCGGGAGAAGCAGCATCCGGCCAAGCGCAGTTTCCAGGCCATCCGCATTGCGGTCAATGGAGAACTGGACGAGCTGCCCCCCATGCTGGAGGCTGCGGCCAAGTGCCTGCGTCCCGGCGGACGGCTGGCGGTGATTACCTTCCACAGCCTGGAGGACCGCGTTGTCAAGCAGACGCTGCGGCAGATGGCCACCGGGTGCACCTGCCCGCCGGAGTTTCCGGTGTGCGTGTGCGGGAAAAAGCCGAAAATGAACCTAATCAACCGGAAACCGATTACTGCTTCCCCAAAGGAGCTGGAAGATAATCCGCGTTCCCGCAGCGCAAAACTCCGGGTAGCAGAGCGGACAGAGTACTAGAGTACTGAATACCACTACAAAGGAGGACCGTTCTATGGCCACTGCCACAGCAAGACGAAAGTATAATACCCCGGGTGTGGTGAATGGTTCTCTGGCATATGATTTCAAGACGCTGGAGCGGCAGCTGGAGAATACCGGCTATATGGAGCCGGACGGCTTGACCCGCCCCATGGAGGAGACGCCCGCGGATGTGATCGCCCACGCCCGCGAAAGCGCGAAAGCGAAGGTGCGCCCTGCCCAGCATGTCTCCCCCGTGATGGTGCTGGGGTTTGCCGCTGTGGCAGCGATGCTGGTGATGCTGGTGATGAGCTATGTGGAGCTGACCGCCATTTCCGGCAATGTGGTGCAGATGCAGTCGGAGCTGGAGACCCTCCAGACCCAGCAGGTCTCCCTCATTACCAAGCATGAGCAGGCCTTTGACCTGAGCGGTGTGAAGGAGGCGGCCACAGAGGCCGGCATGAGCCAGCCCAGTGACAGCCAGATCTACTATATTGATCTGTCTGAGCCGGACAGCGCCACGGTGTATAGCCAGGAGGAGAGCGGCTTTGGCAAGATACTCTCTATGCTGGGCCAGGGGATCTGCACGGTGGTGGAATATTTCCGGTAACTGGGACCTATATTGTAATGTGTGGATTGTATGGGGAGTAAGAGAGGTTCTCTTACTCCTTGTCCTGTCTTAAAAGAGAAATGGAGAAATCATTGTTTACCCCTAAGGAGGGATGGCTTTGGCAAAGCAACTGAAACGAAAGACCGAAAACGCCCGCAAGGCGAGTCTGACGATCCAGCGGCGGACAAAGTGGTTTATGCTGTTCTTTGGCGTACTCTGTTTTGCCATGCTGTTTGTTAAGCTCTACGACCTGCAGATCAACCAGCACCAATTCCTGGAAGATAAAGCGGTCAGTCAGCAGACCCGCAGCACAACAATTACCGCTTCCCGAGGAACCATCTATGACCGCAACGGCGAGACACTGGCTGTGTCCGCTACAGCAGAGACCATTTTCATCTCCCCGCTGGAGATCAATGAGCGCTCTGATGAGGAGGATGCAGCAACCGGTGCGGATGTTACCTATCTCAAGGGCCAGTATAAGGAATATGTGGCTCGTGGACTGGCACGGATCCTGGGTCTGGAGGAGTCCCATATTCTGGAGCTGATGGATAAGACATATTCCCAGTATGAGCCGTTGGCCAAAAAGGTGGAGCAGGATGCGGCAGACGAGGTTCGACGTTTTATCAATGGGGAAATTGATGACAACGGAAACCCGATTACCCAGGTAAACGAGGCCGGGGAAACCGTTCCAACCGAGGATCCAGTTACACTGCGCGGAATTTACCTGACAGCCGATTCTAAGCGGTATTACCCCTATTCCACCCTGGCAGCACATGTAATTGGTTTTGTCAACGCTGAGAATGAGGGGGCTTACGGTACAGAGGCCATCTATAATGATGAACTGAAGGGGACAACCGGCGTAGCCGTTACCGCAAAGGATGCCAATCAGCGGACGCTGTTGTACCAGTATGAACAGTATTATGATGCAGAGAATGGCGACGATCTGGTGCTTACGATTGATACCACAGTTCAATACGCTCTGGAGAAAGGCCTGGAGGAAGCCGTTGAGAAATATGATGTTGCCAACGGCGCAACCGGAATTATCATGGATTGTAACACCGGGGCCCTTTTGGCTATTGCCTCTCTGCCCAACTACGATTTGAATGACTACAGCGCCATTTATGACAGCCTCCTGCAGCAGCAACTGGAACTGGCCAGTGAGGAGGAGTATGCTGATACCTTGACGCAGTTGCGCAATAAGCAGTGGCGCAACAAGGCGGTCAACGATACTTATGAACCAGGATCTACCTACAAAATTCTCACCCTGGCTATGGCGCTGGAAGAAGGTGTGGTGAATAAGAACACGACCTTCAATTGTACCGGATCGGTACGCGTAGGAGTAGAGACGATCCACTGCAGCAAGCGGGCGGGACATGGGATTCAGGACTTGACTACCGCTACGGCCAATTCCTGTAACCCGTCTTTTATTAACATGGGCTTCCGCATCGGGGCGGATACTTACTATGACTATATGGATGCCTTTGGCTTGTTTGAACCCACCGGCGTGGATCTGCAGGGGGAGGTGGCCGGCATTCCCGCCGACCGGGAGACCTTTGTCAGCAGTGATATCTATGTGGCCTGCTATTCCTTTGGCCAGACGTTCACTGTCACCCCCCTGCAGCTGATTGCTGCTCAAGCTGCCTGCATCAATGGCGGCTACCTCTACACGCCTTATGTGGTGGAACAGGTAAAGGACAGCAGCGGGAATATCATCATGCAGCACGATGCCACCCCGGTCCGCCAGGTCGTCAGCGAGGAGACCTCCGCCACGGTCCGGGAAATCCTGGAGTACGTGGTCTCCAACGGCACCGGCAAGAACGGCCAGGTGGCCGGCTACCGCATCGGCGGCAAGACCGGCACCGCCGACAAGACCGGAACAAAGGACGTGGTAGTGTCTTTCCTGTGCTTCGCCCCCGCCGACGATCCCCAGATCATTATGCTGCTGACCCTGGATACCCCGGGCCGTGACACGGGTACCTATGTGTCCGGCGGCAACATGGTGGCGCCTACCGCCGGAGAAATTATGGCGGATATCCTGCCCTATCTCGGCATTGAGCCCCAGTACACCGCCGAGGAGCTGGTGGGCGCCGATGCCACAGTACCCAATGTGGTGGGAATGACCGAGGAGGCAGCCGAGGCCCGGCTGGCGGAATATGGATTTACCGACTACCGCGTGGTGGGCGAGGGCGACACGGTCACCGATCAGACGCCGCTGGGCGGCGCCATTGTGCCTAACAACGCGGAGATCATCCTCTACATGGGGGAGGAAAAGCCGGATACGCTGTGTTCGGTTCCGTATGTCGTGGGAATGAGCGCCTCCAAGGCCAACGAGGCCATTACCAATGCCGGCCTCATTATGAAGGTCACCGGCGCTGTGGACGCGAACAGCAGTACGGTCATCGCCATCAGCCAGAACTATGCCGAGGGAACGCAGCTGGAGGCTGGCAGTGTGGTGGAGGTTCGCTTCGGAGACACCTCTGTGCGAGATTAAGCATCCATACAAGTCCGCATATTTTGCAATATTTTCGACACTATAAACGGATTATATTGTAAAAAATTATAATATACTCTTGTTGAGTCCCGGCCGCCTAATGCGGATGGGGAAGAAACAAAAGAGGAGTACTGCCATGAAATTATCGGATATATTGCAGAATATTTCGGCCCAGCACATTTCAGCGGATCTGGAGATGGAGATTACCGGCGTCAGCTACGACTCCCGGCAGACCCGGCCCGGAGACCTGTTCGTCGCCATGGCCGGTTTTGCCACCGACGGCCACAAGTATATCTCTGCTGCGGTGGAGAGGGGGGCAGTGTGCATTTTGTGCCAGACGCCGCCGGAGGGGGACATTCCCTATATCCAGGTGGAAAACAGCCGCCGAGCCCTGGCTGTGGTGGGGGCCAATTTCTTCCACCACCCGGCCCGGGAGATGACCATGGTGGGCGTCACCGGCACCAACGGCAAGACCACCACCACCTATCTCCTGAAGGATATCCTGGAACACGCCGCCGGGGCCAAGGTGGGGCTCATCGGCACCAATCAGAACATGATCGGGGATCAGGTCCTCCACACCGAGCGCACAACCCCGGAGTCCTTTGAGGTGCAGAAGCTCTTTCGGGAGATGGCGGACGCCGGCTGCACCCATGTGGTGATGGAGGTGTCCTCCCACGCCCTCAGCCTGGACCGGGTCTATGGGGTTCGCTACGCCGTGGGGGTGTTCACCAACCTGACCCAGGACCACCTGGACTTCCATGGCACCATGGAGGCATACTGTGATGCCAAGGCGATTCTATTTCAGAACTGCGATGTGGGCGTCTATAATGCCGACGACCCGTGGGCGGAGCGTCTGATGGCCCACGCCACCTGCAGGAAGGTGTCCTTCGGGGAGAAAACTGGGGATCTCCAGGCCCAGAACATCTGCCTCCACGACACAGGGGTGGAGTTTGATGCGGTGGAGCAGGGGGGCGTGCAGAAAATTCAGGTTGCAATCCCTGGTGGATTTATGGTATATAATACCCTTGGTGTGCTGGCTGCCGCCCAGGCCCTGGGGGTGTCTCTGGCACAGAGCGCGGAGATCCTCAGCCACACCGCCCATGTGAAAGGCCGTGTGGAGCCGGTGCCTACAGACGGGGACTACACGATCCTTATTGACTACGCCCACACGCCCGACGCTCTGGAAAATGTGCTGAAGGCGGTGAAGGGCTTCGCCAAGGGGCGCGTGGTGGCGCTGTTCGGCTGCGGCGGTGACCGGGACCGGACCAAGCGGCCCCAGATGGGGAAGATCGCCGCAGACAACGCGGATTTTGTGATCGTCACCTCCGACAATCCCCGCACCGAGGACCCGGCGGCTATCATTGCCGATATTCTGCCCGGGCTCTCGGGCACCAAAACGCCCCACGTAACGGTGGAGAACCGGGTGGAGGCCATTCACTATGCCATCGACCACGCCCAGAGGGGAGACATTATCGTCCTGGCCGGAAAGGGCCACGAGGATTACCAGGAAATCAACCATGTCAAGCATCATCTGGACGAGCGGGAAGTGGTGGCGGAGTACCTGGCAGTCCGGAAGAAGTAGAACGGCACGCTGGGCCCGCCATTCCCGGCAGACAATACCCGTGCTGAAGGACGAAGGGACAACAAAAGAACCCGGCGGATGCCGCCGGTTTGAGGGAGAAAAGAACCTATGATTATGATTGTGGCCTGTTTAATCAGTTTTGCCGTCACAGTGCTGATAGGTGGAAAGGTCATTCTGCCGGCTCTGCGCCGGATGAAGGCCGGGCAGAGCATACGGGAGGACGGCCCCAAGTGGCACGCCGGAAAGTCCGGCACGCCCACCATGGGAGGGCTGATGTTCATCCTGGGCATCGGCGTGGCGGTGGTAGCCGCTGGCTGGGAGCAGATGCGCCAGGGGGTCTATACCCACCTGTATGTCTTCCTGTTTGCCTTGGTGTTCGGTGCGATCGGCTTTTTTGACGACTATCAGAAGGTGAAAAAGCACCAGAACCTGGGCCTGACGGCGCTGCAGAAATTCGTGCTGCAGCTGGCGGCGGCGGTTGCTTTCCTGGCGCTTATGCGCCTGGAAGGGATGCTGACGCCAAACGTGTATGTGCCCTTCCTCCAGACATATATCCACCTCAACTGGACAGTCTATATGGTCTTTGCGGCCTTTGTCATCGTGGGGACGGTCAATGCTGTCAACATTACCGACGGCTTGGACGGCCTGGCCACCACGGTGACCATCCCGGTGGCTTTGTTCTTTGTGTCCGTGGCGACCTGGTGGGGATATACCCAGCTGGGCATCTTTGCCGGGGCCATGCTGGGCGGGCTGCTGGGCTTCCTGATTTTCAATGCCTATCCGGCGAAGGTTTTTATGGGGGACACCGGCTCGCTGTTTTTAGGGGGAGCGGTGGCCGGCCTGGCCTTTGCCTTCGACATGCCACTGGTGTTGGTGTTGGTGGGGATCATTTATATCATTGAGACCCTGTCGGATATCATCCAGGTGACATACTTCAAACTGACCCATGGCAAGCGCATTTTTAAAATGGCCCCCATTCACCACCACTTTGAGATGTGCGGCTGGGGCGAGGTAAAGATCGTGGTGGTCTTTACTGTAGTGTCTGCTGCCTTCTGCGCATTGGCTTATTTCGGTGTTATGGGGCGGTACATTGTATAAGCGGGAGGAAACTCCTGTATACCGCGCATCCACAGCGGCGCGGTATGTAGTCCCCGGCGATCTTCCGGGGCGAGCCCTTTCCGGAAAGGAGATTGTTCATGACCCAGGAGGAGAAACGGCTGCGGCAGCAGGAGCGTCGGCTGAAGGTCCGGGAGCTGCAGGAACTGGCCAAGGGACCGGTAGATGTGCCATTCCTGGCCCTAGTTCTGATGCTGACGGTGATTGGCCTCATCATGCTTTTTTCTGCCAGCTTTCCCTCCGCACTCAATGAGCACGGCGACGCACTCTACTTTATCCGGAGCCAGGTCATCTTTGCCGCCGCCGGTATTGCGGCCATGATGGCCATGAGCAAGATCAACTATCAGCGGCTGAGAGGGGTTGCGACACTGGCGCTGATTGGTTCGCTGGCTCTGCTGGTTCTGGTGGTCCTGCCGGGGCCCAACGCCTACGGAAAGCTGTTCGGCATTGAGCGAAACCACTCGGTCCGCTGGATGCAGCTGCTTCTGGTGGCCGGTCCACAGTACCAGCCTTCGGAGCTGGCGAAGCTGGGCATCATCGTCTATTTTGCCGCCACGATTTCCCAGCGGCGGGACCGGATGCGGACCTTCAAATACGGGATCCTGCCCTATGGGCTGATCCTTCTGGCCTATGCGGTCCTGATGCTGATGGAGCCCCACATGTCCGGCTGTATCCTGCTGGTGGGCATCGGCGCGGTGATGATGGTGGTAGGCGGCATGGATTGGAAGTGGGTCACCGGGGGGATCCTCGGTGTCTGCGCCGGTCTGTACGCCATGCTGTTTACGGACCTCATGGAGATCATTGGATACAACTCCAGCCGGATCCAGACCTGGCGGGACCCCTTCTGGGATGCCCAGGACGCCAGCTACCAGATGGCACAGAGTTTGATCGCCATTGGTTCCGGAGGGCTGTTCGGCGTCGGCCTGGGGCGGAGCCGGCAGAAGTTCATGTTCCTTCCGGAGGAACACAACGACTTTATTTTCGCCATTATCTGCGAGGAGCTGGGCTATGTGGGTGCCGGGATCATTATGATCCTCTTCGCCCTGCTCATCATCCGGGGGTTCTGGATCGCCATTCACGCCCGGGACCGCTTCGGCGCCCTGCTGGCAGTGGGTGTTACCACCCAGATCGGCCTGCAGGTGTTTTTGAACATCGCCGTGGTGACGGGCCTCATCCCGGCTACCGGCATTTCCCTGCCCTTTTTCAGCTACGGCGGTACGGCGCTGATGATCCAGCTCTTTGAGGTGGGCATTGTCCTCAGCGTATCCAGACAGATGCCGGCCATGAAGGCGGGATAAACGCTCCCAAATGCGCGGGGCGCATTTGGGGGATTCCGGTTTCCGGCGCGCGCTCACTGCGCTCGCACACTAGGAAACCGCAAGGGATGTTTCCGACGCGCATGTCGCCGGAAAAATCATTCGGGTGCGCTGCACCCGCACACTGGACCTTGGAAGCGGGCATCGGATTTTCAAGGACAGACTACTTCAACGGAGAGGGGGGAACGGGCTGTGCGCGTCATCTTTACCTGCGGGGGCACCGCGGGACATGTGAACCCGGCCCTGGCCCTGGCGGGGTTGATCCAGGAAAAACAGCCGGGGTCGGAGATCCTGTTCGTGGGGGCCAACCGGGGCATCGAGCGCCGGCTCATCGAGACGGCGGGCTATCCCTTTCAGGCGGTGGAGGTGTCCAGCTTTCACCGCTCGTTGAAGCCCAGAGAGATCCGGCATAATCTGATCTCTTTGAAGAATCTCTTCACTGCGCCCCGGGCGGCAAAAAAGATCCTGAAGGCATTTCGCCCGGATCTGGTGGTGGGGACCGGTGGATATGCCAGCTATCCCATGGTGAAAGCAGCGTCCGCCGCCGGCATCCCCACGGCTGTCCACGAGTCCAACGCCATCCCGGGGCTCACCACCCGGCTGCTGGAGCCCTATGCTGATGTAATCATGGTGGGGTTTGAGGACTGCCGGAAAAACTACCGCCACCCGGACAAGGTGCGGGTCACCGGCACCCCGGTGCGGGGGGACTTCTTCGCCTGCACCAGGGAACAGGCCAAGGAGCGCCTGGGGATGGACGACGGCAAGCCCCTGGTGGTCTCCTTCTGGGGGAGCCTGGGGGCGGCGGAGATGAACCGGGAGATGGTGGACTTTATCGACCAGGAGATTCGGTCCAATAAATTCCACCACGTCCACGGCGCCGGGGTCTACGGCTATCAGGCCATCCTTGCAGGATTGAAGGAGCGGGGCATCGACCTGGACCACAGCCTTATGGTGGAGGTCCGGGAGTATATTTACGATATGGCCCTGTTGATGCGGGGGGCCGACCTGGTGATCTGCCGGGCGGGCGCTTCCACCATCAGCGAGCTGACCGCCCTGGGGGTGCCGGCCATCATCGTGCCGTCTCCCAACGTGACGAACCACCACCAGGAGAAAAACGCCCAGGTGCTTGCAGACCACGGCGCGGCGCTGATGATCCTGGAGCCGGAGTGCAGCGGGGAGCGCCTGCTGCGGGAGACCCTCGCCATTCTCTCCGATGCCCCGCGCCGTCAGGCGATGAGCCGCAGCATGGCGGAGCTGGGGGTGCCGGATGCCAACCAGAGGATTTATGATACGGTGATGGCCCTGGTGCGCTGAAGCAGGGGCCGTTTCCACCGGGAAGCTGTAACCGCCGTCCCATCCCTTCGCATAAGATGGATTAGTTTTGACACATTCGACTGCGGAGGGACGATGGTATGGGCGAATTTTTCATTGAAGGCGGCAGGCCCCTGGAGGGGGCACTGCAGGTACAGGGGGCCAAGAACAGCGTGCTCCCGATCCTGGCTGCCACCATTCTGCACAGCGGCACTTCCGTGCTGCACAACTGTCCCCATCTCCGGGATGTGGACGCATCCATCCGGATCCTGCGGCACCTGGGGTGCAGGGCGGACTGGGAGGGGAACAGTCTGGTGGTGGACACCAGAGACCTGACCTGCTGTGAGATCCCGGATCACCTGATGCGGGAGATGCGCTCCTCGGTGATTTTCCTGGGGGCCATTCTGACCCGCTGCGGCAGGGCCAACCTGTCCATGCCCGGCGGGTGCGAGCTGGGGCCCCGGCCCATTGACCTGCACCTGTCGGCCCTGCGGCAGCTGGGGGCCCAGATCCAGGAGGGCGGAGGCCGCCTGCGCTGCGAGACGGGGGAGATGCAGGGGCGGGAGATCACCCTGAGCATCCCCAGCGTGGGCGCCACGGAGAACGTGATTCTGGCCGCCTGTGGCTGTGAGGGCACCACCATCCTGATGAACGCCGCCCGGGAGCCGGAGATCCAGGATCTCCAGACCTTCCTGCACGGCATGGGACACAAAGTGCGGGGGGCCGGCAGTTCCACAGTCACGATCCAGGGGCGCAGCCCCACCCACGACAGCGAGCACACTATCATGCCCGACCGCATTGTGGCCGCAACCTACCTCGCGGCGGTGGCGGCGGCGGGAGGCGAGGTGGAGCTGCGGCAGGTGGACTACCGCCACCTGGCCACGGTTACCGGCGCGCTCCATGAGGCGGGCTGTCAGATACATAGCACGGGAGACGCAGTGCTCCTGCGCAGCAGCGGGGAGCTGCACTCCATCCGGCCGGTGCGCACCGCGCCCTATCCGGGATTTCCCACCGACGCCCAGGCGGTCCTGATGGCAGCTCTGCTGAAGAGCCGGGGGGCCACGGTGTTTGTGGAGAACATTTTTGAGAACCGCTACCGCCATGTGGATGAGCTGATCCGCATGGGGGCGGATATCAGGGTGGAGGGCCGGGTAGCCGTGGTGTGCGGCGTGGACCGGCTCCAGGGCGCACAGGTGCAGGCCACGGACCTCCGGGGCGGAGCAGCCCTGGTGGTGGCGGCCCTCAGCGCCCAGGGGGAGAGCAGGATCGGCTGTATCCACCATATTCAGCGGGGCTACGAGGACATCGCCCGGGATCTGCGGAGCCTGGGCGGACAGATTCAGGAGCGGTAGAGCGCTCCGGGATACGAAAGAGGAAAGGCAGGTGAAGCACATGGCGCAGCGCAGGAGACGCAGGCCGCCGCGCCGGCCGCGCCGCCGCCGGTATCACGGCCGGGGACGGCTGACCGTGCTGACACGGTTTCTCTCGTTCCTGGTGATCTGTTCCGCCATTGCTGCTGCCCTGATCCTGTTTTTCAAGACACAGAATTTTGTTGTCAGCGGGAACCGGCGGTATACGGAGCAGGAGATCATCGACAGCACCGGCGTGGAAATCGGGGACAATATGTTCCTGTTGAACAAGTTTGCCATCAGCAGGCAGATTACCGCCCAGTTGCCGTACATTGAAACAGTTTCTATCCGCCGAAGTCTCCCGGATACTCTGGTCATTACGGTGGAGGAGTGCGAGGCGGTGGCGGCCATCCTGCAGGACAATGCGGGATGGCTGGTCAGCAGTGGCGGGAAGATTTTGGAAGAGGTCACAAGCGCCCAGGCAGCCCAGTATCCACAGATTACAGGTGTGGAGCTCTTAATGCCATCAGTGGGTGAGATGATCGAATTTCCAGCTTCCGGCAACGCCACGGAGGAGCAGGTGCTGGGCCTGCTGAGCGCCTTGGAGGAGCGGGGGATGCTGGGAGAGCTGGAAAGCATAGACTGCTCTGACCGCGATGAGCTGGTGATGTCCTATGATGGACGGTTTCAGGTGGTGATGAACTACGACGACAACTTTGCCCAGGACCTGGAAGCCTTGGAGGAGGTGATCGCGAAGCTGCAGCCCAATGAAACGGGGACCATCATTTTGACAAATCTCTCCGAGCACATCAACTTTGTGCCGGATAGGTGATATATGCCGGAATGTCCCAGTCCCGCCAAATTTTGACAGGGACTGGGCTTTTTTGCAAAAAAATTCTGAAAAAATAGGAAGGTTTCCTATTGACCGCAAATCAAAAGTGGACTACAATAGAATCACTTGTAGATACTTTATCTTGGGTATTCCTGCCCGGGTGCGATACAATTTCTTGTAGGAGGAACTGGTATGGGTTTCGAATTGGTGACGGCTCCCGATAACGTGGTGAAGATCAAGGTCATCGGTGTCGGCGGCGGTGGAAATAACGTGGTGAACCGGATGGTGCGCTCCGGTGCCCGCGGTGTGGATTTCGTCGCTGTCAATACGGACAAGCAGGCGCTGAATGTGTCCAACGCTGCATATAAGATCCAGATCGGTGAAAAACTGACCCACGGCCAGGGCGCCGGCAGTGATCCGGAGGTTGGCCGCAAGTCCGCCGAGGAGAGCCGCAACCAGATCGCAAAGGCCCTGGAGGATACGGATATGGTGTTTGTCACCGCCGGCATGGGCGGCGGCACCGGAACCGGCGCGGCCCCCATTGTGGCGGAGATCGCCAAGGAGCAGGGGATCCTCACCGTAGGCGTGGTCACCAAGCCCTTCGGGTTCGAGGGGCGCCGCCGCATGCAACAGGCGGAGGCCGGCATCGAGGAACTGCGCACCAAGGTGGACTCCCTGGTGATTATCCCCAATGAGCGCCTCAAGCACGCCACCGATCAGAAGATTACCTTTGCCAACGCCTTTGAAATTGCTGACGATGTGCTGCGCCAGGCGGTGCAGTCCATCTCCGACCTGATCCGGGATACCGGGTTCATCAATCTGGACTTTGCCGACGTGACTGCCATCATGAAGGATGCCGGCCTTGCCCACATGGGCGTGGGCCGCGCAGCCGGCAAGGGCAAGGCCGAGGAGGCCGCCCGGATGGCCGTGTCCAGCCCCCTGCTGGAGACCTCCATCAACGGCGCTATGGGCATCCTCATCAACATCACCGGCTCCCCGGATATCGGCCTGGAGGAGATCGAGCAGGCCGCCGGTTTGGTTCAGTCCGCCGTCCATCCCGACGCCCTCACCATCTTCGGCGCCACCTTCGACGAGACGCTGGACGACGAGATCCGGGTCACCGTCATTGCCACGGGCTTCGATCAGAAGAATAACGCCGCCAAGGCGGCCGAGGGCAAGCAGGAGGGAGCTGCAGGGACGGCCGGCCACTCCAGCAGCGATATCCGCAGCGAGTTTGAGCGGATGATGGGGGACTCCCTGTTCTCCGGCCCGGTGGGCGTGGACGATGTGAAGAAGCCGGAGGAACCGGAGGAGGACGACCCCTTCGCCGACATCATGAAGATCTTCGACAACAAGTAAATGGTACATATCAGAAGGGAGGCGCGGCTGATCGGCCGCGCCTCCCTTGTCGTTGCTTCAATGCTGTTTTTGGGGCGGGTTATTTCCCCTGCTCCTCTTCCACGAGACGGCGGCCCATGAGGACGCCCATGATGGAGGCCATCATCAGCCCCCGCGTCCAGCCGGAGGAGTCCCCCAGGCAGTGGAGCCCCTTGACGTTGGTGTCAAAGTTCTCGTCCATCTTCACCCGGTTGGAGTAGAACTTCAGCTCCGGGGAGTAGAGGAGGGTCTCCGTGGAGGCAAAGCCGGGCACCACGTGGTCCATGGCCTGGATGAAGTTGATAATATTGATCATGGCCCGGTAGGGCATGGCGGCGGTGATGTCGCCGGCCACGGCATCGGGCAGGGTGGGGCGGACGTTGGACTGGGCCAGCTCCTTGGGCCAGGTCCGCTTGCCGTCCAGAATGTCGCCGAAGCGCTGGACTAGGATATGGCCGTTGGCCAGCATGTTGGTCAGCTCTCCCACCTTCTGGGCATAGGCGATGGGCTGGTTGAAGGGGAAGGAGAAGTTGTGGCTGCACAGGATGGCCAGGTTGGTGTTGTCGCTCTTGAGCTCCTTGTAGCTGTGGCCGTTGACCACCGCCAGGTCATTGTCGTAGTTTTCCTGGCTGACAAAGCCGCCGGGGTTCTGGCAGAAGGTGCGGACCTTGTTTTTGAAGGGCTGGGGATACCCCACCAGCTTGGACTCGTACAGCACCCGGTTGACGGTCTCCATGACCTCGTTGCGTACCTCCACCCGCACGCCGATATCCACGGTGCCGGGCTGGTGGGCGATGTTATGCTCTGCGCACAGGCTCTCCAGCCAGTCGGCGCCCCGGCGCCCGGTGGCGATGATGGTGTGGCCGGCCAGGATCTCCTGGCTGTCTTTCCCGTTGGTGATGCAGACGCCCTTGCACACGTCGCCCTCCAGAATGAGGTTGGTGCACTCGTAGCCAAACAGGATTTCCACACCCCGCTTGAGCAGCTCCTGCTCAATGGCGTAGTAGATCTCCTGGGCCTTCTCCGTACCCAGGTGGCGGATGGGGCAGTCCACCAGCTTCAGCCCCGCCTGGATGGCCCGCTTGCGGATGGCCTTGACCTCCTCGGTGTTACCCAGGCCCTCCACGTGGGTGTCTGCGCCGAACTCCAGGTAGAGCTGGTCGGTGTAGTGGATGGTCTCCTGGGCCAAGTCCGCCCCGATGAGGGTGGGCAGATCCCCGCCGACCTCGTAGCTCAGGGAGAGCTTCCCGTCGGAGAAGGCGCCGGCGCCGGAAAAGCCGGTGGTGATATGGCAGTAGGGCTTGCAGTTGACGCACTGCTTGGTCTGGCTCTTGGGGCAGCGGCGCTTCTCGATGGGCTGGCCCTTTTCCACCATGACGATGTGCTGCTTGCTGCCCTTCTTCAGCATCTCAATGGCGGTAAAGATGCCCGCAGGACCTGCGCCGATGATGACGACATCTGTATTCATTGCGTTCCTCCTTCTCAAGTTGCAGGGGAGTTCCCCTGGCTGGGGCGAATGGTTCCGGGATGTGTGGATGAGTGCCCGATTCCTCTGCCGGGGCAGATAGGCCGCAAAGGGGAGCGGGAAATCGCTTTTTCCTGGGCGTGCCGCCGTGGAACCGGGCGGCATCGGAGCGCAGAGCGCATTTATCTGCGCACAGCAAAAAACCGCCCTATTTTTGGCTGCGGGTCCGCGGGACGCTCTAAAACACCAAACACAAGGCAGTTACCAGTTCTTTCGCTTCTACCAAATTAATATTGAAACACACAATTTTTTAATATAGCACAAAAGACGTGATAAGTCAAGAGGAATCGGCCACTTTTTGAAAATCAGCGGGTTCCTGTCGCTTCGCGTGGTTTGACAGCAGAAAAGGCCTCCATACACGCTCTATTTTCGGTTTGGCCTCCTTTTGATGCGCAGCAGCCTGATAAAATCCGGAAACAAAGAGGCGTCCACTGGTTCAAACATCATCCATTTTCCATCGTGGTACGTCTGCGCCTCATCATAGATTCTCTGGATCTCCCTGGCGTAGTGTTCCCGGTCTGCCTCGAATCTTATCCGCTCCTCTTTTCCCAGGATCACCATAAAGCCAACGCAGTGCTCCCTTGCGTATAATGCGCACAGCGTTTTACCGCCTCGCCGGTATTTATACTCATAGCTCCACGCCTTGCCGCCCGGCCCCCACAGGCAGTCCATATCGTATATTTCGTCAATGGCGGCGCATAAGCCCTTCCATACATCGTACAGAGAAGGTCCAAGCAAAGCGGTCATTTGTTCTGCGCTCGGTATGGGATCCAGCATAATGCGCCTCCTTTATCCCTTTCGGCCTTCCGTTTGGCCTCTTTTAGAAAACTATAGCATAAGGCGATCAGCAAATCAACATCCTTCCGCCCCGCAAAGAAAATGCGGTATCGACAGGGACGCCGCGGCGCGGTATAATGGAGAAAACGAATGGAGGATGGTTATGTCTCTGTTTCTCTGCCCCATCTGCGGCGCGCCTCTGGAGCGGGCGGAGGGGCGCTATCGCTGTCCCAAGGGGCACAGCTATGACATTGCCCGGGAGGGGTACGTCCACCTTCTGCCCGCCAACCGGAAGCACGCCAAGGAGCCGGGGGACGATAAGGCCATGGTGGCCGCCCGGAGCCGCTTTTTGGAGGGCGGGTGGTACGGCCACCTCTGCCGGACGCTGTGCGACCTGGCGGCGCTGCATGCCGGTGAGGAGCCTGTGCTTTTGGATGCCGGCTGCGGAGAGGGGGCCTATACGGCCGCCATCGCAGGGCGCTTGGCGCAGGAGGGAAAGCCCCTCCGCGCGGCGGGAGTGGATCTCTCCAAGGCGGCGCTGAAGCGGGCGGCCCGACGGGCGAAGGATGTGGAGTTCGCCGTGGCCTCGGTATACCATCTGCCGGTGGGGGATGGGGCGGCCAGCCTGCTGCTGGACTGCTTCGCGCCCCTGGCCCAGGAGGAGTACCGCCGGGTACTGCGGCCGGGCGGGGTGTTCCTCTATGTGGTGCCGGCACCGGAGCATCTCATGGAGATGAAGCAGGTTTTGTATGACGCGCCCTATGAAAACCCGGACCAGGCCGTGGAGTACGAGGGATTTCGGTATCTGGACGTGGTGCCGGTGAGCCGCCGCCTCTCCCTGGAGGGACAGACCGTTGAGGACCTCTTTGCCATGACCCCCTACGCCTGGAAAACGCCCAGGGAGGGCGTGGAGCGCCTGCGTGCCCTGGAGCGGCTGGAGGTCACAGCGGCCTTCCGCATCCACGTGTTCCGACGGAAATAATGCGTCAGGCCAGCAGATCCCACAGCATCTTCACAAACATCAGCCCCAGCACCAGGAAGATCATGCCGCGGATTTTGCCGCTGCCGCCCCGGATGGCATACCGTGCGCCGCAGTAGCCGCCCAGGGCGTTGCACAGCGCTGCGGGCACCGCCAGGGCCCAGAACACCTTGCCATTCAGGAGAAACACCACCGCCGAGGCCACGTTGGAGGCGAGATTGCCGATTTTGGCGCAGCCGGAGGCGGTGATCAGATCCATGGACAGCGCCATGGTGAAGGCCATGATCATAAAGGTGCCGGTGCCGGGCCCCACCAGGCCGTCGTAGCAGCCGATGACGAGGCCGATGATCCCGGCGGCTGCGGCCTCATAGCGGCGGCTGTAGGATCGCTTCGGGCCGGGGGACTCCTTCCCGAAATCCTTTTTGACCGCCAGGACCACCGCCACCACCGGCAGGGCCACCAGCATCAGAATTTTCAGGATATCCTCCGGGATCAGCAGGGCGACCCGGGTGCCGATGACGCTGCCCACCAGGGCAGTCACGGCGGCGACCAGCGCGACACGGAGCTGGACCCGGCCGCTTTTCAGATAGCGAAGGGCGGCGGTCCCCGTGCCGATGGCATTGACGACCTTGTTGGTGCCCATGGCCATGTGAGTGGGCAGGCCTGCCATGAGATAGGCGGGCAGCGTGATGAGGCCGCCGCCTCCGGCCACGCTGTCCACAAAGCCCCCTAAAAAGATCAGCGGGCAGACAATCAGATATAATTGGAGCAGTTCCTCCATGCAGATCCCTCTCTTTTCTTTTCTGGTGGCTATTGTAGCACGGTTTGGGGACGCGCGCCACCATCTGGCAGAAAAAAATAGCGTGATTCGAATATATTATGCAGGCGGGGCCGTTTGGCACCGCCGGTACAAGGAGAACGACAATGGACCTCTGTGACCGCAATACCATCCAGGCCCTGCTGGCCCGGCACGGCTTTCATTTCAGCAAATCCATGGGGCAGAATTTTTTGATCGAGGACTGGGTCCCCCAAGAGATCGCCGCTGCCAGCGGCGCGGGGCCCGATACCGCTGTGCTGGAGATCGGACCGGGGATCGGCCCGCTGACGTCGGAGCTCTGCCGCCGCGCAGGCTGCGTGGTGGCAGTGGAACTGGACCAGAGGCTGGTGCCGGTGCTGGAGGAGACCATGGCCCCCTATGACAACTTCACCCTGGTGTCCGGGGATATTCTGAAGCTGGATATCCCGGCCCTGGTGGGGGAGAGGATGGCGGGTTATACCCCTCTGGTCTGCGCCAACCTGCCCTACAACATCACCACACCCATTTTGACGGCGCTGGTGGAGGCGAAATGCTTTGAAACCATCACCGTCATGATCCAGAAGGAGGTGGCGGAGCGCCTGGCAGGCGGTCCCGGCAGCGACTACGGGGCCTTTTCCGTCTTTATACAGTACTATACGGAGCCGGAGGTGCTCTTTGACGTGCCGCCCACCTGTTTCCTTCCGGCCCCCAAGGTCACCAGCGCGGTGCTGTGCTGCCGGGTGCGCCGTCAGCCGCCGGTGGCCCTCCGGTGTCCGGAGCCCTTCTTCTTCCGGACGGTACGGGCCGCCTTTGCCCTGCGGCGCAAGACACTGGTGAACAGTCTGCAGTCTGTTTTCGGCGGTCAGCTCTCCAAGGAGCAGTTGGCCGCGGCAGTGGAGGACTGCGGCCTGCCGCCTACCGTCCGGGGAGAGCGGCTGGGGCTGGAGGAATTTGCCGCCCTGTCCGGCACCCTGTACCGGCGCCTCCCGGGATACCATAGCGGTGGGAAAGAGTAAGCAGCAAGGACGGAGCCAGTGCACATAAGCGCCGGCTCCGTCCTTGCTGCTTGGGTACCCGAAAGAGGTTACAGTGAATGTGGGTGGGATATTGAGAAAAAATTGACAATAATTTTTGATTTTTCGAAAAATATTTGTTGCAATATAACAAATGTAAGCATATAATTATAATGGGCGGGAAGGTAGGCTTTCTATCAGAGAAAACGTCAACCACCCTCCCGAACCAGCGGATTTTGACAGGTCAACAGCGGCCCCGTGCATCGCGCCCCCCTCTCCATGGTTCGCTCGGTGTCCTGCCTGACAGGCGCCTGCGATAGATTCACCAGATGAAAAATAGGAGGGAAGTTTTCATGGAACCAGTCGCAAGTACCATCTACGCGCTCTCATTCCTGGCAGTTGTCATCGCGTTTGCCTTTGCGGCCTATCTCTATCTTTGGGTAAAACGCCAGCCGACAGAAAACCAGACGATTCGGCGGGTATCGGATTTGATTAAGTCCGGTGCCAACACCTTTATGCGCAAGGAGTACAAGATCCTTGCTTTGTTTGCTGGCGTGGCCGCGGTGCTGATCCTGCTGTTTCTGCCTCAGGGTATCTGGCAGGGGGACTGGCATGAAAACGTGGGTATGACCCTGGCCTATATCGCCGGGACGGTGCTCTCCGCCATTGCCGGTAAGATCGGGATTCTGGTGGCCACTTCCTCCAACGGACGGGCCGCTGAGGCCGCGCAGAAGGGCATCCAGCCCGCCTTCATGGTGGGCTTCCGGGGCGGCGCGGTTATGGGCCTTGCGGTGGTGGGCTTCAGCCTGCTGGGTGTGGCCGCCGTACTGCTGCTGGCCGGGGATTCCTCCATCGTTTTGGGCTTCTCCTTCGGCGCCAGCTCCCTGGCACTGTTTGCCAAGGCCGGCGGCGGCATTTTCACCAAAACTGCCGACGTCAGTGCCGACCTCACCGGCAAGGTGGAGCTGGGCATCCCCGAGGATGACCCCCGCAACCCGGCGGTCATCGCGGACAACGTGGGCGACAATGTGGGCGATGTGGCCGGCATGGGGGCCGACCTCTTTGACTCCAATGTGGCGGCTATGGCGGCGGCCCTGGTGCTGGCCCAGACCATTGACGGCGGCACCAGCGGTGTCAGTACCATGATGGTGTTCTGCTATGCGGCCCTGGGCCTGCTGGCCTCGATCCTTGGGATTGCCACCGCACGTATCGGGAAAAACGGCAACCCGACCAATGCGCTCAACTCCTCCACCTATGTAACGACGGCTATTTTTGTGGCGCTTACCGCCGTAGCTACTGCCTTGTTCGAAGGGTTTTCCTGGAGAATTTGGGGGGCATCAACTGTAGGACTTTTGGTGGGCGTCATTATTGGTATTACCACAGACTACTTCACTGACGATACGAAGCCGATTGTGAAGCGGGTAGCCCACGCATCCCACTCCGGTTCGGCGTTTACCATCCTCTCCGGCGTGTCCTATGGCTTTGTCTCCGCCCTGCCGGCTATGATCGGTATTGCGGTCTCGGCCCTGTTCGCTTATCAGATTTGTGCGCCTATGGGCGGCAGCTACGCACTGTTCGGGATTGCCATGGCGGCGGTGGGCATGCTCTCCATCGTCGGCATGATTATCTCCAACGACGCCTATGGCCCCATCGTGGATAACTCCCGGGGGTTGGCAGAGATGGGCGGATTGGGCGAGGAGACTATCCGCATCTGCGACGAGCTGGACAGCGCCGGTAATACCGTCAAGGCCGTCACCAAGGGGTTCTCCATCGGTGCGGCGGGCCTCACCGTCATCAGCCTGCTGGGGGCCTTCATGGCCGAGGTCAACGAGGTCCTGGCCGAGCGGGGCGAGGAGCTGCTCACCGGCTTTGATATCATGAACCCCACGGTGTTCTTCGGTATCCTCATCGGCGCAGCCATCCCAGCGGTGTTCTCGGCTATGCTGATGCTGGGCGTGGATAAGAACGCCCAGCGCATGGTGGCGGAGATCCACCGGCAGTTCCGGGAGATTGTCGGCCTCCGGGAAGGAAAAGAGGGCGTACAGCCGGAGTATGACAAGTGCATCGACATCGCCACCGCCGGCGCGCTGCGGGAGCTGATCCCTGCGGGCCTGTTTGCCATCCTGGCCACTGTGGTGGTGGGGCTCATCGGCGGCGTCCGGGCCATCGGCGGGTTCCTCTTGGGGAATATCGTCAGCGGCCTGTTGCTGGCGCTGTTCATGTCCAACGCCGGCGGCCTTTGGGATAACTCCAAAAAGTACGTAGAGGCCGGCAACGAGGGCGGCAAAGGCAGCGAGGCCCACAAGGCCGCCGTGGTGGGCGACACGGTGGGAGACCCGTTCAAGGACACGGCAGGCCCCTCCATCAACACCCAGATTACGGTAGTGTCCCTGGTAGCATCCCTGCTGGCACCGCTGTTTGTGGCTCTGTCCATCTTTTGATGGATTGATGGGACGCAAAGCCCTCTGACAGAAGGAGCAGGATCTGAAGACAGCAATGTTCAAGAGGGACTTCCGATAAAAAAGGCATAAGAACCATTAGAGAGGGGATCGCTGTACGGAGATCCCCTCTCTCAATGATATAGACACAGGAAGCGCTGGCGTTCCGCAGCTCCTTTGGCAAAACAAAATTGAAAACCGGCGAAGTGGGTTCAATTTTGAAAGGTGGGGCAGCGGAGCGCGCTCTGGCTTAAAAAAATCGGAGCAAGCGATACGAAGCTTGCTCCGGCGTGGGAGGGTCGGTTAAAATCAATATTTTCAGCTTTGGGAGCATGAGAAGAGATCCTGCTCACCCGACCTTCTGACCTGCGGCGCGAGTGCGCCGTAAATTCCCGGCCTGCGGCGGGGAATTGCTCAGGGGCGGCTTTGCCACCCCTGTGCATTCAAATACCGAAGGGTGAAGCCGCCCTCTGGGCGGCGGAAGCCAAAAAGAAAGACACGCTTTTAGCGTGTCTTTCTTTTTTGGTGCGCGAGGCGGGACTTGAACCCGCACGTGCGTAATGCACACTAGAACCTGAATCTAGCGAGTCTGCCAATTCCACCACTCGCGCATA
>CAJFQQ010000007.1 GCA_904419145.1 uncultured Oscillospiraceae bacterium | reverse complement strand
CGGCGATCTTCGCTCGGACTGTTTACCCCGCCCGGTCCTCCGCAATCAGCAGCTTCAGGGCTTCCACCCCCACTTTTACCGCTGCACTGGTGTCCTCGCTCATGTCCTGATCCAGGCCGGCGGCCTCCCGCTCCTGGTTCCAGATGACATGGAAGCAGGAGCCGCACCGGACGCCGCGGCTGGCCGCCACCACGAACAGGGCCGCGCTCTCCATCTCGCTGGCCTTCACCCCCAGGCGCTTCCAAGCCTCCCATTTGTATTGGAGTTCTGCGCTGACCGGCATCCGCCCCGGGGAGTGCTGCCCATAGAAGCTGTCCTTGGCCTGTACCACCCCGGCGTGGACGGTCTTGCCCATACCCTTAGCCGCTGCCACCAGTGCATTGGTGACCGCCAGATCCGCCGCTGCAGGAAATTCAATGGGCGCGTACTCCCGGCTGGTACCCTCCTGACGGACGGCGGCGGTGGCCACCACAATATCGCCTGAGCGCACCTGGAGGTCGATCCCGCCGCAGGTACCCACCCGGATAAATGTATCAGCCCCGACATTACACAGTTCTTCCATGGCGATGGCGGCGGATGGGCCGCCGATGCCGGTGGAGCATACCGTCACCGCCTCCCCCAGAAGCGTGCCGGTGTAAACTGTAAATTCCCGGTTCTGGCTCACCAGCCTGGCATCATCAAACAGCTGCGCAATGGCGGCGCACCGCCCCGGGTCTCCCGGGAGAATACAGTAGCGCCCCACCTCTCCCTGGGCACAGCGGATGTGAAATTGCCGTTCCCTCTCCTGCATAGCTGTCACCTCATCTTAAAAATATTTCCATAGAGGAACAAATCCGTCTCCGCCGGCGTCAAAAGATTAAATTATGCGCCGGAATATTGGATTTGCCAATAGTCTACCATTTTTCACCGGCATTTTCCACCCTTTTTCTGTTTACTTTTTTTCCCGGAAGTGTTATGATAATCCATGTTGTTATGTTACCTGCAGGGCATTGGGAAGCGTTGCCCGCCTAAAGCAAAGGAGATCCACTATGAGAAAATTACTGTCCAAACTGTTTCCTCTGATCTTGGCCGGTGCCCTCCTGCTCTCGGCAGTGCCCGCCTTCGCCCTGTGGTCGGACGCCTATGGCGACCAGCTGACAGCAATCCCCACCCAGCTCCATGTGGGGACTTCACTGACAACGGAGACCTACTGGAGCGACTACTACAATGACCGCCGCACAGAGAACTATTTCGTGTATTCCCCCAACGATGATGTGCAGGTCCTGGCCTACGGCGGCGACACCGTTACCGGCACCTCCACCGTTCTGAACGCGGCGAATTCTCTGGCCCAGGAGGGCTATCGTGTGGTGGCCGGCATCAACGCCGACTTCTTTGACGGCAACGGCACCCCCACCGGCATCCTGATCAGCGGGGGGGAGCTTCTCAGCAGCGACGGCGGCAACAACGCTGTGGGCTTCAAGGCCGACGGCTCCGCCATTATCGACACCCCGGCCCTGGCCCTGCGGGGCAGCCTCAACGGCTCCGGCAGCGCCTATATCACCGCATTGAATAAGGCCCGCAATTCTTACGGCGGTATTTACGCCTATACCTATGACTTCAACACCAAGCATACCACCGGGACCACAGAAGCCGGCGTGGATGTGATCCTGGAGCCAGCCACCCTGGAGGAGGTCCAGGAGCAGCTGGTGCTGGCGGCTCTGAGCGCCTATGCCACCCAGTTGAACGTCACTGTGGACGATTTGACCCCCAGCCAGTGGGACGAGGCGATTGTCGGCCTGACGCTTCCTGAGGAGATCAGTTCCACACCGCACATCGGCGGTACTGCCTACTACAAGGTGATCGAAGTAGTGGAGACCGCCAAGGGCCAGGCCACTTCCGTGCAGCCGGGGCAGTTGGTGCTCTCCGCCAACCTGAACGCCGCAGAGGAGGAGCTGTCCTATCTCCAGGGAATGGAGGCCGGGGACATATTCGGCCTCACCATCACCGCCTCCAATACAGAGTGGAATGACGTGGTAGAGGCTGTGGGCGGCCTCTACATGCTGGTGCGCGACGGCGTGGCTCAGAGCAACTTCGAGGCCACCAATGCCCCCCGTACCGCTGTGGGCATCACGGCTGACGGCGATGTGATCTTCTATACCGTGGACGGCCGCAAGGCCGGCCACTCCATCGGCAGCTCTCTGGGCACCCTGGCTCAGCGGCTGGTGGAGCTGGGCTGTGTGTCCGCCATCTGTCTGGACGGCGGCGGTTCCACTACAGCTGTAGCCACCACCCCGGACAGCACAGATCCCAGCCTTTTGAATGTCCCCTCCGACGGCTCCAGCCGCCGGGTATCCTCTTTCCTCTTCCTGGTGGCTGACGATACCCCCACCCGGGACCCCGACCACGTCTATCTCTCTGCGCCCAGCCAGCATATTATGGCCGGCAGTTCCATGGTAATCGAAGCCAACCTCGTAGATACCAACTATATTCCTATGAGCGGCGATGTAGATTTGGATGCCTCTGACGGCACGATTCGCGGTGATGTATTCACCGCGCCGGAGGAGGGCGGCGAGGTCACCATCACCGGCTCCGCCGACGGCCGCCGGGGCACTCTGGTGCTGAATGTTGTGGAAACACCTGACGAGCTCCAGATCCAGTATGACAACGAAAAACTCACCACTCTGACCCTCCAGCCCGGAGAATCAATAGATCTCACCGCTGTGGCCCTCTATAAGCATATGACCCTGGCTACCCAGGACCAAGACTTCACCTGGAGCGTCGAGGGGAATGTGGGGACAGTAGATGAGGACGGCGTGTTCACTGCATCCCGCACTCCGGGTTCCGGCAACCTGGTTCTCAGCAAGGGAGATGCTCAGGTGACGATCCCCGTATCGCTAACCAACCTGCCGCTGGAGACCCTGGAAGACTTTGAGGACAGCACAGCCGGCAGCTATGCCGGGTTCGGCGTCACTACCAGCTATGACACCACCACGGTCCTCTACGGCGCAGCGTCCCTGCGGGTGGACTACGCCTTTTCCGATGCCAGCGGCGCCGGGGTGCAGCTGGGCCTGGATGTGACAGACGGCTATGACCAGCTGACCCTCTCCCTCTACGGCGACGGCAGCGGCAACACCCTTTTCCTCTATGACAACAACGGGAACACCACCCCGGTGGCAACCCTGGACTTCACCGGCTGGAAACAAGTCACCGTGGACCTGCCAAGCGGCTGTGAGACCCTGGAGGCCCTGATCATCTCCGGCAGCACCACCGCCGGCACCATCTATCTGGACCAGTTCGTCTCCACATACGACAGCCTTGTGGATAACACATCCCCGGTGGTGGACGGCACACTCAGCGGCAGCACCCTCTCCGCCACTGCCATCGACGGCGTGGACGGGGGCCTTGGGGCAGACCATGTGGAACTGACCTGTGACGGCCAGGCGGTGATCTTCCAGGTGTCTGAGGGCACCATCTCCGCGGACCTCAGCAGCGTCCTCTCCGACGGCAAGTCCCATCTGATTGCCCTCACCGCCTGGGACGCCAGCGGCAACCGCGCCCGGAAGACCTGGGAAGTGGCGGCCACCGACGGCGCGGCCTCCCCCTTTGCCGACAACACCTACGCCGACGGCACGCCCCACTGGGCGGCCTCCTACCTGGACCGTCTGTATGAGCTGGGTGTCCTCACCGGCGAGGAGGAGGACGGCGTGCGCTATGTCCGTCCGGACCGGAACATGACCCGCATGGAGTTTGCGGTGATGATGTTCCGCTACCTGGGGCTCAGCGAGGCGGACTACGCCAATGTGGAGCTGCCTTTTGCTGACAACGCCTCCATCCCCGACTGGGCGGCAACCGCTGTGAAGGCCATGTACAGCCTGGGCATCATGCAGGGCAACCAGGAGGCCGGCGGCGTCTACTTCTCTCCCAGCGCCACCATCACCCGGGCCCAGGCCATCACCATGCTGGGCCGCCTCCAGGAGAAGGGATATCCCACCGACGACCTCTCCGCCTTCTCCGACAGCGCTGATGTCCCCAGCTGGGCACTGTCCTATGTCCAGACCATGGTGGCCCAGGGGATTCTCACCGGCAGTGACGGGAAGCTCGCCCCCAACGACCCCATGACCCGGGCCCAGGCATGTAAACTGCTGTATATGATGCAATAAAATCTTCGAACCAAGGGCACTCTGCCCTTGGTTCGATCTTTCCTGCCCCCTGCGTGCAGACATGGCGCGGGAGAATGAATTCATAGGGGGAATGGCGCCCTCGCCTGCTCCCTTTTTAAGGAAAGTAGTGATTTCAAGGGAAATTGAAATCACTTGGTGAATATGGACAAAAGCAAGGCTCCCTCTATCGTTATAAGAGAGGGAGCCTTGTCCTTTTGATGGCTACTCAGCATAGCTCGTATGTAATCTGCTTTGACAATTGGCTAACTTTACTATCGTTAGAAGTAATATTTATCTTGTGACACGATGTTTGCACATTCCTGTTTTACCGCATTTGGGACAGGTCAATCTGCGTTTTGTAAAAGTATGATAGCTTTTTACATACTCATTCATGCTCGGAACAAAAAGTTCTTTACAATGAGGACACTCAAAATAGCCAGCCTTAATGTCAAGCATTGCGCCCGCTGCTATGCCCGCTACCGCCACTAAAACAGCACCCACAATCAATATGATTCGTACCACCGTAGGCAGGTCAATATAGGATGCTATCACTATCAGGGCGCATACAGCGATGGCCGTGATTGCGACGGTAATGATGCACAACGCCATTCTTTTCCTATTTTCTTCGTTTTCCTTCATCAAGTTCATCATGTTTCCCTCCGCTTTCTTTTGATAATCAGTTGAGGAAACCTTTTCACCCGAAAGCAGATCATTGACAGTAATGTCTAATGCCGCACACAATGGTAGCATGAGCGAAACTTCGGGAAGCCCTTTTCCACACTCCCATTTGGAAATTGTTTTGTCGCTAATAGAAAGTGCGTCGGCAAGCTGCCTTTGAGTAAGGTTCCTTGATTTTCTTGATTCGGCTATAAATCTGCCGATTCGGATTTGATCCATCATGTATTCTCCTTTCTGCTTGCATTGTAGAGAATCAGAAACTTAATTGCCACACACGGAGCGTAGAGTTTTGAATATCTACGGAGCATAGACTGGTATTTCAATAATCATTTTAGAATATGAAAGTGTCTTTGGCAAGGTGCGGTAAGCCATCCAGCACAGCTACTCTCCAGGCAAGTCCGCTATTGGGTGAAACCGACGGAGCTTGGCTCATCACTACATATCTTGAAAAGGGACCTCACCTGGATCCTCTTGATTTATGGGGCTTTTTCTGGTATGATGGCCTGCGGTGAGTTCGGAACCATCCTCACCGAACCGCAGCTTCTGCGGGGAAAAAACAAAACTAAGGAGTGGAACAACAAATGCATCAAAAGAACACGACCCGCGCCCTGACCCAGGGCGCCGTCATCGCCGCGCTGTACGTGGTGCTGACGTATCTGGCCTCCCTGCTGGGGCTCTCCTCCGGCGTCATCCAGGTGCGCCTGAGCGAGGCGCTGTGCATCCTGCCCATCTTCCTGCCTGCGGCGATCCCGGGGCTCGCGGTGGGCTGCCTGCTGGCCAACGCCCTCACCGGCGCCGTGGTGATGGACATTGTCCTGGGGCCGGTGGCCACCCTGGCCGGCGCCGTCGGCACCTGGCTCCTCCGCCGCCATCCCCGGCTGGCGATCCTGCCCCCCATCCTGGCCAACGTCATTATCGTCCCCTGGGTGCTGCGGTATGGCTACGGGATGCCCGATGCCATCTGGTACATGATGCTCACTGTGGGTGCCGGTGAGGTAATCTCTGTTGGGGGGCTGGGCACCGTCCTCTATGAGGCCCTGCGCCGCCGGAGCAGCGTGCTGGGTGCCCGGTAACAGTGGCCCATATAAGTTTTTTTGCCCCCGATCCCCTTGTATAAAGGCAAGAACCCGGCAGGGATATGGTTCCCCCCTGCCGGGTTCTTTGATGATTTTCTTTGCATTTGGGAAAGATTGTGATATAATCAGCCCCGAGAAATTTTGAGAAGGAAAGGAATCTGTCACTATGGCTCCATCTACTGTCTATTTTACCAACCTCCGGGCAAAGCCGGGAGACAATCTGCTGCAAAAGCTCCGCCGCCTGATGGAACAGGCGGGCATGGGGAACATCGACTTCCAGGATAAGTTCGTTGCCATCAAGATCCACTTCGGCGAGCCGGGGAACCTTTCCTACCTGCGGCCCAACTACGCCAAGGTGGTGGTGGACTTTGTGAAGGAGCGGGGCGGCCGTCCTTTCCTCACCGACTGCAACACCCTCTACGTGGGCGGCCGCAAGCACGCCCTGGAGCACCTGGAGAGCGCCTACACCAACGGCTTTAACCCCTTTACCGTGGGCTGCCACCTGATCATCGCCGACGGGCTCAAGGGCACGGACGAGGTCTATGTGCCCGTGGAGGGCGGCACCTATGTCAAGGAGGCCAAGATCGGCCGGGCGGTGATGGACGCGGACATCGTCATCTCCCTGAACCACTTCAAGGGCCACGAGTGCACGGGCTTCGGCGGGGCGCTGAAGAACCTGGGCATGGGCTGCGGCTCCCGGGCCGGGAAGATGGAGATGCACTCCGCCGGCAAGCCCTGGTGCGACCAGGAGGCGTGCATCGGCTGCGGCGCCTGCCAGCGCATCTGCGCCCACGGCGCCCCGGTGATGGGGGAGGACCGGCGCATCACCATCGACCACGACAAGTGCGTGGGCTGCGGACGGTGCATCGGCATCTGCCCCAGGGACGCCATCCAGCCCGCCCAGGACGAGAGCAACGACATCTTAAACTGCAAGATCGCCGAGTACACCAAGGCGGTCATTGCCGGTCGGCCTAACTTCCACATCAATCTCGTCATGGACGTCTCCCCCAACTGCGACTGCCACGGGGAGAACGACGTGCCCATCGTCCCCAATGTAGGCATGTTCGCCTCCTATGACCCGGTGGCCCTGGACGTGGCCTGCGCCGATGCGGTGAACCGGATGCCCGTCTACACCGGCAGCGTCCTGGCGGAGCACATGGAGGCTGAGCATACCCCCGGCGACCACTTCCATGTCAACCACCCCGAGACCAACTGGCGCTCCTGTGTGGAGCACGCGGAGGCCCTGGGGCTGGGAAGCCAGGAATACACTTTGGTGGAAGTGAAATAAAAATCTCTCCGTTTTCCAAGTTGGGCATTTTTTCATCCCATGCCTTCCCAGGGATGCTATTAACAGGGAGGGGTGCGCCTTTTTGCGCACCCCTCCCTGTTTTTTGTTTATGCCCCGTCATCCTGATAGAGCTCCACAGTGGCGCCGGTGTAGTAATGCTCCAGAATCTCCTGACAGGTAGCCCCTTCCTCCGCCAGGACGTTGGCCCCGTACTGGCTCATGCCGACGCCGTGGCCGTAGCCGGTGACAGAGAAGATGACCTCCGTGTCGGTGAAATCGATGGTGAAGGTGGTACTGCGCAGACCCAGCAGGGTGCGCAGCTGTGTCCCGCTGACCGACACGCCCCCCACCTCCAGGGACAGCACCGCCCCGGTCTCCGTCTGCTGGATATTGGTAAACCAGTTGGAGGGGCTGCCGGAGAGGTTGGCCGTGGGATACTGGGCGATAAAGCGCTCCTTGAAGTCCGTGAGGGTGAAGGAGACCTTGCTGTGGTAGTTGGGCACCGCATCCGCCCCCTCCGGGGAGTCCACACTCTGGAGATAGGGGAGGCTGCTCTGCCACACGTCCTCCACGTTCTGGGTGGCCCCGGCGGAGGAGGAGTGGAACACCGCCAGCACCGGCGCGCCCTCATAGAGGACCACCTCACCGTCGGTCTCCGCCACCGCCCGGCGGATCTTGTTCTCATATACCGCGGTGGACATGCCCCAGTCCACCGCTGCATCCGCCTCGCTCTTGTAGGCCTGGCAGCAGGTGATGTCGTCGCAGGCATCGGCGTCGGGGTGGTTGGCGCTGGGGCCGTTTTCCATCTTATAGTAGGTGTAGGTCCGGGCGGCAATGGCCTGGGCCTTCAGGGCCTCCAGTTCAAAGGAGGCGGGCATCTCCGCCCGTACCACCCCCCGGAGATAGGTCTCCAGATCCATCTCCTGGACGGTGTCCCCAATTTTGACCCGGAGGGTCCGGGCGCTGTCGTAGACCGTGGCAGGGACCTCCTCCGTCTCCGGCAAAGCTGTGCTTCCGCCATCCGGTTCCTCTGTCTCCGCCCGCTGGATCTCCTCGCCCCACAGCCAGGGCAGGAAAAACAGCAGGAAGATCAGCACGGCGGCGACCATGAGGCTCTTTCGCAAGGGGGCACCTTCTTTCTAAAAGGGGGTCAAACTATCTCTATGTCCGGCCTGTCCAGAATATGAGCATCCGCCACACCTGTGCAGTTCCACGTTAGGAGGCCGGAAAATATGTTTTCACCCGGAAGCTGCGGCATACCCCCTCCAAGGTGAACCTGTATCCATCGCCCTGCCAAAAGAGGCAGCCCTCCTTATCAGGAAGGATCGGGTACAAAAGCCTCTGATCTGAAAAAGCCGGAGTCGGACTTTTCTATAGCGTCTCTTAAATCCCCGAGATCCCGGTATAGATACGGTACCACTGGTAGGGTCTCGGGTTAAATGCCACCCCAGGATATTTGTCTGCCTGCAGAACTTGGTTGACCCTCTGGAAATATTCGTCCAAATCCTCATCTGAGGCCCGGGCATTGTTGTGGTGCAGCGGCATCATCAGCTGTGCCCCCATTGCCTCCATCTGCCGTGCGTATTCCTCGGGAGTATAGGTTCGAATCCGGTGGCGAAGCATCAGATTGGGGCTCTTGTCTGCTACATGGCGCACATGATCCGGAAAATCCCGCCCAGCTGAAAAATCAATGCGGTAGTTCTGTTGAGTTTCAATCAAAAAGTTAAAGCAGAACATATACCCCAGGCCAGCCAGACGGTTCGGGCTTGGAATTCCAAATGCGTCGCTGCCCATATTCTGGTTTTCTGAACGGTCCGGCCGCAGGAAGCGCCCCTCCCGAAATGCACGATTATCGTGGGCTCCGGGGTATACGGTCAAGGTGAAATCATCAAGATAATAGGTGTTGCCTGGATAGAGCGGCATCACAGCTCCATAAGGAATATTGTATACCCGGGCAATCTCCTCCGCCGCTCCCGCCGGCACCAGGACACGGCCATAAAACCGATTCCACAGTTTACCTGTCAGATTGGTGTGGTCGCCGTGGGCGTGGCTGATTAAAATATAATCCGCGCCGGTAAAGGACTCTACCGAAAAGCCTGTCTGGGCGTAGACTTTTCGTTCCGCCTCCTGCTGCCTGTTCAGTGAAGGCAGGGCATCGTAATTGCTCCCATCCCAATAAAATGGGTCTGTAACAATCACCTTTCCATTGGGTAGCACCATTTCATAACACTGCACAGAAATCCAGCGGAGCCGTAACGCCTCTGATTGGGCCAAATCTATGTGAGCGTTCATATACTATACTCGCCCTCCTTATTCCGTTTCCCTTGTGTGACCCTAATCCCACTGTACCAGAAAACGCTCTGAAATGCAAAAGCTGGTTTCTGCCTTTTGTCCCCTGCCAGCCGTCCCGCGCAATCGCTTCGGGAACGCGAATATGCCGCAGGGTGCCATACAGGGCAATCTCTGCGGCATATAAGGAGGTTAAAGGGGGATAAAAAGGCACACAAACGCCCTTCCGGCTTCTCGGGAGGATATTCCGCGCGGCTTTTCCGGAGAGTTTTCTGTATCCGATGAAACTCTTTGGAGACCGTCCTCACTCTGTCCTCATACGCTGTCAACCCGTGCAAAAATCATAGAATAGTTGTCCCCAGCCCCGTGGCCTTCCACCCTTCCGGCAAGATCGGCAATCAAATGGCCCGGATCCTTCGGACTGAACCGCAGCCGCATCCGCAAATCCCGATCTGATAGATACCGATAGACCCCGTCGCTACAGAGGAAAAAGCGATCCCCACGGCACAGTGCCCCGGTTCCCAGTGTAAACTTGGGCACCGGGCAAATTCCCACCGCCCCTACCAGCTTTCCAACCTTTGAAGGCTCCCATTTAGCGGGGCGGTCCGTCCAATTTTCATAGACGTCATCTATGGTAATCTGTTTGACAGACAGCCGGTGTCCCCGGTAAATCCGGCTGTCGCCGGACCAAAAGTACAGGTAACGGTTTCCCAGGATAAAGAGAAGCACTATGGTAGATCCCGCCGTCCCCGGCCCAAAGCGCCGGATAACCTCTTTGTTTTGCTCTAGCAGAACGCCCCGGAGCCCGTCAACTGCGGCCTGGAAATCCAAATTTTCACCCGGAAGCAGGATATGCCGCCGAAACCACGCGTCATATCCATCCCGGAGCATGGCACTGACCACTCCGCCGTGGGCCCTTCCGCCAATGCCGTCCGCAACAAGGAACAGCGCAGCATGGCCGCTTGAACGCATCAAATAGACGTCCTCATTGGTGCTGCGCACCAGTCCCCGCTGTGAACAGCCGGCATAGCTCATCTTCATCGTATTTCAACCAGCAGCTCCAGCCGCCCCAACTTGAGAACACTTCCGCTGGTAAGTTCTGCCGCATCTGTGAGGCGGATGCCGTTGAGATAGGTCCCATTGCTGGAATGGAGATCACGGATCTTCCAGTTGCTGCCCTCAGCAAAAATCTCGCAGTGTGTCCCTGATATGGATCGCTCGTAGTCCAGGACAATCTGATTCGACGGCGCCCTGCCGATGGAAACCCTGCCGCGCAGCGGCACCTCAAAGCGCCTTTCCGGATGCGATATATCGGAGATGCAGAGCACGGTACACCTCTCATCTCCAACCAGCGGCAGTGTACCGCCGGCACCAGCATTCCCATACTGTTCAGGGAGAAGATCTGTGGTCCCTGCAAAAGAAAGCAGGTCGTCTGACACCGGCTTGATCTGCTGGCGCTCCCTTTTCTTGCGGGCTAAAAGGATCACGACAACAACAATTCCCGCCAGCAGCAACACCGCTCCACCAGCGATCATATAGGGCAAATACTGCACCAGCAATGATCCCGCCTCGGCTTCCGGTTCGGTTGTCGGCGCCGGGACTGGAACATGGGCCTGCCCTTCTTCTACCTGGCCAAAGGGCATTGCGGCCTGGGTCTCTGCAATGCTGCCATCACTGAAGGTCAACTGAATGCCCTTTACGCTTCCATCCCTCAGGTCCTCTGGGATGGAAACCGTGGCACAGATGGGGACTTCCTCTCCGCTCATCGCCTTGACCACGTCCAAGGTCTCCGTCAGGCCGCTGAGGGACCAGCTTAAGGCGCCGGTCTGACGGGAAAGGGAATACAGCTCTTTGAGCAGCGTCTCATTTTCGCCAGTTTCGCAGCCCAGCGTATAAACCGGGATCTTCTGCCTGGCGAGGCGGTCATTCAGCTCCTCCCGTGTCAGGCCTTCCGGATTATTGTCTACACCGTCACAGATTACGACAACCCGTACGTACGCCGGCTCCGTCCGAGCGCTCTCCGCCTCCAGCAGCTCATCCAGCACATCTGTCAGATAGCTCTCCTGATCATTATGGACAATGGCGTCAATCTGGCTCTTCAAGTCGGCATAGCTCTGGCTGTCCTGCAGAATAACATTCAAATGCTCATCATATGTACACAGGTTGAAGCTCTCGTTGTCCAGCCTGCCGGCCACCAGATTCGTCAGCAGTTCTTTCGCTTTGGTCCGGTCAGCATCGCTGATGGAGATGGAATTGTCCAATAGCAGCCAGGTAACAATAGGTATCGACTCCCTATCTGCGATCTCAATCTGTTCCGCCGCCTCTGTGCCGATTTGTGCAGCGACGCCCTGCACATCTCCGGCATATTTGAGATACAAGTGCACCGCATCAGCGGTCACATACTGTTCCATCACCGGGACAGTCTCCCCCGCTTGGACATCAAGCGCCGCTGCGAACAGCAAACACACCGCAGCAGCAAGCGATATCCATTTTTTTATCCATCTCTCAGCTCCTGCGCTCATTTGCAATCCTCCACGCCTCAAGCTCCGCCTCCAGAATCCGCTTGGCAATGGTGCGGATCGCTGCGGCAATGTTTTTGAGGTTCCCCGACGTGGTCCGCATGTCGTCTCCGACTTTTCGGCCCTTTCGAATGTACTGTGGGGCGCTGTCGCTTTTCCATGCGCTGTTTACATCGTTTAAGAGATCCTCCATGTCCTTGTTGGCTGCATTGGTCAGCCGTACGGCAATCTCATCCAGCTGTTTGGCCTGCTCCATGGCCTGGTTATAGTTAAAATAGATTTCCGATAAACTTGCCATGACACCACGTCCCTCCCTATACAATCTGATCGGTCTTCAACGCCGCATTGGTGCTGGCTACGTCGCGCTCCGCCTCCCGATAGATTCCCGCCATAGACAGCAGATCCGTCGGATGCTCCTGCAGGCGGCGGAGGATAAAGGCGATATCGTCTTGATAGGAGGCATATCCGGTACGGTCCTGGTCACCTGCTTCCCCCTGCCAGTATCCCTTTGTCTTGGAAGAGATGGTTGCAATCTTGTCAAAGCGCTGCTGGATGTCACGGACTATATCAGTGAATTCACTTGCCTTCCGTTCCAGCGTTTCAGGCGTTACACGCAATACCATATCTGCCATAACTTCTCCTCCTATACCCGAATTGATGAAACAATCTGGGAAACCGCAGTTTCACATGTATCATACTCCCGGCGGGCTTCGCTTGTTTTCTCGGTAAACTGCGCAAGGGCTTTGGCCAGCTCCCGCAGACGGCGAATATCATCATTGACCGCCGCGGAAAATGCCTGCTTGGCATTCCCATCCCACATACTCTCCAGTTCCCGCAGAGCCTGTGCCAGCCGATCCGCCCCCCTGTTAATGCCGCTGATCTCCTCCTCAATAGCGGAAACATCCGAACGCAAGGTGCTGGTATTCACCTCTATGATTCTGCCGGCCATCTGAATTGTCCTCCCTCTATTGATATAAAATTTGATGGATCTTGTCCCGATAATAGCTGCCCGCCTCATATATGGTCACACCGGCAGCTTGGTGATGAGCACCTTCCTCCTCCAGCCGATCCACATTTTGACGCTCTGCCCGGCTGTAGGCATCGGATATCTGACGCAAAGCCGAAGACAAATTGACCAGCCTTGCTGTGAGCAGTGACAGTGCCTCCTCCTGCTTGCGCAGCTCTGCCCGGCAGCTATCCAGCTGCGTATGCTGCCGAAGCTGACGGCGCACATCCTCAACCTCCTCCCGCAAATTGCGGATCGTGCGGGAGAGGGCCAGCAGATCCGCACTGGCAATATTCGCTTTTCCTGTATTGACTATGATCTGCATGGCACATTCTCCTTTGACATTCTTATGGTAACATGGTGTGCCAGATGGGATCCGCCTTTGCGACGAACCGCACCGTTAATAGGATGAATGACACCTGTCACAGATATCTGCGCCCCACACCAGGGCTAAACCAAAATCAGTTCCGCACCACCAGAAATACCGTAGTCAGCCAGGCAGCGGCTTTTATCAAACTGCTCCCCGTTCTCCACTGAGCACAGTACCATCTCCTCCAGGCCCCCGCCAAAGGGGACATGTTCCTTTTGGGCAATCAATTCCACGATTTCCTCCATTAGATCGCCGATTTTTGCCGTCTCCTCCAGAGAGAAATTATATACCGTTTCCAGTGCGGGGGCATGAATATTGACAATAATCATATCGGCTCCTCCCCAAAACATTCCGTCAGCATCCGCGACAGCGCCTCATCCGTGTAAATTTCCGCGGCGCAGCCCTGGTCGTCCCGACGGGTCACCAGACGTCCGCCCCGTCCTTCCGTCACCTCATATGTGCACAGCAGAGGGCCACCGTTGACATACCGCTCCAAGCGGAGGTGCACACTACCGGATGGCTCACTGAGCTCATCCTCGAACAGTCGGCTTAGTTCGGCGGCATCCGCGTCGTGTAGGAGAGGGAATTCCAGAAATTCCGCCTCTGTCAGCCAATCGCGGATCGCTGCCCGTTCTATCTGCTGCAGCCGAAACCGCTGGGTGAGAACCTCATCCACCGGCTCCACCAGCCAAATCGCGTCTTTCCCTACATAGCACACAACCACTCGCCCTGACGGCATGGCGGACAGCAGCAGTGCGGTGCCGGCCTGTTTCATGCCGGAAAAGGGTCGCCCCTTCGCGCTCAGCGCCAATCTATCCCCTTCCCGGAGGATCAATCCCCGCTGAAACAGACTGGCCAGTGCCTGCACCAGGCCGATGTCATCCGGCTGCGCATCCCACCGGATCATGGAGTACGCCCCGCCGTCGGCCAGCTCCATCATCACAATAAGCTCCGCCGGTGTAAAATACATCAGCTCGCCCGCTCTCATGTCCCCACTCCCTTGAATGCCCCTTTATAGCTTCTGGATATCGGGGCTCCGATCTGGTTCCCCAGGTCGATAAAATTTTCCGCCGAAAGGATCCGCTGGATTTTTTCTGTATTGACAATATAGCTCCGGTGACAGCGGCGGAAAGCGCTTGGGAGCCGACGCTCCAATCCCTCTATGGTATCATAGAAGGCGTACTCTTCATTTTTTGTGCGGACAAACAGCTTTTTATCCCGGGCCTCAAAGTAGTAGATCTGGGAATAGGGAAGAAACACCTTTTCCTCCCGGGTGTCCACCACAAAGCTGTCGTCGGCTTTCCCGCCATGAAACCGCTGGAAGAAACTGTCCATGAACTCCCCATTGACCGCATCTAACATTTCCTCGTTCAGCGGCCGCAGCAACAGCGCATCAGGGGCTGTTCCGGGGCGCAAATATTCCAGTGGGGAAACCGAAGCATCGGTAATCAGCATAACCATTGCGCCGCTGCAGCGTCTGCGGAACAGGCGCAGTCCCTCCATTTGCTGGCCAGCCTGGTAATCATAGTATAACAGATGAACCAAGCGCTCGTCTTCCGCAACCAAAAGGAGCTCCGCGTCATCCGATGCGCCGGTGAGTTCCAGCGCCTCGTCGCAGCCCACCGCAATGCGCCTGCGGCAGTCTGTGCCAATCGTTTCCCGCTCCCGCTCATCTCTGTCACAGACAAGAATCGCAATCATTGCCTCCGCCTTTCCATCAGCTCATGGGTACAACCACCTTGACCTGCCGGTCATCCCGATTCTCGCTTGGGATCATGCCGATCCCGGCTTTCATAGACCGATCCTGCTCCAGGTAATTTACATTTTCAAAAGAGAACAGCTTTTGTTCGCTGAATCTGCCACCGAAGCGGATTCCTGAACGGTAACCGCGCATGCTCTCGAAGCAGGTATACCCCATCAATTCTGCTTCATCCCGGTCACTTACCTCGGCATAGAGGAAAATATTATATCCCTTGCCGCGTTCACAGAGGGTCTCAAACAGCCCCTGGGCATTGAATGCGGGGGACTCGGAGCTGTACAGTTCCTCTATCAGCGCCAGCAGATTACCAATAAAAATATTGATCCGCCGGTTCTCCAGCGCCGCTGTAAACATCTCCAGATCGGACTGCCGCGCATCCATACACGCTTTTTTGATAACAGCCCGCTGGAGCAGTTCCCCGTGGATACGCGCCAGGAAATCGTATACGCTCTGGCCATCTGTACAGCGGAGCAGCTGATGTTCCTGCGCAATCTGAGCAAACCGGCTGTCACCCACTTCCAGGATCACAACCTCGTCACCCTTATCCATAGCGTTCAGCATGAGATTTTCCATCAGCACCGATTTTCCACTCTGCTTTGTTCCGGTAATCAAATAGACGTAATTGGCCGTCAAATCAAAGGAAAACGGGTCCGCATACTCATAGTCATAGCCTACCGGCATCCGTGCAGGATCCGCAATTGCTTGCTGATACTCAGGCAGCGCCGTAAAGTCGGTGCGATGGGGATTGGCAGGAATGCTGGGGATTGCCCGGGCGCGGGGCCCGGAATAGGCAGCGTTCATTTCTGCCACAGCGGCCTTCAGCAGGTCGTTTCGCTCCGGTCCTCCCTCTGCATGGGCGGCCAAAGCTGTCTGGAATTCCAGAACCCGGTCTCCATAGTAGATCAGGCCGCGGCCCTTGACCTTGCTCTCCGGCAGAACCGGAGGCCGGACAACACGCAGCACATCCGCATAGGCGAAGGGATCCGGCAGTTCCAGGGCCACTCCTGTCCGGAAGTTTTCCGCCAGCCGGCTAGGCAGCTCCTGCATACCGATGCCGCCTGCTGATACCAGGAGGAACACGCCGTATCCGATGCCCTCCTTAGCGATTCGGGTCATAATCGCCTCATAGGTTTCCCCGGTTTTTTCGTGGAAACTGCCGTAGTTGTCGATGACAATAAGGATCGCCGGTGTATCCCACCCATCGTGGTTCACGGCATCCTCAAACCCGGTGCCGGCAAAGCGGGCCTTCCGCTCATCCAGAATGTGGGCTATCATGGTGAAGAATTTGTCGACATGGTCGGTTTCCAGATCCGACTCGTCCAGATATCCCCCAACATGCTTGAGGCCATTGAACACGGACAGCATCTTTGCGCTGAAATCCAGGCAATAGATATTCAACAGATCCGGCGGGTAGCAGGCGGCCAGGGAATAGACGACCGTCTGCAGCAGGGTGGACTTGCCCGTGGAGACCGTACCGATCACCATGTGGTGGCCACCATTGGCAAAATCCATGGACACCGGCATCTGGGCCTGATTCTCCGGGTCGTCCACCATCCCAATGATGGCATTGAGCTGGAAGCGGCGGGGTTTTTCCTGCCATTTCTGCCCATCAAAGGCAGCGCGTACAAACACATCCAGTGCGTCCAGATAAAGTACACTGGGCAATACCGGCAGCCAAAGCTTCCGCATTGCGCCAACTCCCGCCTTCTCCGCCTCGGCCTTCAAATATTCAACTGTAACCTCCAGCTGCGTCCTCGATTTGGGCTCCGGCAGGCGCTTTCCTTCCCGTGCCGCCCTGTAAACCAGCTGTTCTGCCAGCTGCCGGCTGTCCGCTGTTCCCGCCAGCTCCCGATAGAGCGCGCAGAAATCAGCGATCCGGGCTGTATTGAACTGGTTATCCTCAAGATCCGGCTGCAGCGCCTGCAGATGCTGATAAAAGCGCTCCCGGAAGGGCCAGGTCTCTTCGAAGTGGAATCCTGAGGCCAGAGCAGAGATCCCTGTTTCCTCCTCTGTCTGCTGGAGGATATTCACCAGCTGCGTCACCCACCGCCGTTTGATCTCCTCCTTCCGCTTGATCTTCGCGTGGTTCCCCGCCAGATCCACTTTGCCGGTCGCACTGAGCATCTGGGCAATCAGCAGGCTTCCTCCGCCCAGCTCCTCGTCATAGGTGGCGCCGGACCAGCCGCTCTGGAACAGCTCAAAGATTTCATCGTTGCCCACCTGGAGATAGCAGCGGCCAGCCTGAGTCAGATAGGCCGCCTCCGGGCGGTGGAGCATATCCATGGAGTCCTGGCGGTCCTGCACCCGCAGACACAGGCGGAACTTGCTGTTGGCCCAGATATTCTCGTCTACTGTGCCCGAGGGGCGCTGGGTGGAGAGGATCAGATGAACCCCCAGACTGCGCCCTACCTGAGCCACGCTGATGAGCTCCTTCATGAACTCCGATTCCTCCCGCTTGAGCTCAGCAAACTCATCAATGATAATAAACAGGTGGGGGATCGGCTCGGAAGTGTCTCCGTTTTTGTAGAGGGCTGTATAACCGTTGATATTGTTGACCCCATAGTCCGCGAAGATCCGCTGACGGCGTCGGTTCTCTGCCTGAATGGATACCATAGCCCGTTTGACCTGGTTTCCAGAGAGGTTGGAGATGGAGCCGATCATGTGGGGCAAACCGTCAAACAAATTGGCCATGCCGCCGCCCTTGTAGTCAATGATAAAGAAACCTACATCCTCAGGGCTGAAATTCACCGCCAGGGAAAGAATATAGGTCTGCAGGGTCTCCGATTTTCCGGAGCCCGTGGTGCCTGCCACCAAACCGTGGGGACCATGGTAACGCTCATGGATGTCCAGATAGCACGGGGTATTCCCGCTGCGAAATCCTACCAGCGCCTTCATGCTGGTAATGGTATCCGCTTTTTTCCAGCGCTCCGCAGCTTCCAGCTCCTGTGGGCGCTCTACACCGAACATGTCAAAAAAGGTCAGCGTGCTGGGAATCTCTCCATCCTGCTCCGCCTCCACTACCTCAACCCGGCTCAAATTTTTGGAAAGTGTCCAGAGCAGCTCATCAGAAACCCGGTCATACTTCACCAATGTTCCAGCATCGCGGCCCTCTCTGGTATCATAGATCCCCTGATAATTGCCGCTGTCCTCTACAATATATTCACACTCATTGGGCAGCTCCTCCGGCCGGGATGCCAGCAGGATTGTGGAGAGCCCAAGATCCATTTCCCGGCCAAACACATAGCGGGACACACCCTCTCCGTCCAACAGAGCCGGATTGGAGACAAACAGGACAAAGCGCGGCTTGATGTTCCGCCCCTCCTTCTCGTCCTCCTCGCTGCGGTTTCGCAGGACCTGTGCCAGCGCATGGAACACATCCGCCCTCTCGGATGGGGTGGTTGCAATATACCGGATCTTCTTGTCGCTGGACCAGACGTGGGGCAGCCACAGGGCAAACTTCCATGCCTCGCGGTCGATATCGCTGGTCCCATCATAAACTACAGCAATCTTGACATCTGTGTAGCTGTTGGCCACGGCAATCTGAGCAATCATCGCCTTTGCAACAGCGATAGCGTTCTTCCTGCTGCCTCCGCCCGCAAGTCCGACCAGCCGGCGCGTCAAAAGGTCCACTGTCACTGGGACGTCCTTCAGTGTGCTGAAGTTGTCCCGGATCACCTTGGGTTTGTCTGCCAGAGAGTCGCTGACCAGAGTAAACCGCTCCCTGGGGATATTGATAGGTGCCTGAAAAGGCACATCGCCTATTCCGATCCGAACACTGAGGAAATCATCATAGGAGTCATTCCGGTTCCACAGAAGAGGGGAATGCTCATTCAAGGCACAGCACTCCCCCGCACTGAGATACCGTTCTCGCAGGGACTCCGCATTTTTATTGTAATCCGCTTCTATGCTGTCGCGCATCTGGATGAGATACTCGCTGTAGCGCTCGAAGCGGCGATTCTCCTCCTGCTTACGGGCCTTGCTGGCGCTGCGCACATTGACAAACGCCCACACCGCGCCAATGATTGCCGAGGCACCAGCTGTAATCAGGCCCACATACATGAATCCGCCACCGCTCTGGCTGGTCAGAACAGACAGTCCGCTCCCCAACAACATGGGGATCGCCATCGTCAGCGCCGGACCGATGGCCATCGCCAGAGATGCCTCCTTCTGATCCGCAGGGCTAGGCGGCGCCTCGATTTCAAAGGCCTCCGTACGCAGCTTTCGGAGATTGCGCGGTGAACGGTGGAACAGGATCCGGCGCAAACCTGTCCCATGGGCATTCGCGGCGAGGTGCGCAATTTCTTCGCTTCCAAGCTGCGGGAGCCTCATGGTCAAGTTGTCACAGTCATCAATAGCAATCATGTTGCCCAGGAAAATAAGATTAAGGCGCATAATTCGGATGCTGTCGCCATAGTGCAGCACGGTACTGCCGGACACACGCTGGAAGTTAATGAATGTGCCGTTGCTGGAAGTATCGTGCAGTATGGCGCTGCCGCCCTGCAGGGTAATGGTACAGTGCTCATGGGAGACGAAATCATTTTGATAACAGATATCGTTCCCGCTCCCCCGGCCAATTTTAATCTGCTGCAGGCCTGCCAGGGCATATTTGCGGTACACCGTGAAGGGATTGGTCTGTTCAAAACTGATTACGGTGATCCGACCGCCCTGCGGCGTCTCCACCTGGAAGTGAGCGCCGTCCGTTATGGCGACAGAAACGGGCCGCTCCCCTCCGGACATAGACAGCAGGCCATCCTGGGTACGCAGCACCCACAGGCCATCCTCCTGTGCCAAGGATAGCGTGAGATCCTGATCCAATGCAAAGAGCTCCCTTTCAATCAGTACCTCCAGGGCCTGCTGCCCACGCTCAGGCAGCGTGACCTCCCGAAACCCCTTCTGACTATAGATGGAAAGTACCATGCTCATGCGGTTCCATCCTCCCCCCGATGTTCCCTTTTCTCTGCGGTGTATCCCCGGCACCGCCCCGGTCAGCCATCCGGCGGTCAGCCCTTGAGCATGCGGAACTGAACCTCAGCCGCCCCCAGGCGGATATAGTCCCCATTATTTAGATAGACGCCTCCACTCCCTACCGGAGCCGAGGCCTTCCCCCTTATCAGGCACGTCTCTGCGCCCATCAGGCTCCGGACGCAGGGCTTCTCCTGGTTGAGGAAAATCTCGCAGTGCCGGGGTGCCACACCCTCCCAGTGGAGTTCCATCTGGTTGTCCACCCCGCTTCCAATCCGAATGGGCTGATCCAGTCGGTAGACATACTTCCTGTGGGAATACTCCGACAGCAGCACCAGCTCCACCAGCGGAGAATTATCCCGTTTCTTTTTCTCGTTGACAGCCCGATCCTCCCAGCTGATCGCCATTGGCCGCTCAGGCCCGCTGTTGTCGCGCTCCAGGTGCGGGTTACGCAGCGCCTCATTGAGTGCCTCATCCCTCCGTTTGCGCTGAGACATCTCCTCCCACTCCCGCCTTGTCCTTCGCCGCCGTGCAATGATGGGTATGCCCACGATCAAAAGCAGGGGGATCACCCAAAAATACCAATTGGTCTGTAGAAACTGCAACAACGCAGAACGCACCTCCCCCGCCTTGAAATACAGATGCAGCCATCCCTTTCAGCCTGTCCGGGACTGCAGAACTTGACACAGGACCGGCGGAAAGGGACGGTTGTATCCAAACAGCGCCAATGCGCCCGAAGCGCCGGGAGCGCTTCGGGCGGCCGCTTTTCCAAGCACTGGCGCCGTTGGTCTCAGACAATCTCGTTGGTCTTAAGCGCACTCGCCGTCTGGACGTTTTCCTTTTCGGCCTGCTGATACGTCTTCGCCATATCGTTCAGATCTGTGGTGTGCTCCTGAATCATCTTGTGGAGCTTCTGCATATCCCCCTGAAGGCCTTTGAGCTTGGTATAGAAGCCGGTAGCTGCCTCGCCGGCCCAGGTGGAGTTCAGCTGATTGACAATATCCATCATCTGGTTGGTCAGGGTATTTACTGTGTTGTCGCTCTGGGAAAATTGGGTGGCCGTGGAGATCAATTTCTCAGGTGTTACTCTCAAATTACCAGTCATCGTATTCTTCTCCTTTTTAACGGTATCCTGCTGCTGTGCGGCAGGTCTGATTTCTCGAATGGGGCCTGTCTCTGCTTACTTTCTGGTAGTGGCAATGCTGGTGGCTGTGTTTTCCGCCGTCTCGTACCGCTGCGCGTCTTCCCGCAGGGCCAGGACATATTTATCAATATTCAGCGCGAACTGCTCCATCTTGAGCTTGTCATCATTGAACGCCTTGCGGAACGCCTTCTGCGCATCGCCTTCCCACATACTGGCCAGCTGCTGCTCATAGCCCACCATTTTTTCTACTTCGGCCCGGAATTTCCGGTTGTAGCTCTCCAGATCTGTCGCCTTGTCCTTCAGCTGCTGAGGGGTTACCTTGATCTCTGCCATTGTTCTCTTCCTCCTGTTTGATAGTTTGAATGGAATTGGTATCTCAAGTATTTTGTATTCCCTTGTTGTGCTTTCATCTTAACACAGGCCGGGCCGGAAGGCTGTCTTTCCTGACGAATGTCATTTCAATGGGGATGAACTGCATCCGTCCGCTATAATCTGCCTTTACTGCCCGGGAATCGCTCAGTGCCGCTCCACACGAGGCAGGATGGGATCCACATCTACATAGTAGTCCTGGTATCCGGCCTCCCTGTTTACATAGACGCGCACGGTCTCCGCCGTCACGCAGTAGGCCGGGTCAATCAGCAGCCTTTTACTCTCAAACACATGGAGAATCCCCGTCACCGGGTCTTGATAGCTGCACTCCACCCGATAGGTGGGCCGACCGTTGATCGTCACCTGGTAGTCCACAGGGAAGCCGGTAATCTTTGCGATTACATATTCCCCCCGCTCCAGCAAACGCTCCGTCCTCTTTCTTTTGCGGCGCAGCCACACCAGCAGTGCGCCCCCGATGGCCGCCATCAGTCCCCCGAGCGCGCCGAAAATCACCGGGAGGAACCGTGCGTCGTTCTGTCGGTCCAGGGCCAGCGTATCTATCTGGGTCAGCATCAAAGCGCATGCGCACAGAAAGATCACCCCTACGGTTACAAAGATGCATCCGCACAGCAGGAAAACTTTGCTGCCTGCATCCCAGCGGCTCATTGCTTGCCCTCTCTCTGCGCGATGATCCCCTTCAGCTTTTCAGAGAACTCGATCTGCGCTGCATTTTGAAGCCCAATGGAAATGATACGCTCAATCTGCTCGTGGTCAAAAATGGCTGTGTCCTTGGGGCTGGTATACCCCTCTGGATACAGGCAGCCGCAGTAGTCATAAATTTTGTCGTCCCCATCAGCTTTTTTTCTCTGATACCCAATAATCATGAGCCGCTTGTTGGCGTTTTTCAACAGCACCACCGATCCGATGGGCAAAACCTTGTCATAGGAATACATGCTCAGGCCTCCTTGTCAGATTTTTGAGGAGCTGCCGCTCTCTCCGCCCGGTGCGCCGCCGGCCCCGCTTGTCCGGACTTCACCATATCTGCCACACGTCCCTGGGCGCCCATCAGCTTGCCCATAAAGATGTCTTCTTCGATATCCTTGTATCCATAGGCGTACACCACCTGGATCTGCCTGTGGTCAAAGCAGTATACAGCGTCATTGTCTGTAAACCCAATCGGGAAACGAAACCCGGAATAATCCCAGATATAATCCGGGCGGGACGGCGCGACAGGAAGATACCCTGCCACCATCACCAATGCGGTGGAATTTTCCAGCTGCACCACGCTGCCAATCGGTAATAGCTCTTTATCCATAGCTCAAACACCCCTTATTGATTTCGCTCTGTAATTACCAGTTGAACAAATTTGTAACGCCGGACCAGATGGCGTCCGCTGTATCCGCCATAGCATCAATTGCACCTGACACATCTACTTCCAGCTTGATGCTGGCGCCGACCCCCAGTGAAGCGCCAATGTCCACACTGAGCTTGCCGTCATGCAGCCCCACGTTGGCGTGGGCGCCTACGCCAACGTTCAGGCTCCCCTCCACGCCTACATCTACGCCGGCAATATCCACACCGGCCTTTCCGGTAATCTCGCCAGCAATCGCCTCTGCCGAGGCGCCGACATATGCGCTTGGATTAAAATTCCCCTCCTTATCCAAAAGCCCTGCACTGGCACCGGCCTTTGCCTCGGCCCGGCCTGCTGTCACGCTGGCTTCCCCATAAAGGTTGAAGTCTTCTGTCCCCAAGTATGCTTTTTCTTTGGCAGAAAACGCTGTGATACTGGCGCCGACCTCAGCGCCTATGGCCAGCGCGCCCAGGTAAGCATCCGCATGGCCCTCGATCTTTCCAACCGAGACATTCCCTTCATGTCCGCCCCAATCGTATTTCCCGCCAAAATCATTGTCAAAAATCGCTGCACTGCCGGAGACGCCGATCCCTGCTACGGTCAGATCAACGGGGATTGTGCCCTTGCTGTGCTTCTTAAGGGCTTCCATGTCCTCTTTCCCATTGGGATCCACCTCTATAATCTCGCCGGTTTCCACATCCTTATAGTAGTGCTTCTGATAGGGAAAATCTTCGACATCTTTCTTTTTTTCATAGTCCCAGAGCTCTCCCTCGCCCTCGTGCTTGTTGTCGAGTTCTCCCTTTATTTTGAACCAGGGATTGTCCGCTTCCCCGTCATTTTCGGTGAACTGGTAGAACGGCTGTATGAGCCACGGTACAGCAGCACTGATGGGCCCGGGCAAACGGCCGGCCTCTTCGGGATCGAGCAGGACTTCCAATGCCTCCTTGAAGCGATCCCAGATATCCGTCCCCGTTCCCGCCCCGCTGCTGCCATCTGCGCCCTGCTGTATGGTGGTCCCATCTGCCACGGTGCGCTCCCGGTTGCTGCTCTCGGCCTGCTCATACCGCGCAATGATCTGCTCCAGCCCGTCCCGCATAGCGCCAGTGGCGTTTGCCTCCTTGGCCAACTGCTCCACCACGTCTTTGAGGCGCGCCGCAATCTGCTCCTGGCCTGAAATTTTATAACGCAGGCCGCTTCGAACCCCATCCACCTCATTGGACATGGAACGCAGCGCCTGTTCCAGCGCATCCTCCAGGTTCAACGCGCTCTTTGCCCTCACCGGCTCAATCTGTATCTTTGCCATGTCAACCTCCGAAGTGGTTTTTCTTGCTTTCAGCTGACACCATCATATCCGTCAGGAACTGCCTGTGCTGGGAGATGCGACGAACGGCGCCTGAAAGCTGACAAATGGTTCCAACATCCAAGGCTTCTCCCCTTTGCTCAACGCCAAGGTGGCCCCGCCCCCTGTTTCTTTTGTATCTTTCACTAAAAATTATAGGAAAAAGGGCTATAATTGTCAATGACCAAAAGGATACCCCGCTCCGATTACCGGGCATTTTGATAAAAATATCCCCCAAAGCGGCGCAGAGTCAGCGCGCCGCTTTGGGGGATTTCCTCAACCGGGACAGGCAGAACACCGCCACAGGATGAATGGTGTGTTCATGCCGCCTCACGCTGCAGCCGTGGGCGTCGGAGCGCTGAGCGTCCAAAGCATCGCTCCGCCGCCCTCCTGCTCCACAACTACCGTGCCGCCGGTGGAGTAGATATTAACCGCTGTCAGGCCATCCACTTCCGCCACTTGGCCATTATAGACCCGATGCAGCTGCCCAGCGGCATCCAGCAGAAGGAGCCCGTCAGAATCAGCAGCGATATCACAGACCGCAAAATCCGGAGTGGTACTTCCGCCATTCTGCACCCATGTATCCGGCAGCTGCGGTACAGACGACGAAAAACCGATCTGATTTTCTGCGGTCACCCAGACCAGTCCGCTGCCGCCAAAGCAGAAAAGCTTTACCCCGCTCGCCTGCCGTGTCCAGCGCAGCGGATCCTCAGTATCACTCACATAGAGCAGGCCGTCGGCTGTCAGGACCGCCGTCTGCCGCTCTCCGGACTCCACTGCGGCAACCTCTCCAAAATCCCGGATCTGCCGAAGCTCCATAACACCGCCCTGGCCGGCATACCAGAGGCTGCCATCCGTTTTCAGCACATACAGCATCCCGACTGTTCCTGCCACCGCAGCCACATCGCCGCTGTCCACAATTTGAAACCACCCACTCTGGGGGTCTGCTGAGGCATAGTCCATTCCAAGCTGCCCCCAGCGGTTCTCCCCAGCTGCCCAGAGATTGCCGCTCTGATCCACCACATAGCTGGTACGGCCCGCACAATAGACACGGGCTGCCTGCCCAGAAAACTGAGCGGACTGAAATCCATCCTGCACAGCCTCTGTTGCGAGCCCCTGCCCGGTTCCCAGCTGGCCAAATGTATTGCTGCCAGAGGAGAGGACCGCCCCCTCATCCACCATGAGCCGCTGATCCTCGCCTACCGCATAGGTATGAGCCTCCAGCAATACCTGTCCCAGCAGCTCATCACGGAGCGCATAATCCTCATCACTGTCTGTGTGCTCTGCCAGCTCCTGCGCCACCAGCAGTGCCCGGTGCAAATCACTGCCCCGCAGGCTTTCGATCAGCAGGCGGCAGGCCTCTGGAGACTGGGCCTCAGTAAGCGGTTCCAGGATTTCCGGCACTATTTCCGCGCTGCCGGAGGCCGCGTATGCCTCCGCCAATCCCAACCGGGCCTCCTGGTCGGTGGGATCCATGGACAGGCTCTGCAAAAACTCTGTGACAGCGCCGGTATAATCCATATCATTCAGATATTTCTGTCCCAAATCCGTGTGAGCTGCCGCACTGTCCCAGCTCAGGCGGGCCATTACCGCTGCAGCAATCAAAGCCACAGCCACCAGGAGGAGCGGCAGCAGAATCGGCAGTTTTTTGATCCGCAGCTTCATTGTGCCACCTCCTCTCCGGCAACAAACCGGCTATTTTCTGTGTCATACTCCAGCAAAATCGCATCCCTCAGGATTATGGTATCAACCGAATCCGCATACGCTTTATCCCCCCGGTTGATCCGTAGGGTTCCGCGTCCCTGACTGGATCCGGTGCCGCCCAGATCAATCTGATCCGGCAGATCCTGTTGGACCGTCCCATCCGCTCCGATCACCCCTGCCGGAAGGCTGTCCCCCGGGAACACCAGCACACCGTCCAACTGGAGATCCAGCGTGTTGACTGTCCCGTCATCGGCCGGCAGCTCCCTCATCTCCAAGCGGTTCCCCAGTACAAGGGTGTTGTCCAGCCACAGCGCCTGGGCGGTGGAGATCTGCAGGCTGCCTGCCCGGTAGTTACGGCAGTTCAATTGGTCGCCGATGACCAACATATTCGGAAAGCTGTATACAATGCCATCCTGGGTTTCCAGCCGAATTTCATACATGCCGTTGGGAAGCTGCGCCGATACATCCAGCTGCAGGGAACTTTCACTCTGTCCGGCAATGATGCAGGCCTGATCCCCCACATAGGCCGATGCCACAGTATCCAGCCCCATGCCGCTGTAGGAGGCGCGGAAGGTACCATCCTGCTGTTGGGCGAGGCGGTCCAAATAGGTGCGCGTCGTCATCACTGGGACACTGGTCAGCGCTACTGCCGGTTCCTCTGTGATCCACTCCTCCTCTCCCACATAGTATTCCCTGCGCACGCTCAGATTGCGATTCTCGTCCATCAGGAAAAAGTATCGTTCTTCTTCCGCCGTGTCCTCCACCGTGTATGTCAAGGTAACCGTATTCCCGATAATCCCCTGAAGGCTGCTGTAGACGTTCATCAGCTCCGTGGAAGAATCAGCCCGAAGATACTGCCCGCCGCTCATGTCTGCAATGGTCTGGAGCAGATCATCATTTACATCGCCGAACCCTATCGTAAAAATAGTAATCCCCTGATCCGCTGCAGCCTGCACTACGCTCAAGTCCACATCGCTCTGACCATCTGTCATCACAATCATGGTGCGGGCGCCGCTGGCGCTGTCCAGAGCTGCAGTTCCTTCTTGGATACCGGCGGTGATATCTGTGCCGCCGCCGGCGGCCAGGCTGCCGACCGCTGTTTTAAGGGCACTCACGCTGGCCGTCATGCCCACCAATGTCTCCGCCCCGGATTCAAATTTGACCAGTGCCAGCTCCGCGTTTCCCGTCAGATCGCCAAGGAACTGGTCCAGCGCTTCTTTGGCGTCCTCAATGGGATAGCCATTCATGCTTCCGCTGGTATCCACTACAAAGCAAATGCTGTTCAGGCTCTCGGAGGTGGTATCCGTGCTCACCTCATAGGTATCTACCACTTCCCGGGTGTCTTTTACCACAACCAGATCTCTATTCACAATGGACTCCACAACCGCTGCCTGTCCGCCCAGGCGCACCCGGACCTGTGGGTACTGGCTGGCGTCCAAATTCACAATGTACAATCCCGCGCCGTAAGTCTTTTGATCGCTGATAATCCGCTCAGCAAAATCTGTGGCTAATGGGGTGAGGCCAAGATAAATCAAATTGGGGTGCACACTGCCAAACAGGACCTGCAACTCCTCCCGGAATTCCGGGGTATCGACCCCAGCCTCGCCCTCCGTCTCATAGATCTGATTCACAAGCTGCAGCCCACTTACAAGGGATTGATTCCCGGACAGCACAGCCTGAACGGACGCTGCCGCGCCGCGGAGGGTATCCACCGCCTCCTGATAGCTGCGCATGGCGTAGTACAAGCGGGCCCGCACCACCTGCGCCTCAAGGGAGTGGATATCAGCAATAGAGTTCAGCGCCCGCAGGGCAAAAATATTCTCCGCCCGGCGCTGGGCCTCCTCTGCCTCCTCCGTCAGGGCGGCGCTCTGTTCCGCCAGCTCCGCCTGTTCCTCCTCACCCGCCGCTGTCATCTTCTGCTCCAGCACCGCCAGCTCATCCATCAAATCAGCATACTGCTCCATCAGCTTCTCGGACTCCCGGGCCTGGGTGTCGGTGTCGGACGGCTCTCCGGCAGAAAACTCTGCCGTACTGAGGGACATGCCGCTATATGTCACATCTGCAATGACTTCCGCCAGCAACAGGCGATTGGAGACGGATGCATCCTCCCACACGAGCTGGACAGCTCCGTTCAGCGCACTATACCAGTCCTCTGCGCCTAGAGCCTGATTGATCTGCAGCAGCAGGGCATCGGACAGATCTTCAGGGGCATCTTCGTACCAGCCGCCCGTCTCCAGGGAAAACAAGCGGTCCAATTCTTCCCGCCGGCCGCTGGACAGCGGCAGTTGTTCCTGCAGAGCTGTTGTCACGATCCGTAGGCCGTCATCCATCTGCTGCCAGCTGCGCAGCCGCTCGATCCCGCCGCTTTGATCCTCACTGCCATCCTGGATATGTTCCAGCACATCCAGCCGCAGCTTGGCTACCGTGTTATTGCCCCGCATCTGCTCCAGCAGCGTCTGTGCCGCAGTTAAATGGTACCCTGTTTGATTGGTTACCCGCTTTAAATACAGTGCGGCAGGGTCTGTCTGCCCTCGCTCCAGATAGCACAGGGCCAAATAAATGTTTCCGTATTCCTCTGCCCGGTTCTGAATCTGTCGGACAACCCCGATCCCTCCTGCGCCAGCTATAACCAAAGCACAGGCCAGCAGAGAAATCCCCCATGTTTTGGACAGTTTCTTTTTCCAAAGCAGCAGCACTGCCAGTACACATCCCAGTAAGCCGGCAGCCGCCGCCACAGCTGCTATAATCATGGCCATCCCTCCTTATTCACCCACTTTTGCACCGCATTTGGCACAGAACCTTCCCGTAACCGGGTGCCCGCAGTGGGGGCAGAGCCGCGGAGCCGTCGGCCGGGGCGGGGCGGCCGTTATTTTCTCCCCCTGATAGACCTGGCCGGCGGGGAATGGTATGGCTTCCCCCTTCTCCTCGGGCATAGGTTCCCGCGCAGGCGGCTCCTCCATCAGCTCTGTTGCCGCACCAATTTCCGACATGTCGGATCCCTTTTCAGATTCCGAAGGCGTACCTGCCGTTCCCGGCGGCGTCAGCGGGAGCTCTCCATCCCCATCAGGCTCCAAAATCTCTGTCGCCTCCACACTGCCGCGCCGCGGCTCCAACAGCTCTGTGGGCGCCAGGGGGCCATTGCTCCCTCCATCCGGCTCTGTCGCTGCAGCAGTTTCACGCAGCGCCTGCGCTGCCTTTTTGCGTTTCCGTATGCCCCGGTTTCCAGCAGCATCCGCCTCCCCTTTTCGCGGTTCGAGGCGCTCTGTTGCCTCCATCCCCCCCTGCTGCAAGATTTCTGTAGCGTCCTCAGCCTGCCCGGGAGCCATCTTGCGCCCCCGCAGCCCGGCCGCCTTCCGGACCAGCGCCACAACGCCCGGGCTCCACAGCACTACAGCTGCCAGGAAGGTGAATTGCCAGCTCCCGGCCAGGACAGCCCCCATCTGTGTGCCCATAAGATAGACCCGCAGCCCCCGAGTAGAGAGATAGGCATAGAGGGTATAGCCTGACACAAGCAGCGCCAGCACCAGCACAGCAGCAAACAGCTTTCGTTTCATTGTTCTCCCTCCTCCTGAAAAAAGGCCGACTGATCCAGCCGGCCTTTCTATGGTTGTATTCAGCTGGAAACCTTTGTCCCACAATTAGTGCAGAACAGCGCGCCGGGCTCCAGCCGCTCACCGCAATTAGGACAGGTGGGAACCGCGGCGGCCATGGACTCCTCCAGAACCGACCGATCCATGGGACTGCCGCATTTATCGCAGAACTTGCTGGTACGTGATACCTCAGCACCACAGTTGGAACAGATATTGATGTTTCGAATCTCACGAATGGTCTCCTGGTTCTTGGCGACGGCCTCCCTCAGTTTCGCGATCTGGGCGGCCCACTCGGCAACCTGGACATTGTCCATCAGCAGCTGTTGATCCACCACCAATGTGCCGATCTGGACAGCCAGTTCCTTGATTTTCTGTTCGCTGCTGCTGTTTTCCATGTTCAGCCGGGTAATTTCTGCCATCTCTTTGCTTTTGGAAACCGCGGACTTCGTTATTTGATTCAGTTTGTCTCCCCAACCCATTTTTCTACACTCCTTGTGTCTGATTAAAATTTGTCGTTCCCTTAGCAATTAAAGGTCATGGACTTCTTATAGCTGAGAAACGCCAGGCCCCCATATACCACCAGATAGAGCAGTGTACCGTAAGCCAGGCTGTGGTAGCGGATGAGGCTGACCACAAATGACAGGAGATAATCCAGCGCAAAGCCGGCCAGCCCTACTGCCGCCATGCGGAAGTTGCATTGGGCTACCGTTAAAAACAGCATCAAAAGGAAGGCGAAAAAGATCAGCGCTGAAACAAAACTGCCCAAGCTGACCAAGTTCTGCACCAGCCGCAGTACTACGCAGACCAGCATCAACGGCATGGAAATGGGAAGGAGAATCTTGAATACTGGATGCTGCTGAAAATATGCTAGCGCCGTTTGACATACCTGCTCAAATTTCATATACATTCCCTCCTAAGCTTTTTCATTTGTGGTTCTATGTTTGATCGTACTCCTGCTGAATACGCTCACTCAGCTGCTTCGCCTGCCTGCGCAGCACCATGGCCGCAATGGGTGCTGCCACCGCCGTCAGGAGCAGGCCCGCAATGCCTACAATAATTAAAATATTTCCCATAGCCCTACCTAAGCCTCCTCAGTTTGAAGCAAGCCCCAGATCCCGCATCAGCGATGCCAAATAGGTCATTTCACCGTCCTGCACGCCAGTACCGCTGTAGAGGGCCGCAGCCTGCTCATAGGCTGCCTGCGCCCTCGCGTAATCGTTTACCTGACTGTCCAGGCAGAGCAGCGCCAACCGGGCGTATCCCCGATAGTTGTTGGGGTAGTCCGCTGTCACTGCCTCCACGATCTCCAGAGCCTCCTGGACCCGCCCCAGATACTGCAGGGCCAATCCGGCATTCAACCGAACGGACAGGGTTGCCGTCCCGCGCTCCATCAGGCCGCTGCACAGCTCATATGCCTGTTCATAATCCTCCATGGAGCTGTTGGCAATCCCCCGTTGCAGGTATGCTTCCGCCAGAAGTTCCGTGTGAGTTGTACTGGCGGACACATCCAATACCGCACACGCCTCCTCCAAAATTCCGATTTCCTGGTCAAGTTCCCCAAGATAGCGGTAACATTGGGCTGCCAGCAGGTAACTTCTGCCCGTCAAGGTATTATCCTGCCCACGTGCCAGCTGCAATAGCGGCGTCAGTGCCTCCTCATACCGCCCGTTGGCATAAGCCAGTTCCCCCTCTACCAGCAGCAAATCCTCCTGGCTGGCTGTTCCCATAGCCTTCAATGCTTCATAGGTCTCCTCCGCCTCCTCCAGATTGCCGCGCATCGCCTGGGCTATCGCCAGGTCTCGGCGGTAAAGTGGTTCTTGGGGGGCAAACCAGGCCGCCAGCTCCAGGGTTTGAACCGCCTCCACGTATTCCTCCTCCTGAAAATAGCAGGAGCCCAGAACGTAATTCAGTTCAGCCTGGGCAAAATCAAATGCCTCCTGGGTCATTACATTCTCATCATAAACAAAAGTGAGGCCGGACAGCAGATCAATGCACTCATTATACCGTCCCAAACGGTAGAGCACTGTGGCCATACGGATATATGCTTCAATTCGGTGGTCATCCATGGCAACAGCACCACCCAGCACATCCAGGCTCTCCTCATACTGCTGCTGGGCGATCAGTTCGTCAGCTTGAGTGATGACCTGAAGATAGGCGTCTCCCGCTTCCTGCCCGCGCAGTTCAAAGCCCATCCAGATGCAAAACACGCTTACCAACGCCAAAGATCCCAGCGCCACAGCACAAATCTGACAGCGCCTGCGCCAGCTGCGATAGCGCCGATCCGCTTTTTTCAGATGATCCAGTGCAGCGCGCATGGCCTGCGCACTGGGGAAGCGCGCCCTGGACGCCGGGGACATGGCCCGCTCCAGCACATCCCGCAGCGCATCCGTCAGCTTGATATTGTACCGGGACAGGGGGATCACGGTTCCCAAGCTGTGGGCGGGTGCGTAGCCGGTGAGCATAAAATACCCCACTGCGCCGATGCCGTAAATATCCGTACGCTCTGAAATCCTGCCATAAGGTGAGGCCGCTTTGCTCCAGGCCGCCCAGCGGGTGCGCGCCTGCTGGGGAACACGCTCCAGAACTGCCTGAGACACATTGTACTGCTCCGGCGCAGCATACCCGTGGGTCACCCCCAGGGCGTTCATTTCCGCATCCTCAAAAATCAGCGAGGTATTGAAGTCAATCAGGCAGATATCCCCATCCGGCGTAATCATAATGTTCTGAGGCTTGATATCGCAATGGATCACCGCCGGCTTCTGCTGATGGAGGTAAGTCACGACCTCGCACAGCTGTTTCAGCCACTTCAGGCTCTGCTTTTGGGAAAGCGCGCCATATTTCTCCACATATTCCTGCAGATTGCAGCCCGGGATATAATCCATGACGGTATATACAAACCCATCTGCGGCATAGATGATGTCGTAAATCCGGGGCAGAAACTGGTGGCGGAGATTTTTCAGAATATTGGCCTCTCTGGCCTCGTTGATCCTGCCGCGATATTGCGTCTGTACACGCTTGACCACCACGTCCACATCCAAGCCGCGCTTATGGGCACGGAAGAGCTCTCCCATACCGCCAGTGGACATCAATGACACCTGATCGTAGTCCGGACCGAGTACAGATACGGAATATTCTACCAAGCCGCTCCACCTCTCTCGCACTGTACGGGCTAGCCAAATCTGCCCGACATTCGACATAATATATTATATAAAAGCAAGCAGATGCTGTCAAGGATATCGGCCTGCCCCCGCCCGCCTGTCCAGGAGTACAAAAACGGCCGGCCTCCAGCCGGTACGCCATGGTATCATTGGGCGTCCGCGGGAGGCCGGCCATATGGAAAAATCGTCTTGAAGCTGCATGTCCAAAGCTCAATCGCCCTCGCGGGGCGCACTCCTCCGGGAGGGCAGCCTGATCGCCAGAAATCCTGCTGCCAGCAGGACCACACATGGAAGGAGCTCTTCCTGAGAGGGAATCCCCGGAAACACTTCTGCCATGGATCCGAGAATAAATCCAAGGATTCCCAAGTAAGTGGGGTGCGGGTGCACCGTCATGGCATATTCCAGCGCTTTTGCCGTCAGCACAGTCCCAATAAGCAGCCCAACCCCAAAGGGCACCAAAATGCGAAGATCACAGGTGCTGATCGCCTGCACCATCCGCTCATACAGCCCCATGAGCAGGAGCAGATAGGAGATGCTGATCCCCGGCAGGACTAGCGGCACTGCGGATAGAATTCCCACCAGCAGAAGCAGCAAAGCGCCAAGGGAGCCGGTCTCTCCCCCCAATTGGAACGTCCCAGTGGGAAGCAACTGGAAAAGGAACACCGCCAAAATCCCCATCACAATGTAGAACAGCGCCCGCCAGGAAAACCTTCGGATGGCTGTCCGCCGGACAATCAGCGGGACTCCCCCCGCAACCGTGCCAAAGAAGAAGTACAGCACCGGCATGGGATAGCGGGTCAAGAGATGGAGCAGCGGCCTGGAAAACAACACCATGCCAAGGCCGGCTCCAACCGCAAACAACACAAGGAAGATAAAATTTTTCCGTTTTTGCCTCATAAAGGAGCTGACTGCAAACACCAGCCGATCATAGACTCCCAGAATCATCGCCATGGAGCCGCCGCTTACTCCCGGCACTAACATCGTCCCGCCTACAATAACACCTTTCAATAGAACCAATAGATTGTTATGCTGCATGTGTTTCACCCTGCTGATTGATATGCGTGGTTCCGTGGAATTAGGACGACAGCGGCCCAGAAAAGCACGCAAAATGTACCCCAGCGCCACAACCGGGGCCAAAGACTCCCTTCCGCCAAGTTCTTCCAGTATCAGGCGTCCTGATCCCTTTGCTGAAATACGCCGGGTCATTTCGCCGCCACGTGTCTATTTGCTATTTTACAGGGATGCGGAAGCCCTGTCAATGGCCGCTTGATAGGGGCCCGCCGCGAGCCGCAGAAAGCGGCGCCCGGAAATGTCCGGTCCCTCAGCTGCACGGGATATGGGCATAAGGCGAGCAGCCAACCGGCGGCAAGGCCACAGGGCAGGAAATCCCGCGGGATCCCTGCCCTGCAGCCGGTTTCACAGCTCCTCTTCTTTTACACAGCGGATTTTCAGCGCCGTCACCAGAGACTCCAATGCAGCGACCACATGGGGCCGGATATCCCCGCCCACCAGCACCTGCATCAGATCATCTCCCACGTTCAGTTCCCCGTGGTTCAGCCAGACACGAATATGGTAGATTCCCGGAAGGCGGCGGGCTTCTTCCACCGCCTCCTTTACCTTTTCCTCGTCATAGGAGAAGCGCATCCCGGATACCCGTTTTGCCTGCCTGTCCCCCTCCCGAACCTGGGAACGGGCCGTCTCCCGCACCACACCGTTGTGGAGCAAATACATACCTATTTCCCCTGCATGCTCCAGCGCCTTTGCTTCCCGGAGCCAGGCGTCAACAGAGGGCGGCTTCTCCCCCGATATCGGTGCGGCACAGTCCGCCGACCCTTGGGAAGAGAGCATATCCAATCCGTGGCCGATCGCGCCCAGTACAGCATTGAGATTCTCTCTGGATGCTTTTTCACTGCCGGGGAGGTTCACAATCAGCGTGCGGCCGCGGATTCCCGCCGCCTCCCGTGAGAGGCAGCCTCTTGGAGTAATACGCATACTCTCTGCACGCATGGCCTCCGGGATTCCCGGCGTTGCCCGCTCCACTACAGCCAGTGTGGCCTCCGGCGTCACATCCCTGGGGGAAAAGCCAGTACCGCCGGTCGTCAACACCAGGGAAACCTGCCTTTCATCAGCGCAGCGGATCAGTTCCTGCTGGATTTGTGATTGTTCATCGGGGAGGATGGCTGTGTGCACCACATGGTAGCCCGCCCCCTCCAACATGTGAACCAGTGACGGGCCGCTGGTATCTGTTCGTTCTCCCCGCGCCCCCTTGTCGCTGATGGTAATAACTGCCGCTGTATACTGCATAGCTGTTCCTCCTGCTTCTATAGCGCCGTTTTCTCTTCTATGGCGCCGTTGTAGAAATGGGTAAAATTGTTCAGGTTGTTCAGCAGAAACCCTGCAATCTTATCTGTATCCTGGAAAGCAAATACCGGCACAGATGCCTGGATTTCTTCCAGATCGGTGACAATAGCAGCAAACCGCTCCAGCGGTGCTGTGAATCCTTTCCCCGTGGCGGCGCGGCACAGTCCAATCTGTGTCAGAGGCACATCTTTGTACCCCTCAACCAGAATCAGATCCACATTCCGGATATGGCCCAGCGCCTCCAGCAGCGGCCATTCCCGCCGCTCCATCACCACGCTGCCCCCCGGTCCGCTCGCCGCTGTTATTGCCGCCCCAGCCCGGGCAAAGCGCCAAGTGTCCTTACCTTTCCGATCCAAGTCCAGTCCATGGGCATCGTGCTTCAGCACCGCCACGCGCAACCCCTGGCCTGCCAGGTGCCGGATTACCCCCTCCAACACGGTTGTTTTCCCCGTGCCCGACCAAGCCGCAAAAGCCACCACCGCAATTCCCCGGCTTTGTCCCCCTGCCAGCCTCATCTCATCCTCCAATCTGATTCATGTTTCGCTCAGCATGGCTATGATGGCCATATGTCAGCAGTCCATGGCACTGGGGCTTGGCCAGGATCGCCCGTTTCATTTGTGCTGCCATTTCCTCACGGGAGAGGCCTTTCAAAGGAAATTCCTCCGCCGCGTGAAGGCATGGCTTCACATTCCCATCAGCTGTCAGCCGGATACGGTTGCATTGCGCGCAGAATTGGGTGCTCACCGGGGTAATCAATCCGATGCTCCCCTGACCCCCCGGGAGCCGGTACCGCCTCGCCACACCACCGTCCGCCGGCAGGGCCTCCATTTCCGGCAATCGCTTCAATACCGCGCCACAGGGGAGATACGCCTCTGGCCCAAAGCCGAACCCGCCCATAGGCATAAGCTCAATGAACCGCACATCCACCGGATATTGCCGGGTCAAGTCCGCCAAAGCCGGTATCTCCGTGTCGTTAAATCCCCCGATCAGCACGGTGTTGATCTTGACCTTCTCAAATCCCGCCTCCAGTGCCGCCTCCAACCCTCGCATGGCGTCCTCCAGGCGGCCCCGCCGGGTGATGAAGGCGTACTTTTCCCGGTCCAGGGTATCCAGGCTCAGGTTTACCCGCGCAACCCCGGCCTCCCGCAATGCTCCCGCCAGCTCTGGCAGGAGCACGCCGTTGGTCGTGATGCATACCTCCTTGATCCCCTCAACAGAAGCGCAGCGACGGCAAATGGACAGGATATTTTTCTTCACCAGCGGCTCCCCGCCGGTAATCCGGAGTTTATAGATGCCAAGGGAGGCTGCCGCCGCCACCGCCCAGACCATTTCGTCCTCGGTGAGCATAGCCGCCCGGGGCTTTTTTTCAATGCCGTCCTCCGGCATGCAGTACCGGCAGCGGAGATTGCACCGCTCTGTCACCGATAGGCGCAGATAGGTAATGCTCCGGCCATATAAATCTTGCATGGTTGACACCACCCGCTTGAAGGATTTGCCCGACACCGTCCCTGCCGGAACGCCTAATGCATGTATCTTCCTATTTCATCCGGCAGTATTTTATCAATACCGCCCAAAGGTGCAGTTCGGGAAATGGCAGGCAGCGCACTGCTGGCACAGTCCGCCCTCCCCCAGCCGGACAAGGTCTGCCTTGCTCAGCCGCTCCCCGGAAAAAATCTGAGGCAGCAGCACGTCAAAAATGGTAGTCGGCAGGCTGATGGCAGCTCCGGGAATTCCCAGAATTTCCACATTTCCGAGGTAGGCCACCAGTGTCATATTCCCAGGCTGGGATGGCACGCCATGGCTCACCACTTCCGCCCCCAGGCTCCGGATTGCTGATGGCGTTACATCGTCTGGGTCCACAGACATACCGCCTGTGAAAATCAGGAGATCCGCCCCTTCCTCAAGGTAGCGACGGGCCGCTGCTGCAATCATCTCCTGGTCGTCGTCGCAAATGGTCGCCCCCAGGACTTCTCCGGGATAGTGGGACAGCTTCTCCCTGGCTACCGGCTCAAATTTATCCCGGATCCGACCGCTGTAGACTTCCGATCCGGTAATGATGATGCCAGCCTTTCGAGGCTGGTAGGGAAGCAAACGCAGGAGCGTCCGCTCCCGGCACAGCGCTTCTGCCGCCAGGATCTGCGCCTCCTCAGTTACCAGCGGAACTATACGCATGGAAGCCAAGCGGGCCCCCGGTTCCACCGGATAGTGATCCGGCAGAGTAGTAATGGTGATATCCCCGATGGTATTGATCTGCCTCAGCAGCTCTGTATCCACGCGGAACATCCCCCGCTCCTGTGCAATCAGCTGCACTTTCCCCTCTGACGGCTCGGTGTAGCAGGCTCCTGCCACGGGAGCCATAGCCGCCATACGCCGGGCGGCATCCTCCTCATGGATTTCCCCGGCCTCCGGTTCCCATACGAACACCGCGCGCTTGCCCAGATCCAGCAGTGCCGGGATATCCTCCTGCCGGATCACATGGCCCCGCCGGAATGCCGCGCCCTTGAAGCCATCCCGCATGGCGGTGATATCGTGGCACAGCTCCATTCCCACCGCATCTTCCACTTTGATCTTCTTCATAGCATAAACCCTCTCAATTCTGTTCCTGCAGCCACTGGTCCGCTGCCGGCGGGAATCTCCGCCATCATATCACAGCCAATGGCGCTGCTTAGCACCACATTTCCCTGGCCGCCCGGTGGGACGATCCATGTCCTGCCGTCCCGGATTTCCAGCCGTCCCCGGAGGAAACGGGCGGCCGGGCTGGCCTTTCCGAATCCATACTCCAGCGAAGCCGGGAATTCTGCCGGAAGCGGCTCGCAATAGCCGGCTAGTTTCCGGAGAGCCGGCAGCGTCAGCACATAGAAATTGGTGAGGGCGGAGGCCGGGTTCCCCGATAGCGCGCACACCGGCTTCCCCGCCCGCACCCCATAGGCGCAGGACATGCCCGGCTTGATGGCTACTCTTTGAAACAGCATACAAACCCCTGCCCGCTCCATAGCCGCCGGCGTCAAGTCAAAATCCCCGGCAGATACGCCGCCGGTAGAGATCACCGCATCGCAGGAGGAAAGTCCTTGCTCAACAAGCCGGGCAATCTCCTCCACATCATCCCCAGCCGCCCCCAAGTAGACGGCCTCCCAGCCCTCTCGATCCACGGCCGCTGTTAACGCATATCGGTTGGCATTGCGGATCTGCCCGGGTTCAGGCTTCCGACCGACCTCCACCAACTCGCTTCCAGTGGAAAGAATACCGATCCTGGGAAGCCGGTACACCGCGGGCCTCCCGATCCCAAGGGATGCCAGCGTCCCGGCAAGCCCCGGGTCAATTCGCATGCCCCGGCGGGCCAGCACCTCCCCCCGGCGGACATCCTCGCCCGCCCGGACTATATTGGTGCCCGGGGTAAATTGTTGAAAAACAGCGACTGTGTCCTGTGTAAAGTGCGTTTTTTCGTACATAACCACTGCGTCTGCCCCCAAGGGGATTGGGGCACCGGTCATCACCCGGACCGCCGTGCCCGCAGTAACCGGGATATGGGAGACACCGCCAGCCGGAATCTCCTCCAACACCCGCAGTATCGCCGGTGCGTCTGCAGATGCGCCGGCGGTGTCGGCAGCGCGGAAGGCGTATCCATCATAGGGGGAACGGTCGAACGGCGGAATATCTTCCCCGGCTACAATGTCCTCCGCCAACACCCGGCCGCCGCACTGCTCCAGCGGGATGCGCTCCGTATCCAGGGCCCCCACCTGTTCCAGCAGCAGAGCCCTGGCCTGTTGATACTCTAAATTCTCTTCCATCAATTCACTCCTTGAAGCGAGTCATCCATCAATAAAAATGCGGACTTGCCCCGCAGGAAGGGCAGTCCGCCAAATCATACAAGACAGATATACAAAGCAAGCATATCGCCACAATGCGGTTTCCTTCTCAAACACGGAAAGCCATGCCGTTTCCAGCATCACTCGTAGGCCCGAAAAGGGCCTGGCCGGAGGACCGTAGCGTTTGCCGTAGGTCCTGGGGCTCGGAAACATATTGTTCAAACATCCCGGCTATTATGGATATATTTTTATTATATCTTGTTCTTAATTTCTGTCAAGCCGGCGATTCAAATCTCTATCGCTGTCCAATCCGAAAATCTCTCCCCTTGGAGGCAGGAGCGAACTCTATCGCAGCACATCCCTTTCATCACAGATCGTTATGATCACATGATATATTGATATTGGACGGGACACCTTTTTTTCGCTATGATAGATAGGAACAGCATGGCGCCTGCGTGTAAAAATTTCTGGTAAGGAGGCGATTGCTTTGAAAATCACGCAAATGGAATATATCCCCGCCAGCAAATATCTGTTCCTCAAGATCCACACCAACGAGGGGATCACCGGGATTGGCGAAGTAGGTGTCTGGGGCTATCTGGACGGTGCTCTGGGCGTCCTGAAAAAATTGGAGGCGTACCTGATCGGCCAGGACCCCCGCCGGATTGAACATCACTGGCAGTATATGTACCGCAGCATGTATTTCCGGGGCAGCATTATTATGAGCGCCATTGCCGCTGTGGACATCGCCCTCTGGGATATTAAAGGGAAAGCGCTGGGCGTCCCAGTATATGAACTGCTTGGCGGCAAATGCCGGGACAAAGTGCGCACATATCCTGCCGTATTTCAGTTCACCCCGGAGGATATGGCCAGGGCCTGCCGGGAGATCAAGGCCCAGGGATTTACGGCTGCCCGGCTGATGATTACCGGGGATGCCCGCCAGCGAACCTGCGGTCCTGAGGAGAGCATTTTTTCCAGCCGGATATCTGCCCAGATAGAGCGGGTCCGGGCCTGCCGGGAAGCGGTCGGATCGGATTTCGACCTGATTCTGGAAATCCACCGCTCCATGTCCGTTCCCGATGCCCTTGCCTTTGCCAAGGGAGTGGAGCCATACACCCCCCTGTTTTTGGAGGATCCCATCGCACCGGACAGCGATGAGGTCATGGCTGAGATCGCCGCCAAAACTTGGCTTCCCATTGCCACAGGAGAGCGGTTTATCACCATTCAGGAATTTGAAAACCTGCTGATGAAAAAAGCCGCCCGGTATGTCCGCCCGGATCTGTGCACCATGGGCGGCATCACCGCCTGCAAAAAAGTGGCCGCCATTGCCGAAAGCCACTATGTGGACATCGTCCCTCACAATCCGCTGGGCCCCGTGTCCACAGCAGCCTGTCTGCAGCTGGATGCAGCTGTGCCCAACGTGTGTATCCAGGAGTTTCCCAGTTTCTACCTATCTGGCGGTGAAAGAGATATGATTACCTCGCTGCTGGAACTGGATCACGGCTTCCTGGTCGTTCCCGATGCGCCGGGCATAGGAATTGAACTGGCGGAGGATCTTGCAGAGAGGTTCCCGCCGGCCCCGCGCAGCATTCAATGCCAGATTTCCTTTGACGGCTCGGTGCGGGATCTGTAGGCACCGGCACAAAAGCCGCCCCGGCAGGGCGGCTTTTGCAATGCGCTGCAGCAGGTTTCAACAAGCGCAGCCCCGGCCCGCCGGAAACTTCTTTTCGGGCAGGCCCCTCTGGCATCGGCCCCAGAAGCCCTACTGCCTGTGTGCCTCTGTTTTTTGCTCCTCCTGGATCATCTGGTCAATTTCCATCACAGACAGCACATAAATCTTGATTGCCTCTAAAATGCCATCAATGCTGCGAGCCTCATCAGGCTGGTGCACGGCACCATGGCCCTCCGGCAGGAAATCCGCCCGGATTCCAGTGCCGCCTCCAAACCCGACGGCATGCTTCAGCTTTCTGGCATAGGTTCCGCCGTCAATGACATAGGGCTCCCGGTCATTCCCCGTGGTTTCCTGATAAACCTTGGTAAGCCGCTGGACAAATGGGTCATCCTTTGAAATATACAGCGGATCGCTGTTGACAATATCCTTCAGTTCAAAGCCCCTTTCATGGAGCGTCGCAAGCAGCGCCGACTCAATCCTCTCCCGGCAATCTGTGACAGGGTAGCGGGAAGAGATCATCACCTCCGGGATCAGGCCGTCCATGTCCGCCCGAACGGCGGAACAGACCAATGCACCGGACGGCTCATCGGAAATAGCGATCCCCAACGCCTTGCCATCGCAGTCCCCGCTAAAATCAGCAAATGCCTCGCAGATCCTGCGGTCCTGCGGATCCAGTGTGGTTAGTCCTTTCAAAAATGCGGTCAGCACCTGAATGGCGTTAATTTTTCCCTGGGGCATGGCACTGTGCCCCCCTGTGCCCCTGGCTGTTACAGTGAGAGCCCGGCCCTCCCGCTTCAGCGCAATGTTCTCATTTTCCCGCGCCAGATCCACAGCCTGCGCGTACAGCTCCTCCGTGCAGCGGATCTCCGCCACCGCTTTAGCCGGGATCACATTGTCCGCCGTTCCGCTGTGGAACCGGCTGATTTGCCGAAATCCCACCTTTGACTGGATTTTCACCTTATAGTTGCCTTTCTCCCCATAGCAGACAGGGAAAAACAGATCCGGCACCATGGAGTAATCCGGCATGATGTGCTCCTTGGCGAAGCGCTCCGCATCCTTCATTCCCTTTTCTTCATTGGTCCCGAAATACAGCATGACATTGCTTTTCAGCGGAATTTTCAGCTCTTTCAGAACCTGCATGGTGTACAGCCCGATGATGGCGCCGCTCTTGTTGTCGCCGGCGCCACGACCGATCAAAAACCCATTGACTTCCGTCGGCTCCCAAGGGTCATAGGTCCAGCCTTCTCCGGCCTCCACCACGTCCAAGTGGGAAAAAATCCCGATCAGCCCTCTGCCGGGCTGGTTATTTCCATAGCAGGCCGTCCCATACCAATCCTCATGGTTGTTTACATAGAACCCCCGCTCTTTTGCCATTTTCAAGGCCAGGGCCAGCACCTTTGCACACTCCATACCAAAGGGCTTCCCATCCTCACCCTCGCGGCTGACGCTGGGAATCCTGACCAGTTTTTTCAGATCCTCCACAATATCATTTCGATGCGCGTGGATATATTGGTCGATCCGACCGATCAACTCCTGTCGATCCATACTTTCCTCATCTCCTTAATCTCCATATCTGCAGCGGATATATGCTGTGCCCGCCGTTTTTTGTGTACCCTATCGTACACCAATTGGCGGCAACTGTCACGATCTTCTTTTTATCCCCATCCCTCAGTGAAAGATCGGGGCCTGCTGAAACACGCAGGCCCCGATCCGTAAGAAAGCATTGAACACACAGCCAAGCCCACTCTATCTTCAAATGGATGACAGGGCTTACGCTGCGGCCTCCTGGCTTGCAAAATAGGCCTCCAGATACTGCTGGGTCGCGCCGTCCTCATAGCTGAAAGTGTTTCCGCAGTCCAGGCAGGCGCTGAGGAAGCTGTCGCACTCCACCGTGTTGCCGGCGAGAACCGCGCTGATGTCTTCATACTTGATGCAGGAGGCGACCGCCTTGCGCAGGTCAAGGGACTCGGACACCGCAGAATTGCCGTGCATGTTGAAAGCCAGCATATAGACACGGGTGCCGTCGAAGTAGGTCATGTCCAGGTTCTCATCCTGCTCGATGGTATCGTACTTGGTTTCAGGCAGGTTATAGGGGAAATCCACTTCACCGCTGCGCAGGGCGGACAGGGCGGCTTCGGTATCGCTCATGAAACGGTCCGTGATCGTAGTGATAGGGTTCTTCTCGGTATCATTGGTACGGATGTAGGGGTTTGCCACAAAATTCATCTGGTAGTCGTTCATGGAGGTCAACACATAGTTCCCGCTCAGGGACAGATGGTTGGCATAGCCGTCTCCTTCCATGGTGGTAACAGCGTCACCGTACAGGCTGTCGGTGGTGGCATCATAGTTTGCCACGTCCACATCGGCATTCATAGCTTCCACCCACTCGCTGTCCACAATGCCAGCGCCATGGAATGTCAAGCCGTTGAGGATCTGAGGATAGGGGATAGACGTGGTGCAGCAGACCACCTGATAATTTCCGGCAGCATTGTCCACCTCGTCTCTGGTGGCTACCAGGGAGCCGATGGTCTGTCCCTCGGCCTCCAGGACCTCGCGGACGCTGCGGCCGTCGGCGGTCATGGTGCTGTCCAGGACGGAGATGTCGGTAACAATCTCAGTGGAAGCCAGGTTCTCATAGACGGAGTAAGTCTGATGCAGCGGGGTAGAGTTGGGGTCTCTCGCCCGTTCCAGGGAGTAAACCACATCTTCGCCGGAGACCATCACGCCGGAGTCATACACCTCGCCGTTCTCATCCACGCGGGCAAAGTTGCAGTCGTCACGCAGCAGGAAATAGTACTGGGTATTGTCCTCGGAGACTGCATAGCTGTAGGACAGGGACTCATCCGTGGAAACGGACCAGTCGGGCTGCAGGGTCAGCAGATGAATATACATGTGATCCAGCGCATAGCCGGTAGTCTGGTCGTTGGCGCGGATAGGATCCCAGGTCGACACGCTGCCTGCGGTCTGGGAAAGGATCAGGGGGCGGGTAGAATTCTGAGAGGAGTCCGCATAGGAGAAATCCTCCCAGCGCTGGTTGTTGGTAATTGTATTGGCATCCAGAACATTGCTGAACCCGCGGCCGGTGATCTTCTGATATAGCGGAGTCATATAAGTCTGCTCCTCCACCACATAGCGCTCCAGCTCACCATAGGTCTCTACATACTCCTCAGCGGTCTGGGCAGCAGCCTCTTCAATCAGGCTGTCCACTGTGGTGTCATTGATCCCGGCGTAGTTGCTGGCGCCGGTGCTGTACCATGTGCCGCGAACGCTGTAGTCGGGGTTGCCCATCACGTTAGCCCAGCTGTAAATGGCGATGTCAAAGTTGCCGTTACCCATCTGCTCCCGGAAAGTACCACCATCGGAAGCAGCAGACATCTCCACTGTCATACCTGCGCGGGTCAGCTCGTCGCGGATGACGTTGGCCACGACCTCGTCACTGCTCTGGTACAGCAGATTCAGCGTGACGCTCCCGCTGACGGTGCTGCCGTCACTGCCGGTGGCCTCGCTGCGGGTCTGGGTGTTGCAGCCTACCAGGGACAGCAGCATCACCGCACTCAGGAATAACGCGGCTAATTTCTTCTTTTTCATCTTCTTCGGTTCCTCCTTTTCCTTGTGGAAAGATTTTGGGGTATCGCCTCTATCTCAGCGGAGTTCCGCCAAAATATTCATCTGTCTTAGAATCTCAGCTTCCCCTCCAGCATTTCCCCGGTTCGGTGGCAGGCCACAAAATGCCCGGGCAGTGCCTCCTCAAAAGAGGGGTTTTCCGTGCGGCAGCGGTCCGTGGCAAAGGGGCACCGGGGGGCAAAGCGGCATCCGGGCTTGGGGTTCACCGGAGAACCAATTTCACCCTTCAGAATAATTTTTTCCTTCTTTTCCCGGATATTCGTGGAAGGAATAGCGGAGAGAAGCGCGATGGTGTAGGGATGGATGGGGCGCTTGAACATCTCGTGTTTGCTGGCTTTTTCAATCATCTGCCCCAGATACATAACGCCGATATTGGTAGAAATGTGTTTGATGACAGACATGTCGTGGGAGATAAACACATAGGTCAGGCCCAGCCGCTCCTGCAGGTCCATCATCAGGTTGATGATCTGCGCCTGTACGGATACATCCAGGGCGCTGACCGGCTCATCGCAGATAATAAACTTGGGGTTAAGGGACAGCGCCCGGGCGATGACCACGCGCTGACGGCGCCCGCCGTCAAACTCGTGGGGGTACATATTGGACATACGGTGGGACAGCCCGGTCAACGCCATCATCTGCTCCACCCGCTCTTTGCGCTCTGCAGCGGATGGATAGAGATTGTGGAGCTTCAGGGGCTCCTCAATGATCTGAGAAATCGTAAAGCGGGGATTCAGCGAGGCATAGGGGTCCTGGAAGATAATCTGCATCTCTTTGCGCATCTGGCGCATCTCTTCTTTGTCAAAGGAGACGATGTCCATGCCGTCAAAGATCACTTTTCCGCCGGTAGGCTCATGGAGGCGGAGAATTGTACGGCCCAGGGTGCTTTTCCCGCAGCCGGATTCGCCGACAATTCCCAAGGTCTCGCCTTTTTCAATCTTGAAGCTGACGTCGTCCACGGCATGGAGATGCCCGCCATTAGCCACATTGAAATATTTTTTCAGGTTGATAACTTCCAGCATTGTACTCATGGCTTACACCTCCTCATCCTGCTCATTCCCCAGTGGGTAAAAGCACTTGAACCGATGGGTTCCGCCCGCCATCTGCACCATCTCCGGGGACTGCGTTCTGCACCTCTCCTGGCAGTACTTGCACCGGGGATGGAAATAACAGCCGGTAGGAGGCTCCGCCATGTTGGGTGTCATCCCCTCAATGGGGATTAGGCGGGTGCTGTCCTCATCCAGTTTGGGGATCGAGTCAAACAGCCCTCGGGTATAGGGGTGGCGCGGATTAAGGTACACCTCTGTCACGGAACCGGCCTCTACAACTTCACCGGCATAAATAATGGCAACCTTGTCGCACGTCTCCGCCACAACGCCCAGATCGTGGGTAATCATAATCAGTCCCATGTGGAACTTTTCCCGCAGATTGCGCATAATGTCCAGCACCTGGGCCTGAATCGTCACATCCAGAGCGGTGGTCGGTTCGTCGGCGATCAACAGATCCGGATTGCACAGCAGCGCCATGGTAATCACGACGCGCTGCTTCATGCCTCCGGAGAACTGATGGGGATAGTCGTTAAAGCGCTCGGCCTTCACACCCACCATCTCCAGCATCTCAATGGCCTGCTTTTTCGCTTCCGCCTTGGACATGGATTTGTTGTGGCGGCGCAGCACCTCAATCAGCTGATCCCCCACTGTCATGGTGGGGTTCAAAGCCGTCATGGGATCCTGAAAGATCATGGAAATCCCGTTGCCGCGGATTTTCTGGTTTTCTGCATCGGTGTTCAGGATCATATCCCGGCCCTGGAAGAGAATCTCTCCTTCCGTGATAACCCCCGGCGGATCCGGCACCAGCTGCATGATTGCCATTGCCGTGGTAGTCTTGCCGGCGCCAGTCTCCCCCACAAGGCCAATGCTGTCGCCCTCGTCCAGATCAAAACTGATGCCGTTTACGGCAAAGACTTCCTCTTCATCGGTTATGTAATGCACATGCAGGTTTTTTACCTGCAGGATACATTTTTTCTCCTGTTGCGCCATGTGCAACCTCCCTTTCCCCCATTTTATTTCAACTTGGGATCCAACGCATCGCGGAAACCATCGCCCAGGAAGTTAAACGCCAGCACTAGAATCACAATGGCAAAGCCTGGGAAAATTGCCATATATGGATTGCTTTCCAGATACGAGCTTCCCGCCTTGAGGATATTGCCCCACTCGGGGATATGGGGTGCGATGCCCAGGCCCAGATAGCTCAAAGAGCTGACGGCGGTGACACCGGCGCCGATTCCCAGCGTGGCGCGGATAATCAGGGGGGCCATGGAGTTAGGCAGGATATGTTTGAAAATAATGATATTATCCTTTGCACCGCAGGCCCGGGCCGCTTCCACAAACTCTGAATCCTGCAGCTGCAGGACGGAGGCCCGGATGGTTCTGGCATAGCTCGGAATGGCGCCGACCCCCAGCGCAAAGGTAATATTTGCCGTGCTGGTGCCAAAGGCTGCAATGATTGCGATGGGCAGCAGCAGGCCGGGAATCGCCATGAACACATCCAGAATACGCATGATAACATTATCCGTAGCACCGGAGTAAAATCCTGCGATGGCGCCCAGCAGGATCCCCACTACAATGGAGATGGCTGTGGAGAAAATGCCGACCGTCAGGGAAATTCGGGCGCCGAAAACCACTCGGGTGAATACGCACCGGCCATAATCATCCGTGCCGAAGGGGTAAACCAAGCTGGGGTTCTGCAGAATCATGGAGTAGTCGTTGTCCACGGCAATACCGTAGTCAAAGGTCAGATTCGCACAGATGGACAGGGCCAGCAAAAACACGATGATGAATGCACCCAGAACAGCCATCTGACTGCGGAACAGGCGCTTGATCACATCCACCCAGCTGATGGAGACATGGTCATCCTTGGTGAGCGCCTTGCGGATCAGCAGTACGCCCAGCAGCAGGGAAAACAGATTCCCTGTCAAGGCGGTAAGGATCAGGACAATCCCCAGGGGGATCATTTTTTTATCCGCCCGATTGCCCTTCACATAGGCGGCAACCAGGGGCAGCGAGATGAGATGGATTGCAGCAACCGCCCCCAGCAGGCCCATGCCCAGGAAAAAGGTATCGCAGACCCAGGGTTTGAAAAAGTTCAGGCAGGACACCAGCAGGATCAGGACCTCTACCAGCAACATGTAGCAGCCCACCTGGTATTCCAGGTTTTTCTTCTTTATGAGCAAAATCAACCCGGCAAGAGAACAGAAAATGTTTCCATTTGCAATGGTCACCGCCAGCAGTACACCGATCAGGCGCACCGGCCGGGAGATCTCGTTGTGTTTGATAATCTGGCCGTTTGCCAGCAGCAGCGCCAGCAGGGCGATTGCTGCCTCCACCAGAAAGAGGAGGGAGATCAGCAGCGGAACTGTACTGATGGTTCCGGTCTTTGAATCGTAGATCATCAGCGCAAGCGCTGCGCCTACAATCCCAGAGGCACCGGCTCCGAAAGCCAGCACACTGGGCTCCTGGTGGCGTTTCAACTTCCTCTGATTTGCTTTTTTAACAAAGAAGCTCTCTTTTTTCATCTGCCCCACCCCTTACTGACTCTTCAGTCTGGACTTGATCCGGGGATCCAGCCATACATACAGCAGATCCACCAGCAGGTTTACCACGCTGATGATGATGGAAACGTAGACCACGCCTCCCAGGATGGCAGGAATATCCGGCAGGAACTGCTTGTCAATGATATAGCTGCCAATACCCTGAATATTGAATACCTGCTCAATCACTGCAGAACCGCCCAGGGAACCGCCGAACTGCAGGCCGGCTACAGTAACAATGGGGATCATAGCATTGCCAAGGCCGTGCTTGATGATGACACGGGCCTTGCTCAATCCCTTGGCCTTGGCGGTCACGATGTAGTCCTGGTTCAGGACTTCCAGCAGGGCCGACCGGGTATTCCGGGTTAACGTCGCCGCCAGGCGCGTCCCGGTTACCAGCGCGGGCATCAACAGCGATATAAAGACACCTGGGACATAACTTGACGGAAGAATATGATGATTGATCGAAAGATTCAGAATCATCATCATGCCAAACCAGAATGCCGGCAGGGACAAACCAACCAGAGCCAGGAACATGAAAATATAGTCAAAGGCTGTGTTGGGCTTGACGGCCGAGATGATGCCGATGGGCAGGGATATGGCTACAGCAATCAGGAATCCATATACTGTCAGCTCAATGGTTACCGGGAATCTTCTCAGAATGGCATCCATGACATCCTCGTTGCCCGAGTAGGAGTTGCCCAGGTCAAAGGTGGCCAGCTTCTTGAAGTTGTTCCACAGCTGTACGATATAGGGCTGGTCCAGTCCGTGGACGCGGTTGAAGTCGTCGATCTGCTCCTGGCTGGCCGTCTCGCCCAAAACGTTGGCCGCCGGATCAGAGGAGGCGAAGTGCAGAATGGTAAATACCACCAGCACCACACCGAAAGCCACAAACACCATCATAATCAGCCGCTCAAAAATATAGCGGGTGTAAGGGTTGGAGAAAATCAGCAGCAGCAGATACATGGGCAGAGAGGAGAGCACAGAGAGCACCAGCAGCGCTTTGTTGTCCAGCGCTTTACAAAGGAACTGGGTAAAACTGCGCCGGCGCTCTTTGCCCATACTGTGATACAGGGCGTCCATCCGGGAGGCGATCTCTGCGTCCTCGTCCTCTTTTATCTGCTTTTCCAGTTCCTTACGGAATTCAGCATCTGCCGTGTTTTTCCCAAAGTGCTCATATTTCTTGGTCAGGTAGGCCTCCGCATTTTTCCGGATCCTGGATAGGCTTCCATCCTGTTCCGCTGCGTCCCGCACCTGGGACATATACTTCTGATTTTCTTCCTTGTCCCGTCCGCCAGTCGCCAGGAACATGACGAATGCCACAAGCATTGTAGGCAACCCCAGCAGGATAACAGCAATCCGATAAAGCGGTTTGCCAAATGCCCGGCCAATCAGTTTATCAAGCTTTTCCTTCATACATACTCCCTCCTGGTAAATTTTGCCAGCCTTTGCCTGGGCCTGTCTATTTCACAATTTTAATGGAAATAATGTATCGCAAATCCGGTTCTGCGTCTAATACATATTCATAATTAGTTCATAATTTATCTGTTATGAATTTACAGAAGGAAAACCGCACAGGCGATCCAAAATGAATCGTCTGTGCGGTTTTCCTTCCATCAGGATGCAGCCCAGCCGCTCTGCGTCTCTCAAATACAGCTGAACCCCTCGCCATCCATATGTTCTTCATAGTATGCCCGCAGGAATTTTCTAAATTCCCGGGCCATCTTATTAAAGTGATGCCCGGCTTTCCACATAATGTAGTGGTTTCTGGTGTATTCCGGTTCCTTGATCGGGATAAAAACGACCTGCGGATTCCCGGCATTCTGGATTGCCCTTCCCCGCGTCATCAGCGCTACGCCTTTGCCGGCTGCAATCATCTCTGTCATGTAGCAGTGAAAGCATTCTGTTGTCACATTGGCCGTAAAGCCGGAATCCTGACACATGGCGTCAGTGATCGTACGGTATTCATAGGCCTTTGGCAGGTTGATGAATTCCTCGTTGCGGGCGTCCTTCAGGCGAACCCATTCCCGATTTGCCAGCGGATGGCCCGCCGGTACCGCCAGCACCATGGTTTCCTCCCAGATCACCTCTGCCACAATGCCTGGAGCTGAATTCAGGCAGCTGGAGATCACATAATCCACCTCATCCTTACGCAGCTCCTCCTCCACGCTGTCAGCCCCAATCTCTACCTGGCGGATCTTGCTGTCCGGATAACGCTCCTTAAACGCAGATAAAATTTGCCATGAGAACGGCTTGCTGACAATACCCAGATTCAGTACATTTTCCAGTTTCTGGCAATAGGTGTCCACTTCTTTCTGTGCTCGATTCATAATATCCAGCACCTGTTCCACATATTCCAGATAAATTTCCCCGCATTTATTCAGATAAATATTCCGGCCCACCCGATCAAACAACGGGACGCCGACCTCCTTTTCCAGCCTGGCAATGCTGACGCTCAAAGCAGGCTGTGCCACATTCAGCTTTTTTGCCGCATTGGTCAAGTGACCGGCCTCCGCCACTGTCATAAAATATCTGAGCTGCACAAGATCCACGCTTCACACCGCCCCTCTTGTTTTAATTTCATCATTATAGCATTCGTCTATAGGCTTCGCAAGTCGGAGTTTCCGGCGGCATCTGCATATAGCGCATCGTTCCGTGTCTTTGCTCCGGCAGGTAGCTGCACGCGCCATTTTTTAACTTAAAAAATTGTTGAATTTTACAAAAATTTTACATTATTTCCCAAATTTCTTTTCAAAATGATCCATTCATACATTTCTATAATCAATTAATTATGAGTTAGTATTGGACACGGGAACCATTTAGACGGTATGATAATCTCAATACTGATTCAAATAAATAAGGAGATCCTGCGCCATGAACGCAACATTTCATTTCGATACTCCCATTGACCGGGAGGGCAGCTGCTGCCTCAAGTGGGACCGCCGAAAGGGTAAATTCCAGGAGGAGGACATCCTGCCTCTTTGGATTGCAGACACCGATTTCCCCTGCCCACCGGAGGTAATAAAAGCCATTGAGCACCGGTGCGCGCATCCCGTTCTGGGATACAGCTTTGCCGCCGAGGACTACTATACCAGCATCATCCATTGGTTCAAAACACGGCATGACCTGACGATCCAGAGGGAGTGGATGCGTCCCGCCTGTGGGGTTGTGACGTCCCTCAGCTATGGAATCCAGGCTCTGACAAAGCCCGGCGATAAGGTGCTGATCCAGACGCCGGTGTATGATCCGTTCCACGCCATTGCCGAGGGTACTGGACGAACTGTGGTAGAGAGCCCTCTGCAGCCTGTCGGCAATTCCTATGCCATGGATTTTACGGATCTGGAGTCCCAGTTCCGCGGCGGTGTTCGTCTCATGCTGCTGTGCAACCCCCACAATCCGGTAGGCCGTGTGTGGACCGCCGGTGAGCTCAAACAGCTGGTGGAGCTGTGCGTCAAATACCACGTCTATTTGATTTCTGATGAAATCCACTGCGATTTTGCGCTATTTGGAAATCATTATACGTCCATTCTGGCCTTCCCGGAGATCCATCCTCTGGCTATTTGCTGCATCGCCCCTGGAAAGACCTTCAATGTTTCCGGGCTCTCTGTCTCCACAACACTGGTCCCGGACAGCACGCTGAACCAACGGCTTCTGGATCAACTCCGCACCGCCTGGCTTATCAACCCCAACGTTTTAGGTTTGGTGGCTTCAGCGGCGGCCTACACCCATGGCGGTGACTGGATGGATGCTCAGCTGCGCTACCTGGAGGAAAACTCGGCGCTTGTGCAGAAACGGCTGCGGGAGGAGGCTCCCCATATTGTACCTGCCCGCCATGAGGGAACCTTCCTGATGTGGTTGAACTTCCGGGATTTTGGTCTCGCCAACGATGCTCTCCACAATGAGCTGGTACATACCTGGCACCTGGGCATGAACGACGGCTGGCACTTCGGCTCCGGCGGCGACGGCTTTATGCGTATGAACATCGGCTGCCGCAGGGAGCTGCTCAACCGGGCTCTGGACCAGCTGGTGCAGATGCATCGGGCTCATTTCCCTCAATTCTGACAGGAAGGAGCTGCTGAACACAAATGGCTACTTATGCAATTATCGGCTTCGGCGGCGCAGGCTTTCATGCCCTCTCGGCCATTCGGGATGCCGACCAGACCGGCACCATCCACGTCTACTCCGAGCACGCCGATGCCCCATATAACCCGATGCTGACCACCTACTACGCCTCCAACCGCCTGTGCTATGAGGGTATGTTCCCTTTCGGGGATCTGGACACCATCCGCACCGCCTATCGCGCCGAAATTTTTTCCAACTCGCGGATCACTGCCCTGGATGCGGATACCCGTACGCTGACGCTGGAGGATGGGACGAAGCGCTCCTATGACAAGATCCTGCTGGCCACCGGGGCCCGCTCCTTCACTCCGCCCATCCCCATCGAATGTCCCGAGGCCACTGTCTCCATGCGTACGCTGGACGACGCACGGGCGCTGAAGCAAATCCTGGAGGAGCGGGATTTGAAGCAGGCTGTCGTGATCGGCGCGTCCATGGCCGGCATCAAGGTGGCGGAGGTCCTTCATAACAACGGCGTCCATGTGGTGCTGGCGGATATGGCCCCTCACATTTTCCCGCTTGCGGCCTATCCCGAAACCGCCAAGAGGATTGAGCGGCAGCTTGCTGCCGACGGCGTGGAGCTCCGGTTCCGCTCCGGCCTGTCCGCCGTCCGCGCAGGCAGTGAAATGGCGGCCGCCGTGGAATTTTCCGACGGAACCGTCCTCCCCGCCGACCTGGTAGCCCTGTGCATCGGCACCCGGGCAGCCACAGAACTGGCCGTCAACGCAGGCATCCAGGTCAACCGGGGTATCGTGATCAACGAGAAGATGGAGACATCCGCTCCCGGCATCTACGCCGCCGGAGACTGCTGCGAGGGCTGCAATTTGCAGAGCGGGCAGACCATGATCATCGGCCTGTGGGCCAACGCCGCCTATCAGGGGCACACGGCCGGGGCCAATATGGCCGGAAGCTCCAGTGCCTTCCGCGGCAATATTCTCCACAATATCACGCACTTCTTCCACATGGATTTCATTGGCTTTGGCGATAACCGCATCACCGGCGAAACGGTCACCTTTGAAAACAAGGAGAAGGGGCTCTATGTCCAGGCAGTGCTGCAGGACCACAGACTGGCCGGCATCAATATCCTGGGCAACTACCGCATCAGCGGCATCCTTAAAAATCACATTCTTGCCGTGATTGAGCACGGCGGCCACACCATTTCGGAGATGCAGCGGGGCGTGCTGCTGCGGGAGGGACTCAGCGAGGCGTTCCTGCGCTTACTGGAAGGAGGCACTTATGGCAACTAAGGAAGAGCTTCTGAAGGCAAAGATTCCCTGTGCGGAGACCGGCATCGAAATCCGGCACAGTTTGTGTGATATCTGTTCCCCCACCTCCCACTGCGGCGTCAACTGCTATGTGAAGGACGGCGTGATCATCAAGGTGGAGGGAGACGAAAACCATCCTCTGAACCAGGGATTGCTCTGCACCAAGGGGGCATCCAACCGGCAATATGTCTACCGGGAGGACCGCATCAAGACGCCCCTGAAGCGGACCGGTCCCCGGGGCAGCGGGCAGTACGAACCCATCACCTGGGACGAGGCCCTGGATACCATCGCAAAGAAGCTCCAGGGATATAAGGCCCAATACGGCGCCCAGTCCGTCTTTTTCTTCGGCGGCTACACCAAGTGGTTCCGCCCCATCCTCCAGCGCCTGGCCTACTCCTTCGGCACGCCTAACTACGGCACCGAGTCCAGCTCCTGCTTCACCTCGGGACTCATGGCCTGGAAGGTGGCCGCGGCTACGCCCAGCCGCCCGGACATGAAAAACAGCAGGCTCTTCCTGGGCTGGGCCCACAACCCCTACTACACCGGGTACCTCAGCGCCCGCAGCACGGAAAATCTGAAAAAGAAGGGCGTCAAGTTCATCATTGTGGACACCATGTACACCCAGACGGCGGAGAAGATCGCGGACCTGTTCCTGCAGCCCCGGCCCGGCACCGACGGCGCCCTGGCCCTGGCCATTGCCAACGAGCTGATTGAAAACGGCTGGGTGGACCACGATTTCATCAGTAAATATGTCCACGGTTTCGAGGAATATGCCGCCTACTGCAGGGGCTTCAACCGCACCAATGTGGAGGCCCTCACCGGCGTCCCCTATGAGAAGGTACAGCAGGCCGCCCGGATGATCCATGACTATGGACATCCCATGAGCATCAAGGAGAGCTCCGCCCCTCTGGCCCATCACATCAACGGCATGCAGAATTACCGGGCCATCATGTCCCTGGCCATCATCACCGGGAACTACGATGTAAAGGGTGGACAGATCCCTGTGGAGTTCACTTACACCCATCAGGCTTCCGGCTATCACACCCTGGAGCACGAGTTTGTCAAGGAGGCCCGGGTGTTCAACATGCCCGCCCCTGTGGGGGCCCAGCGTTTCCCGCTGTGGAACGAGCTGGAGCACGAGGCCCAGGCCATGGACCTGTCCCGCCAGATCCTGGAGGGCACCCCCTATCCACTGAAGGCCCTGGTGTGCTTCGGCATCAACAACCGCATGTTCCCCGACAGCAAACGGATGCTCAAGGCCCTGGAAACCGTTGACTTCTATGTGGACATGGACCTGTTCATGACCGACTGCGCCAAGTACGCGGATATTGTGCTCCCCGCCTGCACCTCCTTTGAACGGGAGGAGTTCAAGTCCTACCCCGGCGGCTGGGCCTACTATACCAAGCCGGTGATCCAGCCTCTGTACGAGTCTCGCCCGGATGCCGACGTCATGTGCGAGCTGGCCCGGCGGATGGATTTGGATGACACGCTGCTGAAATCCGGCTATCGGGCGTGCCTGGAATATATTCTCAGCCCTATTTCCCTGTCGGTGCAGACTCTGCAGGATGCAGACACCCCCCTCAGGGTCCCGGAGTTCAAGCCCCACGAGCCCCTGGCCACTCTGAGGCGCGGCCTCAAGACTCCCACAGGGAAGCTGGAGCTGAAATCCGAGCTCATCGCCGGCCACCCCGAGTGGGGGCTGGATGCCCTTCCCACCTATCGGGAACCTCTGGACAATATTGACCCGGCGGAATACCCCATGACCTTGACCTCCGGCGGGCGGCTTCCCTTTGCCCTCCACTCCCGGCTCCATGATGTGCCCTGGCTGCGCACCTTGCGCCCCAAAGCCTGTGTCGAGCTCAACCCAGAGGATGCGCAAGCGCTGGGGATCCTGGAACAGGACACGGTGGAGATCTCCACCCCCCTGGGGAGCATCACCGCGGCGGCCCTTCTCTCCCGCCATATCCAGAAGGGGCTGGTGAGCCTGTACCACGGCTACCGGGAGGCGGACATCAGCAGCCTGATCAGCGCCGACCGGCTGGACCCCTATTCCGGTTTTCCGGCCTGCCGCTCCAACCGCTGCAGGGTCAGCAAGAAAGGATGATGCGCCATGAAAAAGATGATTCTGGATTTTGATTCCAGCAAATGCTGCGCCTGCGGCGCATGCGCCATCGCCTGTATGGATCAGAACGACTACGACCCTAAAACCGGAAGCGCACCCTTCCGCACCATCTTTGAGACAGAGCATGCCGACGGCAGGCCGGTCTTTACTCACTACTCCGTAGCCTGCATGCACTGTTCTCCGGCCCCCTGCATCAACGCCTGTCCGGTAGGCTGTCTGCGCAAAGACCCGGAAACCGACCTCACCGTCTATGACAACACCAACTGTATTGGCTGTCACAGCTGCGCCATGGCCTGCCCCTTTGGGGCCCCCTCATTTAACAGCGCAGGGAAAATGGAGAAATGCAACGGATGTTACCTCCGCCTTCAATATGGCCTCACTCCCGCCTGTGTCCGGGTGTGCCCCACCGGCGCCCTGCGCATGGTGACCGAGGAGGAGTATGAGGCCGCTCACGGCTCCGGCTCCATCATCCCCGAGGCCCGGGCCATTGCCAAGGATCAGATTTAATCCATCCATCGACAATTTCAAAAACTGGAAAGGGAGGATTGGGCATGGCGTCCTTTGAAAAACTGAACAACTTCCAACAGCATCTGAAGCAGGATGGGATCGAGGCGGCAATCGTCACCTCCTCCACTAACCTGTTCTATCTGACAGACTTTTTTGCCAGCGCCGCCATGCTGGTTACGCCGTCGGAGAGCTGGTACTTCACTGATTTTCGAACCATTGAGGATGCCGAGCGTCACTTTGCCGGTTCCGGTATCCACCTGGAAATGAGCAAAGGCAGCTTCATCCCCTACCTCAAAGATCTGGTTGTCCGGCGGGGCATCCGGTCGGTGGCCATGGAGAACCGCACCCTGACGGTGGATGCCTTTGCCCGGTGGAAGGCAGCGCTGCCTGTCGAAATCACCGGGCTGGATGGACGGATCGAGGCGCTGCGTCAGGTCAAATTCCCACAGGAGGTGGCGTGTACCATCCGCGCCCAGCGGATCGTGGAAAAATCCCTCCACGAGCTGCTGCCCCTGATCCGCCCCGGTGTAACCGAGCAGGATCTGGTGGCAGAACTGATCTACCGCTTTTATAAAAACGGCGCAGAGGGGCTGGCCTTCCCGGTCATCATCCTCAGCGGCCCCAACACCTCCCTTCCCCACGGTTTTCCCGGATCCCGTGCCATTGAAAATGGGGACTTTATCACTATGGACATCGGTGTCAAGGTGGGCGGCTACTGTTCCGACATGACCCGAACCTTTGCTCTGGGCCACGCCAGCGAGGAGATGAAAAAGGTCTATGCCACAGTCCTGAAAGCCCAGCTGGCCGGGATTGCCGCCATCGCGCCCGGCAAGGTGGGCCATGATGTGGATGCGGCCGCCCGGGCGGTAATTGATGCCACCGAATTTGCCGGTACCTTTGGCCACGGGCTGGGCCACTCTGTGGGGCTGGTGTGCCACGATGGCATGCAGGCCGGCCAGGGCAGCAACGATGTGTTCCAGACAGGCAACATCATCACTATGGAGCCCGGGATTTATCTGAAAGGCAAATTCGGTGTGCGCATTGAGGACATGGTTTTTCTCTCCGAGGAGGGAACCCAAAACCTGACAGACTTCCCCAAAGAGCTGATGATTCTCTAACCAATCCGCTCTGCGGACTTCGGCAACTGTCCAAGTCCCGCAGCTGCGCATTTCTTGAGGGGCCACCATGGAAAGACAGGTCAGTGGATATATCCTGAGCGGCGGAAAAAACAGCCGGATGAACGGTGAGAAAAAGCTGTTCCTTCTGTTGGACGGCATTCCCTTCTACCAGCATATTCTTCGTGCGCTGTCCCCGCTTCCTTTGGTGCGCCTGTCGGTGGAACGCCCGGAGCCCTATGCGCACCTGGGGCTGGAGCTGGTTGTGGATGAAATCCCGGATATCGGTCCCATGGGCGGGCTTTACAGTGGGCTCCGCAGTACCCCCTCAGAGGCTCTGCTGGTCGTGCCCTGCGATATGCCCCTGGTCGGCCAGGCAACTGTCCACAGACTGCTCAGCGCCTATGAACGTTATCCGGTGGTGACGGTGGTAACGCAGGGAAATGTACCGCGTCCTTTTCCCGGTATCTATCCCAAGCGCTGTCTGCCGGTGCTGGGGCGCATGATCCAGGCCGGAAAGTATCGGATGATGGATTTTCTGAAACAGCTCCCGGAGCTGCAATCTGTCCCGGCCTTAAATAGCCAAACATTCCAAAATGTCAACACACCGGAAGATTATCAGCACTTGGCAGGGAATCGCCCCATCCGCCTTCCTCCAGTATCTGAATGACCGAATTCATAATCCAAACCGCTCCACACAAGCAGTCCAGGCCCCCCTGGCGGCGATTGGCCGTCAGGGGGGCTTTTTCGTGGAACAGGATCCTGCGCGTGGTGCATCCCCGTGGGGCCCCTGACCTGCGCGCCGTCCGGCAAAGGCCCCTGCTGCTTATCTTACATCCGCAGCGCAGCATCCAGTGCCAGTGCGGAGCGCTCACATTCATCGGCCTGCATAGAAATCTGGACGCACAGCGGGCTGCCCCGCATGCGCTGGGACGCGTAGCTCAACCCATTGCTCCGCTCATCCAAAAGAGGATGGTCAATCTGTGCCGGATCTCCCAGCAAAACGACCTTGGTACCCCGTCCCACCCGAGTAATAATGCCTTTAACCTGTCGCGGCGTCAGATTCTGCGCCTCGTCAATCATCAGCCAAGTATCGGTGATGGAACGGCCCCGCATAAAGTTCATCGCCTCGGTAGCAATCACGCCCGTTTCAAACAGATAGTCGATCCGACTCCTCAGCTCCTCCTCACTGCGTTTCTCTTTCTTTCCCTCCAAGTCCATGAGAATTTCCAGATTATCCACGATGGGACGCATCAAGGGGGAGATTTTTTCCTGCTCACTGCCTGGCAAAAAGCCAATATCCTGATCAAACTGGGCGTTGGGCCGGCAGATCAATAGCTTTCGGTAGGCTCGATCCTCCTCCAGCACCTGTTCCAACCCAGCCGCCAGCGCGTAGAACGTTTTAGCCGTGCCGGCCGGCCCCTTTACAATGACCAGCGGGGCCTCGTCTGCGCGCAGCAACAGGGCCTCCTGCAAAAATTGCTGTCCGACATTGCGCGCCTTTGCGCCAAAAGGACGCCGTCCACTGTGAGAGAGGGCGGTCACTTTCCCGCCGTGATAGCGGCCCAGCATCGTCCGTTTTTCTGCCGTGTCCGAGCGCAGAAGGACAAACTGATTCTCTGTCATGGAAACCGGCTGTCGCTGCCCTGCTCCATCCACAGTATACAATTCCTCCGCCGCAATCCCTCTCTTCCTGAAGCCGGAGAACAGATCATCGGGGACATATGCCTCTGCTCGCCCGGTATAGGGGACCGTATCATCCGGGATCTGATCGGTGGTAAAATCCTCTGCCGGAACCCCCATCATCTGCGCACGAATGCGGGTCACAATATCCCGGCTGACCAGGATTGTCGCACTGCCCTCCTCAATCAGCCCCTTGCATACCTTCAGGACACGGCTGCTCGGGCTTTCCTGCGCCATTCCCCGCGGCAGAATAACATCCGCATGATTGACCTCCAGGCGGAGCGTCCCGCCGCCCGGCAGGGATACCCCCTCAACAAGGTTCCCCCTCAGGCGCAGCCGTTCCAGAAATCGGATCACCTGCCTGGCATTACCTCCCTGCTCCCCCTCCGCGCGCTGCAGGCCGTCCAGTTCTTCCAACACCGCCAGCGGCAGCACAATATGATTGTCTTCAAAAGACTCCAGGGCGTAGGGTGCCTGAATCAATACGTTGGTATCCAACACATAGGTTTTTTGCATCGTTGCTCCTGCCTTTCCGTTTGATGTTCGGGATTTTCGGACGTCTGATCCAAAAAAACAGCACCGGCTTGCCGCCCGAGGGCGCAAACCGGCGCTGAATCGTATTCAAAAACAGATACAGGCCGTCCCGAATGCAGCCGCATGCAACCGCTCCCAATCTAGCTGATGGTTTGCTGGGTATGATTTCAGTATAGACTGCATCCCCACAAAAAACCACCGCCATCAGGTAAAGGGACCGTTAAATTCTCCCTCGGCCCGCATGCCTGACCAAGGGCTGCCATCACAGGGTGCCTTAGTCACGCAGGTCCGCATTCCAATCAAAGATCATTCCTGTCTGCGGGTCGATCTCAAATTCATACTTCATTCCGCCGTAAAACAGCTCTCCCTCATAGCGGCCCCTGCCGTCTCCATGCTCCTCCCAAATCTGGATTTCCTCCGCGGAAACGCCGGGCACTTTCCCTTGTACCACCGTCACCGCCTCTTCCAGTGTAACGGCGCTGCCGCCTAATACGCTCAGCCACTCCTCATCAACCTCGTAGTCTGCGCCCACAATCCGGCCATCCTCTCTGGCAATGGAAAAATCGTAGTCGCCGTACTCTGTTTCAAATTCAATATCGTAGATGGGAATTCCGTTATCTTCGTCCATCTCATTTTTGATATTGTAGGCATCCTCCTCGGGGACACCTGCATTTTCCAAAGCAACCGACAGTGCGTTTTCCCGGCTGATCCCGTCTGCCTGGTGGCCTGCAGCCTCCTGGCCTGTCAGATCAAGCGGGCTGTCATCCGCGGCTGGAGGGTCGGCCGCCTGTGTCGTTTGCCCTGGGGCCGCCTCACCTGAACCGGCCGCCCCCGGCACAGCCTCTCCGCCCTGCCCGCAGCCTGCCAGCAGAAGCGCGGCAAGCGCAACGGCGGCTGCCGCAAAAGCAATATGTCGCATGGAATCAATCTCCCTTCCCTTTGTCATCTGCAGCGCTCTGCGCTCAGAATACCGCCCGTCAAAACTTTGCTGCGGCCCCGCGAATTGGGTTCCCTGCAGGAAAACACCGGACATCTGTATATCCCCCGGGGACAATGGATCAATCGCAACTTTTCCTCAAGCCCATTATAAACAATTCATCCCAAGATGTCTAATCTTTCCGCTCTTTTTTGAAAAAGCGGAAGGGCTGTTATAGGGCTTGCCAGGCAGCAGGAAATATTTTAAGATAGAAGGACATAGAGAGGAGCGTGCAAAGCAATGGCTTATGATTTTACTACCATCGTATCCAGAAAGCAAACCGGATCCACCAAGTGGAATGCAATGTATGAGCAAAACCCGAATGTACCGGAGGGCGTCTTTCCCCTGTCTGTAGCGGACATGGAGCTGAAAAATCCGCCTCAAATTGCGGAGGGCGTAGGGGAGTATCTCAAAAATTCCGTCCTGGGCTACACGGATCCGACACCGCGCTTTTACGATGCAATTGTGCATTGGCAGAAGCGCCGCAACCAGTGGGACATTCAACCGGAATGGATTGTGGACTACCCCGGTGTAGTTCCGGCCTTTTTTCACCTGACTAAATTTTTAACTCAGCCCGGAGACGGCGTTCTTCTCCTGACGCCAGTCTACTATCCGTTCTACGAGGCAGTCCGCAACAGCGGCCGGACGCTGGTGGAAAGTGCACTTCTCTATCAGGACGGGTACTATACGATTGACTTTGCCGATCTGGAGTCCAAGGCGCAAGATCCCAGGACAAAGCTTCTGCTGTTCTGCAGCCCGCATAACCCTGTGGGCCGCCTGTGGACCCAGGAAGAGCTGGAGAAGGTGGGGCAGATCTGCCTGGAAAATGGTGTGCGGATCATTTCCGACGAAATCCACTCAGACCTGGTCCTGACAAAAAAACGCCGTCACATCCCCTTTGCTTCCCTGTCGGAGGATTTGGCCCAGAATATAGTGACCTGCAACGCCCCCAGCAAAACCTTTAATCTGGCGGGTATGATTACCTCCTATCTTGTCATCCCAAATCCGGAAATCCGGGCACTGGTTCTGGCCGGCCGGCGCAGAGAGGGCACCTTTCACTGCAATATTGCGGGATACCGGGCGTTGGAGATCGCATATGATGCGTGTGAAGACTGGTTGGAGGAGCTGCTGGAAGTGTTGCGTGCCAACCGGGATCTTGTAGAACAGTTTTTGAGAGACAATATCCCCCAAATCCGTCCTGTGCCCCTGGAGGCAACCTATCTGCAGTGGCTGGACTGCAAGGGACTTGGCATGACCGGCATGGAGCTGGATCGGTTTATGCGGGATGAGGCTTACTGGTTTACGGATCCTGGATCTCTGTTCGGCGCAGACAGCGCTCTGTTCCAGCGGATCAACCTCGCCTGCCCCACCAGTGCCTTGGAAAGCACTTTGGAACGGCTGAAACAGGCAATCGACCACAAATCTGCTTCTGCAGGCACCCTTTAAGCGGCAGCATAAAAATACTGCCGCGGACAAAGGAAGCTGATTTCCCTTCGTCCGCGGCAGATTTCTATCTATAGGACAACTTTGATATGCTTTTCCTTTGCCGTATCCCCATTACTGGTCATCTTCGATATGGTACGCTGTATCAAAGTCCCAGGGACTTCCACCCACCAGGCAGCCGCCATCAACATGATAGGCCTGCCCAGTCATGTAGCTGGAGGCATCAGAAGCCAGCATCAGCACCATTCCAATCAGTTCGCTGGGTTCCCCAGGGCGGCGCATAGCAATGCGATCCCGCAGCCAGACAGAACGCGTCGGATGATCCCAAGTCACCTGGCTCAGGGGAGTCAGGAAGTGTCCAGGACTGATGCAGTTGGCACGGATCCCATACTGGGCCCATTCCACCGCCATCGACCGAGTCAGCGCCCGTACGCCGCTCTTGCTAGCACCGTACACCGAACAGCCGCCCAGCATGTCTTCATCGTTGTGGGAGCCGATGTTGATAATATTGCCGCTGCGCTGGCGGAACATGTGCTTGCCAACCTCCTGGGACATCAAAAAGACTCCCTTCAAGTTGACATTCATAATCCGGTCATAGGTAGATTCCGCCACATCCAGAATCCCCTCCCGGCGGTTGATGCCCGCAACATTGATCAGCACGTCAATCCGGCCAAACTCCTCGATCACAGCGTCAACACACGCCTTGATCTGCACCGTGTCTGTCACATCCAAATCATAGGCCTTGGCCTTCAAGCCGTCCTCTGTCATCCGACGAGCCAAATCCTTGGCAGGAGACTGCGCCAAATCGCCGATCAAAACCGTGCCGCCAGCCTTTGCCAACGCCTCCGCCATAGCCGCTCCCAGGCCGCCTGCCGCTCCAGTCATCAAAATAATTTTCCCCTCCAGGGAAAATACGCTCTCCAAATACTCTCCAATACGGGACATATTTCGACCTCCCTAAATAATCATCCACCTGTGGCAACACTTTTCCGCGTGTACCGAAACACGCTGCCAGGAAGGCCCCGGCAGCGGCCTGTGCTGTGCTGCGGACACGCAGCAACTTGTATGTTGTATTACAAGATAAAAACCGACAACCCGCCTGACATGTTATGCTCTGTCCACATACTTACTACAAAATCTCAGAGCTGTCAATAACTTTTTCTCATTTTGATAAAGATTTGACATATCGCATCAATTTGACTGAATAACTTTATAAACATTGCCTAGTACAAACAGCTTCTGCAGAAACCAGTCAAAACTTGTTTGGATTGTACAATTCCATCCTAAAATTTTGCCGGAACCACCAATTTTTTTTAACTGCTAAAAAAGAGGTTGACAGCTTACTTTTAACAAGGTATCCTGTAGGTATACTATTGTTGTATTACAACTGACAACCGACAAGAATTTTATGACTGACGGGAACGCTAAAGCAAAAGGGGCCTGACGATGCTCATTGAACCAATTCGTAAAATTAATGTAAGCAAACAAGTTTTTGACCAGATGTTGGAGCTGATCTACAGCGGCCAGTGGAAGCCGGAGGATCGTCTGCCTTCGGAAGCCGAGCTGTGCAGTTTGTTTGGCGTCAGTCGGGTCACTATCCGGCAGGCGATCCAAAAGCTGGCTGCCTTGGATCTGGTGGAAACCCGTCACGGGGAGGGGTCGTTTATCAAATCGGTCTCCCCCGGCAGCAGTATGACTGCACTGATGCCGGACATCTATCTCCGGGGCGACGAAAACGCCATGCAGGAGGTCCTGGAGTACCGTGAGATCCTCGAGGTGCAGTCCTGTCGGCTGGCAGCGGAGCGGGCGCAGCCGGAAGATCTGGAGGCGCTGCGGGAAAATGTGGCCCGTATGGAGCTGATGGCCAATGCAGATGACTGCAAGGGATTTGCCCAGGTAGACATGGAATTCCATGAACTGATCGCCCATATGACCCGCAACAGCATCATCTTCAAGATCCATGAGATCCTGGGGACGATTCTGATGCGCGCCATGCAGGACGTGGTCAGCAGGATGGGCTATATGGGCCTGAAATACCACAAGGAAATCCTGGAGGCGATTGCCCGCAGAGACGCTGACCGGGCGGCCGCACTGATGAAAGAGCATCTTTCCAACAACTGGCGCTTCTTGTCCGAGAATGAGGACCAGTCAACAACTGACAAAACAGATGGATAATCAGGAGGAATGATTATGGCAGACCGTCAGGAACTTCTCACAGGGCTTTCCCAGAAAGCCAAGCAGCTGCGCCGGGATGTGATTTACAGCATCGGCGTAGGCGTAGCCGGGCATATTGGCGGTTCTTTCTCCAGCGCCGATATTGTCTCTGCACTATATTTCTACAAAATGCACCACGACCCCAAGAATCCCCATATGCCGGATCGGGACCGCTTTCTTTTGAGCAAGGGCCATGTGGGCGTCCTGCAGTACGCTGCGCTGGCGGAGTGCGGCTACTTCCCGGTGGAGGATCTGAAGCATACCAAAGAAATCGGCTCCTATCTCCAGGGGCACCCCGATGTCATCAAGACCCCCGGCATTGAAGCCGGCACCGGCTCTCTGGGGCAGGGGCTGTCCATCGGCCTGGGCATGGCCCTTGGCCTGCGCCTGAACCAGATCCCGCGCAAGGTATATGTGCTGTGTGGCGACGGCGAGCTTGCAGAAGGCCAGATCTGGGAGGCCGCCATGGCGGCTTCCGCATTCCATGTGGACAATCTGGTAGCCATTGTGGATCAGAACGGCCTGCAGGCCAACGGCAAGGTTGTTGATCGCTTCAACACCAATCCTCTGCCGGAGAAGTGGACCGCTTTTGGATGGCATGTCATAGAGATTGACGGGCACGACATGGGCCAGATCGTGGACGCCCTGGATGCCGCGGACAGCGTAAAGGGGCAGCCCACTGTCATTATTGCCCACACGGTCAAGGGCAAGGGTCTCAGCTTTGCAGAAAACCAGGTGAAGTTCCACAACGGAACCTTGACGGAGGAGACCTATCAGCAGGCTCTGTCGGAGCTGGCCTGAGGGAAGGAGGATGTGATATGGCTTATACAAATCAGAGAGAGGCTTACGGCCGTACGCTTGTAGAGCTCGGAAAAGAAAATGAGGACTTGGTGGTCCTGGATGCCGATTTGGGCGGATCCACTATGGGAAAATATTTCGAGGCCGCCTATCCCCAGCGCCACTTTGAGATGGGGATTGCAGAGGCTAATATGACCTCTGTGGCGGCGGGCCTTGCCCAGACCGGCAAGATCCCCTTTACCAACTCCTTTGCAGTATTTGCCGGCGGACGGGCCTTTGACCAGATCCGCCAGACCATCGCCATCGGAAAGCTCAACGTGAAGATCTGCGGCTCCTCTTCGGGCCTGTCGGACTTCGGCGATGGCGCCACCCACCAGTGTGTGGAGGATATGGCGATTTTCCGTGCCGTTCCCAATATGACGGTGATCTGCCCGGCGGACGCCAACGAGACCGTGGCGGCCACCAAAGCCATTGCGGAGTATGTGGGTCCCTGCTATATGCGCCTCAACCGCAACGACTACCCCAACGTCACGCCGGAGGACCGGCCCTTCACCATTGGGATGCCCTATGTCCTGCGGGATGGCACGGATATCGCGCTGTTTGCCTGTGGTGTTATGGTGGGCGTGGCGCTGGAGGCGGCAGAGGCCCTGGCAGACCGTATCTCTGTGAAGGTCATCAACGTTCCCACGATCAAGCCCTTGAACCGGGATGCCATTATTGAACTGGCCGCATCCTGCAAGGCTGTAGTGACAGCAGAGGAACACAACATCCAGGGCGGCCTCGGCAGCGCCATCGCAGAAGCCCTGTCCCGCCAGCCCAAACCCATGGCCTTTGTGGGGATTGAGGATCACTTTGGCTGCAGTGCCCACAATTATCCGGAGCTTCTGGCCTATATGTCAACCCCAAAATATCAGAATATCAGAAAGTGGAGGATGACAAAATGAAGGTAGGATTTGTAGGACTGGGCATTATGGGACGTCCCATGTGCAAGAATCTTCTGAAGGCCGGGTATGAGGTCACGGCCTTTGATCCCTATGCCCCTGGTGCACTGGATGATGTGGTGTCCTGCGGCGCCCACCGCGGCACCAGCAACGCCGATGTGGCCAGCAAGAGCGATGTGGTCATCACCATGGTGCCCAACTCCCCCAACGTTCGGGAGGCCGTTCTGGGTGAGGGCGGCGTTCTGGAGGGCGCGAAAGATGGGCTGGATATCATTGACATGAGCTCCATCGCACCTCTGGAGTCCAAGGCCATTGCTGAAGAGTGTGCCAAGCACGGCGTGCAGATGATGGACGCCCCGGTATCCGGCGGTGAGCCAAAGGCCATCGACGGGACGCTGTCCATCATGTGCGGCGGCCCCAAGGCTCTGTTTGACAAGTATTATGATATGCTGAATGTGATGGGCGGCTCCGTGGTGCACTGCGGCGACGTCAACGGTGCCGGCAACACGGTGAAGCTGGCCAACCAGATTATCGTGGCGGTAAATATTGCGGCCTGTGCTGAGGCATATTCCCTGTCCACCATGGCCGGCGTGGATCCCCAGAAGGTCTTTGATGCCATCCGCGGCGGTCTGGCCGGTAGCACAGTCATGGACGCCAAGGTTCCGATGATGATGGCCGGCAATTTCAAGCCTGGTTTCCGCATTGACCTGCACATCAAGGATCTGAACAATGCTCTGGACACCGGCCACAATCTGGGTACGCCTCTGGCGCTGACCGCACAGGTTCAGGAGATGCTCTACTGGCTCCACAACCACGGCTGCGGCAGCGATGACCACAGTGCCATTCTGAAGTATTATGAGCAGAT